>NZ_JARVRS010000001.1:624888-1249777 GCF_030209575.1 Leifsonia sp. fls2-241-R2A-40a | reverse complement strand
GTACACGTTGCCCGGCCAGGTGCCCATGAAGCCGAGGGTGCCCCCGCCGCCCTGCCGCAGCAGCGCGCGGAAATGCTCCTCGTCCGCCAGCGTCCGTCCGGTGAAGGTCGCGCGGTACAGCTGCAGCGTCGCGAAGACGAACACCGTCCAGAACACCGGCCCGACCCAGTGGTAGAGGATCACGACGATCGGGGTCGTCGGAACGATCGGTGTGCCGAGCGCCGAGAGGAAGCCGGCCGGGACGAAGCGACGCAGCGTCGAGGCGAACACGTCGGCGACCGTGGCGTCGGGGACGAACTCGGTGAGCGACGAGAGCGCCGCCACCAGGTAGGCCAGCGCGAGCAGCCCGAAGGCGCACACCACGATGATGGCGAAGCGCGCGACCGCCGCCCGCGGCGACCGGATCTGGAACTGACGGCGTGTGGCGATCAGGAGCGCGATGGAGGCGATCGGCACGAGCAGCGCGGCGAACAGCCACAGCAGCACCTCCAGCGCGGGGGCCACATCCGTGACGCTCTGCACCTCGAGGGCGATGTCGCCGCCCTGCGCGGTGAAGGGCAGGAGGAGCATCGCCGCGTTCACGATGATGCCGAGCAGCAGCGCGAACCGACGGCCCCGACGCAGGCCGATCGCGGTGAGCAGCAGGAGCGCGAGCGGGAGCACCGACAGCAGCAACGGGCCGAAGCCCTGCACTGCCACCATCATGAGCTCGCTGCGGCAGTTGCTCGAGTAGGAGACGTCGCACCGGGACATCACGGCGGCGACGTCGACCTCCGGCCGCTCGAACAGCGAGGCCACGAACGACAGAGGGCCGAACCCGCCGGGAGGCAGCAGCGCGAGCAGAGGACCGAACGCGGTGATGGCGATGACCGCCGCGACGAGGTTCCGGGTCTCGGCGTGCGAGCTGCGGTGGAGCCGGCGCAGGCGGCCGCGGCGCAGCAGCACGCCCAGCGCGAGGCCGAGCAGTGCGGCGATCAGACGGTAGACGTTGTTCTGGTCGCCGTTGTACAGAACGAAGACGAGGACGATCGCGAACGTGAGCAGCCGGATGCGGCGACGCCACAGGGTGCTGGCGAACGCGCTCGCCGTGATGAGCGTCCCGATGATGCCGACGGTCGGGTCGAGGGTGAAGTCGAATTCCGTCACGGTCGCCCAGAGTTCGCCGACACTCACCGCCGCCCACTGCAGGACGACGCCCAGCGCGATCCCGAGGACCCCGGTCACCAGGAAGGCGAGCACGGTGCGTGCGGTGCCGAGCAGGCGCTCCGCCGCCGCCATGACGGTCAGGGCGAGCACGACGGCGATGACCACCTGGATGGGGTCCTCCGGCACGAAGAGCGCCGTGACGGGGGTCCACCAGAAGCCGGCACGGATCGTCGTCGTCACGCCCGCCGCCCACACCAGCGAGTCGCCGCCCGCAGAGGCCGCGCTCCACAGCGTCCCCGTGACGATCGACGACACCAAAATGATGACCGCCAGGGCGATGCTGGCCGGGGCGATGCGGGCGTAGCGGCCGAGCGCGCGGCCGAAGCCCTCGCCGCGGCGTCGCCCGGGGCCGGCCGGTGCCGGTTCGGGCACAGGCGCCGAGGTGCTGCTCGCGGTGTCTGCGGTGCTCATGCGGGCCTCCGTCACGGTGGGCTCAGTCCGAGGACAGGGTAGAGGATGTCGAAGTCCTTGGTCAGGCCGCCGTCCAGCGCGTCCACCACGTGACCGGCGCCCGGTACGACGGAGAACGTCGTCTGCATGCCCGCGGCCTGCGCCGCGGCGGCGTCGCGCTGCACTCCGGGGACGAACGTCGGGTCGTTCCCGCCGACCGTGAAGACGGCGGTCATGGCGGAGTAGCGGCCGGGATTCGCGGCGAGGATGGACGTTGGCTTCGCGCGCTCGAACGCTGCGGCGTCGCCTCCGAAGACCTGGTCGATGGTCTGCTGCTGGATCTCCACCCCCGGGTACTCGTCACCCGAGACGACCAGGAGACTGCCGAAGCGGTCCGGGTACTGGGCCGCGTATTTGAACGCGCACGCGCCGCCGTTCGAGTAGCCGCCGATCGTCCAGTACTTCGGGTCCTGAAGAACGTTCAGGTGCGAGCGGATCCACGCAGGCACCTCGTCCGTGATGTACGTTTCGGCCGTGCCGAAGGTCCGGGAGTCGGCGCAGGCGGGGTCGCCCTGCGTTCCGATCTGGTCGGCGACAACCGCGATGGGCGCCAAGCCCTCATGCGCCGCGGCGAAGGTGTCGAGCACCCCGCCGATGTAGCTCGGATCCGGGTTGCCGGGGTACCCCATCATGAACAGCACCACGGGCAGCGGCGGCGGGTTCTTCACGAGCGCCGCCGGCGGCAGGTAGATCCCGGCGGGACGTGCGGCGAACCCGGCCGACGGGATGACCTGGCTGCCCTGCTGCCCCTTCGCCGGCAGGTCGGCGGGCGGCTTCCACGTCTCGTAGAGCGGCCCCGCCGGGTCTGCGGTGCTGGTGTGCTGACCGATGCGGATGCTGCCCGCATCCGTGTAGCCGAAGAGGGAGCCCAGGGTCGGGTCGAGCCCGTAGTAGGCGTTGATGCCCAGGCCACCGGTGATGGCGAACAGCAGGATGCCGACCGCGGCGACGAGTTTCCGCCACCACCGCGACCGCCACAGGTTGACGACGGCCAGCCCGATCGCGGCGAACATCCCCATGGCCCAGAACGCGACCTCGCTCGGCAGCGGCGACCCGAAGGCATCCACGGCGTTGAGGAGGGCGTACACGCCGACCGCGACGACCGCCCCGCCGAGGATCCCGAGCAGCGCCGTGATCACCCACCGCGTGGTCGGGCGCCGGAGAAGGAGGTACAGCACGGCGGCGCCGCTCAGTACGAGGAAGGTCGGGAGGACAGGCCCGTCGACGATGCGGATGCTGAGCGGATCCACGCCGACCTGCCTCCCCCCGGTGGTCCGGTGCTCCGGTCAGATCTCCCGGAGACGCTCGGCGAGGTACCGGTCGAGGCCCTCGAGCGGGATGCGCTCCTGCTGCATCGAGTCGCGGTCCCGGACCGTCACGGCGTCGTCCTCGAGCGAGTCGAAGTCGACCGTCACCGCGAGCGGGGTGCCGATCTCGTCCTGGCGACGGTAGCGGCGGCCGATCGCGCCCGAGTCGTCGAAGTCGACGTTGCGGCGCTTGCGGAGGCGGTCGGCGAGGCCGCGGGCCAGCGGCGACAGCGCCTCGTTGCGCGAGAGCGGGAGCACCGCGACTTTCACCGGCGCCAGGCGCGGGTCGAGGTGCAGCACGGTGCGCTTGTCGGTGCCGCCCTTGGCGTTCGGCACCTGCTCCTCGTCGTACGCGTCGACCAGGAACGCCATCAGCGCGCGGGTCAGGCCGAACGACGGCTCGATCACGAACGGCACGTAACGCTCGTTCTTGTTCTGGTCGAAGTAGCTCAGGTCTTTACCCGAGTGCTCGATGTGGGTCTTGAGGTCGAAGTCGGTGCGGTTGGCGACACCCATCAGCTCGCCCCACTCGCTGCCGACGAAGTCGAACTTGTACTCGATGTCGATGGTGCGCTTCGAGTAGTGGGCCAGCGAGTCCTTCGGGTGCTCGAACCGGCGGATGTTCTCCGGCTTGATGCCGAGCTCCGTGAACCAGTTCCAGGCGAGGTCGATCCAGGTGTCGAACCACTCCTCGTCGGTGCCGGGCTCGACGAAGTACTCGATCTCCATCTGCTCGAACTCACGCGTGCGGAAGATGAAGTTCCCCGGCGTGATCTCGTTGCGGAACGCCTTGCCGATCTGGCCGATGCCGAACGGAGGCTTCTTGCGCGAGGTCTGCAGCACCGAGGCGAAGTCGGTGAAGATGCCCTGGGCGGTCTCCGGCCGCATGTAGTGCAGGCCGGACTCGTCGTCCACGACCCCGAGGTAGGTCTTCATGAGGCCCGAGAACTGCCGGATCGGCGTCCACTGGCCCACCTTGTCCGGGTGGTCCGGGTCCGGGATGTCGTCGAGTCCGTTCTCCGGCGCGTGGCCGTGCTCGGCCTCGTACGCCTCGAAGAGGTGGTCGGCGCGGTAGCGCTTGTGGGTGATGAGCGACTCGGTGAGCGGGTCGCTGAACACCTGGACGTGGCCGGACGCCTCCCACACCGCCGTCGGCAGGATGATCGCCGAGTCGAGGCCGACCATGTCGCCGCGACCGCGCACGAACGAGTTCCACCACTCGCGCTTGATGTTCTCCTTCAGCTCCACGCCGAGGGGACCGTAATCCCACGCAGATCGGGTGCCGCCGTAGATCTCGCCGGAGGGGAAGACGAATCCGCGGTGCTGAGCCAGCGTGATGACGGAATCCAGTCTCGACGGTGCGGCCATGGTGCTCCCTGTGCGGTACGGGTGTGTGGGGACCCGTCCATCCTACTGAGGAAGCGACTGCCGTCGCGGCGGCCGTCAGCGCCCGGCGCGGAACTCCTGCTCGAGGATGGCGTACACCGCGGTGTCCGACCACTCGCCCTTGAAGATCTCCGTCTCGCGCAGCAGCGCTTCCTGACGCATCCCGAGGTTCTCGCAGAGGCGCGCGGAGGTGTCGTTGCGGGCGTCGAGCTGGGCGAAGACCCGGTGTGCGCCGAGGGATTCGAAGCACAGCTCGAGCACGCGGTCGGCAGCTTCCGTGGCGTAGCCGCGGCCGTGCACCGCCGGGTGGAAGACCCAGCCCATCTCGAACTTGCCCCAGGTCGCGTTCTTCAGGAAGAGGCTGATGTGGCCGATCACCCGGCTGGGTCCGCCCTCCGCGTCGAACAGCTCGACCGCGTAGACGATGCCGTCGCCGTTCTCGGCCAGGCGGTTCATCGCGATGCGCTTGCGCAGGTGCTCGGCCGACTCGTCGTGGTCGTGCACCTCCCAGTACAGGTAGCGGACGACGTCCTTCAGCTTCTCGTAGGAGTGCGCGTCCTCGAGGTCGCCCGTGTTCAGCGGACGCAGGAGAAGACGTTCGGTCCGCAGCTGCTCAGCGGCGTAGGGGAGGCTGGTCGCGCCGTGCGGCGGGATGGTGCTGGTCGTGGTGGCTTCGTCGCTCACGTCGATCCTTACGCTGGTCGGGCTGTCGGGTCAGGATGCCGCGGACTCGTCGTCCACAGCGGAGAGTCGGGGGCGGACGCTCAGCGGGTCCACCTCGATGCCGAACACGGCGGCGGCGCCGTCGATGAACGCCTGCGCGTCGCCGTCGCGGGCGAGTTCCCGCGCACGGACGGACGGCGTGTGGAGCAGGACGCCGGCGAGGTGACGCAGCGCCCTCTCGGTCTCCCCGTCGTCGTCGCCGCGACGGCGCGCCCGCTCGATCTCGGCGTCGAGGACGCCGAAGACGTGCGTGCGGAGAGCGACGAGGGCGGGAGTGACCTCCTGCTCGGCGGTCCGGGCGCGGTACTCGGCGGCGGCGGCGTCCACGATGTTCCGGGCGTCGTCGGCCGCCTGCAGCTCCTCCAGCGGAGCGTGGATGCTGATGGTCTCGAGGTCGAGGAGCTCGACGCCGGAGAGCTCGGCCACCGCCGGGTCGACGTTGCGCGGCAGTCCGAGGTCGATCACGAGCCGACGCTCGACGGCTCCCGGCCGCGCGGTCGCCTCGGCGACGATCGGGCGGGTGAGGATGTAGTCGGTCACGGCCGAGCAGGTGACGACGAGGTCGCTCTCGGCGATCGCGTCCAGAAGACCGTCGGCGGGGACGGGCGCGATGTCGTGCGAGAGCGCGAACTTGGGGGCGCGCCCGGAGGGCGAGTACACGCGCACGTCCGTCACCCCGCGGTCGCGGAGCGCGGCGAGGCTGGCGCCCGCATACTTGCCGGTGCCCACCAGCAGCACCTGGGTCTGCCCCCAGTCGCTGATGCGGCTCTCGGCCAGATCGAGCGACAGGCGGACGAGCGAGCGCCCCGCCGTCATGATGCCGGTGCGATTCTTGACGCCGCGGGAGGTGCGGGACGCGATCTGGAACAGGCGCTCGAGCTCGCTGGTGACCGAACCGGCACCGCGGGCGGACTCCAGTGCCCGGCGCACCTGGCCGGCGATCTCGCCCTCTCCGACGACGACGGATTCGAGTCCGCTGGTCACGGCGAAGAGGTGCTCGGCGACCGCGTGGTCGCTGTACACCGAGCTCGCGTCGCGCAGGGTGTCGGCGTCGATCCCGGAGGCGGCGCTCACCGCATCCAGCACGGCCTCGGCCGAGACCGCGCGTGCGGCCGGCAGCGGCTCGTCGATGTCGAGGTACGCCTCGAAGCGGTTGCAGGTCGCGAGGACCACCGAGCCGGAGACGATGTCGCTGTGCTCCGAGAGTGCGGCTGTGATGGCCGGAGCGTGACGCTCGAGCCGTTCCAGGAGGTCGAAGTCCGCCGTACGGTGACTCGACGAGAAGCACAGAAGCACGGAGGAAAGCCTACGCTCGCGTCGGACCAACCTCGAATCGGCGCCCAGCTTCCCATCAGGCCCAGGTTCCGCCCAGTTGCCGCCCTGGCAGAATCAGGGGGTGACCACCCTCGCGCCCTCCCATCCGCTTTCCTCCGGCCGCACCTCGTCCAGCCCGCTCGTCCGGGCGTATCAGGGCGAGCGTCAGGAGGTGACGCCGGTCTGGTTCATGCGCCAGGCGGGGCGTTCGCTGCCCGAGTACCGCGAGCTGCGGGTCGGCACCCGCATGCTCGACGCGTGCCTCGACCCGGCGATGGCGAGCGAGATCACGCTGCAGCCGGTCCGTCGCCACGGTGTCGACGCCGGCATCTTCTTCAGCGACATCGTCGTGCCGCTGAAGCTCGCGGGCGTCGAGGTCGAGATCGTGCCCGGCAAAGGTCCGGTGTTCGCCCAGGCCGTCCGGACCGCCGAGGACGTCGCGCGTCTGACGTCGATCGACCCCGCGTCCCTCGGCGAGGACGTCTTCGCGCCGATCCAGGAGGCCGTCCGTCTGACGATCGCCGAGCTCGGCACCACGCCGCTCATCGGCTTCGCCGGCGCTCCGTTCACCCTCGCCGCCTACCTCGTCGAGGGCGGCCCGTCCAAGGACCACATCCGCGCCCGGACGCTGATGCACGCCGACCCGGAGGCCTGGTCGCGCCTGATGGAGTGGACGGCCGACATCTCGGGCGCCTTCCTGCGCGCGCAGGTGCTCGCCGGTGCGAGCGCCGCCCAGCTGTTCGACTCGTGGGCCGGATCCCTGTCGCTGCACGACTACGTGGCGTTGGTCGCGCCCGCATCCGCCCGCGCGCTCTCGCACGTCCGCGACCTCACCTACGAGCTTCCGGAGGCCGGAACCGCGACGGTGGAGGGCGAGGAGCCCGCCATCGACGCCGTCGTTCGCAACGTCCCGCTCGTCCACTTCGGTGTCGGGACGGGCGAGCTGCTCAAGGCCATGCACGAGGCGGGGGCGGACGCCGTCGGCGTGGACTACCGGATCCCCCTCGATGAGGCGAGCCGCCGACTTGGGCATGTCGTCCCGGTGCAGGGCAACGTCGATCCCGCGATGCTGGATGCGCCCTGGCCGGTGCTGGAGGCGCACGTCCGCGACGTCCTCGACCGCGGCCGCGAGGCGCCGGCGCACGTGCTGAACCTCGGCCACGGCGTCCCGCCGGAGACCGACCCCACCGTGCTGACCCGGGTGGTCGAGCTGGTCCACGGGTGGCGACCCGAGTGAGCGGCGAGGCCGATCCGATCGGGGACGAGCTCCGTCACGCGGTGGAGTCGCCGCCCACCCGCATCGTCGTCGTCGGCGGCGGGGTGGCGGGTCTGGTCGTCGCGCGCGAGTGCGCCCGGCCCGGCTTCGAGGTGACCCTGCTCGAGGCGTCCGACCGCGTCGGCGGCAGCGTCGCTCCGTTGTCTCTGCGCGGGATGACGCTCGACGCGGGTGCGGAGAGCTTCGCGACCCGGGGCGGTCATGTCGCCGAACTCCTCCACGACCTCGGGCTCGACGACGCGGTCGTCCAGCCGAACCCGTCCGGAGCCTGGGTGCGCCACGGCTCGCGCTCGGTGCCGTTGCCGAAGGCGGGACTGCTGGGCATTCCGAGTTCCCCGCTCGCGAAGGACGTCGTCGCGGCGATCGGCTGGGCGGGCGCCTTCCGCGCCTACCTGGACCGCGTCACCCCGGTCCTGAAGATCGGTCAGGAGCGTCGGCTCGGCACCCTGGTGCGCAAGCGGATGGGCCGCACGGTGCTGGAGCTGCTGGTCGCGCCGGTCGCGACGGGCGTGTACTCGGCGGCGCCGGACGACCTGGACGTCGAGGTCGTCGCGCCGGGCCTCAACGCGGCGCTCACCCGCCTCGGCTCCCTCTCCGGCGCCGTCGGCGAGCTGCGCTCGGCCTCGAAGGCGGGTAGCGCCGTCGGTGGTCTGCGGGGAGGGATGTGGCAGCTGCCGCAGGCGCTCGCCGCCGACATCGAGGCTCGCGGCGGCGCCGTCCGCACCGGAGCGGCGGTCGCCTCCGTCGCACGCTGGGAGCAGCCGGCCGAGGAGCCGCCGCAGGACACCGACGACGAGGCCGCGCCAGAGACCGAGGCAGAGACCGCGTCCGACGCCGCGCGACCCGGACGTTGGCTCGTGCGCACTATCGACGGTGACGCGGTCGTCGCCGACGTCGTGGTGCTCGCGTCGCCCGCCGACTCCGCGCTGCCGCTGCTCGCCTCCCTCGACGCGGCCCTCGCAGAGCTGGATGCGCTCGACTGGCCGGCCGCGTCGAGCGTCGAGCTGGTGACGCTCATCGTCGAGGACGACCGCCTCGCCGCGAGCCCGGTCGGCACGGGCGTGCTCGTCGCCGATGTCCCGGGTGCGGATGTGCGCGCGAAGGCGATGACCCACTCCAGCGCGAAGTGGGCGTGGGTCGCGGAAGCCGCAGGGCCCGGTCGTCACGTCGTGCGCCTCTCCTACGGCAGAGCGGGCCGACCGGCCGAGACGCTCGCCCTCGGCGACGCCGAGCTGCGGGCTCAGGCGGTGGCCGACGCCTCCCGGATGCTCAATATTCCGATCGCGGAATCCGCCGTGACGGCATTCGCCAGGACCCCCTGGACGAACGCCCTCCCTTATGCGACAGTGGGGCAGCGGGAACGCATCCAGCGGGTCCGCTCCGAGGTCGACGGCGTCGAGGGTCTCGAGGTCACCGGGTCCTGGCTGACCGGTACGGGCCTCGCCTCCGTCATCCCGGATGCGCGCCGGACAGCCGAGCGCGCGCGAGGTCTACGCTGGAGGGCTCTGACAGAGGCCCTCCACACGGACGACTGAACAGAGACCACGAGGACTCGAGACAGGGAGACGACATGCGCGGCAAACTCCTCTTCGTCGCCGGAGCGGCGGTGGGCTTCGTGCTCGGCGCTCGCGCCGGCCGGGAGCGCTACGAGCAGATCAAGGCGACGGCCGTGAAGGCCTGGCAGTCTCCGAGCGTGCAGAAGCAGGTGCACGCCGTCGAAGACTTCGTGGCCGAGAAGGTGGGAGAGTTCCCCGAGACGGCGTACATCACCGTCAAGAAGGCCGTGGTGCAGGCGAACCGCCGCCGTCGCGAGTCCCGGGCGCCGTATCCCTCCCGGCCCACGGTTTCGACCACCGGACAAGCGGACGGCCGTAGCGCGTCCTCGTTCTGACAGGGGTACTGTACGGAAGCGATGAGGGGAGACGCCGATGACCGACCGTGAACCGACGCCCGGCGAACGCGCCCGGGTCGAGCGCGCGCGCGCCAAGTCGGTCGCCCAGCTCGTCACCGACCTCCCGCGCCAGCTCGTCGAGCTCCTCACGGCCGAACTCAACCACCTGAAGGCCGAGTTCGCCGAGAAGGCGAAGTATGCCGGTGTCGGCATAGGGCTGTTCGCAGGGGCCGCCTTCCTCTTGTTCTTCGCGTTCGGCACGCTCGTCGCCGCGGCGATCCTCGGCATCGCCGTTGCACTTCCCGGCTGGGCCGCCGCGCTCATCGTCTTCGGGGCACTCGTCGTGATCGCCGTGGTGCTCGCACTGATCGGCGTCCGCTCCCTCAAGAAGATGGATGGCGTGGCACCGTCGCAGACGATCGACAGCATCAAGGAAGACGTCGACGCGGTGAAAGGACTGGGGAAGTATGACAACTGACCGCAGCGACGTCGACCGGGCGCGTTCCGAGCTCGCCGCCACCATCGAGGCGCTCGAGTACAAGCTCAACGTGCCCAGGCGCCTCACCGAGCGCGTCGAGCGCCTCCGCAGGGACAACCCGATCGCGCTCGCGTCTGCCGCCGCCGGAGCCGTGGCCGCGACCGCGCTCGCCGTCTGGGGCG
The DNA here is from genome assembly GCF_030209575.1 of Leifsonia sp. fls2-241-R2A-40a. Taxonomy (NCBI): domain Bacteria; kingdom Bacillati; phylum Actinomycetota; class Actinomycetes; order Micrococcales; family Microbacteriaceae; genus Leifsonia; species Leifsonia sp. fls2-241-R2A-40a. The sequence continues at coordinate 1,239,564 of NZ_JARVRS010000001.1, read as the reverse complement.
TCGTCCGGCTGATCCGCCGGTGAGCGCCCGCTCGTTTTTGGCCTTCTCAGGTTTGAGAGGGAGACTGTGGGTATGAGTACCCCGGCTGCCGTTCCGGCAGAGTCGACCTCCCCCGACACCCCCAGCGACACCCCGACCGGCTTCACCCTCTGGGCAGTGCTGCGCCGTGACCCCGCCCGGCCCGACGACCTCGACGGCACCGACGTGCCCACCGCGGTCTCCGAGCTCGAAGGCGTCATCGCCGACATGGAGCTTCAGGGTGTGACCACCCGCGGCCTGTACGACGTCTCCGGCCTCCGCGCCGACGCCGACCTGATGATCTGGCTGCACGGCCCCGAGGCCGAGACCCTGCAGTGGGGCCTGCGCCAGCTGCGCCGGACCCGGCTGCTGAAGGCCCTGCTCCCCACGTGGAACGCCATGGGCGTTCACCGTGACGCCGAGTTCAACAAGGCGCACGTGCCGGGCTTCCTCCGTGGCAAGGCCGCGAAGGACTGGCTCTGCGTCTACCCCTTCGTCCGCAGCTACGAGTGGTACCTGCTGCCCGATGAGGAGCGCTCGCAGATGCTGGCCGAGCACGGCAGGAAGGGTGCCGCGTTCCGCCAAGTCCTGGCGAACACGGTGGCCTCGTTCGCCCTCGGCGACTATGAGTGGATCCTCCCGCTGGAGGCGGACGAGCTGACCGACCTCGTCGACATGATGCGCGAGCTCCGGTACACCGAGGCACGCCGCCACGTCCGCGAAGAGGTCCCGTTCTTCACCGGCCGCCGCATCCAGCCCGCCGAAATCGTGGAGGTCCTGCAGTGACCGAGGCACAGACCGATCAGCGGGTGCTGTTCGCGACGCCGGCCGCGGCCGCCGGGCCCGAGCACGTGACCGAGCCGGTCGCCTACGACGCGATCCTGCTGGCCGGCTTCGGCGGCCCGGAGGGTCAGGACGACGTCATCCCCTTCCTCCGCAACGTCACCCGCGGGCGCGGCATCCCGGAGGAGCGGCTGGAAGAGGTCGCGCACCACTACCGCCACTTCGGCGGCGTCAGCCCCATCAACGACCAGAACCGCGAGCTGAAGGCAGCGCTCGAGGCGGAGCTCGCCGAGCGCGGCATCGACCTTCCCGTGCTGTGGGGCAACCGCAACTGGGACCCGTACCTGGCTGACGCACTGCGCGAGGCCGACGAGCGCGGCTTCATCAAGCTCATCGCCATCGCGACCAGCGCGTACTCGTCCTACTCCAGCTGCCGTCAGTACCGCGAGGACTTCGCGGGCGCTCTGGAAGCCACCGGACTGGGGGAGCGCATCCAGATCGACAAGGTGCGCCAGTTCTTCGACCACCCCGGCTTCGTGGAGCCGTTCATCGAGGGCGTCCGCAACGCCATCGACGAGCTGCAGCAGAAGCTCCCCGGGCTCGACCCGGCGACCGAGGTGCGCATCCTGTACTCGACGCACTCCATCCCGTCGAGCGACGCCACCCGGTCCGGCCCCGCCGAGCGCGGCTTCGGTGACGGGGGCGCCTACGCGGCGCAGCACCTCGCGGTCGCGGAGGTCGTCACGCACGCTGCGACCGGCGGAACCGTCGAATGGGATCTGGTCTACCAGTCGCGCTCCGGGCCGCCGTCGATGCCGTGGCTCGAGCCGGATATCAACGACCGCATCGCAGAACTCCCCGCGCTGGGCGTCAAGGCGGTCGTCATCGTGCCGCTCGGGTTCGTCAGCGACCACATGGAGGTGCTCTGGGACCTCGACAACGAGGCCATGGAGACCAGCGACGAGCACGGACTGGTCGCCGTCCGCGTCCCGACCCCGGGCACGCACGCCGCGTACGTGAAGGGTCTGGTCGACCTCGTCCTCGAACGCCGCGACGGCGTCCCCACCGAGGAGCGTCCCGCGGTCACCTCGCTCGGCCCCTGGTACGACGTGTGCCGTCCGGGATGCTGCGAGAACGTCCGCCTCGGATTCAAGCCGGCGGCAGCGGGGCTCGCACCGTGAGCGGCGCCGTGACGAGGGTCGACGGCGACGCCGAGCGCCGTGAGGGCGTCCTGCGCGTCGGTACGCGCGGCAGCGCACTGGCGGTCGCCCAGACGACGGCGGTCGCCGAGTCGATCGCCCGGGCCACGGGCCTCGATGTCGAACTCGTCACGGTGACCACGCAGGGCGACACCTCGCGCGAGTCGCTCGCGCAGCTCGGCGGAACGGGAGTGTTCGCCACCGCCCTCCGCGACGCGCTCCTCGCGGGCGACGTGGATCTGGTCGTCCACTCCCTGAAAGACCTTCCGACCGCTCCCGCCACCGGCCTCGTGGTCGGCGCGATCCCGAAGCGCGCGGACGCGCGGGACGCCCTCGCAGCCCGCGACGGGCTCACGCTGGAGACCCTGCCCGAGGGCGCCCGGGTCGGCACCGGATCGCCCCGCCGCGTCGCGCAGCTGAAGTCGCAGCGCCCCGACCTCGATGTCACGGACCTCCGCGGCAACGTCGACACGCGTCTCAGAATGGTCGCCGAGGGCGAGTTGGATGCGGTGGTCCTCGCGGCCGCCGGGCTCACCCGCCTCGGCCGCCTCGACGCCGTGACGGACTATTTCCCCCTGTCGCTCATGCCGACGGCTCCCGGTCAGGGCGCGCTCGCGCTCGAGGTGCGCGCCGGGGACGAGAAGGGCCGCGGGCCCATCGCGCGCGCGCTCGCCGCAGTGGACCACGTCACCACCCACGCCTCCGTCGTCGCCGAGCGCCATGTGCTCGCCGGACTCGAAGCGGGATGCGCTGCACCGATCGGCGCCACGGCGATCGTCGATGACGGCCTCCTGTTCCTGACGGCGACGGTCTACCGTCCCGACGGCACCGAGCGGCTGACCGCATCCCACGCGGCCACTCCGGACTCGCTGAGTTCGGCCCACCTCCAGGAGGCCGCGCTCGACGTCGGCGCCCGGGTGGTCGCCGAACTGCTGCAGGCCGGCGCTGCCGACCTGGCACCGCTGGGGAGCAGCCGATGACCAATACGGCTCCCATCCCCAAGCCCTTGGCCGGTTGGCGCGTCCTCGTGCCACGCGGCGGCCCGTGGGGCGACTCCGTCGCGGCCGACCTCCGGTCGAAGGGGGCCTCTCCCGTCGTCGCGGCGATGATCAACTTCGCGCCGACCGCCGACGCGCCCGCGCTCGAGAGGGCGCTGGCCCGGCTCGCGAACGGCGAGTTCGACTGGATGACCGTCACCAGCGCCACCACGGTCGACGTCCTCAGCGCCCAGCGCGCGGTGGTCCCGCCGACGACTCGCGTCGCCGCTGTTGGCGAGACGACGGCCGCCGCCCTGGCGGCCGCCGGGTATCACGTCGACCTCGTCCCCTCCGAGGACAACTCGGCCCGCGGTCTGCTCGACGAGTGGGAGGCCGCGACGCAGGGCGCCTTCCCGCTGCGCGTGCTGACGCTCCGGTCCGAGATCGCCAAGCCGCTCCTCACCGAAGGGCTCCGCCGCATCGGGCACGAGGTCGAGTCGGTTGTCGCCTACCGCACGGTCGGCGTCCCGGTGCCGGAGAGCGTGGTGGACGATGTCCGCGACGGGCTGGTGCAGGCCATCCTCGTGACCAGCGGCTCGGTCGCCGAGCAGGTCCAGCAGCAGCTGGGACCGGTGCCCGAGTCCACACTCATCGCGGCGATCGGTCCGCAGACCGCACGCGACGCCCGGTCCTTCGGACTCCGTGTGGATGTGATCGCCGAGGAGCGCACAGCCGCCTCCCTCATCGACGCCGTCGTGCAGGTCGCGCAGTCCCGTGCCGCGGCCGACGCGGCCGACGCCTGACCCGACGTTCCCGGAGCCGTTCGCTGGGAGGGTGCTCAGCGTGGCGGGCGTAGGCTGATGTGAGTGAGTGAACTGCATCCCGTCATCCGACCCCGACGGCTGCGGCAGTCCCCGGCGATGCGCCGGCTGACCGCCGAGACCCGCCTCCACCCCTCCGAGCTGATCCTCCCGCTGTTCGTGCGCGAGGGCGCCGCCGAGCCCGTCCCGATCGGTTCGATGCCGGGCGTCTCGCAGCACAGTCTCGACTCGCTGAAGCGCGTGGCGAACGAGGCGGCCGAGGCCGGCGTCGGCGGGCTCATGCTCTTCGGTGTGCCCGAGACGCGCGACGCGATCGGCTCGGCCGCGACCGACCCGGAGGGGATCCTGAACGTGGCGACCCGCGTGCTCGCCGACGAGGTGGGCGACGCGCTGGTCGTGCAGACCGACCTGTGCCTCGACGAGTTCACCGACCACGGCCACTGCGGAGTCCTGGATGCACGCGGTCACGTCGACAACGACGCCACCCTGCTCCGCTACCGCGACATGGCGATTGCGCAGGCCGAGGCCGGCTCGCAGCTGCTGGGCCTCAGCGGGATGATGGACGGCCAGGTCGCCGCCGTGCGCGAGGCGCTCGATGACGCGGGCCACACCGATGTCGTGATCCTGGCCTACTCGGCCAAGTACGCTTCCGGCTTCTACGGTCCGTTCCGCGAGGCGGTCGACTCGCAGCTCTCCGGCGATCGCCGCGCCTATCAGCAAGACCCGGCGAACCGCCGCGAGGGCCTGCGCGAGGCGCGCCTCGACCTCGAGGAGGGCGCCGACATCCTGATGGTGAAGCCGGCGCTCAGCTACCTCGACGTCCTCAGCGATGTCGCCGCCATGAGCGACGTCCCCGTGTGGGCGTACCAGGTGTCGGGGGAGTACGCGATGGTGGAGGCTGCGGCAGCGAACGGCTGGATCGACCGCGACCGCATCATCGAGGAGACCCTGATCGGCGCCCGCCGCGCCGGCGCCGACGCGATCATGACCTATTGGGCGACCGAAGTGGCGGGATGGCTGCGATGAACGACGTCAATCTGGAGCAGTTCGAGCGCGCGCAGCGCGTCATCCCGGGAGGGGTGAACTCGCCCGTGCGCGCCTTCCGCTCGGTCGGCGGCACCCCGCGCTTCATCGTCTCGGCCCGCGGGCCGTACGTCACCGACGCGGACGGCCGCGAGTACGTCGACCTGGTCGCGTCGTGGGGTCCGGCGATCCTCGGCCACGCGCATCCCGCCGTCGTGGACGCGGTGCAGCAGGCCGCCGCGCGCGGACTGTCGTTCGGCGCATCCACTCCGGCCGAGACCCAGCTCGCGGAGGCCGTCATCGGCCGCGTCCCGTTCATCGAGAAGCTGCGGCTGGTCTCCACCGGCACCGAGGCGACGATGACCGCGATCCGCCTGGCGCGCGGCTTCACCGGTCGCCCGCTGCTCATCAAGTTCGCGGGTCACTACCACGGGCACTCCGACGGCCTGCTGGCCGAGGCCGGCTCCGGCCTCGCCACCCTGGCCCTCCCGGGGTCCGCCGGTGTGACGGAGGCGACGGCAGCGCAGACGATCGTGCTGCCGTACAACGACCTGGATGCGGTGCGCGCGGTCTTCGAGGCGCAAGGCCCCGACATCGCGGCCGTCATCACCGAGGCCGCCGCCGCCAACATGGGCGTCGTCCCGCCGGACGAGGGCTTCAACGCCGCCCTCACCGACCTCGCCCACGAGTTCGGTGCGCTGCTCATCCTCGACGAGGTGCTGACCGGCTTCCGCGTCAGCGACGCCGGGTTCTGGGGACTCGACCGCGGGTACACGCCCGACCTGGTCACCTTCGGAAAGGTCGTCGGCGGCGGGATGCCCCTTGCGGCTCTCGGCGGACGGGCCGAGCTGATGGACTTCCTCGCGCCCGCCGGCCCCGTCTACCAGGCGGGCACGCTCTCGGGGAACCCGGTCGCGGTGGCCGCCGGCCTGGCGACGCTCGCGAACGCGGACGAGTCCGTCTACGACCGCCTGGACACCGTCGCCGAGACCGTGTCGGCGGCGACCTCCGACGCGCTGTCCGCCGCCGGAGTGGCTCACCGCGTCCAGCGGGCCGGAAACCTGTTCAGCTTCGCCTTCGGCGACTTCGAGAATGCTCCGCGCACCTACGCCGAGGTGCAGCGCCAGGAGGCGTACCGGTACCGCGCGTTCTTCCACACGATGCTCGACCAGGGCGTCTCGCTGCCCCCGAGTGTCTTCGAGGCCTGGTTCGTCACCGCCGCCCACGACGACGCGGCCGTTGCGCGCATCCTGGACGCCCTCCCGGCCGCCGCGCGCGCCTCCGCCTCCGCGACCCCCGCTCTCCCGCCCACTCCGTGATCCGCTGAGGTGCTCGTCGTCGTCCCCGACGCGCCGTCGCGGGCCGCAGCTTTGAGCACCTCACGGTCACTCGTCCGAGGCGGACGGTTCCCGCGAGAGCGATTCGACGTAGGTGTAGGTGGCCGAGGCCGGCCAGCCGTCCGCGTCGAGCAGTGCGTACACGTCGAAGTTGAGCGTCCCACCGCCCCCGGCGGCTCGTCGCAGCGTGCGCGGCGGCGCATCCGACGACGACCGCACGGTCACCGTCTGCGGCTCGGCGCCGGAACGCAGAAGACGGGCGCGGAAGGTGGTGGTCCGGGTCATCCCACCACTCTCCCACGCCCGTCGGGGCGGACGGAGTGCCGTCGCTAGGCTTGCCCGTGCGACGCGCGCGACCGCCGCGACAGCGAGTCGATGATCACTGCGAGCAGCAGCACGGCGCCCGTGATCATGAAGCGGTAGGACGAGTCGAGGTTCATCAGCGTCAGGCCGTTCGAGATCGACTGGATGACCAGGATGCCGAGCAGCGCAGACCACGCCGACCCGCGTCCGCCGAACAGGCTCGTGCCGCCGATGACGGCCGCCGCGATCGCGTTCAGGTTGGTGTCCGTGCCGCCCGAACCCGCGCCGACCGACGCGAGGCGCGCCGCTGCGAGAAGGCCGCCGACCGCTGCGAACGTCGAGCAGAGGATGAACACGCTGATGAAGATGCGGTTGACGTGGATGCCCGCTCGGCGGGCCGCCTCCACCGATCCGCCGACCGCGAAGACCGCGCGGCCCCAGCGCGTACGGGTGAGCAGGAAGTTCATCACGATCACGAGGATGACGAAGAACAGGAACATCGCGCCCGTCCCGCGGTCGGTCGAGAGGTACCAGACGCTGATGCACAGGCCGATCAGCAGCAGCACCGCCTTGATCGCGACGACCGCCACGGAGCCTTCGGACAGCCCGGCCTTGCGCCGCCGGATGTTCCGTCGCCAGTCGGAGAGGAACATCCCGCCCGCGGCGATCACCGCCAGGGTGTAGGCGGCCCACGGCGGGAGGAACCACTGCTGGGCGAACTTCACGATCCACGAGTCGTACGGGATGTTGATCGAGCTGTTCGCTCCGAGGATCCACAGCTGCAGGCCGAGGAAGCCGAGCAGACCGGCCAGCGTGATCACGAAGCTCGGCACCCCGAACCGGGTGAAGAGGAAGCCGTACAGCAGGCCGATCGCCGATCCGGCGAGGATCGCGACGATCACCGTGAGCCAGAGCGGCCAGTGCAGCTGCGTGAAACCGACGCCGAGGATGGCCGCAGACACACCGCTGACCGAGCCGACCGAGAGGTCGATCTGGCCGAGCAGCAGCACCAGGACGATGCCGATCGAGATCGTGCCGATCGCGGCGCACTGGAGCGTCAGGTTGACGAGGTTGTTCGCGCTGAGGAAGTTCGGGTTGAGGATCTGGAAGACCACCCAGATCACGATCAGCCCGATCACGACGGGGAGCGACCCCAGGTCGCCGCCGCGGACGCGTCGCCCGAAGGCGCGCGCCGCGCCACCGAGTCCCTCGTCGCGGATGAGTCGCTCGTCCTGCAGGTCCGCCGCCAGCTCGGCCGGCGTCTCCGTGGCCGCGGATGGGGTTGCCTTGCTCATGCTTCCGGGCTCCGTTCGATGGATTCTTCGGCCTCCATGAGGCGCTCGGCGCGGCGCACGACCACGTTGTCCGTGGCGCCGGTGATGGCGGAGATGATCTCTTCGTAGCTGACCTCCGGCACCCGGAAGTCGCCGTTGTTGCGGCCGAGGCGGAGCACGGCGACGCGGTCCGCGACCGCCTGCACGTCGGCCATGTTGTGGCTGATCAGGATGACGCCGAGGCCGCGCTCGCGCAGGCGCTCGATCAGGTTCAGCACCTCGGCGGTCTGCGCGACGCCGAGCGCGGCGGTGGGCTCGTCGAGGATGACGATGCGCGGGTCGCCGATCAGCGAGCGGGCGATGGCGACGGTCTGCCGCTGTCCTCCCGAGAGCGAGGCGACGGCGATCCGGACGGACGGGATGCGCGCGGAGAGCTGCCGCAGCAGGCTCCACGACCGCTTCTCCATCTCCTCCTCGTCCAGCGTTCCCTTGCTGATCTCGCGGCCGAGGAAGAGGTTCGAGACGACGTCGAGGTTGTCGCAGAGGGCGAGGTCCTGGAACACCGTCGCGATGCCCAGTTCGCGCGAGGCGGCGGGGGAGGGGATGTTCACCTCCTGGCCGTCGAACTCGATCGTCCCCGCATCCTGCGGGTGCACACCGGCGAGGATCTTGACGAGCGTCGACTTTCCGGCGCCGTTGTCGCCGACGAGAGCGACGACCTCTCCCGGGTAGACGTCGAGGTGGATGTCGGTGAGCGCTTGGACGGCGCCGAACCCTTTCGAGACCCCCCGCAGGGAGAGGACGGGGCGGCGGGCCGACCGCTCGTCGTCCACGATCGCGGATTCCATGGTCACGGCGTTCTCCTTCGAGCTGTGCGCAGCATGCTTCCTGTTCTCAGGGTAGAGCGGAACCACCCGGCCCGGGACGTCCCTTCTCCGATGGAGGGGGCGTATCCCGGGCCGGGAGGAACCGTGTTCGGTTACTTGATGCCGTACTTGTCGCAGGCTGCCTTGTAGTCAGCCGTGCAGATCTTCGACGCCGAGTCGGTGCCGTAGAAGTTGTCCTTCACGACCGTGCTCTCGATGTTGTCCGTCGTCACCGCGACCGGGGTCAGCAGGAACGACTGGATGTCCGCGCCGCCCGCGGTCTTGACCGTGGTGTCGCCCTTCGGCTTCTCGCCCTTGGTGAGCGAAACGGCCAGCTCGGCCGCCTTCTCAGCCTCCGGCTGGAGGGCCTTGTAGACGGTCATGTACTGGTCGCCGGCGAGGATGCGCTGGATACCGGCGAGCTCGGCGTCCTGACCCGTGACGGGCGGGAGCGGGCTCACGTTGGCCGCCTTCATGGCCGCGATCGCGCCACCACCGGTGCCGTCGTTCGCGGCGTAGACGCCCTTGATCTGGTCCTTGAACTGCGAGACCTGGCCGGACACCCAGTCCTGGGCCTTGGCGGGGTCCCATCCGGGGGTGTCGAACTCGGCGAGCACCTTGTAGCCGCTGGGGTCGATGACGCTGTGCGCGCCCTTCTTGAACAGCGTGGCGTTGTTGTCCGTCGGCGAGCCGTTGACCATGAGGATGCCGGCGCCCGAAGCGACACCGTCCTTCTTGAGCTTGTCGACCAGCGCCTGTCCCTGCAGCTGACCCACCTTCTCGTTGTCGAACGAGATGTAGTAGTTGCTGTCCGGGCTGTTGATCAGACGGTCGTAGGAGATGACCGGCACATTCTTGGCCTTCGCCTCGCCCACGATGGATGCGGCGGCCTCACCGTCGAACGGGTCGAGCACGAGCACCTTGACGCCCTGCGTCAGCATCGACTCCGCCTGCTGCTGCTGCTTGCTGGCGTCGCCGTCGGCGTTCGCGTAGAGGACCTTGCAGCCGGAGCAGAGCGACTTGACCTTGGCTTCGAAGAAGGGCTTGTCCGCCGCTTCGTACCGGGCGGTGACGGAGTCGGGGAGGAGGAGCCCGATCTGGGCGTTGGCGGCGTTCGCGGAGCTTCCGCCGGAGCTGTTTCCGGAACCGTTCGAACACGCTGTGAGGGTGACGGCTGTGAGCAGGATCGCGGCCGACGCGATGACCGCTCTCTTGGTGGCGATCTTCATTGAAAAACCTCCGATTCGGGACCGCCTTCGTTGGCGGCTGGGTTGAGTGTCCCAGCCGAGGGGTATGGCGTCAAGAGTTGAAGCCAATGGATTCGGTAACGGTTCGAGACGTCTTCGGGGGCCAACGCAGGGGGACGTTCAGAACGCGACGCCGTCGGGAGAGAGCGAGACGCAGTCGACCGCGTAGGCGACGGCCCCGAGCGTGGCCGCGCGCACCCCGAGCTGACCCTGCACGATGTCGGGCATGAGGTCGGGATTCACGATGATCGAGCGCTCGACCGCGTGCCGCATCGGGCCGAGCAGCAGTTCTCCGGCGCGGGAGAGCTCGCCGCCGACGATGACGCGTTCCGGGTCGATCAGGTTGCACAGGTTCGCGGTGGCGACGCCGATGTGCCGTCCCGCGTCGGCGATGGCGCGGATGCAGCGCGCATCCCCGGCCATCGCCTGCAGCACCACGTCGCCCAGCTTCAGGCTGCCGAGGTGATCGCGCAGCTCGTCCATGATCGCCGGTCCGCCCGCGAGCGCCTCCAGGCAGCCGCGGTTGCCGCAGCGGCAGAGCGGTCCGTTCTCGCGGATGGTGGTGTGGCCGAACTCCCCGGCAACGCCGTGGTTCCCGCGGAACAGCTGCCCGTTCAGCAGCAGTCCGGCCCCGATGCCGTCTCCGATGTCGAGGGTGATCGTGTTCCGCTTCCCGCGGCCGGCTCCGAGTCGGGACTCGCCCAGCGCCCCGAGATTGGCGGCATTGTCGACGAAGACGGGGCGCTTGATGCGTCGCTCCAGCGATTCGGCGACGACCACGCCGTCCCAGCCGCGCATGATCCCGCTGCGCGCGATCGTGCCGGTCGCGCGGTCGATCGGCGCGGGGAGAGCGATCCCGACAGCCAGCAGGTCGTCGTGGGAGGCGTCCACCGACTCGAGCATGTCGTTGAGCAGCAGCGAGACCTTGTCCAGCTCGTTGTCGGCGCGGTGATCCTTGGCGAGCGGCATGTGGTTCTCGGCGACGACCGTGTTGGCGACGTCGGCGAGGGCGACGCGCAGGTGTCGCGTCGAGAAGTGGACGCCGACCACGAGCCCCAGGGCGTGCGCCAGGGTGACGTGCTGAGCGCGCCGGCCCGAGCGGATGCTCTGCGCGGTATGCAACACGCCGGAGGTCGAGAGTTCCTTGACGATGTTGGACACCGTTGCGGGGGAGAGGCCGGTCGCACCGGCCAGTTCGACCTGGGTGAGGCCGCCGTGCTTCTTGATGGCGTCGACGATGCGGGCTCTGTTGGCTTCACGAAGTGAAGTCTGCGAGCCCGGAGTTCGTCGCTGCGTTGCCACGACGAGAAGGATACATGCCCAGGGAACGGGCATCCTCCACGGGAAAGTAATGCCTTTGTGAGATTCCTGAGACCCGAGCGGGCGACGGGCTTGGCAGGATAGAGACATGGCCGACTTGCACGTTCACCCCGACCGCCTGGAGATCCACTTGACCAGGGCCGAGAAGGTGCTGGCCGTGAAGCGGGAGGATCTGGTCGTGCCGCGCGACAGCATCCGCTCGGTGGCGATCACCGAGGACCCCTGGATCTGGATCCGCGGCATCCGCGCACCGGGTGCGGCCGTCCCGCTCACCCTGTCGATCGGAACGTGGAAGTTCCACGGAGGCAAAGACTTCCTGCTCATCAAGGGCAAGCAGCGGGCCGCGGTCGTGATCGACCTCGACGGCGAGGAGTACTCGCGCATCATCGTGTCCACCCCGCACGCCGCACGCCTCGTGGAGGCGCTGCGCGTCGACGGCAGCGAGCTCGCGGCCGACGGCGAGTTCATCGAGTAGGCGCGTTCTCCGCGATCACGAACAGGATCAGGCCGACCAGCGGCAGGCCGCCCTGCAGCAGGACGGCGCCCCAGAGCCGGCGACCCGTCGTCAGGAGTACGAGCGACGCGAGCACCATGCAGATGCCGCAGAAGAAGATGAGGCCGAAGCCCACCTGGCGCAGGGTCGTCCAGTAGAGGAGCAGGCCGACCACCGAGCCTCCCGCGAGGAACAGGTTGTAGAAGCCCTGGTTGTACGCCATCGGACGCACGACGTCCGCATCCCGCTGGGACGTGAGGCCGAACCGTCGCCAGACGCCGGGCGCCGACCAGAGCACACTCTCCATCGCGAAGAAGACCACGTGCACGACGGCAGCCGCGACGATGAAAAGGGTGCCGATGATGGCCATGCCCGGAGGATACGCTGCCCATCATGGAGACGCTGAACACGACGTGCGTGATCGTGGGGGCCGGGCCGGCCGGGATGATGCTCGGTCTGATCCTCGCGCGCAACGGTGTGGATGTGGTGGTGCTGGAGAAGCACGCCGACTTCTTCCGGGACTTCCGCGGCGACACCATCCATCCGTCCACCATCGGTGTGCTGGGCGAGCTGGGGCTGCGCGATCGGTTCCTGGGGTTGCCGCACACCAGCGTGAGCACGCTGGACATCGTGGTCAACGGCAACCGGCTCCACCCCGTCGACTTCAGCCGGCTCGCCCCGCCGGACGACTTCCTGGTCCTGGCGCCGCAGTGGGACTTCCTCAGCTTCCTTGCCGATGAAGCCGCGAAGCATCCCAATTTCCGGCTGTTGATGCAGACCGAGGCGACCGAGCTGATCTGGGAGGGCGGCGCCGTACGCGGAGTCGTGGCGGGCGGGCCGGCGGGCCTCGCCGAGATCCGTGCACGACTCGTTGTCTCCGCCGACGGGCGCTCGTCGGTTCTGCGCGAACAGGCGGGCCTCCGGCCGCGCACCTTCGGGGTGCCGATCGACGTGCTCTGGTTCCGCATCCCGAAGCCCGAGGATCTGCCGCCGCACACCCTGGCCTACGTGGGGACGGGCGGGATGGTAGTCACGATCGAACGCCAGGATTACGTGCAGGCAGGCCTCATCATCCCGAAAGGCGGCTTCGACCAGCTTCGGGAAGCCGGCCTGGAGACCTTCCGCAGCGCGGTCGCGAGTCCGGCGCCGCACCTGCGCTCTGTTCTCGACACGATCACCGACTGGGATCAGGTCAAGCTGCTGAGCGTGCAGATCGACCGCCTGGCCCGGTGGTACCGGCGGGGATTCCTGGCGATCGGAGACGCGGCCCACGCGATGTCACCGGCGTTCGGCGTCGGTGTCAACTATGCAGTTCAGGATGCGGTCGCGACGGCGAACGCCCTGACGGAGGCACTGCGCACGCTGGGGCCGGTGGGTCGGGCAGGCGGAGCCCCGCCCTCCGGCGATGGCGCGGACGACGGCGTCGATCTGCGTCTGCTCGACGGGATCCAGCGGCGGCGGACGCCGGCGGTCGCTGCGATGCAGCGCATCCAGCTCGCCGTCCACCGCTCCCTCTCACGGCCGGAGGGTGTGCGACTGCTGCCCGAATCCCTCCCGGGTGCCGCGCGGGTGGCGATCGCCGGCGTGACGCCGGTCGTGCAGCAGGTCAGTTCGCGGCTCATCGGCCGAGGGCTGCGTCCGGAGTCGGTCGCCCCGTCGCTGCGCTAGTGCGGCGTCGGCTAGCGTCAGCCCGGCGTCAGCTCTGGCCGGTGGCGACGCCCACCAGGAGCAGGACCAGCCCGATCAACGGCAGCGTCCCCTGGATGATCGCCGGCCGCACGTAGCCGCGACCGGTCGTGGTGAGCACGATCGCTGCGGCGAGCATGCTGGCGGTCGCGAAGATGATCAGCGCCAGTCCGGCCGCGTGCTGGCCGACGCCGTACAGGATCAGCCCGACCACGGCGCCGATGGCGAGGAAGAGGTTGTAGAAGCCCTGGTTGTAGGCCATCGGCCGGGTCGTGTCGGCGGCCTCCTGGCTGGCGACGCCGAACCGCTTCCAGACGGTCGGGCGGGTCCACGCGATGCTCTCCATGAAGAAGATGGCGATGTGGAGCGCGGCGGCGAGGGTGACCACGACGGTGGCGAGCACGATCATGGCGTCAGCATACCGAGGGGTCTGCCCGCGCGATCCGAGTGCCGGACTGGCCGTTTTCCTCTCGTCACGCGCGGACGTCGACGACCGTTCGCCCGCGCAACCGCCCGGCGAGGATGTCGTCCGCCGCCGGGATCGCATCGGCGAGCGCGATGAACCGCGTCATCGCCGCGAGCGACTCCTCGTCGAGGTCGGTGGCAAGGCGACGCCACGCCGTCTCCCGCATCGCCACGGGCGCCTCCACCGAGTTGATTCCGATCAGCGAGACCGCACGCAGGATGAACGGCATGACAGTGGTGGGAATGTCGGGGCCCTGAACGAGGCCGCACGCCGTGACGGTGCCGCCGTACCGCGTCTGGGCGAGAGCCGTCGCGAGCGTCTGGCTGCCGACGGAGTCGACGACGCCGGCCCAGCGCTGCGACTGCAGCGGTCTGCCGGGCTGGTCGAGCTCGGAGCGATCGATGATCGCATCGGCGCAGAGATCCCTCAGGTAGCCGTCCATCTCCTCCACTCGGCCGGTGGATGCTGTGACCGGGTAACCCAGTTTCGACAGCAGCGCGATGGCGATGGACCCGACACCGCCGGACGCACCGGTGACGAGAATGCTGGAGCCACTGCGCGTCACCTCCTCCGGATCGACGCCGTTCCGCTCGAGTGCGAGCACGGCCAGCATGGCGGTGAAGCCCGCGGTGCCGATGGCGGCGGCCTGCTCGGAGGTGATCGAATCCGGGATGCGGACGAGCGCGTCGCCGCCGACGCGTGCCTTCTCGGCCAGACCGCCGTGGTGGGTCTCGCCGAGCCCCGAGCCGTTGAGGACGACCCGGTCGCCCGGCCGCCAGCGCGGATCGTCGGACCGTTCCACCGTGCCGATGGCGTCGATGCCCGGGATGAGAGGGGAGGTCCGCGCGACGCCGGGGCGTCCGCCGATCGCCAGCCCGTCCTTGAAGTTGAGGTCGGAGAACTCCACCGCGATCGTCACCTCGCCGGGCATGAGGAAGGAATCGGTGAGGTGCCGGACCTCCGCGGTGTGGGCGGCGATCCGTCCCCCCTCGACCTCTTGCTCGATCACGATGGCCCGGAAGTCGCTCATGGCCTCACCCTACGCCGGGGCGGAGAGCCGTCCCGGGTCGCTCTGCGCCGTCGGCGCGCTCGGCGCGCTCGGCGCGCTCAGTTGAGCGGCTGGGTCCCCGTGGGCAGCACTCCGCCGGCGTAGAGCTCGAGGGCGGTGTTGCGCAGGGCGGTCAGGGCGACCCGTTGCGTCCACGGACCGTACGACGCCCGCGCCACCCCCAGCTCCTGCAGTCGCTGGGGGTGGACGGAGCCGGGGACGGCGATGACGCTGAGCTTGCGCTCGCCGAGTCCGCCCACGAGCTGCTCGATCGTCCCCTCGTCCAGCTTGCCCGGGACGAACACGCAGGTCGCGCCCTCGTCGAGGAAGGCGCGGCCGCGGCGGATGGCCTCTGTCGTCTTTTCGTGCTCGGTCGGAAGCGCATCCCGCAGGAACACGTCGGTCCGCGCGTTGAGGGCGAACGGCACACCCTCCGCTTCCGCTGCGCGTACCGACGCGCGCACCGCCTCGACGGCCTCGTCGAAGGGCCGCATGCGATCCTCGAGGTTCGCCCCGACCGCACCGACGCCGATCGCGCGCCGGATCGTCTCGCCCGCGTCGCCGTAACCGCTCTCTAGGTCCGCGCTGACCGGCAGGTCGGTGGTCGCGACGATCCGGCCGATCATGTCGAGCATGAGGTCGAGCGGGATGTTCTCCCCGTCCTCGTAGCCGAAGGTCGCGGCGATCGAGTGGCTGGCGGTGGCGAGCGCTCGCGTGTCGGGAAGGTCCGCCACCACGCGCGCGCTGATGGCGTCCCACACGTTGACGACCTGGAGGAGTTCGGGGGCGTCGTGCAGGCGGCGCAGTTCGGCGCCGCGGTCCTGGATGCTGGTCATATCGTCACCCTACGACGCGGCTCGTCGTCGCCCTAGGATGGCGGCATGGCCCGGACCGGGGAGCCGCAGGAGGTGCCGAAGAGCCGTTCGGCACTCGGCCACCGCGCGTCCAGGAGCAGCGTCGTCGACTACCTGTTCTTCGTCCTCGGGGGTCTTTCGGCGGTCTGGCTCGCCTGGCTGGTGCTCACGGAGAGCTTCGAGTGGGGCTGGTTCCTCATCCTCTTCTTCGTGGTGTTCTGGGTCGTCCTGGCCTACCTGGTGCTGCCGCGCCTGCATCGCATCCTGACCGAGATCTACGTCCCGGACTACTTCATCGGCCGCGCGCGCACCAGCGACGGGCTGCTCGGCGACCCCATCAACCTCGCGCTGCTGGGCTCGGAGGCGCAGCTCGACGACGCCATGCGGGAGGCGGGATGGACGCGCGCCGACGACATCACCGCCCGCTCGAGCCGGCGGATCATCACCTCGACGCTGCTTCGACGGAGCTACGACGAGGCGCCGGTGAGTCCGCTGTTCCTGTTCGGGCGCCAGCAGGACGTCGCGTACCAGCAGGAGGTCAAGGGCAACCCGGCGAAGCGGCATCACGTGCGCTTCTGGCGCTGCCCGGACGGCTGGTTGCTGCCCGGCGGCCATGCCGCGGACTGGCTGGCCGCCGGGACGTTCGACCGCTCGGTCGGCTTCTCTTTGTTCACCCTCCAGATCACGCACAAGATCGACGCGAACACGGATATCGAGCGGGACCACATCGTCTCGACGCTCGTGGATGCGGACGTCGGGGTCGAGGTGTCGGTCATCCGCGACTTCTCGACCGGTTACCACTCGCGCAACGGCGGCGGCGACACCATCGAGACCGACGGCGACCTGCCGGTGATCGATCTGAGGAAGGTGCCGGTGGATGCGCAGGGCGTCACCGTCGCGGCGGATGCGGATGCGCGACGCCTCGCGCAGGCGGAGAAGCGGCCGGTCCCCACCACGCTGGGCGTCCTGCTGATGACGCTGCGTGTGTTCGCGGGCGCCCTCTACATCGCGTTGAACGTGCTCGACTGGCATCGCTTCGTCCAGTCCGAGGTGTCCGCGGGGTCCCTGACCCCGAACGAGGAGAGCACGGCCAGCCTCGTTCTCGGGATCGCCATGGGCCTGTTCGGCGCAGGACTGATCCTCTACTTCCTGCTGGCCCTGCTGGTCTTCTCCGGCAGCAACTGGGCGCGCATCGCGGCGATGTCGTACAGCTCGCTCATCATCGTCGTGTCGGCGATCGACTTCTTCAACGGCGGACCTCAGGTCTCCCTGCGGAACAACCTCCTGGGGCTGGCGCTCGACATCCTGGTGGTGCTGGCCCTCTCGTCGAAACGGTCGCGGTTGTGGGCGCGGCGCCCTCGCTCACGCGGGCGTGCCGGCGTGGCGCCCGTCGTCGGCGAGGTCGATGCGACGCCCGTCTCGCAGCCCGATCTGACTAGTTGAGCTTCTTCCCGTCGGTGCCGCCCGCCTTGAGGGCGGACTCCTCGGCGTCGAGGAAGGCGAGGACGGAGCGCACCGCCGGCTCCTGATACCGCCCCTCCGCGCGGGCCTCGAGCACCGCTTGTCTCTCGGCGACGATCATCGTGCGGCGCAGCTTCCGGTATTCGAGGGGCAGGTCGGGCCCGTCCTCCGGCGCAGGATTCTCTAGCGCGTCCGAGAGGAACAGCGCATTGATCCGCAGCCGCTCGATGACGCGGTCGTCCTCGCCGCCGGTGACCTGCGACTCCAGATGCTCGAGTCCGGCGGACTGAGCCTCGGCCAGCAGCCGCTGCATCTCGCTGGCCTCCTGAGCGAAGTCGGGCGGTGGCAGGTGCAGCCGTCGGATGACCCACGGCAGCGCCAGCCCTTCGAGCAGGGTGCCGACCACGACCACGAATGCCAGGAACTGCAAGAACTCGCGGTGCGGTGTCGCTGCCGGCAGCAGGAACACCGCGGCGAGGGTGACCACACCGCGGATGCCCGCGAACGAGACGGCGATGCCCGTGGGCCACGACCATCCACGTTCCCGCAGACGTCTCGGACCGTAACGGTAGAGCGAGGTCGTTCCAACCATCCACAGGAACCGCGCCAGGAAGATGGTCAGCAGCACAACGATGCTGATGACGATCGTCTGCGGGATGGTGATTCCCGACGTGAACGCCGCACTGAGAATCGACCGCAACTCCAGGCCGATGAAGAGGAAGACCGCGTTCTCGAGCAGGAAGCTCACCGTCCGCCAGTTGATGGTCTCGGCGATGCGGGCTTCCGCGGTCTGGATGGTGGGGGAGCGGTAGCCGAGGTACAGCCCCGCGACGACGACCGCGAGCACCCCCGAACCGTGGAAGAGCTGCGCCGGGATGAACGCCAGGTACGGCGTCACGAGCGCGAGCGAGGTGTCGAGCACAGGCGACCGCAGCTGCTTGCGGATCGCCGCGAGCAGCACCCCGACGAGGAGGCCCACCCCGACGCCGACGACGACCGCCAGGATGAAGTCGGTGCCCACCGCGATCGGATTCACCACGCTGACGATCGCGGCGATGCTCGCGTTCAGCGCGACCAGAGCGGTCGCATCGTTGAGGAGGCTCTCGCCTTCGAGCACCGTCACCAGCCGCCGGGGGAGCCCGCCCCGGCCGGCGACGGCCTTGACGGCGACGGTGTCGGTCGGCGCGACGACCGCGCCGAACGCGAAGGCTGCCGCGAGGGTGATGGCGGGGACGACCAGGAACGTCGCGAAGCCGACCACCACGACGGTGAAGGCGACGAGGCCGACTGAGAGCAGGAGGATGCCGTCGCGCCTGGCGCGAACATCCACGATCGATGTCTGGATGGCCGCCGCGAAGAGAAGGGGCGGCAGCAGACCGAACAGCACGACTTCCGGCTCGAGGGCGACCTGGGGCACACCCGGGATGAAGGAAGCGGCCGCACCGACGAAGACGAGCGCGACGGGTGCCGACCAGCCGACCCTGCGGGACAGCCCGGTTACCGCGACCGTGACGACGACGAACGACACGATCCAGACGATGGTGGAGACCGGATCCATGGTGTTCATGATGGCGGCAACGCGGAGGCGCCGCCAAGGTTTCCCATCGGCCCGTGGAGAACGCGTTCGCCCTCAGCGATGTGAGCGGTTGTCCGGATGCCGCGTCACGCGGCGTGCTCGGCGCAGACCGCCGTGTCGCAGTCGTCGCAGACCACGAGCTGTTTCCGGCAGGACAGGTCGGCGCAGTTGCGCATCCGGCTGGTCGCTGTTCCGCAGGTCGCGCAGCGTCCGAGCACGGCGGCATGGTCGCTGAACGTCAGGGATCCTCGCCCGTCGAAGACGTAGAGGGAGCCGTCCCAGAGTCCGTCGTCGCCGTACGCCTCGCCGTAGCGGGCGATGCCGCCCTCGAGCTGGTAGACCTCCTGGAAGCCGCGCGTGCGCATGAGCGACGATAGGACTTCGCAGCGGATGCCGCCGGTGCAGTAGGTGACGACCGGCTTGTCCTTCAGGTGGTCGTACGCCCCGCTCTCGAGTGCGGCCACGAATTCGCGGGTGTTGGCGACATCCGGCACGACCGCGTCGCGGAAGCGCCCGATCTCCGCCTCGAAGCGGTTGCGGCCGTCGAAGAACACCACGTCGTCGCGATCGGCGACCAGCTGGTGCAGTTGGCCGGGGGCGAGGCGCTCGCCGCCTCCGACGACGCCGTTCTCATCGACGCGGAGTTCATCCGGTGCACCGAACGAGACGATCTCGTCGCGCACCTTGACGGACAGCTTGGGGAAATCGGTGCTGCTATTGTCCGCATTCAGTCCGGATCCTTCGCTCCATTTGGCGTCGAGCTGTCGGAAGGCCTTGTATTCCTTCGTGACCCGCAGGTAGCGCTTGAGCGCGTCCAGTTCCCCGCCGAGTGTCCCGTTGATGCCGTCCTCGGAGATCAGGATGCGCCCGCGCAGGCCCAGGTTCTCGCAGAGTTCCCGCTGCCAGAGCCGGATCGCCTCGGGGTCGGGCAGCGGCGCGAACACGTAGAAGAGGAGGATTTTCGGGACGGGCACCGCCTCATCGTAAGCGAGTGCTTCCCGGCGAGCACCGATCGTAGGATCGTGGAGGATGTGAACGCGTGAAGTCTTGTTCGCCTGCCGTTCAGGCAGATGGGACAGTGTCGTGACGTTCCCCGGGGCGCTCCCCGTTACAGAAAGGCGGGTTGTTGCGAACCCTAGTCATCATCCCGACCTACAACGAACGGGAGAACGTCGGCTCGATCGTCGGACGGGTGCGTGCGTCCGCGCCCGATGCGGATGTCCTCGTCGTCGACGATGGCTCCCCGGACGGGACCGGCGAACTCGCCGATGCGCTCGCCGCGACCGACGCCAACGTGCGGGTGCTGCATCGCGGCGGGAAGGACGGCCTCGGCGCCGCCTATCGTGCGGGGATGCAGCTGGCTATCGATGCGGGGTACGAGGCGATCGTCGAGATGGATGCGGACGGCTCCCACCAGCCCGAGCAGCTCCCGCGACTTCTGGATGCACTGCGCTCCCTCGGTCGGCCGGACGGCGCGGATGTCGTGCTCGGCTCCCGCTGGGTCGAGGGCGGGGGCGTGGTGAACTGGCCCGCCCGTCGGCGCCTGATCTCGCGGGGCGGCAGCGCGTACTCGCGTATCGCCCTGGGGCTTCCGGTCCGGGATGTGACGGGCGGCTACCGTGCCTTCACCGCTGACGCGCTGCGCCGACTGCATTTCGACCGCACCGAGAGCCAGGGTTACTGCTTCCAGATCGATATGACGCGTCGCGCGTACGACGCGGGCCTGTCGATCGTCGAGGTGCCGATCACGTTCGTGGAGCGTGAGCGCGGCGCCTCGAAGATGGGCGGCGGAATCGTCGTCGAGGCGATGCTCCGCGTGACCCTGTGGGGCGTGACGGGCCTTCCGCGACGTTTCCGGAAGCGCCCGGCGCCTGCCGAGGTCGAGGCGCCGCGCCCGGCGTAACCTGGCGCCATGGCCAACGATCCCCTGGAGCGCTTCCGCTCCGTTCCCTCCTTCACCGTCTCGAGCAACGACTTCACGGATGGTGCCGCCTTCTCTCGCGAGCAGTGGGCGACCACCTCCGGTGGCGGCGGCATCTCGCCTCACCTCTCGTGGAGCGGCTTCCCCGCGGAGACGAAGAGTTTCGCCGTCACCATTCATGATCCGGACGCTCCGACCGGTTCGGGCTTCTGGCACTGGGCTGTCTTCAACATCCCCGCCTCGGTCACGGAGCTCGCCGCCGACGCCGGCGCAGAGGGCGGAGCGAACCTCCCGGAAGGTGCCGAGATGCTGTCGAACGAGCTGCGATCCAAGAGCTTCACGGGAGCGGAGCCGCCGGCGGGTACCGGAACCCACCGCTACGACATCGTCGTGCACGCCCTCGATGTGGACCACCTCGACATCGACCCGCAGTCGACCCCGGCAGTCCTCGGCTTCAACGCGCACTTCCACGTCCTCGCCCGCGGCGTCACCTCTGCGGTGGCCACCTCCGGCGACATCTGATCCCGTCCCGGTCCTGCGACGCCTGCCGGCGTGGAGCACCGCCTGCCGGCGTCGAGCGTCGCCTCAGTGCTTGACGCCGGTGAAGGCGAGCACGCCGCCGAGCCCGATCATCAGCACCCCGCCCGTGGCGCCCAACCGCTCAACGCGCCGGGGCGACCGCCCGAACCACTGGCGAGCCGTTCCCGCGGCGAGCGCCCACACGCTGTCGAACATCAGCGCGAGCACGAGGAACACCACTCCGAGCTCGAACAGCTGCAGGGGGATCGCGCCCGCGCGGTAATCGACGAACTGCGGAAGCACCGCCACGAAGAACACGAGCGACTTCGGATTCGTCAGCCCGACGACGAACCCTTCGCCGAGGATCCGCAGCCGCGACCGCCGTGGAGGAGTCGCCTCGTGCGTGACGGCGGTGTGCCGCCTGTGCCGGATCGCCTGGATGCCCAGGTAGACGAGGTAGGCGGCACCCGCGAACTTGATGACCGTGAAGAGCACCAGCGACTGCGCAACGATGGCGCCGATCCCGAGCGAGACCGCGATGACCAGCGGCAGCATCCCGAGCGCGTTCCCGAGCACGCTGAGGAGACCTCCGAGCCGCCCCAGCGCGAGCGAGCGACCGATCACGAACAGCACGCTGGGCCCAGGGATCACGATCAATGCGATGGACGCCAGCGCGAACGCCAGCAGCGATGGACCCGGAACCATGTGCTGAGCGTAGGGGAGGTAGGTTCGTTACGTGAAGCTCCACAACGTTCGTGTACACAGCAGCGAGGAGAACCTCCCACGACGGGACCAGCTCGCCTGGAAGATGGCGGAGGTCGCGGCCGACCCGGTGGAGGTGGACGCGGACGTCACCGAGATGGTGATCAACCGCATCATCGACAACGCCGCCGTTGCTGCCGCGTCCTTGATCCGCCGGCCGGTGGTGTCGGCGAGGTCGCAGGCCGTCGCGCATCCGCTCGCCGTTCGCCAGCTGGAGGAACTCGCGGAGTCCGCGGACCACCCGCAGGACGGCTCCACGGTCTTCGGCGAGAAGCCGTCGCTTCGCGTTTCGCCTGAGTGGGCCGCGTGGGCGAACGGCGTGGCTGTACGAGAGCTCGACTACCACGACACCTTCCTGGCGGCGGAGTATTCGCATCCCGGCGACAACATCCCGCCCATCACTGCCGTGGCGCAGCATGCCGCACGGGCCTACGGCTTGAGCGGTCGCGACCTCGTCCGCGGCATCGCAACCGGCTACGAGCTTCAGATCGACCTGGCGCGGGCGATCAGTCTGCACCGCCACAAGATCGACCACGTGGCGCACCTCGGGCCGTCCGCGGCGGCTGGAATCGGGACGCTGCTCGGCCTCCCGCCCGAGACGATCTATCAGGCCATCGGTCAGGCCCTTCACACGACGACCGCCACGCGGCAGTCGCGCAAGGGTGAGATCTCGAGCTGGAAGGCGCACGCTCCGGCCTTCGCCGGCAAGATGGCGGTCGAGGCGATCGACCGCGCGCTCCGCGGCGAGACGAGTCCGACACCGATCTACGAGGGCGAAGACGGTGTCATCGCGTGGCTCCTCGATGGCCCCGATGCGTCGTACGACGTCCCTCTGCCGGAGCCGGGGGAGTCGAAGCGCGCGATTCTCGACTCGTATACGAAGGAGCATTCCGCCGAGTACCAGGCCCAGGCCTGGATCGACCTCGCGCGCAAGCTGCACCGCGAGTATCCGGAGGCATCCGATCCTTCGCGGGTGGAGAGCATCGTGATCCACACGTCGCACCACACGCACTACGTCATCGGGTCCGGCGCCAACGACCCGCAGAAGTACGACCCGACCGCGTCGAGGGAGACCCTCGACCACAGCATCCCGTACATCTTCACGGTCGCGCTTCAGGACGGCGGCTGGCACCACGTCGAGTCGTACCTCCCCACGCGGGCCGCGCGGCCGGATACGGTCGAACTGTGGGGGAAGGTGACGACCACGGAGGACCCCGAGTGGACCCGCCGCTACCACTCCACCGATCCGGCGGAGAAGGCGTTCGGCGGCCGAGTCGTGATCCGTCTTGCCGATGGCCGTGTCATCGAGGACGAGATCGCGGTGGCCGACGCCCACCCACTGGGCGCGCGGCCCTTCGCTCGTGACGACTATGTCGCCAAATTCCGCGCGCTTGCGGCCGACGTCCTGGAAGCGGAGGAGATCGAGCGCTTCTTGGGCCTGGCCGCTCGTCTGCCCGACTTGACCGCCGCGGAACTCGGCGGCCTGACCATCACCGCGCGACCGGGGTTGCTTGAGGCGACGCCCGCGCCGAAGGGACTGTTCTAGATGCTGTATTCGTCCATTCCTGCGCACGAGAAGCGTGCCGCGTTCCGGGCTCGACTGTCCTCCGGCGATCTGCTGCGGATGCCCGGCGCCTTCAACCCGCTGAGCGCCCGCCTGATCGAGCGGAAGGGTTTCGAGGGTGTCTACATCTCTGGAGCTGTGCTGTCCGCCGACCTGGGCCTCCCGGACATCGGCCTCACGACGCAGACCGAGGTCGCCGAGCGGTCGGCCGCGATCGCGAGGATGACGGACCTTCCGGCCTTGGTCGACGCGGACACGGGTTTCGGTGAGCCGATGAATGTCGCGCGAACAGTCCAGGCCCTCGAGGATGCGGGCGTCGCGGGTCTGCACATCGAGGACCAGGTGAATCCCAAGCGGTGCGGTCACCTCGATGGCAAGCAGGTGGTGGACGAGAACACTGCGCTCAAGCGCATCCGCGCCGCGGTGGATGCCCGCCGCGATCCGAACCTGCTGATCATGGCCCGAACGGACGTCCGGGCGGTCGAGGGGCTTCAGGCAGCGATCGACCGCGCGAAGGCCCTGGTCGACGCCGGCGCTGACGCACTGTTCCCGGAGGCCATGTCCGACCTGTCGGAGTTCGAGGCGGTCCGGGCCGCCGTCGATGTCCCGATGCTGGCCAACATGACCGAGTTCGGCAAGAGCGACCTGTTCACCGTCGACCAGCTCCGGGATGTCGGTGTGAACATCGTCATCTGGCCGGTGTCGCTGCTCCGGCTCGCCATGGGGGCCGCCGAGCGGGGCCTCGATCAACTGCTGAGCGAAGGGTCGCTGAAGCCGATGCTCGGTGAGATGCAGCATCGCGCCGATCTGTATGACCTGATTGACTACGAGGGCTACAACGCGTTCGACACGTCGGTGTACAACTTCGAGGTGCGCCGCTAGCGCCCTCCGTCCAGCAGCGAAGGAGCTCACATGACCGACCCGGAGATCCACAAGGGCCTCGCCGGCGTCGTCGTGGATACGACGGCCATCTCCTCGGTGAACCCGCAGACGAACTCGCTGTTGTATCGCGGTTATCCGGTGCAGGAGCTGGCGAAGCACTGTTCGTTCGAAGAGGTCGCCTACCTGCTGTGGCACGGCGAGCTTCCGACCGACGACCAGCTCGTCGCCTTCGAAGCGCTGGAACGCTCGCTTCGTCGCCTGGATGACCGTACGCGCCGCGTCCTGGATGACGTGCCCGTATCGGCGCACCCGATGGACGCGCTGCGCACCGCTGTCAGTCAGCTCGGTGGCCTGGATGCGACGCTCCAGCAGCCCGACGGCATCCTCGATCCGGACCTCAACGAGGGCCGTGCCATCTACCTCTTCGCGCAGTTGCCCGCGATCGTCGCGTACATCCAACGGCGCGGTCGGGGGCTGGAGCCGGTCGAGCCCCGCGACGATCTCGACTACTCCCGCAACTTCCTGTGGCTGACCTTCGGTGAGGTCCCGGACGACGTGGTCGTCGACGCCTTCCGCGTGTCCTTGATCCTGTACGCCGAGCATTCGTTCAACGCCTCGACCTTCACAGCCCGGGTCATCGCCTCCACCCTCTCTGACGTGTACTCCGCGGTCACGGGAGCGATCGGGGCGCTCAAGGGTCCGTTGCACGGGGGCGCCAACGAAGCGGTGATGCACGCCTTCGACGAGATCGGCTCCGCGGACAACGCTGCAGAGTGGCTCGACTCCGCGCTGGCGGAAAAGCGCAAGATCATGGGCTTCGGTCACCGCGTGTACAAGAACGGCGACTCGCGGGTTCCCACCATGCGGGAGGCGCTCGTCACGCTGGTCGAGCACTACGACCGACAGGACATGCTCGACCTCTACGACGCGCTCGAGGGCGCGATGGGGGAGCGGAAGAACATCAAGCCCAACCTCGACTATCCGTCCGGGCCCGCCTACAACCTCATGGGCTTCGACACCGCGACCTTCACCCCGCTGTTCGCAGCCGCGCGCGTGACCGGTTGGACCGCCCACATCTTCGAGCAGTACGCCGCGAACTCGCTCATCCGGCCGCTTTCCCAGTACAACGGTCCGGAGGAGCGCCACCTGGAGCGGTAGCGCTGCGCCGGCCCGATCCAGGATCAGCGGTACAGCAGAAGCGCGTCGCCCTGTCCGCCTCCACCGCAGAGTGCCACTGCCGCCCGCCCGGATCCGCGCCGCGCGAGTTCGTGCGCCGCGTGACCGGCGAGCCGGGCGCCGGAGGCTCCGATCGGGTGTCCGAGAGCGATCGCTCCGCCGTGAAGGTTGACCTTCTCCGGATCCAGACCCAGATCCGCCATCGACTGGAGAGCGACGGCTGCGAACGCCTCGTTGATCTCGACCAGATCCAACTCCGAGACATCCCATCCGGCTCTGCGCAGTGCCGCGTCGATCGCTCGTGACGGCTGCGAGTGCAGGGAGTTGTCCGGGCCTGCCACCTGACCGCTCGAACCGACGAGGGCGAGCCATTCGAGGCCGAGGCGCTCCGCGTTCTCGCGACTCGTGAGCACGAGCGCGGCGGCGCCGTCGCTCAGCGGCGACGAGTTCCCTGCCGTCAGGGTTCCACCCTCCGCGAAGCTCGGTCGCAGGCCTGCCAGGGTCTCCGCCGTGGAGTCGGGGCGCACTCCCTCGTCGGTGCGGACAACGAGCGGTTCGCCCCGACGCTGCGGGATGGTGACCGGAGCGATCTCCTCGTCGAACACTCCGTTGGTCGCAGCCGCGCCCGCGCGCTGGTGGGAGCGGGCGGCGAATTCGTCCTGCGCCTGGCGCGTCAGGCCGAGCTTCTCCGTGTAGCTCTCGGTGGACGCACCCATCGAGACGCCGTCGAACGCATCGGTCAGGCCGTCGTGGGCTGCCGAGTCGAGTGCCTGGATCGAGCCGTAGCTCCACCCCATCCGCGAGCCGGGCAGGATGTGCGGCGCGTTCGTCATCGACTCCTGTCCACCCGCGACGACCACGGTCGCCTCGCCCGTCCGGATCAGCCGGGCGGCGTCGATGACCGCCGTGAGCCCGGAGAGGCACACTTTGTTGATCGTCGTGGCGGGCACATCCCAGCCGATTCCAGCGCCGATCGCGGTCTGGCGTGCGGGGTTCTGCCCGGCTCCCGCCTGCAGCACTTGTCCGAAGAGCACCGTGTCGACCGCGTCCGCACCGAGGCCGGACCGTTCCAGCGCGCTCTGAACGGCGATCGTCCCGAGCTGAACTGCCGTCAGCGACGCCAGCGCTCCCTTGATCTTCCCGAGCGGGGTGCGCGCGGCGGACAGGATGACGACGTCGTCGGTACTCATGGGCTACTCCTTCGTGCCTGGTCCTCCCATTCTGACACCGGCGGCGCTCGCCGCATGCGGAGAGGGCCCCGGCGCCAGCACAGCCTGCATGCCGAGGTCGCCGGGCGCACGGGTAGGCTTGGGGCTCGTGACTGCACGCGTTTTGATCAAGGACCTCGCCGCTCTTCCCGACGGCCCCGTGAGCGTCGCCGGATGGGTAGAGACCGTCCGCGACCAGAAGAAGGTGCAGTTCGTCGTCCTGCGCGACGAGTCGGGTGCTGTCCAGCTCGTGAACCCGCGCACGGTCGGTGAAGACGGTGCCGTCGTCGCAGACGAGCCCGCCACGACCATCTCGGGTCTTTCGCAGGGCACGTTCGTCCGCGCCACCGGGGAACTGAAGCACGACGAGCGGGTGAAGCTCGGCGGCATCGAGATCCGCCTCTCGTCCCTGGAGGTGGAGACGGCGGCGATCCCCGAGACCCCCATCGCTGCCGACAGTGGCATCGACAAGCGCATGGACTGGCGCTTCCTCGACCTGCGCGAGCCGAGCCACAACCTGATCTTCCGAGTGCAGACGACCTTCGAGCACGCTCTCCGGCAGTACTGGGTCGACAACGGCTTCGTCGAGATCCACACGCCCAAGCTCATGGCGTCGGCGTCCGAGTCGCGCGCCGAGTTGTTCGAGCTGCCGTACTTCGAGACCACCGCGTACCTGGCGCAGAGCCCCCAGATCTTCAAGCAGATGGCTCAGGCTGCGGGCTTCGGCCGCGTCTTCGAGATCGGGCCTGCATTCCGGGCCGACCCGAGCTTCACCAGCCGCCACGCGACGGAGTTCACCAGCGTCGACACCGAGCTCAGCTGGATCGACAGCCACGAAGACGTCATGAAGGTGCATGAAGAGCTCCTCGTCGCCGGCTTCACCGCGGTGAAGGAGAAGCACGGCGAGGAGATCGAGCGTCTGTTCGGGGTCGAGGTCACCGTCCCGTCGACGCCGTTCCCCCGGATCCCGCTGGCAGAGGCCAAGCGGATCGTGGCAGAACGCGGCTATGAGGTGCAGCGCGAGGACGACGACATGGACCCCGAGGGCGAGCGCCAGATCTCGGCGTACGTCAAGGAGACCTACGGACACGAGTTCGTCTTCCTGACGGACTATGCCGCGAGCATCCGCCCTTACTATCACATGCGTCATCCCGAGGACCCCTCCATCACCCGCAGCTACGACCTGATCTTCAACGGCGTGGAGATTTCGACCGGTGCCCAGCGCGAGCACCGGATCGACATCCTCGAGAAGCAGGCGGAAGAGAAGGGCCTCTCGGTCGAGGAGCTCGAAGACGTACTCGCCTTCTTCCGGTACGGCATCCCGCCGCACGGCGGCTTCGGTATGGGCTTGGCCCGCGTGCTGATGCTCATGCTGCACCTCTCGAACCTGCGTGAGACGACCTATCTCTTCCGCGGCCCCGCGCGCCTGACGCCGTAGCACCCGACCCGGCGGTCGGCACGGCGGTCCAGCTGTCGCCTGCCACGAGGATGTGCCCCAGGAAGCGCAGCCCCAGTGTTGCCGCCGCCTGGTCGAGACGTCGCGTGAGCATGAGGTCCGCCACGGAGGCGTCGAGCACGCCCGACGGATGGTTGTGCGCAACCGCGAACGACCTGCCGCCGCGTGTGAGGACGGCCTGGAGCACATCGGCCGGCTGGACGCTGGTCTCGTCCACGCCGCCCTCGCGGATGAGGACGAGCTCGAGCGGTCGTGAGGCGCGGTCGGCGACGATGACCACGAACCGTTCGGAGTCGCGGTGCAACAGCTCGGGACGGACGACGTCTGCCACCGCCGTGTGGTCGACGAGGCGCGTCCAGGTGGACGAGGCGCCGGCTCGGCGCCAGATCTCGGTGATGGCCACCAACCGCCCAGCGGTCGCGGGCCCGACTCCGGGTAGGCGCTCCAGCCGGGCGAAGTCCATCGTCGCCAGTCCCGGAAACCCTCCGGTCCGGCGCAGAACCGATCGTGCCAGCGCGAGCACACTGCGTCCGGTCTGTCCGGACCCGAGGACGAGGGCGAGCACCTCGTCGTCGGTGAGCGATCCGATGCCCAGGCGTCGCATTCGTTCGCGGGGGCGGTCGTGGTTCGGGATGTTCGCAAGAGCCACTTCCTCTTCTTCGTCGTCGGCCATGGCTCGACGTTATGAATACCGAGGGCCCGCCGCCCTCGGCCGAGACGCATCTGTGGATAGCTGCTCAAACCGCTTGCCTGTGGACGACTCTGTATCCACAGCCTCCGGCGCTCAGCGAACTCAGGGGAACGTGCTCCGTAGACTGGACCAGTGGTAGCAAGCCAAGTCCACCTCGTCCGTCATGGAGAGGTGTTCAATCCCGACGGCATCCTGTACGGCAGGTTGCCGGGCTTCGGCCTCTCCAAGCTCGGCCACCGCATGGCTCGCGCAGCAGCCGACGAGCTGCTCGCGCGGGCGCGTCCGATGAACGCATTGCGGGTCTCGCCGCTCCAGCGCACGCGCGAGTCCGCGGCCCCGATAGCGGCGGCCTTCGGTCTCGAGCCGCTGATCGACGAGCGCATCATCGAGCCGACGAATCGATTCGAGGGCACGCGGATGAAGCGGGCGGTCCGCAACCCCAAGTACTGGCCCTACCTGGTGAATCCTCTGCGCCCCAGCTGGGGCGAGGCCTACAGCAGCATCGAGCACCGGATGCTCGCGGCCGTCTACGCGGCATTCGAGTCCGTCGAGTCGGGCGACGTCATCCTGGTCAGTCACCAACTGCCGATCTGGGTCACCCACCTGTCCGTCGTGGGCGAACGTTTTCCGCACGACCCGCGCAAGCGCCGCTGTGCCCTCTCGAGCATCACGACCTTCGAACGGACGAAGGATGCTCCGCGCGAAGGCGACGCCGGCAGCATCCCGCAGCCAACCGGAACGCCTGCGGCCCGACGTCTCGTCGAGGTCGGCTACGTCGAGCCCGCTGCGAGCCTGCAGGCCACCGCCACGGACGTCGGTGCCGTGTGAGTACCGCACCTCGCCTGCGCCCGCGCATGCTTCTTCCGATCGCCGCCTTCGTCGCGGCGACCGCTCTCGCCCTCACCGGCTGCACAGCAGACGACGGTCTGGCGAAGCAGTACCGCTCCGGCAGCGGCCAGAACTACATCGCCGGCGATGGGACCGTCAGCGAGTTCGCTGACGCCAGCCGCGGCAAGCCGGTCGAGTTCTCCGGAAAGCTCCAGAGTGGCAGCACGGTCTCCTCTGCCGACTACGCGGGAAAGGTCCTCGTCGTCAACTTCTGGTACGCCGGATGCCCACCCTGCCGCGTCGAGGCTCCTGCGCTGGAGTCGCTCAGTCAGAAGTACGCGTCGAAGGGCGTCGGGTTCCTCGGCGTCAACCTATACGACTCGGCACAGACCGCCGCGAGCTTCGAGAAGGAGAAGGGCGTCACCTACCCGTCGGTGCTGGACAGGGACACGGGATCGGTTCTCCTGGCCTTCAGCAAGACCGTTCCCCCGAAGGCAACGCCGACGACACTGGTCGTGGACAAGAAGGGCCGGGTCGCAGCGCGCATCCTCGGCGCGATCCCCGACAAGAGCATCCTCGACTCCCTCATCTCCGACGCCGTGGCCGAGAACTGACGTGGGCGGCGTCGGTCAGATCGTTTTCAGCGGTCAGCTCCTGCTGGCCCTGCCGATCGCACTCCTGGCAGGACTGGTGTCGTTCGCGTCGCCCTGCGTCCTGCCCCTCGTACCCGGCTATCTCGCGTATGTCGGCGGTATCAGCGACCCCGGCGCGAAGCGCGACCGATCGCGGATGCTCACCGGCGTCGCGCTCTTCATCCTCGGGTTCGCCGTCGTCTTCATCGCCTACGGCGCTGCGTTCGGCGCGCTCGGCTTCTGGCTCGTTCGCTGGCAGGAGGTCGTCGTCCGGATCCTCGGGGCCCTGGTGATCGTCATGGGGCTCGTGTTCATCGGCCAGTTCTCGTTCTTGCAGCGGACGATCAAGCCGTCCTGGCGGCCGGCGACGGGCTTGATCGGCGCACCGCTCCTGGGAATCGTGTTCGGTCTCGGGTGGACGCCCTGCATCGGCCCGACGCTGGCCGCGATCAGCGCCCTCAGTGTCGGAAGCGGATCGCCCTGGCGAGGCGCGCTCCTCGGCCTGTTCTACTGCATCGGCCTCGGCATCCCGTTCCTGCTGGTCGCGCTCGGGTTCGACTGGGTGGCGGGTTCCGTCTCGTTCCTGAAGCGGCACATCCGCGCAATCAACATCATCGGCGGCGTTCTGCTGGTGGTCATCGGAGTCCTGATGGTCACCGGTCTGTGGAGCGAGCTCATGTCCCAGTTCTTGGCGGTGATCCAAGGTTTTGAGCCGGCCCTCTGATCACATCGATTCGGCGCCCCCTCGCGAGGACCCGAACGTCGTCCAGCCTCAGCTCGGCCCCGCCGGGTGGCTTCGCTGGTTCTGGCGGCAGCTGACGAGCATGCGCACCGCGCTGTTCCTGCTGCTCCTGCTGGCCATCGCAGCGGTGCCGGGGTCCCTGGTCCCGCAGCGGAGTTCCGACCCGAACGGCGTGACCAAGTACTTCACCGACAACCCGTCCCTGGCACCGGTTCTCGACAATCTCCAGGCCTTCGACGTGTACACCTCGGTGTGGTTCTCGGCGATCTACCTTCTGCTGTTCGCATCCCTGATCGGATGCATCATCCCGCGGACGAAGCATCACTTCCTGGCCATGCGGGCCAAGCCGCCGCGAACGCCCGTCCGTCTCACGCGCATGTCCGGATTCCAGGCGCGGGTGCTGCCGGCGGAGCTTCGCGCGAGCGGTCCGGATCCGATCCTGACCGCACGCGACGTCCTGAAGGCCAATCGATACCGCGTCGCTCTCTACCAGGACGCCCGCTCCACATCGGTCTCCGCCGAGCGCGGCTATCTGCGCGAGAGCGGAAACCTCGTCTTCCACGTCGCGCTGCTGGGGGTGCTGCTGGCGATCGGCGTCGGTGGCGGATTCGGCTACACCGGCCAGAAGATCGTGGTCGAGGGTCAGAGCTTCGTGAACAGCCTGCCGTCGTACAACTCGTTCAATCCCGGGCGCTTCTTCAGCGATGGGACGCTGGCGCCGTTCTCGATCGCCGTGAACAAGCTCAACGTCGCCTACGAGACGAAGAACAAGGATGCGATCGGCACACCGCTGGACTACACCGCGCACGTGACGACGGTCGGGCCGGGGGATGCGACATCCAACACGACCATCAAGGTGAACGACCCGTTGGCGATCGGCGGCACCAACGTCTATCTGCTCGGGAACGGCTATGCCCCGTCGATCACCGTCCGGGATCCCGCCGGCAAGGTGGTGTTCAGCGACTCGGTGCCGTTCATCCCGCAGGCCGATCCGAACCTGACGTCTCTCGGCTTCGTGAAGATCCCGGATGGGCTGAAGGAGCAGGTCGGCATGATCGGCTTCTTCTACCCGACGGTGACGGCGAGCCAGACAGCCCAGGGGGCCTTGGCGTCGAAGTTCCCCGGACTCGACGATCCGGTGTTGAGCCTCAACGTCTACGCGGGAGACCTCGGCGTCGACGACGGAGTCCCGCAGTCCGTCTACAGCCTGAACACCGACACCCTCGAGCAGCTGGCCGGTCCGCCGACCAAGACCAAGGCGCTCGAGCTCAAGCCGGGCGAGAAGGTGCAGCTGCCGAATGGGCTCGGCACGATCTCGCTGGACGGGGTGAAGCGCTTCGCGACGCTCGAGGTGCACCACGACCCGGCCCAGGTCTGGGTCCTCGTGTTCGCGATCCTCATCCTGGTGGGCCTGCTCACCTCGCTGTTCGTGCCGAGGCGCCGGCTGTGGGTGAAGGCCGTCGAGAACTCGGACGGGTCTCTCACCTTGGAGTACGCCGGTCTGGCCCGCGGCGACGACCCGAACCTCCTCGCGGCGATAGCCGCGGTGGCGGATCAGCATTCTCGAGCCCTCGCCGGCTCCCCGAAGACTTAGGCTTGCATAGTGACCGAAACGCTCGCTCAACTC
Source organism: Leifsonia sp. fls2-241-R2A-40a (assembly GCF_030209575.1). Lineage (NCBI taxonomy): Bacteria > Bacillati > Actinomycetota > Actinomycetes > Micrococcales > Microbacteriaceae > Leifsonia > Leifsonia sp. fls2-241-R2A-40a. Next base: position 1,206,804 of record NZ_JARVRS010000001.1, on the reverse strand, counting down.
TCGACCGTGTTCCTGTACGCGGCGATGGGACTGTACGCGGCGGCATTCATCGCCTTCGCACTCGATCTCGCACGGCGGGGAGCTCGGGCAACGGCCGTCGAGGCCGCAGCCGTTCCGAGCGCTGTCGCCCGGCGCGCGGAGGTAACAGCGCCGGTAGGAGCGCCGACCGCCACCGTGATCGGTGGAGGTGACGCGGAGGCGCCACCTGCCGGGTCCGCACTCGGCCGGCTGTCGTCGCGGATCAGCTCGCGGGTCGAGGACGACCTGGTGAACGGATCGGAGAACTCTGCGTCTCTGCGCTGGGCGTTCGGCCTCACGATCGTCGGGTTCGCATTCCACTTCGTCGCAGTGGTGCTTCGCGGCATAGCCGCCGCGCGCGTCCCCTGGGCGAACATGTGGGAGTTCTCGATGACGGGGACGCTCGTGATCATCGGCGTCTTCCTCATCGCCAACCTCAAGTGGCAGATCAAGTACGTCGGGACCTTCGTCCTCGGACTGGTCCTTGTGCTCCAGGGGATCGCCCTGCTTCGGTACTACGTCCCCGTCGTTCCGTTGCAGCCGGCGTTGCAGTCGTACTGGTTGGTGATCCACATCATCGTGGCCGTTCTGGGAACGGCGTTCTTCGCTCTGGGCTTCGCGCTGTCGGGTCTTCAGCTGCTGCAGTATCGACGCGAACGCCAGGTCGAGGAGTCTCGACCGCAGCAGTTCCGCTTCCTCGCGACCCTTCCGAGTTCGGTAGCGCTCGAGAACCTCGCATACCGGATCAACATCGTGGGCTTCATCGCGTGGACCTTCACCCTGATCGCCGGCGCCATCTGGGCCGAAAAGGCATGGGGCCGGTATTGGGGATGGGACACCAAGGAGGTGTGGACCTTCATCATCTGGGTGATCTATGCGGGATACATCCACGCACGAGCCACTCGCGGATGGCGCGGATCGCGTTCGGCGTGGCTCGCGATCATCGGGTTTGCGGCGGTGCTCTTCAACTTCGGGATCGTGAACGTGTTCTTCCACGGGTTGCACGCGTACTCGGGACTGTGACCGTCGCGGACTTCTGCGAAAAGAACCCCCTCTGAGCTTCGGCTCACGAGGGGGTTTTTGCTTGCCCCGGGAGGCCTGGGGGCGGCACGACTGACGAAGATCCGCGGAATCCCGCGGAAGTCAAGGGCGACACGCCCGGGCGGTAGGCCGAATTTGCACGACCTCCAGGGCCTGCGTAAAGTACTTACTTGTCACCCCAAAGGTGCGGGAGAGCGGAAGAGCTCCCCGGCCTCAAGCGGGACCGAATCCCAAGCCAAAGCGGCAAATCCGAACTTGAATTAGTTCGGCTGCTGCGCTTAGGATTAACACCCACTCACTGAGCAGGTCTAACCGGTTCGGATCGTGTGATCGGTTGTGCCCACCACATATCGGGCCAACGAGGAACACGAAACGCCGACTTGACAAACTGACTGAGAGTGGTAAGGTAGAGAAGTTGCCTCGCGGAGACAGCCGGAAGGTTGAAAAGCGAGAGCGTCCGATCCTTGAGAACTCAACAGCGTGCACAATGTCAAATGCCAAACAACCTCGGCATTGACCTTCTAGACCTAGTCTAGTGGTCGATGCGAGATTCCTTTGGATTAGAAACAGAATGTCAGTAGATATTCGAAACTAGTCAAGACAAACTCGCAGTGCGCGGCCATATTTCCTGGCCAAGCCTGCACAATGTTTCCCGGTCGCTTGCGACCGCGGAGCAAAACATTTACGGAGAGTTTGATCCTGGCTCAGGACGAACGCTGGCGGCGTGCTTAACACATGCAAGTCGAACGATGAACCTGGAGCTTGCTCCGGGGGATTAGTGGCGAACGGGTGAGTAACACGTGAGTAACCTGCCCTTGACTCTGGGATAACCTCCGGAAACGGAAGCTAATACCGGATATGACGTACGGAGGCATCTCCTGTACGTGGAAAGAACTTCGGTCAAGGATGGACTCGCGGCCTATCAGGTAGTTGGTGAGGTAACGGCCCACCAAGCCTACGACGGGTAGCCGGCCTGAGAGGGTGACCGGCCACACTGGGACTGAGACACGGCCCAGACTCCTACGGGAGGCAGCAGTGGGGAATATTGCACAATGGGCGAAAGCCTGATGCAGCAACGCCGCGTGAGGGATGACGGCCTTCGGGTTGTAAACCTCTTTTAGTAGGGAAGAAGCGAAAGTGACGGTACCTGCAGAAAAAGCACCGGCTAACTACGTGCCAGCAGCCGCGGTAATACGTAGGGTGCGAGCGTTGTCCGGAATTATTGGGCGTAAAGAGCTCGTAGGCGGTCTGTCGCGTCTGCTGTGAAAACCCGAGGCTCAACCTCGGGCCTGCAGTGGGTACGGGCAGACTAGAGTGCGGTAGGGGAGAATGGAATTCCTGGTGTAGCGGTGGAATGCGCAGATATCAGGAGGAACACCGATGGCGAAGGCAGTTCTCTGGGCCGTAACTGACGCTGAGGAGCGAAAGCGTGGGGAGCGAACAGGATTAGATACCCTGGTAGTCCACGCCGTAAACGTTGGGCGCTAGATGTGGGGACCATTCCACGGTTTCCGTGTCGCAGCTAACGCATTAAGCGCCCCGCCTGGGGAGTACGGCCGCAAGGCTAAAACTCAAAGGAATTGACGGGGGCCCGCACAAGCGGCGGAGCATGCGGATTAATTCGATGCAACGCGAAGAACCTTACCAAGGCTTGACATATACGAGAACGGGCCAGAAATGGTCAACTCTTTGGACACTCGTAAACAGGTGGTGCATGGTTGTCGTCAGCTCGTGTCGTGAGATGTTGGGTTAAGTCCCGCAACGAGCGCAACCCTCGTTCTATGTTGCCAGCGCGTAATGGCGGGAACTCATAGGAGACTGCCGGGGTCAACTCGGAGGAAGGTGGGGATGACGTCAAATCATCATGCCCCTTATGTCTTGGGCTTCACGCATGCTACAATGGCCGGTACAAAGGGCTGCAATACCGTAAGGTGGAGCGAATCCCAAAAAGCCGGTCTCAGTTCGGATTGAGGTCTGCAACTCGACCTCATGAAGTCGGAGTCGCTAGTAATCGCAGATCAGCAACGCTGCGGTGAATACGTTCCCGGGCCTTGTACACACCGCCCGTCAAGTCATGAAAGTCGGTAACACCCGAAGCCGGTGGCCCAACCCTTGTGGAGGGAGCCGTCGAAGGTGGGATCGGTGATTAGGACTAAGTCGTAACAAGGTAGCCGTACCGGAAGGTGCGGCTGGATCACCTCCTTTCTAAGGAGCAACTGGCACCCTCGGGTGTCCAGGCGCCGGATCTGAGCGAACGTCTCAGCCGGTTAGCTCATGGGTGGAACATTGACATTGGTGCGGAGCTGAACAGCTCGAACTCAGTACACCCCTCGGGGTAGGAAAGGTTCGGTCCGGGAAGCTTCGCACATGCACGCTGTTGGGTCCTGAGGGACCGGACCTCATCGGAAAAGATGAGAACCGAATCCTCTGGACCTTTTCTAGTTGGCCATAACTCGACCGGCGGAAAAGGTACCGCCCGTACTTTGAGAACTACACAGTGGACGCGAGCATCTTAGATTCGAACCTTCGGGTTCGGATCACAAAGATGATCTGATTTATTAGATCATTGGTCAATCTGCGTCAAATTCTGCTTCGGCAGATGAGACGTCGATCGATTCTAAAACTCATGTGATTTCAAGTTTCTAAGAGCAAACGGTGGATGCCTTGGCATCTGGAGCCGAAGAAGGACGTAGCAATCTGCGATAAGCCTCGGGGAGTTGATAAGCGAACTTTGATCCGAGGATTTCCGAATGGGGAAACCCCGCTGGGCCCTTTGGGTGACCCAGTGACTCCCGCCTGAATATATAGGGCGGGTAGAGGGAACGTGGGGAAGTGAAACATCTCAGTACCCACAGGAAGAGAAAGCAAAAGCGATTCCGTTAGTAGTGGCGAGCGAAACCGGAAGAGGCTAAACCGATCATGTGTGATAGCCGGCAGGCGTTGCATGGTCGGGGTTGCGGGACTTTTCAGCAGCTTCTGCCGAACTGCAAGCGTTACAAAGGATCATAGGTGAATGGCATTGAAAGGCCAGCCACAGCGGGTGCCAGCCCCGTAACCGAAATGGTCCAATGGCGCGAAGAGTATCCCAAGTAGCACGGGGCCCGAGAAATCCCGTGTGAATCTGTCAGGACCACCTGATAAGCCTAAATACTCCCAGATGACCGATAGCGGACAAGTACCGTGAGGGAAAGGTGAAAAGTACCCCGGGAGGGGAGTGAAATAGTACCTGAAACCGTTTGCTTACAAACCGTTGGAGCCTCCTTGTAGGGGTGACAGCGTGCCTTTTGAAGAATGAGCCTGCGAGTTAGCGATATGTGGCGAGGTTAACCCGTGAGGGGTAGCCGTAGCGAAAGCGAGTCTGAATAGGGCGATTCAGTCGCATGTCCTAGACCCGAAGCGAAGTGATCTATCCATGGCCAGGTTGAAGCGACGGTAAGACGTCGTGGAGGACCGAACCCACTTAGGTTGAAAACTGAGGGGATGAGCTGTGGATAGGGGTGAAAGGCCAATCAAACTTCGTGATAGCTGGTTCTCTCCGAAATGCATTTAGGTGCAGCGTTGCGTGTTTCTTGCCGGAGGTAGAGCTACTGGATGGCCGATGGGCCCCAAAAGGTTACTGACGTCAGCCAAACTCCGAATGCCGGTAAGTGAGAGCGCAGCAGTGAGACGGTGGGGGATAAGCTTCATCGTCGAGAGGGAAACAACCCAGACCACCAACTAAGGTCCCTAAGCGCGTGCTAAGTGGGAAAGGATGTGGAGTTGCACAGACAACCAGGAGGTTGGCTTAGAAGCAGCCACCCTTGAAAGAGTGCGTAATAGCTCACTGGTCAAGTGATTCCGCGCCGACAATGTAACGGGGCTCAAGCACGCCACCGAAGTTGTGGCATTGACATTATTGGTAGGCCTTCGTGGTCCAGCCGTGTTGATGGGTAGGAGAGCGTCGTGTGGCGAGTGAAGCGGCGGTGTAAACCAGCCGTGGACGCTACACGAGTGAGAATGCAGGCATGAGTAGCGAAAGACGGGTGAGAAACCCGTCCTCCGAAAGACCAAGGGTTCCAGGGCCAGGCTAATCCGCCCTGGGTAAGTCGGGACCTAAGGCGAGGCCGACAGGCGTAGTCGATGGACAACGGGTTGATATTCCCGTACCGGCGAAGAACCGCCCAAGCTAATCCAGTGGTGCTAAGAGTCCTAATCCTGGACACGGATCCCTTCGGGGTGAAGGTCCGGGCCTAACGCTCGACCCCATGCTGGTGCGGCTAGCGTATTAACAGGTGTGACGCAGGAAGGTAGCCCAGCCGGGCGATGGTTGTCCCGGTGTAAGTGTGTAAGCCGAGAGATAGGCAAATCCGTCTCTCACATAGGCCCAGGCACGATGCGTAGTCTTCATTGACGAAATGGGTGATCCTATGCTGCCAAGAAAAGCATCGACGCGAGGTTCAAGCCGCCCGTACCCCAAACCGACTCAGGTGGTCAGGTAGAGAATACCAAGGAGATCGAGAGAATCGTGGTTAAGGAACTCGGCAAAATGCCCCCGTAACTTCGGGAGAAGGGGGGCCTGAGGCGTGAACGGACTTGCTCCGGGAGCGTTTGAAGGCCGCAGAGACCAGTGGGAAGCGACTGTTTACTAAAAACACAGGTCCGTGCCAAGTCGCAAGACGATGTATACGGACTGACGCCTGCCCGGTGCTGGAAGGTTAAGAGGAAGGGTTAGCTTCGGCGAAGCTCAGAATTTAAGCCCCAGTAAACGGCGGTGGTAACTATAACCATCCTAAGGTAGCGAAATTCCTTGTCGGGTAAGTTCCGACCTGCACGAATGGCGTAACGACTTCCCAGCTGTCTCAACCGCGAACTCGGCGAAATTGCACTACGAGTAAAGATGCTCGTTACGCGCAGCAGGACGGAAAGACCCCGTGACCTTTACTACAGCTTGGTATTGGTGTTCGGAGTGGCTTGTGTAGGATAGGTGGGAGACTTTGAAGCCGGCACGCCAGTGTCGGTGGAGTCATTGTTGAAATACCACTCTGGTCACTTTGGATATCTAACTTAGAACCGTAATCCGGTTCAGGGACAGTGCCTGGTGGGTAGTTTAACTGGGGCGGTTGCCTCCCAAAAAGTAACGGAGGCGCCCAAAGGTTCCCTCAACCTGGTTGGCAATCAGGTGTCGAGTGTAAGTGCACAAGGGAGCTTGACTGTGAGACTGACAAGTCGAGCAGGGACGAAAGTCGGGACTAGTGATCCGGCAGTGGCTTGTGGAAGCGCTGTCGCTCAACGGATAAAAGGTACCTCGGGGATAACAGGCTGATCTTGCCCAAGAGTCCATATCGACGGCATGGTTTGGCACCTCGATGTCGGCTCGTCGCATCCTGGGGCTGGAGTAGGTCCCAAGGGTTGGGCTGTTCGCCCATTAAAGCGGTACGCGAGCTGGGTTTAGAACGTCGTGAGACAGTTCGGTCCCTATCCGCTGCGCGCGTAGGAAATTTGAGAGGATCTGACCCTAGTACGAGAGGACCGGGTTGGACGAACCTCTGGTGTGTCAGTTGTTCCGCCAGGAGCACCGCTGATTAGCTACGTTCGGGATGGATAACCGCTGAAAGCATCTAAGCGGGAAGCCGGCCTCAAGATGAGATTTCCATGCCTTCGGGCGAGAGGCTCCCAGCTAGACTACTGGGTTGATAGGCCGGATGTGGAAGTGGGGACTAAAGACCCATGGAGCTGACCGGTACTAATAAGCCGATAACTTGATAATCACCACTCTCATGCATGTTGTAAGGCTGGCATGAGGGGCCTGAGATTGCACGCGTCCACTATGTGGTTCTCGATGTACGGTCGAGAACTGATTCAAGCGAAGCTTGATCGTTCACTTTGATACATCAATAGTGTTTCGGCGGCCATAGCGAGAGGGAAACGCCCGGTTACATTCCGAACCCGGAAGCTAAGACTCTCTGCGCCGATGGTACTGCAGGGGGGACCCTGTGGGAGAGTAGGACACCGCCGGACTTCTTTGTGAGATGGCCACCCAGTGATGGGTGGCCATTTCGCGTTAACGGGGTCAGTAGCAGTACGAAGAATAGGCTGGGCTCGACCCGCCGACTCGACAGGAGAAGCCGTGAGCGACACACCGGCAGACGAGAACGCCCGGAACGAGCAGCCGCGGCGCCGACAGCAGCCCGACCGGCCGGCTCGCGGCGGAGACAGCTACCGACCCCCACGCAACGATGGCGGGCAGGGCGGTCGACCGCGCTCGAGCGGCACGTCCCGCGACCGGTCTTCGTCGGGTGGCGCATCCCGCGATCGGTCGTCCTCTACTGGCGGCGGCTCGTTCCGTAACGGTCGCAGTGACCGTTCGGAGGGCGGCTACCGCCGCGCAGAAGGCGCCGGAAACGGCCGCGACGGTGCCGACCGCTACCGCGGAGACCGTAACCCGCGACCGCGGACCGACCGAGACGACGCTGGTCGTTCGCGGGACGGACGTCCCTCGCGCGAATGGAAGCCTCGCGCGGCAGGCGACGACCGTCGACCCGAGCGCTCCGGCGGGTACTCCGGGTCGCGCGGCGGCGAGCGTGGCGCCGGCTTCCGCGGACGCGATGACTCCCGGGGCGGAGAGCGCCGAGACAGCTACCGGGGCCGCGACAGCGAGCGTCGGGACGGCTACCGAGGACGCGACGTCGAGCGCCAGGGCGGTCGTCCGTCCGGCGCAGGTCGCGACGGACGTGGCGACGCCCCGCGACGAACGGACGGATCCTCCGGGAACCGCTCGGGTGGTCGCGAGTGGAACAGCGCATCCCGCGGTCAGCAGAGTGGCGGACCCGCACGCGCGGGTGGTTCTCGTGGACAGGCCGGGGGCTACCGCCGCGACGGTCAGGGGCGCCCCGGACGCGACGAGCAGCTGTGGACCCGCGACGGACGCCCGGCCCGCGGAGATAGAGATGCCCGCGAGCAGAGCCGGCAGTACGACGTAGAAGCGGAGCGCGCTCGCGAGCTGCAGTCCGTGCGTCCGCGTCATGACGACCCGGACATCCCTGACGACGTTCAGGCTCGAGATCTCCCCGGCGAAGCACGCGTCGAGCTGAAGACGCTCAGCAAGGACAACGCGGACTGGGTCGCGAAGCACCTCGTCATGGCGGGTCGCCTCATCGAAAGCGAACCCGAGCTCGCGCACCAGCACGCGGTTTCGGCGTCGCGGCGTGCCGGGCGCGTGGCGGTCGTCCGCGAGACGCTCGCCATCACGGCGTACGCGACCGGCGACTTCGCGCTGGCCCTCCGGGAACTGCGGACGTATCGACGGATCTCCGGCTCGAACGACCAGCTTCCCCTGATGGTGGACAGCGAACGCGGAGTGGGCCGGCCCGATCGTGCGCTCGAGCTCGGTCGCTCTGTCGACCGCTCCACGCTGCCCGCCGACGTGCAGGTCTCCCTGGCGATCGCCATGTCCGGTGCGCGCCTGGACCTGGAGCAGCCGGAAGCTGCCCTCGCCGAACTGGAGATTCCCCAGCTCGATCCGAACCGTGCGTTCAGCTACAGCGCGGACCTGTTCCACGCGTATGCCGAGGTGCTGGAAGAGCTGGGCCGAGACGACGACGCTGCGCGCTGGCGCAGCCGAGCGACGCGTGCCGAGGAGGCGCTCGACCAGGCGCAGGACACGGACGAGCACGAGACGATCGACATCATCGAGGAAGAAGTGTTCCTCGATCTGACGGACGAGGACGAGACAGCGGACGACAACGAAGCGGCCGACGTGGACGACTTCGTAGCCGAGGACGACGACGTGGAGGGCGAGCCGCACGATGGCACTGTTTCGACGGAGCAGTGAGGGCAAGGCTCCGCTCGACGGAGTCGACCTCGTCCTCGCCGACCTCGACGGTGTCGTCTACAAGGGCGCCGACGCCATCCCGTATGCAGTGGACAGCCTGAATGGTGTCGCCGAAACCATCCGGGTCGGTTACATCACCAACAACGCGTCCCGAACGGATGCTGCGGTGGCCCAGCATCTCACGGAGCTGGGCCTGAACGTTCGCCCGACCGACGTGGTCACATCGCCCCAGGCCGCTGTTCGCCTGCTCGCGGATCATGTGCCCGCGGGATCGAACATCCTGGTCGTCGGCGGGGACGGCCTGGTGGACGAGGTCCAGAAGGGCGGCTTCTCCGTCACCCGATCCGCAGACGACGAGCCCGCTGCGGTGATCCAGGGCTTCTCGCCCGACATCGGCTGGACGGAACTCGCCGAGGCGGCGTTCGCGCTCCAGGGCCGGTCCGACGACGAACGTCCGTGGATTGCGACCAACACCGACTGGACCATCCCCGTGGCTCGCGGCATCGCTCCCGGGAACGGCACCCTCGTCTCGGCCGTGCACACCGCGGTCGGGCGACTCCCGTTGGTGGCGGGGAAACCCGAGCGCGCGATCTTCGACGAGGCCGTGAATCGCTTCCAGGCGAAGAAGCCCCTCTTCATCGGGGACCGACTGGACACGGACATCCTGGGTGCGAATCGGGCGGAGATCGATTCGGTCCTCGTTCTGACGGGCATCGACGGAGGCAAGCAACTGCTCTCGGCCGACGCGAACTCGCGCCCGACCTACATCCTGAACGACCTTCGAGGTCTGACCGAATCGTATCCGCAGGCGCGGACGGCTCGGGACGGCTCGGTCAGCGTCCGCGAGGCGACCGTGGCCATCGATGGGAACGAGGTGCGGATCGTCTCCGAGGGGCCGGATCGGCTCGACCTCCTTCGGGCCGCGTGCGCCGCCATCTGGAACTCGGGTCGAGCGATTTACGGGCTCGAGGTACCGGAGAGCCTGTACGCCTGAGCCGGTTCAGAGCGCGGCGGAGTGCTCCAGGATGCGGTGGCATCGCCTGATGCGGTCCCGCCACCACTCGGTGCGGCCCTGGTCAGCGCTCAGCGCATCCAATCGGCTCGACGACACGGTCGGACGGACGACGGGGATGCTGCCGTCGACCGGGACCAGTGGCTCATCCGCGACGTCATCGACGAACATCGCCACCGTGCCGAGTCCGCAGTCGAAGTCCACGTCGGGCAGCGCTGCGGCCAGGTAGGCGCCCATCGCGATGCCCACCGAAGTGTCGATGGCGCTCGACACCACCGCCGGCAGGCCGGCAGCGGCGACGATGCGCAGTGCGGAGTGGATGCCGCCGAGCGGCTGCGCTTTGACGATCAGCAGGTCGGCCGCCCCGGCACGCGCGACTTCGAGCGGATCGGCCGCCTTGCGGACGCTCTCGTCCGCGGCGATCGGGATGTCCATGTACTTGACCCGACGGCGGAGCTCGGCCAGCTCGTCGATGGTCGCGCACGGCTGTTCGACGTACTCCAGATCGAACGGGGCGAGGGCATGGATGGCGTGCTCGGCCTCGTCCAGATTCCACAGCGCGTTCGCGTCGATGCGGATGCGTCCTTCGGGACCGAGTGCTTCACGCACAGCACGGACACGAGCAACGTCGTCGGAGAGCGTCTGGCCGGGCTCTGCCACCTTCACCTTGGCGGTCCGAACGTCGGGATAGCGGGCGAGTATCCGCGCGACATCGGCGGCCGGCACCGCGGGAACGGTCGCATTGACCGGAATGCGCTGCCGCAGCGGCTCGGGAGTCGGTCGCCAGCCGAAGTCGACGGCCGCGCGAAGCCACGCGGACGCCTCCTCATCGTCGTACTCGACGAAGGGGGAGAACTCCGTCCAGCCCTGTGGCCCCTCGAACAGCACCGCCTCACGCACCGTGATCCCGCGGAAGCGCGCGGTCATCGGCAGGGAGACCACACGCGAAGTTGCCAACAGGTCGGCGAGTTCCGGCACCATTCCACAAGTTTTGCACGGCCGGGTCGCGGCGGAAGCGCGAACCGTAGGCTGGATCCATGCAAGCGGACGTCTCAGAACTCTTCGATCCCGACGTATGGCGTGAAGTTCACGGCTACGAGGACCTCACCGATATCACCTATCACCACGACATCAGTGGGCGCATCGCACGCGTCGCCTTCGACCGTCCCGAGGTGAGGAACGCGTTCCGGCCGCACACCGTCGACGAGCTCTACTCGGCGCTCGAAGACGCACGGACGAATCCGCGGATCGGCGTCGTGCTGCTCACCGGCAACGGACCGAGCCCGAAGGATGGCGGGTGGGCGTTCTGCTCGGGCGGCGATCAGCGGATCCGCGGGAGGGACGGCTACAAGTATGCCGAGGGGGAGACGGCGACGAGCATCGACAAGGCGCGGGGAGGACGGCTGCATATCCTCGAGGTGCAGCGCCTGATCCGGTTCATGCCCAAAGTGGTGATCGCGGTGGTTCCCGGCTGGGCCGCCGGCGGCGGCCACTCGCTCCACGTGGTGTGCGACCTCACGATCGCGAGCGCCGAGCACGGTCGGTTCAAGCAGACGGACGCCGACGTCGGCTCGTTCGACGCGGGCTACGGGTCCGCCTATTTCGCACAGCACGTCGGGCAGAAGTTCGGTCGCGAGGTGTTCTTCCTTGCGCGGGAGTACTCGGCTCAGCGTGCTCAAGAGATGGGAGCCGTCAACGCGGTCGTCCCGCATGCCGACCTGGAGAAGGTCGCCCTCGAGTGGGCGAACGAGATCCTGACGAAGTCGCCGACCGCGATCCGGATGCTGAAGTACGCCTTCAACGCGGTCGACGACGGACTCGTCGGGCTGCAGCTGTTCGCGGGCGAGGCCACGCGGCTGGCCTACGGGACGGATGAAGCGGTGGAGGGACGGGACGCCTTCCTGCAGAAGCGCGAGCCCGACTGGTCGCCGTTCCCCTGGCAGTACTGAGGCGGCGGGTCATGAGTCGAGCCGTTCGGGTGATCGACGCCTCGCAGCCGGAGGACGTCTTCGCCGCTCTCCGTGAGTCGCTCGGCGGTGGGGGAGACGCCGTGGTGCCGCGGAGCGCGAGCGAGATGCGGAGCGCCGTGGTGCCGCGGAGTGCGAGCGCGAGCGCACCGGGCCAGCGGGTCGGCGGCCTGTCGTGGCCGGCGGACGACGAGCGCGTCGCGCAGAATGTGGCGCTCATCATCGAGACGTCGGGATCCACAGGGGTGCCGAAGAGGGTGGCGCTCTCCGCGGATGCGCTGCTGGCGAGCGCGGCCGCCTCGGCCGGGGCGCTCGGCGGACAGGGGCAGTGGCTGCTCGCACTTCCCGTTCACTACGTCGCCGGAGCTCAGGTGCTGGTGCGGTCACTCGCGGCCGAGACGGAGCCGATCCTCTACGGTGCGGGCCACTTCGACCCGGAGCGGTTCGCGGATGCTGCCGGGGAGTTGAGCCATGACCTGCGGTACACGTCTCTCGTTCCCGTGCAGCTGGGGAGGCTCGTGGAGGCGATCGAAGGCGGCTCGCGACGGGTGGCCGGCGCCCTTCGGAGTTTCGACGGGATCCTCGTCGGCGGCCAGGCTCTCAATCCCGGACTCCGGGAGCGGGCGGAACGGGTGGGGGCGCGGATCGTGAGTACGTACGGCTCCAGCGAGACCGCTGGAGGGTGCGTCTACGACGGGCTTCCGATCGGGACCACCGTGGTGCGGGAGATCGGTGGACAGCTCGAGATCTCCGGGCCGGTTCTTGCAGAAGGGTACGTCGGCGATCCCGAGCGGTCGGCGTCCGCGTTCGCTGAGCACGACGGCGTTCGCTGGTATCGCACGGGTGACCTCGGAAGCGTGGACGACGAGGGCCGCGTATCCGTCGCGGGCCGTGCGGACAACGTGATCATCTCGGGCGGGGAGAAGGTGCTGCTGGACGCCGTCGAGCGGGTCGTCCGAGAACTCCCGGGGCTCGGGGAGGCGGTCGTGGTGGCGGTGCCAGACGCCGAGTGGGGACAGGTGCCGGTGGTGGTCTCGGAGGGGAGCAAGGGAACGGAGCTCGAGGCCGTTCGGAGGGCGCTCGCGGAGCGCCTGGGGCGAGCTGCCGCGCCCGCCCGCATCGTCGAGGTGGACCGGATGCCACGGCTGGCGAGCGGAAAACCGGACCGGGTCGTCATTTCGGCGCTCGCCGCGGAACGAGGGGCATAGCGGATGTTGTTACGATTCGCTCTGTGATGAGTCAGAACAAGCCACGCATGCAGCGGATGGCGCCGCCCACCGCCCGCGGACCGCGCGGCGGGCGCAGCGGACGCCCGGGAGCGGCCGCCGCCAACGTCAAGCCGGCGACCACGGCCGACTGGATCGCGGGTGCGCGACTCCGGACGCTGCCTCTGGCGATCGCGCCGGTGCTCATCGGTGTCGGGGCGGCGAAGATCGCGGAGGGGCCTGGAGTCTGGCATCCCGTCCGGTCGCTGCTGTGTCTGGCGGTCGCCGTGCTCCTGCAGATCGGCGTCAACTATGCCAACGACTACTCCGACGGCGTCCGGGGGACGGATGAGTTCCGTGTCGGACCGGGCCGCCTCACGGGCTCGGGCAAGGCGGCGCCGCGCAAGGTACTCACGGTCGCGCTGACGTTTTTCGCCCTGGCGGCGATCGCGGGCGTGATCCTGGTGATCCTGACTCAGCACTGGTGGGTGCTGCTGATCGGGGCGGCGGCCATCGCTGCGGCGTGGTTCTACACCGGCGGCAAGCGTCCCTACGGGTACTACGGGCTGGGCGAGGTGTTCGTCTTCGTGTTCTTCGGCCTCGTCGCGACCGCCGGCACCACGTTCATGCTCGCCGGAACCGTCAACCAGGAGTCGTGGTACGGCGGGGTGATCGCCGGCCTCATCGCCTGCGCCGTGCTCATGGTCAACAACATCCGCGACATCGTGCCCGACAAGCAGGCGCGCAAGCGGACGCTCGCGGTTCTGCTCGGCAACGTCGCATCCCGCATCGTGTTCTGCGTGCTGCTGCTCGTGCCGTTCCTCATCCTCGCGGTGCTCGCGGTGTTCTACCCGTTCGCCTGGTTCGGGATGTTCGCGCTGCTCGCCGCACTGCCCGCCTGCGTGATCACGCTCTTCGGGCGCACTCCGCGCGAACTGGTGACGGCGCTGCAGCTGACCAGCATCACCGGTCTGCTCGTCGGAATCGCGCTCGGCGCCGCCTACGCGTTCTGACCTTCGGTCAGGCCGCTGAACCCTCGCCCGACTCGGAGCGACGAGACGTCTCGGGCCCGGAGCGCTCGTCGCGCGCGTCGACCGCGGCATCCTCCACGTCGTCATCCTCCGAACGCAAGGGCTTCTCGCGGTGGCGAACCGCATAAAGCTCCGACGAGACCGCGTTTCGCGGACGGCTCAAGAAGATGTACGAGAGGCACAGGCCGATCAGCGCGGCAGCGATGACAGCCAGCCACCAGACCACGCCCACCAGCAGCAGGATCGCGAGCGGCACCGCGAACACCAGGAGGCGCAGCACGGTGTAGGTGATCCAAGAGGGAATCCGCTTCACCCTCCCAGCTTAGAGACCGTCTCTGAGAGTTACGATTGACCCATGGTTCGCCTCTGGATAGCCCTCGGCGTTGCAGCCGTGGTGTTCTACATCTATTCGGTGGCAGACTGCGCCTTGTTCGATCGCTCTCGAGTGCGCGGCCTTCCCAAGCCCGTGTGGCTGCTCGTCATCATCCTGTTCCCCGTCATCGGCGGCATCCTGTGGTTCCTGATAGGCCGCGGCCGGCGGAAGGCTCTCGCACGTCGCGTGTCCGCGCCGGACGACGACCCCGAGTTCCTCGGAAAGCTCCGGATGGACCACGACCAGGAGGAGCGCATCCGGCAGCTCGAGAAAGAGCTCGCCGAGCTGGACGAGAACGGTCCCGACAACAACGATCAGACCGGCCGCCGGGATGGGTGACGGCCCGCATCCGGGCGACGTCACGACCATGGCGGCTGCCGCGACCGCGGCCACCGGTAATCCTGCGACCGACTTCTCGGTCGCACTGCTGAGCGCTTTCGTGCGAAACGGCGTCCGCGACCTCGTCGTGAGCCCCGGATCGCGATCGCAGGCCCTCGCGCTCGCGGCCGCGGAACTGGAGCGGTCGGGCTCGGCCCGCCTCCACGTCAGGATCGATGAGCGCTCGGGCGGGTTCCTCGCGCTCGGTCTCGCTCGCGAGACGAAGGCGCCTGCCGTCGTCATCACCACCAGCGGGACCGCGACAGCGAACCTGCACCCGGCAGTCCTCGAAGCGCACGAGGCCGGCATCCCGCTCATCGTCGTCACCGGCGACCGCCCGGAGGAACTGCGGGGCATCCGCTCCAACCAGACCACGCAGCAGGACGGCCTGTACGCGTCCGCGGTCCGCTGGTCGGACGACGTGGATGCTCCGACCGGCGCCCCGTCAGAAGGCGAGCGCGCAGTGGCGCTCGCGGAGGCGGCCGTCCGCGCCGCCGTCGGAGCGGACAGCGCGGATCCGGGTCCGGTGCACCTGAACGTCGCCTTCCGCGAGCCGCTGTCGGTGGCCGTCCCCGAGCTGCCCGAGCAGCCGACCGGCGTCCTGCCGTCCGTCGCCGGGCCCGAGGCGCTCGGCCGTACGGTCGTCGACATCGACGGCGGGCGGCGAACCGTCGTGGTGGCGGGAGCCGACGCCGGCCCCCGCGCAGAAGAATTCGCCCGGGAGGGCGGCTTCCCGCTGATCGCCGAAGTGTCGAGCGGTTCGCACTTCGGGCCCAACCTGGTCGTCTCCTACCGTGACTTGCTGCGCGACGAGGTGTTCGGCGGAGCGGTCGAACGTGCCGTCGTGTTCGGTCATCCGACGCTGAGCCGCGAAGTGCCTCTCCTATTGACCCGCGAGGGCATCGAGTTGATCGTCGTCGCGCCCACGGGGGGCCAGGCGTACAACCCGGGCCACCGCGCCCGGATCGTCGGAGGTGTCCGTGCCGGGTCCGACATCGATGTCCGGTCACCCGAGGTCCGGGGCTGGGTCGGGCGGTGGGTGTTCGCGAGCAGGCGTCTCGCCGAGCAAGCCGAGCGGGAGGCCGATCCGGCAGCCGTCGCGCCCGATGTCGAGAAGGCCCGTTCCTTCGAGCCGGCCGATGCCCTGGCCTTCGCGTCGGCCGAGCTGGCGGCGATCCGCGCGCCCATCACCCGCGCCCTGCTGGCGGAAGCCGTGTGGCGGTACACCTGGCCGCACGATCGGCTGGTGCTCGGCGCATCCCGGTTGATCCGGGATGTCGACCGCATCGTGCCCGGCAAGAAGATCACCGTGCACGCCAATCGCGGACTCGCGGGGATCGACGGGACGATCGCCACGGCGACCGGGATCGCGCTCGCCAGCCAGGCTGCTGCGCGGGCGGCTGAGACTCCGAGCGGCGTCACCCGTGTGCTCCTCGGAGACCTCGCCCTCCTGCACGACGTCGGCTCCCTGCTCGTCGGGGCAGGAGAGGCCGTTCCCCACCTTCAGGTGATCGTCGGAAACGACGGCGGCGGGACGATCTTCGACGGCCTCGAGGTCGCAGGAACGGCTCCCGCGCAGGCCTTCGATCGCGTCCTCTACACACCCCAGTCCGTGGATTTCGCCGCGCTCGCGAGCGCCTACGGCTGGCCCCACCGCGTCGCGCGCACCAAGGGTGAGCTCGACCAGGCCCTGTCCGCTCCGCCGGCGGGCGTCAGCATCCTGGAGATCCCTCTCACCCGCTGACGGCGTCAGGAGACGGACGTCGCACCGGTTGCGGCGGTGATGGCGACCGCACAACGCGCATCCACTCGGTCGTCTGCCAGTTTGGAGCAACCGCACAACGAATGCGCCGGTCCGGTGGGGGATCACTAACATGAGCCGCGTGCACATGATCTTCCGGACGATGCTTCACGCGATCATCTCTCGATTCGGAGCCCGGCTCGGTCACTGGGACGTCGCGCGGACGAAGTTCCGCGTCCTGCCCACCGACCTCGACATCCTGAAGCACATGAACAACGGCGTGTACCTCTCCATCGCCGACATTGGACGCTTCGACCTGCTCCAGCGGAACGGCGTCTGGGCGATCTTCAAGAAGCGCGGCTGGTACCCGGTCGTCGCTTCGGAGACGATCTCCTTCCGGAAATCGCTCGAACTCTGGCAGCCGTTCGTCGTCGAGTCGCGCATCCTCGGCTTCGACGCGAAGGCGGTGTACGTCGAGCAGCGTTTCACCGTCGACGGCGAGATCTACACGCAGGCGTTCATCCGCGGCCGGTTCCTCAAGCGCAGCGGCGGAGTCGTCACGATCGAGGAGCTGCTGGATGCGGTGGGCCCATCGCCCACGGACGTCACCATCCCGGAGTGGCTCCTGGAGTGGGGCGCGGACGCCGCGCTCCCGTCGACACGCGTGGATGCGCCGAGCGTCTGGAGCGAGTGAGCCCGGACGCCCGGCGGATCCCGGTCGCGAGCGGGGTCAAGCCGGCCCGAAGGCGAACACCTTCTCCGGGTCCCACTGGCTCCGCGCCGCTTCGAGCCGGTCGAAGACCGCGGGCGGCCACACCTTCTCGAATGCCGCCCGGTCGGCGAGATCTCCCGCGAAGTTGACGTTGGTGATCGCCGACACCCGGTCGCCCAAGGCTTCCGCGATTGCCCGTGCCCGCGCGGGAGCCGCCTCGGCGAACGTCGACGGGTCTCCCGCCAGAAGACTGAGGGTGTAGGCGCTGTCGCGGCCGCCGACGGAGGTGCCGTCCTCGGGGTCGCGGGCGGTGGCGCCGCCGAGCTGGCGGATCTCCGCCGCCAGGAAGGGCGAGCCGGAGCCCGGACCGGCGAGTTCGAGGATGACGTCGCCGGCGTCCTGGTCGAACGAGTCCAGCATCAGGCCGCGGATCCAGGTGGGGCCGCCCTCCTCCGGGTCGTTGTGGATGCTCGCGACGGCCGTCGCGGGCATCTCAGCGACGAAGTCGAGGTAGACGGGCGCGGCCGCGCGGATCGGTGCGAAGAGGCGCTCGCCTTCCACGGGGTCGCCCGGATAGGCGAAGCGGACGCTCACCACAGAGCGACCGCGCAGCGGCGGCGGCGGTCCCTCCATGTCCGGCACGTCGAGCAGGACGACAGAGGTCGTCGCCTCGTCCGGAAGGTCGGCCGACCAGTCGATCCAGGCCCTCAGCGCCGGTTCGATCGCGTCGCCCTCGAAGAAGACGCTTCCGCCGTAGAGGGAGCGCAGCGCGACGAGTTCGAGCAGCATCTCCGTGACGACTCCGAGGCCGCCCTTGCCTCCGCGGAGCGCCCAGAACAGTTCCGGATTCGTGTCGTGGTCGGCGACGACGACACTCCCGTCCGCGGTGACGACGCGGAAGCCGCGCACCCAGTCGGCAGTGAAGCCGTATCGCCGCGCGAGGGGGCCGATACCGCCGCCGAGGCTGTATCCGACCGCGCCGACGCTGGTCGATGATCCCGTGATCGGTGCGAGCCCGTGTTCCGCCGCGGCCACGATGACGGGGGCCCAGCGGACGCCCGCGCCGATGCGGGCGAGCCGGTTCTCCGCGTCGATGGACAGCTGGTCGAGTCCACGAGTGGACACGATCATGCCGCCGATGATCGGCGCTTCCGCGCCGTGACCGGTGGATTGGACCCGGACCGGGAGCCCGAGGTCGCGGGCGAAGCGGACGGCTTCGGTGACGTCGCCCTCACTGGCGACGGCGACGACGATGTCGGGGTCGTGGCTGATCGCCGGATTGAAGCAGGCGACCTCCGCTGCGAGCCCCTCATCGCCGCGGACGTAGACGGTGCCGGTCAGTGCCTCGCGCAGGCGCGCGACATCGGCCGATTCGAGTTCGATTCCCATGGCAGGCAATGTAGGGGATACCTCCGACGTGCGGGAAGACCTGCGGGGCAGGTGGACCGTCAGTCGCGTGACGTAGTCTTCCTGCATGACCGCCGTGCTCCCCGCTCCCCGTGCCTCCGGGTCGGGCGCAGCACCGGACGCCGAGACCGTCTACCGCCCCGCCGGCCCGCTCGACATGGCGGGCACGCTGGGCCTGCTCGGCCGCGGCCCGTACGATCCCACGACGACCTGGGATCTGCGCGGGATGTGGCGCACCTGGCGCACGCCAGAGGGCGCGGCGACCCTGCGCATCCATCGTCGATCTGCCGACGGGAGCATCGCGGCCGCGGCCTGGGGACCGGGTGCGGAGTGGTCGATCGCCGCCGTCCCCGAACTGCTCGGGAAGAGCGACGACTGGTCCGGGCTCGACGTGAGCGGGCATCCACTGCTGCGCGACAGCAGACACCGCAATCCCGGGATACGGCTGGCGCGGACGGGTCGGATGCTCGAGGCGCTCCTCCCGGCGATCATCGAGCAGCGCGTGACCAGCCTCGAGGCGTACCGCTCGTGGTCGCGCCTGCTGCGGTGGTACGGGGAACCGGCGCCCGGTCCAGCGCCGGAGGGCATGCGCGTGACGCCGACCGTGCAGCAGTGGCGCGGCATCCCGTCGTGGGACTGGCATCGCGCCGGCGTCGACCCGCGACGCGCGCGTGCGATCCAGGCTGTACTCGCCGTCGCATCCTCGCTCGAGCGGGCCGTCGAGCGGGCCGAGAGCCTGACGGCAGCGGAGACGGCGCTGCAGACGATCCCGGGAGTGGGGCTGTGGACGGCCGCGGAGACGCTGCAGCGCTCCCACGGACACCCGGACCTGGTCAGCGTCGGGGACTACCACTTGGCGCATCAGGTCGGCGAGGCGCTCATCGGGCGACGCGTCGACGACGATGGGATGCTCGAACTGCTCGAGCCCTATGCCGGGCACCGGCAGCGCGTGGTGCGACTCATCTTCGCGAGCGGCTTCCGGTTCGAGCGGCGAGGGCCGCGGGTGACCCTGCAGGATCACCGCTGGCACTGACGCGGATCGGCGTCGGCCGTTACGACGAAGCGGCGGAGCGGGCGGCCGCGGCGTGCTCGGAGCGCAGGTCGCGGTCGAGCTCCCGGCACAGCGTCCGGTAGTGCTCGGTCATCGCCGGGCCGTAGCTGCTCCAGTCCGGCAGCGGTTTGTGGTCGTGCGCTGCGACGAGGCGGTCGAGGAAGTAGTCCCATCTCGTCCCGGAGTCGGCTTCCGCAACGACCGAGCGCATCCGGCGTCCGACCGTGACCGTCGTGTGTCCGCTCCCCTCGGTGAGGTGCACGAACATCCTGTGGGACGCCCCGGCCGGGCCCACGTCGGCGCGGAGGCGGTGCGGCGCGGAGCACTCCATCACCGAGACGTCCTCCCAGTCGGCGCCGTCCTTCTCGGCGGTCATCCGCAACTTCACGGCGCCGGTCGAGCCGGTGCCTTTGTACTCGCCCAGCCACGACGCGAGGCGCGGCGAGCGGCTGAAGTAGGTCCACACCTCCTCGATCGGCGCTTGGAACATCCGATCGAACACGAGGTAGACCCCGTCGTCCTTGCGGACCAGTCTTCCTGTCGGCTGCGGCATCATGGTGACCTCCGTCGGCTCAGCCTCTGGTGATGCACACCTTAGTCACCGTGGCCTGGAATCGGCAGAGGGCCGCTAGGAGGGTTCTCAGCCTTCGAGGACGGCCATGGCGGCGTTGTGACCGCCGAGCCCGCTGACCGCGCCGCCGCGTCGTGCGCCGGAGCCGCACATCAGGATGCGCGGGTGCTGCGTCGCGACGCCCCAGCGCCGGGCCGGGGTGTCCAACGGTTCGTCGTCTTCGGCGAACGGCCACGACAGCGGGCCGTGGAAGATGTTGCCTCCGGGCATGTTGAGCGCCTGCTCCAGGTCGCGCGTCGTCTTGGTCTCGATGCAGAGGCGTCCGTCGGCATCGGTGAGCAGCAGGTCCTCGATGGGCTCGGCGAGCACCGAGTTCAGCGAGGCGAGCACCGCGTCCTGGAGCCGCTGGCGGGTGGCGTCGTTGTTCTCGTCGGTCAGCCATCGGTCGGGCGTGTGCAGGCCGAAGACCGTGATGGTCTGCGCGCCGGAGGCAGCGAGGTCCGGGTCGAGGATGCTCGGGTCGGCGAGGGTGTGGCAGTAGATTTCGCACGGCAGCAGCTCGGGCATCACACCGCGCGTCATTCCGGCGTAGGCGTCTTCGAGCTGCGTGAAGGTCTCGTTGATGTGGAAGGTGCCGCCGAAGGCCGCCTTCGGGTCGATGGCGGCGTCTCGGAGGCGGGGGAGGCGCTCCAGCAGCAGGTTCACCTTGACCTGCGCGCCCTCGGCCTTAGGGCGCGGCGGTTCGGCCGGCTCGCCCAGCAGCGCGTCGAGCACCTCGGGCGCGACGTTGGCGAGCACATGCGCGCCCTCGACCCGGCGATCGTGACCGTTCCGCCGGTACTCGACGGTGCCGTCCGGGTCGATGCGGGTCACCTCGGCGCCCGTGACGATGCGGGCACCGGCCTCGCGTGCTACGCGGTGGAGCTCGCCGGTCACGGCGCCCATGCCGCCGATCGGCACATCCCACTCCCCGGTGCCCTGGCCGATCACGTGGTACAGGAAGCAACGGTTCTGCGAGAGACCCGGATCGGCGAGGCTGGCGAACGTGCCGATCAGCGCGTCCGTCGCGACCACTCCGCGGACCAGGTCGTTCTGGAGACGCTGCTGGATGAACTCGCCGATCGGATCCTCGATCAGCGCCTGCCACAGCTCATCGTCCCCGACCAGCGCCTTGGCCTCGGACCGCGTGAGCAGGGGCTCGGTGACGGTGGGCCAGAGGGAGCGGGCGAGTTCGCCGGTGCTTTCGTAGAGTGCATCGAACGAAGCGGCATCGTCGGCCGCTCCGATCCGGGCGAAGGACGCTTCCGTGGCCGCGGCGTCGGTGTTGTCGATCAGGAGGCCCGCGCCGTCGGCATCCCCCGGGACAGGCGTGTAGGAGGAGTAGCGGCGTCGCGCGAGACGGATGTCGAGGCCGAGGTCGGAGATGATGCGCTTCGGCAGAAGGCTGACCAGGTAGGAGTACCGGGAGAGTCGCGCCTCGACGCCGCTGAACGCCTGGGCGCTGACCGCTGCGCCGCCCACTTCGTCCAGTCGTTCCAGCAGGATGACCGACTTGCCCGCCCGTGCGAGGTAGGCGGCGGCAGTCAGTCCGTTGTGTCCGCCGCCGACGATGACGATGTCGTGCGTCGCGGAGGTGGATGCGGAGGATCGGTCGGTCATGAATTGACTCTATCCGCGGTGGACAACGGCAGTTCTCTACAACTTCAGGTCGCTTCCGGGGGCGCTCAGCGCCGGGTAATAGTGTCGTCTCATGGTCGAAACAACGGATGGCGCCGAGGCGCGCCCGGCGGTGATCGCTCACGAGGCGGTCGAGCTGGTGCAGCGCTGGCTCGCCGAGAGCGCGCATGGCGACGACGGCGCTGCGCGCCAGCAGGATCCCGCTGCCCAGAGACTCGCTGGGGTCCTCAGTGATCCGAACGGTCTCGACTTCGCGGTCGGGTTCGTCGACGGAGTCGCTCGCCCGCAGGATTTGTTCGTCGCCGGCTACAACCTGCAGCGCGTGGCCAAGCGCATCCCTGCTTTCCTCCCCTGGTACATGCGATTCGCGATCTGGCTCGGGGGAGTCTTCGGGCCGGTGCTGCCCTGGGTGGTGATCCCCGTGGCGCGGCGCGTGCTCCGGCGGATGGTCGGCCACCTCGTCGTCGATGCGACGCCCGACAAGCTCGGACCCGCGATCGCGCGGCTCCGAGCTCCCACGGATGCATCGGGGGACGGGGCACGGCTCAACCTCAACCTGCTCGGTGAGGCGGTGCTGGGTGAGAAGGAGGCGCAACGGAGGCTCGAGGGCACCCGAGCGCTCCTGGCCCGCGACGACGTCGACTACGTGTCGATCAAGGTGTCGTCGATCGCCTCACAGCTGTCGATGTGGGCGTTCGACGAGACGGTGGAGCGCGTGGTCGAGCGGCTGACGCCGCTCTACGAGCTCGCGGCCGCATCCCCGACCCCCAAGTTCATCAACCTCGACATGGAGGAGTATCGCGACCTCGACCTGACGATGGCCGTGTTCACCACCATCCTCAGCAAACCCGAGCTTCTCCGGCTCGAAGCGGGGATCGTGCTCCAGGCCTACCTGCCGGATGCGCTCAATGCGATGCAGACGCTGACCGAGTGGGCGACCCAGCGTCGCATCGCCGGGGGTGCACCGATCAAGGTCCGGGTGGTCAAGGGCGCCAATCTGGCGATGGAACGAGTGGATGCGACGATCCACGACTGGCCGCTCGCAACGTACGAGACGAAGCAGGCGACCGACGCCAACTACAAGAGGGTGCTCGACTGGTCGCTCACGCCGGAGCACACCGATGCGGTCAAGATCGGCGTGGCCGGTCACAACCTGTTCGACATCGCATACGCGTGGCTGCTGGCCTCGCGGCGCGGGGTGACGGCGCGGATCGACTTCGAGATGCTGCTCGGGATGGCGACCGCTCAGGCTGACGCGGTCAAGCGCACCGTCGGCGGCCTCCTGCTCTACACGCCGGTGGTCGATCCGGGCGAATTCGACGTCGCCATCTCGTACCTGATCCGACGACTCGAAGAGAACGCGAGCTCGGAGAACTTCATGTCCGCGGTGTTCGAGCTCGACTCGAACCGCGAACTGTTCGAACGCGAGAAGCAGCGCTTCCTCGCCTCGGTCGCCGAGCTGGAGGCCGAGTCCGGCCCGCGCGGCGTCGCTCCCCTTCCGAACCGGCAACAGGACCGGACCCACGAGTGGGAGCAAGCGTCCGCGCCGTCATTCACTCGTGCGCCGGCGCCCGAGGTTTCCGAGGCGCCCACCGCGCAGGAGCAGGGGCTGACGAGTGTGGTGCTGGGGCTCACGCGGGGCTCCGGGGGCATCGCGTTGCCGCGACCCGGAGCAGAGGTGGAGACGGTCGTCGCGGCGGAGCGCTTCCGGAACGCGCCGGACACCGATCCGTCGCTGTCGGCCAACCGTGCGTGGGGGCGGCGGATCCTCGCGCGGTCGGCGGATTCGGCCATCGGGGCGGACACCATCGCGGCAGCCGTCGTGGATGACGCCGGCAGGCTGGACGCAATCCTGGAGAGCGTCGCTCAGGCCGGGCGCTCCTGGGGAGGACGGAGCGGTCATGATCGCGCCTCCGCACTCGATCGCGCCGGGCATGCCCTCGAGGCCAATCGCGATCGGCTGATCGAGGTCATGGCCGTCGAAACAGGGAAGACGATCGCCGAGGCGGATCCGGAGGTGAGCGAAGCCGTCGACTTCGCGCACTACTACGCCGGCCGCGCCCGCGAGTTGGATGCTGTCCAGGGTGCACGATTCATCCCGGCAGTACTGACCGTGGTCGCGCCGCCATGGAACTTCCCGGTCGCGATCCCGGCGGGGTCGGTGCTTGCGGCGCTCGCCGCGGGAAGCGGTGTCGTCATCAAGCCGGCTCCGCAGGCGCGTCGGTCGGCCGCGGTCATGGTGGAGGCGCTGTGGGAGGCCGGCATCCCGCGGGACCTTCTGGCACTCGTCGACGTCGCGGAGAACGAACTCGGTCAGCAACTGATTTCGGACCCGCGGGTCGACCGGGTGATCCTGACCGGGTCGTACGAGACGGCCAAGCTGTTCCGTTCCTGGCGGCCCGACCTTCCTTTGCTCGCCGAGACGAGCGGCAAGAACGCCATCATCGTGACGCCGAGCGCCGACTACGACCTCGCGGTGGCCGACATCGTCAAGAGTGCCTTCGGGCACGCGGGCCAGAAGTGCTCCGCAGCGAGTCTGGTCATCCTCGTGGGATCGGTCGGCGGTTCGGAGCGGTTCCGCAACCAGCTTGTGGATGCGGTGACCAGCATGCGCGTGGGGTACCCGAGCGACCCGACCAGCCAGATGGGGCCGCTCATCGAGCCGGCGTCGGGCAAGCTGCAGCACGCGCTCACCACGCTCGGCGCGGGCGAGCAGTGGCTCGTCGAGCCGCGGCGGCTCGACAACAGCGGGCGCCTGTGGAGCCCGGGAGTGCGGACCGGGGTGCAGCCGGGCTCCTACTTCCACCTCACCGAGTTCTTCGGCCCGGTGCTGGGCATCATGACCGCACGCGATCTGGACGAGGCGATCCGCTTCCAGAACGCGGTGGAGTACGGACTCACCGCGGGGCTCCACTCGCTCGACTCCGACGAGCTCGCACTGTGGCTGGACACGGTCGAAGCCGGCAACCTGTACGTCAACCGGGGCATCACCGGAGCGATCGTGCGGCGACAGCCGTTCGGCGGATGGAAGCGGTCGTCGGTCGGGGCGGGTGCGAAGGCGGGAGGGCCGAACTACCTGCTGGCGCTCGGGAGCTGGGTCCCCGAGGCCGGACACTCCAGCTCCAGCCTGCACCTGCGTGGGCTGGAGCCGCGGGTCACCGACCTCATCGAATCCGGGCAGTCGTCGATGGACTACCCGTCCTTCGACCTGGTCCGACGCTCAGCGCTCAGCGATGCCATCGCCGTGGCCACCGAGTACCACCGGGTCGCGGATGTCTCCGGGCTGGGCGTCGAGCGGAACCTGTTCCGCTACCGGCCGGTCCCGGTCGCGATCCGGCTGTCGGAAGGCAGCTCGCTCCCCGAACTGCTGCGCGTCATGGCGGCCGCCACGGTCGCGCGCTCGCCGTTCACCGTCAGCACGCCGGTGAAGCTGCCGAAGGCGATGCTCGCCCTCCTCAGGGAGCGCGAAGTGGAAGTGACGGTCGAGACGGATGCGCACTGGCTGTCCCGCGTGCGTTCGCGGCGCATCGCCGCGCACCGGATCCGGCTGATCGGCGGCGACCCTGTCGCGCTCGCCGCGGCCCTCGGCGGGACGCCCGACGTCGCCGTGTACAACGGCCCGGTGACGCCATCCGGGCGGATCGAGGTGCTCACGTTCCTCCACGAGCAGGCGATCTCGATCACGAACCACCGCTTCGGCAACCCAACCCACCTGTCCGACGGCGTGATCTGAGCGCCCGCGCGTAAGGTCTGAGACATGACGACGGCATCCATCCCCTCCTTTCCCCTCAACGGTGGCGGCAGCATCCCGCAACTCGGGCTGGGCACGTGGCCGCTCGACGACGCGGAGGTCCAGAAAGCGATCGTCGCGGCTGCGGAGATCGGCTACCGTCACGTCGACACGGCGGTGAAGTACGCCAACGAAGTCGGCGTCGGGCGGGGGCTCGCAGCGAGTGGGGTTCCCCGCGAGCAGTGGTTCGTGACCACCAAGCTCGACGGGGTGTACCAGGGCGATGACCGCGCCGTGGCCGGCCTCGACGACAGCCTGCAGCGGCTCGGGCTCGACTACGTCGACCTTCTGCTGATCCACTGGCCGCTCCCGAAGCGCGACCAGTTCGTCTCCACGTGGGAGACGTTTATCCGGCTTCGCGAGGCGGGGAAGGCCCGGGCGATCGGCGTCTCCAACTTCAAGCCGGCGCACATCGACAGGATCGTCGCCGAGACCGGGGTCACACCCGCGGTCAACCAGATCCAGCTCAGCCCCCCCATCCCGCGGCGCCAACAGCGCGCCTACGACAGCGAGCATGGGATCGTCACCGAGTCGTGGAGCCCCATCGGCGGAAGCGGCGACCTGCTCGCCGAGCCCGTGCTCGCCCGCCTGGCCGAGAAGCACGGGCGGACGCCCGGGCAGATCGTCCTGCGCTGGCACGTGCAGAACGGGCTGGTCGCCATCCCGAAATCACGGAACCCGCAGCGGATGGCCGAGAACCTCGCGGTGTTCGACTTCGACCTCGACGCGGACGACCTCGCCGCACTCGACACCCTCGACGAGGGCCCCGACGCCGGGGTGGACTCAGACCGCAGCGGGCACTGACGCCCGAACAGACGCGAGCCGAGTCGGTCCCGAGCCGAGCCGAGTCGGTCCCGAGCCGAGCCGAGTCGGTCCCGAGCCGAGTCAGTCGCGCCGGATCGGCAGCCTCACGGTGACCGTCAACCCCGACGGTGACGCGTTCGCCAGCACGACGCGGCCGCCCGCGGCGCCCGCCAGCGCGCCGACGATCGCCAGCCCGAGTCCGCCGCCGGACTGACCGGTGCGAGCACCGTCCGCACGGGTGAACCGGTCCAGCGCCACGGGGATGAACTCCTCCGGCATCCCCGGGCCGGAGTCGTGCACTGTGAGCACCGCCACCTCGCCGCCGTCCTCGCCGTCCTCCAGCCTCAGCGCGGCCGTGACGGTCGCATCGGCGCGGTCGGGGCCGGACGAACGGATCGCGGTGATCGCGTTCCCCAGCAGGTTGTCCAGGATGCGGCCGAAATCGGTCGGGGACAGTGCCACCCGCGCCTCCGGGTCGGGGCGGCGCCGAGGGTCGTACTCGAAGTCGACCGAGATGCCCGCCGCCTCGTCGTCGCTGCTCACCAAAAGGCGCGCACGGTCGATCGCATCCGTCAGCTCGTCCACGAGGGTGCGCCAGTCGATGCGTCCGCTCGACGGCCCGGCCTCGATCCGCGACAGCTCCAACAGGTTGTTCGCGAGCTGCGCCAAGCGGATGGCGGTCGCGTGCGACGACCGGACGTCGGACAGCAGGGCATCCGCATCGCCCGCATCCAACTCGGCGAGCTCCAACTGGCCGCGCAGGACCGCGAGCGGCGTCCGCAGCTCGTGGCTCGCATCCGACACCATCTGGCGCTCGCGATCCGCGGACGCCCGCAGCCGCAGGATGAGGTCGTTCAACGTGGTCGCCAGCTCGGACAACTCGTCCTCGGCCGGTCCGACCGGCAGCAGCCCCGCGTCCTCCGGCGTCGACCCTGCGATGCGGTCGGCCTGCTCGCGCATCCGGCTCACGGGCCGCAGGGCCGCCCGCGCCAGCAGCCACGACGCCGCACCGAACGCGAAGATCACGACGCCCGCGCCGACCAGAAGCGCGATGGTCAGGCGGTCCAGGATCAAGGCCGTGGTCTCGTCATTCCGCGCCGCGACGATGTGCATGATGCCATCGGAGGTGGCGACGCTCCGGGTGAGGACCAGGTAGTGATCATTCCCCGCCTGGACCTCGCGCGGGTCGTCTCCCTGACTGATGAGGGAGTGGATGCGGTCCTCGAGCGCTTCCGGCAGGGTCGAGGCGAGGACCGACCCCTTGGCGTCCACGATCGCGAGCTCCTGCCCGCCGCCCGGCAGGTCGAAGGGGCCGGACGGCTTCGAGGGGAGCGCCTGGGCGGGCGCCACGACGTCGTTATTCAGGAGCGTGACCGTCGCGTTGTGCAGGATGGACGACACCCCGATGCGGATGATCACCACGGCGAGCAGAGCGAACAGTGCGGCCACGACGAGGCTGCCGATCGTGATCCGCGCCGTGATCGACAGCCGCCGAAGACGGTTCACAGGGTCGAAGCGGTGTCGTGCGCGTTGGGAGCGGACTCGGAACCGGCGCCGGCTCGGGAGCGGTCTGCGGCGTTGCGGGCATCCAGCCGGTAGCCGCGTCCGCGTTCGGTGACGATCGAGAGGCCGGCGCCCGCCGCATCCAGCTTCTTCCGCAGATAGGACACGTACTGGTCGATGACGTTCGTGCCGATGTTCTCCGTCGTCCCCCACACCGACTCGAGGATGTCGGAACGCGACAGCGTCTTGTCCGGGTTCGTCGCGAACAGGCGCAGCAGGGTGAACTCGCGGCGGCTCAACGGCATCTCGTGCCCGGCGACCAGCGCCTGATGCTCGTGGGAGTCGATCGTGAGCCGGCCCACGGTGACCTGGGGGCGCATCCCGGTCGGCTCGCGCCGCAGCAGCGCACGGACCCGTGCGGCGAGTTCGGCGAACGCGAAAGGCTTGGTCAGGTAGTCGTCGGCGCCCGAGTCGAGCCCGTGCACGCGGTCCTCGATGGCATCACGCGCCGTCAGCAGCAGGATGGGCATGGGGTTCGACGCCTCACGGATGTGCCGGCACAGCTCGAAGCCGCTCATCCCCGGGAGCATGACGTCGATCGCGGCGGCCGAGTAGCCGTCGCTGCGCAGCGCGATAAGCGCATCCACACCGTTCGTGACCAGCGTGACGTCGTAGCCCTCGGCAGCGAGACCGCGCTGGACGAGGCCTCCCATGTCGGGATCGTCTTCGACAACGAGCAGCTTCATGCGCCCATCGTCCCACTGTTGGCCGTGCTGGCGCTCGGATCCGGCGGTTGCCCGCCTCGCGCGGGCTGAACGTTCTCGAAGGAGCGGCTCAGTGCTCCTCGACGTGTTCCTCGACGACGGACTTCAGCGTCTGCAGGACCATGGCCCAGTTGCCGCTCATCCGCTCGGCCTCCTCGTCGTCGGCGCAGCCGTCCTGAGTGATGGTGACTCGGGTGCCCTCGGCGCCGCCGTCGTCGAGCAGGTACGACACCGTCTGGTAGCTCTCCGGCACATCCGGCTTGCCGCTGAGGGGGCTGTAGTAGCTGGTCGCCAGGCGCTCGCCGGGGACGATCTCGAGGATGGTGCCCTTGTCCTCGTACGGCTTCCCCTCCCACTCGCCGCGGTAGACGATCGGGCTGCCCTGCTGCCAGTCGGTCACCACCCGGCTGCCGAACATGAATCGCGCGATGGTGTCGGGGTCGGTCAGTGCCTGCCAGAGGCGCTCGCGTGAGGCGTCGATGTGGATGTCGGCTCGTGCTGTCGTGCTCATGCCGCCAGTCTCTTCCACGCCGCCGCCGCGGTCTTGAAGTTTCGCGACGCTCAGGCGTGGCTGCGGTTGATCAGCCGCGAGAGCACGATGGCGCTGCGCGTGTGGTCGACGTTCGGCGCGAGACGCACCTTCTCGAGGGCCGCCTCCAGGCTCGGGATGTCGCGCGAACGGATGTGGACGATGGCGTCGGCGCTCCCCGTGACGGTTCCGGCATCCACCACCTCGGGCACCGCGGACAGGATGCGCAGCAGCTCCTCCGGCGAGACGGTTCCGCGGCAGAACAGTTCGACGTACGCCTCGGTGCTCATCCCGTCGATCGCGGGATCGACCTGGATGGTGAACCCACGGATCACGCCGTCGGCGACGAGACGGTCGACTCGCCGCTTCACGGCGGACGCCGAAAGTCCGACGACGGAGCCGATGTCGCCGTAGCCCGCGCGGGCGTTCTGGCGGAGCAGGTCGAGGATGCTGCGATCGAGGTTGTCCACGGGCCGAGTTTATGGTGAATCTTTGCGTCCAAGCGAGGGATGTGACCGTTTTGTGCGCGCAGGCGCACGAACGGACCTCGGCCGGCAGAGGGCGTGGGGGTGAAACAGGGCGTTCACCTTCGTCTCGCGCGGTGGCACTATTGGCGCCATGAGCGAGACGGACACCGCGCCGGCGCGACGCGACGACGACAGCAGCCACGGGTTCTTCGGTCAGCCGCGGGCACTCGCCAACATCTTCGGCGTGGAGATGTGGGAGCGATTCTCCTTCTACGGCATGCAGGGCATCCTGCTCATCTACCTCTACTACTCGGTCGAACGCGGCGGGCTCGGCATCGACCAACCCACCGCCGCCGGCGTGGTGGGGGCGTACGGCGGCGCGGTCTACCTCTCGACCATCCTCGGTGCGTGGCTGGCTGACCGGCTCTTCGGATCCGAGCGCGTGCTGTTCTGGAGCGCGGTCGTCATCATGGCCGGGCACATCTCGCTCGCAGTGCTGCCCGGCGTCACCGGTGTGCTTGTCGGTCTGCTGTTCGTCGCGCTCGGCAGCGGAGGCCTCAAGGCGAACGCGACCCGGATCGTCGGGACGCTGTACGCCGAGAAGGACCCGCGGCGTGACGCGGGCTTCTCGCTGTTCTACCTCGGCATCAACCTGGGCGCCTTCTTCGGGCCGCTGCTCACCGGGCTGCTGCAGACGACGCTCGGGTTCCATTGGGGCTTCGCCCTGGCCGCCGTCGGGATGGCGATCGGCCTCATCCAGTACTCGCTCGGACGAAAGCGCCTGCCGGATGAGGCGCGCCACGTGCCGAACCCGCTCCAGCGTTCGCGGTATCCACTGGTGATCGGCGTCGCGGTGGGGGCGCTCATCGTCATCGTCGTCCTCGTGCTGACGCGTGTGATCAACGCGTTCAACCTCGCGCTGTGGGTGATCGGCGTGACCATCGCGGCGGCCGTCGCGTACTTCGTCGTGATCCTGTCGTCGCGGCTTCTGGGACCGGAGGAGCGCAGCCGCATCGTCGCGTTCATCCCGCTGTTCATCACCAATGCGGCGTTCTGGTCGCTGTACCAGCAGCAGTTCACCGTCGTGACGATCTACTCGGACGAGCGTCTGAACCGGAATCTGTTCGGGTGGGAGTTCCCGGTGTCGTGGGTGCAGTCCATCAACCCGATCTTCATCATCATTTTGTCCGGGGTGTTCGCCGCGATCTGGACGAAGTGGGGCGAGAAGCAGCCCTCGACGCCGATCAAGTTCGCTGCCGGAACGGTGATCATGGGTCTCGCGTTCTTCCTGTTCCTGTTCTGGACGGGGGGAGGCGCGAACAGCACGCCGCTGCTGGCGATGGTGGGCATCCTGTTCGTCTTCACGATCGCGGAGCTGCTGATCTCGCCCGTCGGCCTGTCGGTGACGACGAAGCTGGCGCCGCGCGCATTCCAGGCGCAGATGGTCGCGCTGTACTTCCTGTCGGTCGCGCTGGGGACGGCGATGGCCGGTCAACTCGCGAAGCTCTACAAGCCCGAGACCGAGGGCATCTACTTCAGCGTGATCGGCGGTGTGGCCGTGGTGATCGGTGTGGTGCTGGCGCTGGTGAGCCCGTGGGTGCTGCGGATGATGCGCGGGGTGCGCTGAGCCGGAGCCGAGCGCGAAGGCGGCGCCGAAGCGGAATTGCCGCGACGTGGGAGCGCGCGTCATGACGCGCGATTCGCTCCGTCCATATGGATAACCGCCACGGATAGGGGCCTCTTGGCTTCTGACGGGCGGACGATCCAATGGAGGAACAAATGTCCCGCTTCACGACCCCTGTGTCGATCGCCATCGCTAGCGCAGTTGTTGGCGGATCGCTCTTGATCGCAGCCGCTCCCGCCCAAGCAGCCGGCACCTGCACCAAGGTCACGCTGACGGTAAATGCCGCCCGGACCGCGGCCACAGCGAAGAACCCATGCACGAATCTGTCCGGTCGCTACCAGATCGTCTCGTTCAACAGCAAGAACCAAACAACGGGCAGCGTTACGTTGGTCGTTGCACCCGGTGGCTCCGCAACGTGGACGAAGGGGTCGTACGCGGACGGCTACTACGTCAACATCCTGTAGCCACCATTGACAGAGACATCGACGACACTTGAGGCGCGCCGTTCCGCCCGGCGTGCCTCCAGCTGGAAGACCCTGCTGCGGGATGTGGTGGTCATCTTCGTGGTCGCGGTGCTGGTGTCGTTCCTCATCAAGACGTTCGTCGCCCGCTCCTTCTACATCCCGTCCGGGTCGATGGAGAACACCCTCCAGATCAACGACCGGATCATCGTCAACGAGCTCCAGCCGAAGGTGTTCGGGCTGCAGCGCGGCGACGTCGTCGTCTTCAAGGATCCGGGCGGCTGGCTGCCTCCTGCTCCCCCGGCCACCGGCAATGCGTTCCAGCAGAGCGTCGGCGCCGTCCTCGACTTCGTCGGGCTGGGCGCCTCCGACTCCGACCAGCACCTGGTCAAGCGCCTGATCGGCCTGCCCGGCGACCACATCAGCTGCTGCAATGCTCTCGGCCAGATGAGTGTGAACGGCGTCCCGCTGAAGGAGCCCTACGTGCTTCTTCCCGCCGGCGTGCAGGCGGTCTCCGAGAAGTCCTTCAAGGTCACGGTGCCCGACGGCATGGTGTGGATGATGGGCGACAACCGCTACAACTCGGCCGACTCCCGCTATCACATGGACGACCCGGGCAAGGGGTTCGTCCCGCTCTCCGACGTGGTCGGGAGAGGGTTCGTGATCAGCTGGCCGGTGAGCCACTGGTCGTGGCTCGACAACTACCCGGATGTGTTCCGCGGCGCCGAGCGAGAGGGCGACTGAAACGGCCGGCTGGCATACTGGGCGGATGACTGGGCCGATGGCAGAGATTCTCGCGGTGTGCCGGGTTGAGCAGCTGCTCCCCGATTCCGGCATCGGCGTCACGGCGATCGACAAGCGGCCGGTTGAGAAGCGGCTGCGGGTGCGCCCGCTGGGGCTGTTCGGCGACGTGCAAGCCGACCGCAAGCACCACGGCGGAGCGTCGAAGGCGCTGTACGCGTACGCGGAAGAGGACGCCCGGTTCTGGGCGGAGGAGCTCGGGTACGACATCCCGCCCGGCCGGTTCGGCGAGAACCTGCGGACTGGTGGGATCGATGTGAACGGCGCCGAGATCGGTGAGCGCTGGGCGATCGGCGACGAGCTGGTCGTCGAGGTGACGTGCCCGCGCGAGCCGTGCGCGACATTCCAGCGCAGGATGAAAGAGCCGCAGTGGGTGAAGCGGTTCACGGCGGAGGGGCGCCCCGGCGCATACCTGTCGGTCGTCAAGTCCGGCAGCGTCGGCGCCGGAGACGGCATCCGGGTGCTCTCGCGCCCGGGGCATGGGGTGACAGTGGCGTCCTGGTTCTCGGGGGCCGACGACGCCCAGGCCGACGCGCTGGAGGCCGCACAGGCGAACGGCCTGGTGAAGGTGGTGCGGGAGATGGAGGAGTCCATCCGAAGAATCCGATCGCGGCGTTTACTTGTTCTTGACAAGTAAGCTTGCAAAGAGCAAGCTAAGCGTATTCGGGCACCATTCACCTCACCACGCTTGGAGCACACCATGTCACTCAACATCTTCGTGAACTTCACGACGAACGACCTCGACCGTTCGAAGGCGTTCTACGAGTCCCTCGGCTACACGATCAACCCGCTCTTCACCGACGACAACGCAGCCTGCGTCGTGCTGAGCGACACCATCTACTTCATGGTCCAGACGCGTGAGTTCTACGCCACGTTCACGGATAAGGAGATCATCGACCCGCGCACCCAGGCAGGCGCGTCGATCGCCCTCAGCCAGGACTCGCGCGAAGAGGTCGACGCCATCGTCGCCAAGGGTCTGGAGGCCGGCGGCACCGAGCCCCGTCCGGCGCAGGACTACGGCTTCATGTACTCGCGTGACCTCGAGGACCCGGACGGCAACAACCTGTCCTACCTGTACATGGCGCCGCAGGCGGCCGAGCAGGGTCCTGAGGCGTACATGGCCGAGCAGGGAGCCGCGTCTCCGGCGCAGGCCTGAGCGCACATCCCGATGGCGACACGATCCCCGCGCGGCTTCGGCCAGTACGGCGGGGTGGCGCGCGCCGTCGAGCGGGTCGGGGAGCGGTGGGCACTGCTCATCGTCCGGGACCTGCTCGCCGGCGCGCGTCGCTACAGCGACCTGAAGGCGGGGCTGCCGCGCATCCCGACGAACATCCTCAGCGATCGGCTGAAGGAGTTGCAGCTGGCGGGAGTGATCCGCCGGGTGCCGACCGTGCGCGGCGGCTACGAGCTGACCGCGCTCGGACGCGGCCTGGAGCCGGTGGTGCTGGCGCTGGAGCGCTGGGGCTGGGCGGCGCCCGGCGACGCCGCCGACGGTGACGTCTTCACGGCGGACGCGCTCGGCATCACGTTGCGCGCGGCCTTCCGCAGCGATGTGGCGGCCGCGTTCCCGCCGACCGAATACCTGCTGCACGCCGGCGAAGCATCGGTCAGTGCTGTGGTCGCCGGCGGTGCGCTGGACGTGATGGATGTGGGGCCGGATGCGCTGCCGCAACCGCAGGGCCGCCTGTCGGTGGGCTCGACGGAGGACGTGCTGGAGTTCCAGGTCGCTGTAGCCGATCTCGACCGGCTCCTCGGCGGCGATGTCTCTCCTCTGGAGGTGCTGGCGGGCAGGAGCGAGCTGGTCGAGCGGTTCGGCAGCACCTTCCGCTTCGACCCGCTGCCGGGAATGGGCGTTGATGCGGAGAGGTCCGCCGCCTAGGCCCCTGTCGTATCGAATGCGCTTGTGGCATCCGCCGCATTGAGCAGTACGATCGCTGAATGGAACTCCGCCAGCTCGAGCACTTCGTCACCGTCGCCGAGGAGAAGCACTTCACCCGTGCCGCCGAATTGCTGCGCATCTCGCAGTCGGGGCTCTCCGCATCCATCCGCTCACTGGA
Organism: Leifsonia sp. fls2-241-R2A-40a; assembly: GCF_030209575.1. Taxonomy (NCBI): domain Bacteria; kingdom Bacillati; phylum Actinomycetota; class Actinomycetes; order Micrococcales; family Microbacteriaceae; genus Leifsonia; species Leifsonia sp. fls2-241-R2A-40a. Next base: position 1,172,010 of record NZ_JARVRS010000001.1, on the reverse strand, counting down.
GCAGGAGCTCGGGACCTCGCTGTTCATCCGCAGCACCCGCAGGGTGGAGCTGACCGCCGCAGGGCAGGCGCTCCTCGCCGACTCCGTCCGGACTCTGGCGAGCGCAGCCGCCGCGCGAGATGCCGTCGCCGCGGTGCGCGGGCTGCTGCGCGGCCGTCTGACGATCGGCGCCGAGCCGTGCCTCGGATCCGTCGACCTGCCCGCCGAGCTCGCCGCCTTCCGCACGGACAATCCCGGGGTCGAGGTGCGGTTGCGCTACTCGGGCTCGGAAGAGCTCGTGGATGATGTGGCGGGCGGCCGCGCGGACGTCGCCCTCGTCGTCGACACGGGTCACACGCCGGCCGGCGTGCACCTGCGGCCGTTGAGCACGCAGGACATGCTCGTGCTGTGCCACCCGGACCACCGCTTCGCCGCCGAGTCGAGCATCCCGCTGGAGAGCCTGCGCGGCGAGCCGCTCGTCGGCTTCCAGGAGGGGTGGGGCGCCCAGGCGCTGACCCGGCGTGCGTTCGCGGCGGCCGGCTTCGACTACCGCGCCGCGATGGAGGTCAACGACGTGCACCCGCTGCTCGACCTCGTCGGATACAACCTGGGCGTCGCCGTGGTCCCGGCCAGTTTCGCCCGGAAACGCCCGGACGCCCTGCGGGCTGTGAACCTGCAGGGCGCCCCGGCGTGGACCGTCGCGGTCGCGGTCGCCGAGCAGCCGAGCCCGGCGGCCGCGGCGTTCCTGACCCAGCTGGATCCGGTAACCGCGGCCGCGTGACGGCGGCTCGGGGAGGGATCAGGCCGCGTTGAGGCGGTCGAGCTCCTCGGGGGTGAGCTCCACGTCGACCGCCGTGACCGAGTCGCGGATGGTCTCGGGGCGCGACGAGCCCGGGATCGGGATGACGTGCGGGCTCTGCGCGAGGTGCCAGGCGAGCGCGACCACCTGCGGGCTGATTCCGCGGTCGTCCGCCACCTGCTTGAACGGCTCGAACCGGCTGCCGAGGTCGCCGGCCGAGGTGATCCCGCCGAGCGGGCTCCACGGCAGGAAGGCGATGCCGAGCTCGTCGGCCAGACGCAGCTCCGGCTCGCTCGAACGGAACGCCGGGGAGAACTGGTTCTGCACCGAGACGAGGCGGCCGCCGAGGATCTCCTGCGCCTCCCGGATCTGCTCCGGGTTCGCATTCGAGATTCCGGCCATGCGGATGACGCCCTCGTCGAGCAGGTCGCGCACGGCGCCGACGGACTCCGCGTACGGCACCTCCGGGTCCGGGCGGTGGAACTGGTAGAGACCGATCGCGTCGCCGCCGAGGCGACGCAGCGACTCCTTCGCGGCCTCCTTGATGTACTCGGCGCTCCCGTTCACCGTCCACGAGCCGTCGCCGGGACGGAGGTGTCCGCCCTTCGTCGCGACCAGGACCGCGGAGGCGTCGCCGCCGCCCCAGGTGCGCAGCGCTTCCGCGATGAGCTCCTCGTTGTGGCCGACCTCGTCGGCGTGCAGGTGGTAGGCGTCCGCGGTGTCGATGAAGGTGATCCCCTCGTCGAGTGCCGCGTGGATGGTCTTGATCGACCGCTCGCGGTCGGGCCGCCCTTCAATCGACATGGGCATCCCGCCGAGGCCGATGGCCGAGACCTGGACGTCACCGATCGTGCGTGTCTTCACCTGTTCTCCTTCGTTTCGTGTCGGCCCGGGGTCACCAGGCGTAGTCCTCGGGGGCCGTCTTGTGGCCCGGGAAGATCTCGTCGAGCCGGCCGAGTGCCGCCTCGTCGAGGTGGATGTCGAGGGCGCGCAGTCCGCCGTCGAGCTGCTCACGGGTGCGCGGGCCGATGATCGGACCGGTAACGCCCGGCCGGGTCAGCAGCCACGCGAGGGCCAGGTCGCCGGGCTCGTGGCCGAGCTCTTCGGCGAACGCCTCGTAAGCCTCGATCGCATCGCGGTGCTTCTCGAGGGTCTCCGCCGCGCGACCCTCCAGACGGCGCTTGCCCTCGTTCTGCTTGCGGACAACGCCGCCGAGCAGTCCGCCCTGCAACGGCGACCAGGCGATCACGCCGACGCCGTTCGCTTGGGCCGCGGGAAGCACCTCCAGCTCGACCTGGCGGGTCAGCAGGTTGTAGATGGACTGCTCGCTGACGAGTCCCAGGAGGTTGCGCTTGCGCGCCTCGGCCTGAGCGGTCGCGATGTGCCACCCGGCGAAGTTGCTGGAGCCGGCGTACAGGATCTTGCCCTGGGCGATGGCGGTCTCGATGGCCTGCCAGATCTCGTCCCAGGGCGTGTTCCTGTCGACGTGGTGGAACTGGTAGATGTCGATGTAGTCGGTCTGGAGGCGCTTCAGGCTGGCGTCGAGGGCGCGGCGGATGTTCAGCGCCGACAGCCGGTTCTCGTTCGGCCAGTCGCCCATGTCGCCGTAGAGCTTGGTCGCGAGGACGGTCCGCTCGCGACGGCCGTCGCCCTGCGCGAACCAGTTGCCGACGATCGTCTCGGTCGCCCCGCGGCCCTTGTGCTGGCCATAGACGTTGGCGGTGTCGAAGTAATTGATGCCCGCGTCGTGCGCGGCGTCCATGATCTGGTGCGAATCCTCTTCGGTGGTCTGCGGTCCGAAGTTCATCGTGCCGAGAACGAGGCGCGAGACCTTCAGGCCGGACCGACCCAGGTGTGTGTACTCCATGAGCGTCACTCTCCGCCCAAGTCAGTCACATGTCCAACAGGTGGCGTGGATGGGATTGCGCGCCCGGGGCGATGAATGGCATTGGTCGTTCTCAGCGGAGGGAGGACTAGCATCCCACCATGCGAGAGCTGATCGACAGCGTCCACCGTCTCGACGGAGCCCGAGGCGCCAATGCCTACCTGATCGAGGCGGCCGACCGCTCGGTCGTCGTGGATACGGGCGTCGCGTCCGGCGGCCAGCGTCTGGTCGCCGAGCTGCGGGCGGCGCGCATCCCGGCCATCACCGATGTCGTGATCACGCACTACGACCCCGACCACATCGGCTCCGCCGCTGCGGTGCAGCGGGAGACCGGTGCCACCGTCTGGCTCGGTGCGGCGGATGCGCGCATCCTGCGCGGCGAGGTGCCGCCGCCGACGAGGACCCGACGCGTGATGCGGAGGATGAGCCGCCCGGACCGGGCGGAGCAGCCGCAGCTCACCGAGCTGTCGGACGACAGCGAGACGGAGATCGTCCCCGGGCTGCTGGTCGTCCCGGCGCCCGGGCACACGCCGGGTCATCACCTCGTGCGGTGGCGCGGCGTCGCGTTCATCGGCGATGCCGCACTGGTGTCGAAGGGTCGCCTCCGGCACCTGCCGGGTCCGCTGATCTCGGATCGGGGTCAGGCGGACGCAACCCTGGCGGCGATCACCGCCCTGCGTCCGCGGCTCGTCCTGCCCGGACACGGCCGGGCAGGACGACTCGACTGAACTCAGCCGCGCAGGGCGGCCTCGAGCTCGGGGTCGGTCGGCTCGACGAGGTGCCGGCCGTCCGGGAAGACGATGACGGGGATGTTCGTGCGGCCGCTGATCTGCTGCGCGCGCTCCGCCTCGTCGGGGCGAGCCACCAGGTCCACGTACTCGTAGTCGGCGCCGAGGCGGTCGAGCAGGGACTTGGAGCGGATGCAGTCACGGCACCAATCGGCTCCGAAGACGGTCACGCGGTCGAAGGACGGGGTCGGGGAAGTCATTGCTCCAGGTTAAGCGGCGTCACCTGGGAGACCGGTGGTGCCGTCGACCACGAACGTCGCCCGCGCCCGCGAGGCCTCGATGAGGACGGCGTTCGACCCGTCCACGTCACGCGCCCACGCCGTCGCCGCTTCGACCGTGCGGCCGTGGCGGGTGTGCCGGTCGACGAGGCGCCGCATCCGCACCTCCTCCGGCGTCGCCACGAACCAGCTCTCGGCCAGCAGGGCCGGGATGCGCGACCAGGGGTCGGCGTCGACCAGGAGATAGTTGCCTTCGACCACAACGAGGCGCGCCTCGGGCGGCACGGCGATGGACCCGGCGACCGGCTCGTCGACGGTCCGCTCGAAGGCGGGCGCGTAGACCGGGTTGCCCGTCTCGGACAGGACGCGCTCGAGCAGGGCGACGAACCCCCAGCCGTCGAACGTGTCGATGGCGCCCTTGCGGTCGTGCCGGCCGAGCGCATCCAGCGTCGCATTGGCCAGGTGGAAGCCGTCCATCGGCAGGTGCACGGCGGTGCCCGCGCCGGCCAGCTCATCCACTCGGCGGGCGACCGCGCGCGCCAGGGTCGTCTTGCCCGAGCCGGGGCTGCCGGCCACGCCCAGGATCGCCCGGCGGCCTTCCGGCGCGAGAGCGAGCGCTCGCCGGGCGAGTGCGGTCAGATCGGCGGCGGCGGGGGAGGCGGCGGCGGAGGTCACGCGTTCCATTCTGCTGCGTTCAGCGCGCGAACCCGCTGATCGCCTCCGCCATCCGCTCCGACGACTCCGGGCCGCCGTGTCCTTCGCCCTCCACGACGATCAGCCGGCTCGCCGGCCACCGGCGGTGCAGCAGCCACGGGGTGATGACCGGACCGCTGACGTCGTGCCGGCCGTGGATGAGGATGGCGGGCAGGTGAGCGAGCTCCCCGATCCGGTCCAGGATGGCCCGATCGCCGGGCAGGAACGCGTCGTTGGCCCAGTAGTGCGTCACCAGCGTCGCGAACACCTGCCGCTGCACGGGGTCGTCGTGCAGCGGGCCCGGCACGAAGTTCGGGTCCAGCGAGACGTGGGTCGCCTCCCAGGCGTCCCACGCATCGGCCGCCGCTTCCCGCTCGGCCGGGGTGCCGGTCGCCAGCACCCGGGCATACGCCTCGACGACACGCTCGCCGGGGCGCCGGTGCGACGACTGCTCCAGAGCCTCCCACGCCTCGGGGAAGACGCGGCCCATGGTCTCGCTGATCCAGTCGACCTCGTCGCGCCCGGTGGTGGTGACGGCGCCGAGCACGATGCCCTCCACCCGGTCGGGATGCGCCAGCGCATAGGCGAGCGCGAGCGTCGATCCCCACGAGCCGCCGGTGACGAGCCAGCGCTCGATGCCCAGCTCCTCGCGCACAAGCTCGATGTCGGCGATGAGACCGTCGGTCGTGTTCTCGGCGAGGCGGTCGAGTGCGTCGATCACGAGCGGCGTGCTGCGGCCGCATCCCCGCTGGTCGATTCCGACGATCCGGAAGAACTCCGGGTCGTAGCGCTTGGTGTAGTTCGTCGACCCCAGACCCGATCCGGGTCCGCCGTGCAGCCAGAGCACGGGCTTGCCCGCGGGGGTGCCGCTGGTCTCCCAGTAGATGCTGTCGCCGGCGGGATTCACGACCCGGCCGTGGGCGTAGGGAGTGCTCGCAGGGAACATCCCCGCACCGTATCGCACCGGGTCAGGATGCGCGCGTCGCGGTCGCCTCGGTCTCCTCGAGCTCCTCGCGCACGACCTCGCGGGGCGTCAGCTCGACCCGCGGCCGGAGGCCTGCGAAGCGGACGCGCAGGCCGCGATACATCACGAGGTAGATCAGGCCGACCAGCGCCGCTGCGATGCCGCTGGCGGCGCCGACGCCGAGCGCCCAGCGCGGTCCGAAGGTGTCCGCGACCCAGCCCACGATCGGGGCGCCGATCGGTGTCCCGCCCATGAAGATCGCCATGTAGATCGCCATGACCCGTCCGCGCAGCATCGGGTCGGTGGTCAGTTGGACGGTGCCGTTGGCCGTCGTCATCAGAGTCTGCGACGAGATGCCGATCACGATCAGCGCGATCGCGAACAGCCAATACGTCGGCATCACTGCGGCCAATGCGCAGCCGAGGCCGAAGAACGCGGCACCGGCGAAGAGCAGCGAGACGCGCGGCTTGTCGCGCCGCGCCGACAGCAATGCGCCAACCACCGACCCCACGGCCATGATCGACGAGAGGATGCCGTACTCGCCGGCGCCCTGGTGGAAGACGCTGACCGACATGGTCGAGATGAAGATCGGGAAGTTGAGTCCGAACGTCCCGATGAGGAACACCATCACGAGGATCACCAGGATGTCAGGACGGCGTCGCACGTAACGGAAGCCGTCGACCAGGCTGCCGCGCGACCGCTTCGCACGCTCCGTGCGGTAGAGCTGGTCGCGGTGCAGCGTGGCGAGCGACAGCAGGACGGCGCCGAAGGTCGCGGCATTGATGAGGAAGACCCATCCAGCGCCGACGGCCGCCGTGAGCAAGCCGGCCACCGCCGGCCCCAGGAGGCGCGCGGCGTTGAACGAGGCCGAATTGAGGGCGACCGCATTGGAGAGATTCGGCCCCGCGACGAGGTCCGAGACGAAGGTCTGCCGAGCGGGGGCGTCGAACGCGGCGACGACGCCCAGCAGCAGAGCGAACAGGTAGACGTGCCAGAGTTCCACGACGCCGCTGACCGTAAGGATGCCGAGCCCGAGACCCAGCAGGCCCATCGCGCCCTGGGTCGCCATGAGCAGCTTGCGCCGGTCGAGGTGGTCGGCCGCCCATCCCGTCACCGGCAGGAGCAGCAGCTGCGGGGCGAACTGCAAGGCCATGACGAAGCCGACGGCGGAGGCGTTGTTGTGGGTCAGCTGGGTCAGGACGATCCAGTCCTGTGCCGTGCGCTGCATCCACGTGCCGACATTGGAGACGAGCGCCCCGGCAGCCCAGATGCGGTAGTTGACCCCGGCCAGGGAGCGGAACATGGAACTCACGAGTCGGCGAGCTCCCGCATGATCTCGGCGGCGGCGGCCAGGGTTGCCCGCTGCTCGGTGCTGAGGCTGCGCAGGCGCTGGTTCAGCCAGGCGTCTCGACGCCTGCGCGTCTCGGTGACGAGTTCGACGCCACGATCGGTGGGCACGACGACGACCTTGCGTCCGTCGGCCTCGTCGGAGGTGCGGACGACGTAGCCCGCCTGCTCCAGCCGGTTCACCGTGCGGTTCATCGACGGCGGCTTGACCCGTTCGAACTCACTGAGACGACCGATCGTGCCGGAGCCCTCACGGACGAGGTAGCCGAGGATGGTGGTCTGCGCGTCGCTCAGCTCGTCGTCCTCCTTCTCGGCGCGGAGGCGACGGGAGAGCCGCGCCACCGCGATGCGGAGAACGCTGCTCAGGTCGTGGGTCGACAGTCGTCCGTTCATGCATAGTTAGCCTAACAAATTAGGCTGGCTAACTAAACCCCCTTCGCTGCGGGCGTACGTCACAATAAAGCTCGTGCAGAGCGAGCAGGGACGCGATTTCGAGGCCGAAGGCGGCGTCCGCGTCTACTTCGATGTGTACGCGCCGGAGCCGGAGGGCACAAGACCATCCGCCGTCGTCCAGCTCGCGCACGGGGTGGGGGAGCACGCCGGACGCTACCGGGAGCTCGCCGAGCACCTCGCCCGGTCCGGGTTCGCCGTCTACGCCGACGACCACCTCGGCCACGGCCGCACCGGGATGGAACAGTGGGACGGGGACGCCCTGCGGCTCGGCCGCCTCGGGCCCGGCGGCCTGCGAGCCGCGGTCCGCGACGTCTTCGCGTTCAGCCGTCTCATCCGCGAGGAGAACCCCGACCTCCCGCTCATCTTCGTCGGCCACAGCTGGGGCTCGCTGATCGGCCAGCTGCTGCTCAACCGCCACAGCGACCAGTACGACGCGATGGTGCTCTCCGGAACGGCCTACCGGGTCCTCGGGTCGATGAACGGCGGCGACCTCAACAAGCGGTTCGCTCAGCACGGCACCACTGGAGCCGAATGGCTGAGCCGCGACCCCGCGGTGGCACAGGCGTTCGTCGACGACCCGCTGACCACGCTCACGCCGTTGCAGAAGCTGTTCGGGATGGCGGACGCCGCGCGCCTGCTCGGCCGGCCCGCGCGCGGGCTGAGCGACATCCCGCTCCTCATTCAGGTGGGTTCGGACGATCCGCTGGGCGGCCCGGTCAGCGCTCGCCGCCTCGAGCGGGCCTACCGTGAGCGCTCGGGTCTCACGGATGTGACCACCATCGTCTACGAGGGCGCGCGGCACGAGGTATTCAACGAGATCAACCGGGAAGAGGTCTATGACGACCTGACGGCCTGGCTGGTGGAACGATTCCCGGGACGCGACTGAGGATCGGGCCGGGGCACCCTTCTTCCAGCGCCGTCGCCCGACGGTCGTAGGCTGAGGGCATGCATGGTGAGTACAAGGTCCCCGGGGGCAAGCTCGTCGTCGTCGACCTGGAGGTGGTCGACGGCAAGATCGCTGACTTCCAGCTCGCGGGAGACTTCTTCCTCGAACCGGACAGCGCTCTTGAGGCCATCGACGCCGCGGTGAACGGGCTCCCCGCAGAAGCCGACGCCAAGACCATCGCCGCCGCCGTGAAGGATGCGCTTCCCGAGGGGGCCAGCCTGCTCGGGTTCTCGCCGGAGGCGGTCGCCGTGACCGTCCGCCGGGCGCTCGCGAAGGCGACCAGCTGGCGCGACTACGACTGGCAGATCGTGCACGCGAAGGCCGTGTCTCCGCAGATGCACCTCGCCCTCGACGAGGTGCTCGCGAACGAGGTCGGCGAGGGACGGCGCGGGCCGACGCTGCGCTTCTGGGAGTGGGAGCAGCCGGCTGTCGTGATCGGCAGCTTCCAGTCGGTCAAGAACGAAGTGGACCCGGCGAACGCCGAGAAGTACGGGATCCAGGTGGTCCGTCGCATCTCCGGCGGCGGTGCCATGTTCATGGAGGCCGGGTCGGTCGTCACCTACTCCATCTACGCGCCGGCCGATCTCGTGCAGGGGATGAGCTTCGCCGACAGCTACGCCTTCCTCGACGAGTGGGCCATCATCGCGCTCAAGTCCCTCGGGATCGACGCGGTCTACCAGCCGCTGAACGACATCACGAGCCCGTCCGGCAAGATCGGCGGAGCCGCGCAGAAGAGGCTCGGCTCGGGCGCCGTGCTGCACCACGTCACCATGAGCTACGACATGGACGGCCAGAAGATGACGGAGGTGCTCCGCATCGGCCGCGAGAAGATCAGCGACAAGGGCATCACCAGCGCCGCCAAGCGAGTGGATCCACTGCGCAGCCAGACGGGTCTCAGCCGGGCCGAGATCATCGAGCAGATGAAGCGGACCTTCACGAGCCTGTACGGCGCGACCGAGGGCGACCTCACGGACGCCGAGTACGCCGAGGCGGAGAAGCTGGTCGCCGAGAAGTTCGAGACCGAGGAGTGGCTCTACCGCGTGCCGTGACGGCTGCCGGGCGTCAGCCCCGCCAGCGTGCGGCCAGCACCCCGCCGGCGCGCCGCGCCCAGTTCGCCGCGTCCGCGAGGGAGGCGGCGGCCGAGCCGGCGAGGGACGTGAGCTCCACCCGGTCCGCGAAGCCCTGCGGCTCGATGGCCACGAGTCCGGCCACGAGCGCGACCGGTACGTCCGCCTCCCGCGCGAGGGATGCGACGCGTGCGGCGACCTTGCCCTCACCGGTCTGCTCGTCGTAGCGTCCCTCGCCGGTGATCACCAGGTCGGCGGCCCGGACCGCCTCCGGAAGCTTCAGCTGCGCGGCGATCTCGTCCGCGCCTACCCGGATGGTGGCGCCCCACAGGCTGAGCCCGAACCCCGTCCCTCCGGCCGCGCCGGCTCCCGGCCGCTCGCTCAGGGCGGTCGCCGAGGGGAAGTGTTCGGCCGTGCGACGCACCAGGTTCTCGAGGTAGACCTCCATCACCTCGACGTCGCCGGGCGAAGCACCCTTCTGCGGGCCGAAGACGCGGGCCGCTCCGCGCTCGCCGAGGAGCGGGCTCCGCACGTCGGTCAGCAGCACCACGCCGCCCTCGGGCGCAGGACGCAGGCCGCTGAGGTCGACGGCCGCGACCGTCCCCAGCCCGGTATTGCCGTCCGCGATGTCCGCCCCCGTCCGCGTCGTGAGGCGGGCGCCGAGGGCGACCAGCGCACCGGCTCCGCCGTCGGTCGTGGCGCTTCCGCCGAGGCCGACGAGCACGCGCGACACGCCCCCGTCCAGCGCCGCGGCGATCGCCTGACCGAGACCCCGGGTGTGCGCATGGAGCGGCCGCAGCGGGTCCAGCAGGCCGAGCCCGCTGGTCTGCGCCACCTCGATGACCGCCGTGCCGCCGGGCGTCGCCTCTGCGGCGGGCAGCAGCGCCCAGCGGGCCGTCACCGGGCGGTTGTCCGGGCCGTCCACGACGACCGTGCGCTGGATCGCGCCGGGCACCGCGGCGAGGAACGCATCCACCGTCCCCTCGCCGCCGTCCGCCATCGGCAGTTCGATCACCTCGTCGCTCGGGCGCACGGAACGCCAGCCGTCGGCGACGGCGGCCGCCACGACCTCTGCGCCTGCCGACCCTTTGAAGGAGTCGGGCGCGACGACGATCCGGGCGTTCATGCGCGCGACGCCGCTGCCTCGATCAGTTCGCCGTGGCGGGGATGCGAGACAGCCGGCAGGACGTGCTCACCGTCGCCGGCGGCCCACAGCGCCGCGTTCGCCAGCACCCGTCGCACCCCGGGGTTCCGGTAGACCGGATACTTCTGGTCACCCGGGCTGAAGTAGAAGACCCGTCCCCGCCCGCGGCGGTAGACGAGCCCGGACCGGAACGCCTCCCCACCGCTGAACGCGCTGATGAACACGGTCTCGTCGGGCTCCGGCACGTCGAAGTGCTCGCCGTACGTCTCGTGCGCGTCGATCACGAGAGGAGAGGCTACACCGGCGGTCAGCGGATGGCCGGGTGCCGTCGTCCACACCGCTTCGCGGTCGCCGTCGTCCCGCCAGGCCAGCGAGCACGTCGTCCCCATCAGCCGGGTGAAGATCTTCGAGAAGTGACCCGAATGCAGCACGACCAGGCCCATCCCGCCGAGGACATGCCGCTGGACGCGATCCACGACGGCATCATCGACGCGGTCGTGAGCGAGGTGCCCCCACCAGAACAGGACGTCGGTGGCCGCCAGTGCCTCCTCGCTGAGGCCGTGCTCCGGCTGGTCGAGGGTCGCGGTGCGCACCTCGACCGCATCCCCGAGCTGCTCACGCAGGGCGGAGGCCACGGCGCCGTGGATCCCGTCCGGATAGAACGGCATGATGTGCGGTTCGGTGGTCTCGTGGACGTTCTCGTTCCAGACGGTGGCGCGGACGACGGTCATCGAGGGCTTCCGATCTTCTGGGAGAGGTCGAGGGCGAGGGCGGCGGTCCAGCTGAAGCGCCGCGTTCCGCGCGGATCGGAGGAGTACGGGTCGAGGTACTCCGGGAAGTCGTGCTGGAGCGCGCCGTCGTCCATGTTGCGCGACAGAAGCTCCGCCTCGGCGGTGAAGCCGCGCTCGTAGAGCGCCTCCGCGATCAGCCATGCGGTGTTGAACCAGGAGGGGCCGCGCCAGTAGCGAGCGGAGTCGAACGTGGGTGCCGTCAGGTCGTGGCTCGGGACCATGGCGACCTCGCCGAGCCGGAAGTGGGGGCCGCGGAGCAGCTCGAGCAGCTCGCCGGTGTGCGGGAGCTCCGGGAGCAGCAGCGGAACGACACCGGAGACCGTGCGATACGGCTGGAGTTCGCCGGTCCGCGCATCCCGTGCCACGTAGCAGCCGAGCTCGGGGGACCAGAGCTGCTCGAGGTGGTGCCTGATCCTGCGGGCCTCGGCGCGGTGCGGCTCGGGGTCGGCGCCGACGAGTTCGGCGATCGCCGCGAGGGACAGCTCCGAGCGCGCCCAGAGGGCGTTGAACGCCGGGTCCTCGAACTGGAAGGGGAACTCGACGTCCGCGTCGTCGCACTGGTGGTCGCGGTAGCGGGCCGCCAGGTACAGGTACTTGCCGTACTCGCCGTTGGAGGGTCGGTGCTCGGCGTCCGCGTGCAGCAGATCGGGGCGGGGGATCTCGTCCGCGTACGTCTGGGTCATGCTGCGCAAGCAGGCGTCCCAGTACGGCGAGTTGTCCATCCCGCTCTCCCAGGGATGCACGACGCGGGCGAGTCCGGAGCCGCCGCCGCGGCGGTCGCGCAGGTATTCGTGCCACCGGGCGAGACGCGGATACGCACGCTCCAGGAAACCGCGGCGGGCCGACTCGTCCGGGTCGGCCTCATGAACCATGAGCGCCGCGAGCGCGTGGTTCGGCGGCTGCACCAGACCCGACGTCTCGACCGGCGGGGATCCGGGGATGCGGCTGCTGTGCCAGAAGCTCACCCCGGGGGAGTAGCCGTCGTCATGCCCGGAGTGGAACACGATCTGCGGCAGCCGGCCGTCGCTCCACTGCGCACTCAGGATGGTGTCGAGCTCCTGCTGCGCTCGGCGCGGCGAAAGGTGCCGCAGGCCGATGGCGATGAAGGCCGAATCCCAGCTCCACTGGTGCGGGTAGAGGCCGCCCGCCGGCACCGTGTAGCCGCGACGCCAGTTGCTCAGCAGGATGCGGGCGGCGGCCGGGCCGAGCGTGCTCACAGATACCGCCGGAGAAGGGGCGGCACGGTCGGCAGCACCGTCTCGGCCGGACCGGAGAGCCGGCTCTCGATGGAGATCGAGCGCTCGTAGCCGATCGCCTGGGCCGTCGCTCCGAACAGCGCCCAGTCGACATGACCGGCACCCGGCTCCAGCCGGTTCGAGTCGCTGGCCTGCAGGTGGCCGATGTAGGGCGCGGCCTCCAGGAGCGCGGCGGCCGGATCGGCCTCCTCGATGTTCATGTGGTAGGTGTCCGCGACGATCTTGACGGCCGGGGAGCCCACCGCGGCGAGGAGTGCTGCGGCGCCCGCGAGCGTGTTCACGAGGTAGTCCTCGTACCGGTTCAGGGGCTCGAGGAACAGCTCGACGCCCTCGCGCTCGGCATGCTCGCCGAGGCGACCGAGCGCATCCACGAGGATGGCGTGGTCCTCGTCGGGGGTCCGAGGCGGCTCGAACGGGGGGAGGCGCCGCGAGAACATGCCGTACGAGCCGGGGGTGATGACTCCCACCCCGCCGATCTCGGCCATCACGGTCAGCTGCGACGACAGCTGGGCGATCGCATCCTCGCGCAGCTCCGGGTCGAAGGCGCCGATGAAGTGCGACATCTCGACGCACGACGTCGGCATCACGACGCCGGCGGCCGCCGCGCGTTTCAGATCGGGCAGGCGCCCGGCGAAGTGGAAGTCGCCGCGGCTGCGCAGCTCGAGGCCGTCGTAACCCCATGCGAGCGCGGTCTCGAACTTCTGCTCGAGCGTCTCGCCGGGGACGTGCTGTTCCTGGACGGTGATCTGGTTCATCAGAACTCCAGCACCACCTGGAGGGCGGCGGACGGGTCGGTGTCGAGCAGGTGGTACGCCTCGGCCGCATCCTCGATGCGGTAGCGGTGCGTCACCAGTGCGGCCGCGTCGACGCGGCCGTCAGCCAGAGCATCCACGACAGTGCGCTGCAGACGCGGCACGTCCCAGCGCGCGCGGAGGCGGTTGGGCGCCGATCCGATCTGCGAGGCGAGGAGCTGGACGCGGTTGTGGTGGAACTCCTCGCCGAGGTGCAGCGGAGTCGCCTCCCCCTGGTAGAAGCCGGATGCGACGACGGTGCCATCGGCTCCGACGGCCCGGATGGCGGACTGGAGGGCGTGGTAGTTGCCGCTCAGCTCGATGGCCGCGTCGGCGCCCGCTCCGGCGGTCAGCTCGCGAAGGGTCATCGCCAGCCCGTCGTCGGGGGCGAGAGCGTGCGCGGCGCCCCAGCGGGTCGCGGCCTCCCGGCGCGAGGGGATGCCGTCCACAGCGAACACCGTCGCGCCGTTGAGGGACGCAAGACGCGTGGCGAGCAGCCCGATCACGCCCTGGCCGAAGACGACCACCGTGGATCCGACGCCCAGGTCGGCGGCGAGCACACCGTTGAGCGCGATCGCACCGACGCGCACGAAGGCCGCCGCGAGAGGATCGAGGCCGTCCGGGAGGACGTGTCCGCGCAGCGCCTCGACGGCGAGGACGCCCTCAGCGCGGTGTCCCCAGATGCCCCACACCCGGTCTCCGACCCGCGGCGCGTCCGCGGGGAGGCCGCCTTCGGGCTCCGAGATCTCGACGACCTCGCCGACTTCGGAGTAGCCCCAGCCGTCCAGCGGGTAGGCGAGCTGTCCGCTATCCGCCCCGCCGCGGAACAGTCGCAGCTCCGGGTCCCACTGCGAAGTCAGGTAGGGATTCGTCCCGCGATACGCGGTGAGCTCCGTCCCGGCCGAGATTCCCGAGTAGAGGGTGCGAACCCGCACCTGTCCGGGTGTCAGTTCCGCCCGCGGTGCGTCGATGACCTCGACGGCGCGCGGGGCGGCGAAGCGGAGAAGGCTGTTCATGCGACCGTCCTTGGTTTCGTGATGGCGACTACATTAGCATCGTGATTGTGCTTCTTGTGTATAGACATTATGCATAAGTTGGATTACTCTCCAACCACACCCCATCCCCCGAAAGGAGACGCGATGATGACGTCGCGCATCACCAAGATCGTCGCCGGAGCGACCCTGCTGGTCGCCGGAGCGGCCACCCTCGCCGGCTGTTCCGGCAGCTCCAACAGCGGCGGCAACGACAAGGGCAAGACCATCACCGTCTGGTCGGAGGAGAACCAGCCCGATCGCGTCAACGTGACGAAGGAGATCATCGACGGGTTCACCAAGAAGACGGGCATCCAGGTCAAGCTGGTGCCGGTCGACGAGAACCAGGTCCCGCAGCTGGTCGCCTCCGCCGCGATCTCGGGCAAGCTCCCGGACGTGATGGGTGCCATCCCGCTCTCCCTCGTGCGCCAGCTCGACTCCCAGAAGCTGCTCAATCCGGACTCGGCGGCCAACGTCGTCAAGAGCCTGGGGGAGAAGACCTTCGTCGACTCGGCGCTCGCCCTCGACAAGGATGGGGACCGCCAACTCGCCGTGCCCGACTCGGCCTACGCGCAGATCCTGGTCTACCGGAAGGACCTGTTCGAGAAGGCGGGGCTCAAGCCGCCGACGACGTACGCCGACCTCGAGAAGGCCGCGAAGACGCTCACCTCCGGCAGCAACTACGGCATCACGCTCGCGACCGACCCGGCCGACGTCTTCACGTCGCAGACCTTCGAGTCGCTCGCGTTGGGCAATGACTGCCAGCTGGTCGACAAGAGCGGCAAGGTCGGCCTCGACTCCAGCGCCTGCAAGACCACGTGGGACCTTTACGGCTCGCTCGCGCAGCACTACTCGCCGCAGGGAACCCAGACCGTGGACACCACGCGCGCCACGTACTTCGCCGGACAGGCGGCCATGGTCGACTGGTCGACGTACATCCTGGACGAGCTCGGCGGCCTCCGGAACGACGCGCTGCCCACGTGCCCGCAGTGCACCGCCGACCCGACCTGGCTCGCCAAGAACAGCGGGATCGTGACCTCGATCCAGGGCCCGGACGGCAAGAAGGGCGCCACCTACGGGGAGGCCACCTCGTGGCTGGTGACCAAGAAGGCCAACGCCTCCGCCTCCGAGAAGTTCATCGAGTACATGCTGTCCGACGGCTACCTCAAGTGGCTCGGGATGGCTCCCGAGGGCAAGTTCCCGCTGCGCACCGGCACTTCGGCGAACGCGACCGAGTACACCGACGGTTGGAAGAACCTCGAGGCCGGCGTCGACACCAAGAAGAAGCTGTCCGACATCTACGACGCGGCAACGATCGACGCCCTGCTGAACATGCCCTCGGAGATCGACCGCTGGGCCATCCCGCAGGGTCAGGGCGCGCTGCTCGGACCGGTGAACACCCAGCTGCCCATCTCGAAGGCGGTCGCGAGCCTCGGCTCCGGCACGAGTGCGAGCGACGCGGCGAAGAGCGCGAACGACGCGGTCGAGCAGCTGCAGTCGAAGCTGAAGAAGTGACTCCATGACCCGTCTGGCACCGACCACACCGAAGCAAGGGGCTCCCGCCCCGACGCCGGCGGCCCCCTCGCGGGGCCGCCAGCGCCGGGGCGCGCTGGCCGGACGCGACAACCGCGCCGGACTGGCGATGGTCCTCCCGACGACGATCATCATCCTCGCGATCGTCATCGTCCCGGTGATCTGGAACCTCATCCTCGCGTTCCAGGACACCGACTTCACGAGCATCGCCGAGAACGGGCTGCTCAACTCGTTCACCCTGAACAACTTCGTCGAGGTCTTCACCGACCCCGGTTTCTGGTCCTCGCTGTGGACCACCATCGTCTACTCGGTGTTCTCGACCGCGGGGTCGATCGCCGTCGGCCTGATCGCCGCGCTCGCCTTCCGCGCCCCCTTCCGCGGCCGGGGCGTCGCCCGGTCGCTCATGCTGCTCCCGTACGTCGCCCCCGTGGTCGCCGTCACCTTCGTGTGGCAGATCATGCTGAACTCGCAGTTCGGCATCGTGAACACGCTCGGCAAGGAGTGGTTCGGCTGGGAGCACCCGATCGACTTCCTCGGCAAGGCTCCGTACGCGCTGATCACCGTGATCTTCTTCGAGATCTGGCGCTACTTCCCGTTCGCCTTCCTCTTCATCACGGCTCGCCTGGTGGCGTTGCCGCGCGATGTGGAGGAGGCCGCCCTCGTCGACGGCGTCACCCCGTGGCAGAACTTCCGCCATATCGTGTTCCCGCAGCTGCTGCCGGTCATCTCCCTGCTGTCCGTGCTCCGCCTGATCATGACGTTCAACAAATTCGACGACGTCTACCTGCTGACGGGAGGCGCCGCCGGCACCGAGGTCTCGGCGGTCCGCGTCTACGACACCCTCATCGGCAGCTTCGACATCGGGGGCGCCGCGGCGAATGCGTTCGTGCTCTCCGCGATCCTGGGCGTCTTCCTGTTCGTCTACGTCAAATTCTTCGCCGGAAAGGGGGACGACCAGTGAGCCGGATCGTGGTGCAGAAGCGCACCTTCGGAGCCCTGCGCTGGGTCGTGATCGCCGTACTGATCGTCGCGACCGTCTTCCCCTTCTATTACATGGTCGAACTGAGCCTCGTGCCGATCGAGCAGGTGCTGCTGCACCCCGAACGGCTGTGGGTGCCGCTGCAGAACCTCACGCTGCAGACGTACGCCGAGGTGCTCAAGCCGCAGGAGCAGGGCGGCCAGGGCTTCGCCCAGTTCATGCTGAACTCGGCGCTCGTCGCCATCGCCGCCGTCATCATCACTCTGATCGTGGCCATCCCCGGCTCGTACGCGGTCTCGCGACTGAAGTTCTTCGGCCGCCGGCAGATAAGCTCGCTTTTCCTGGCGGTCTACCTGTTCCCGACGATCATCATTGCGATCCCCCTGTTCGTCGGGTTCTCGGCGCTCGGCATCCGGGAGTCGCTGGCCTCGCTGGTGATCGTGTACATCGCGCAGACCATTCCGGTCTCCATCCACATGCTCCGGTCGTACCTGCAGTCCATACCGGAGAGCGTCGAGGAGGCCGCGATGGTCGACGGCGCCGGGCGGTTCCGCATCCTGTTGCGCATCACCGTGCCGCTCGCCATGCCGTCGATCGTGTCGACCGGTCTCTACGTGTTCATGATCGCGTGGAACGAGTTCCTGTTCGCGCTGCTCTTCCTCGCCGCGGACCGCGACCTGTGGACGGTTTCGCTCGGCCTCTCGCAGCTGTCGAACGGCATCGAGGTGTCGAAGACCGTGCTGATGGCCGGATCGGTGCTGTTGACCATCCCGATCATCGTCCTCTACGGTCTCGCGGAGCGCTCGCTCACCGATGGCCTCACGAGTGGGGCGGACAAGGGGTGACCGACGACTCCGGCCGACCTCGTACGATGGGGAGGCGAACGTGGGTCCCCCCGGAGGAAAGGCGGCCGATGAGCTCTGGGCCGGGAGATGTGCTGCAACTGATCCGCCGCTCCGAGGCTACGACGCGCCGCGATATCCAGCAGGTCACCGGGTTGTCGCGCGTCACGGTGGCCCAGCGGGTCGATGCCCTGATGGATGCCGGCCTCGTCACCGAGGTCGCCGGAGGCGGCGGGGCGACCGGCGGCCGTCGCCCCGATCGACTCGCCTTCCACTCGTCGCGCTCGCTCCTGGCGGTGGCGGCGGTCGACACCGCGCACTCGCGGACGGCGCTCACCGACCTGAGCGGGCGCATCCTCGCGACGGACACCGTCGACGTCGCGATCGTCGACGGCCCGAAGACGGTCCTGGATGCGCTGGCCGCGTCCATGCGCGGTCTCATCGCCTCGTCGGCAGGCGATCGCACCGTCGTCGGGTCGGGGATCTCGGTGCCCGGACCGGTCGACCCGAAGACCCGGCGACCGGCGCAGCCGCCGATCATGCCCGGCTGGGACGGCTACCCGATCGCCGACCACCTGAGCGACGAGCTCCCGGTGCCGACGTTCGTGGAGAACGACGCCGACGCGATGGCGTTCGGCGAGCAGTCCACGAACTTCGGCGACAGCAATGCCGTCTGCCTGGTCAAGGTCTCGACCGGTATCGGGTCCGGGCTCGTCATCAACGGGTCCGTGTACCACGGCATCGACGGCGGAGCGGGCGACATCGGTCACATCCGCCTCGCCGGCGAGGACGCCATCTGCCAGTGCGGCTCGCGCGGCTGCCTTGCCGCCGTGGCCAGCGGTCGTGCGGTCGCGATGACGCTGGCCGAGCGCGGATTCCCGGCCGCCTCCGGTCGCGACGTCCGCCGGCTGATCCAGGCGGGAAACGTCGAGGCGCTGGCGCTGACCCACGAGGCCGGACGCCGGATCGGCGAGGTCATGGCGACGGTGGTCTCCATGATCAACCCGGGCGTCCTCGTCGTCAGCGGCGACCTCGCCTCCAGCGAGCTGCTCGGCGGGCTGCGCGAGACGCTCTACCCGCGCTCGCTTCCCCGGGCGACCCGCAACCTCGACATCCGCCTGGGCGCGCTGGGCGAGGACTCCGGTCTGGTCGGGATGGCGCGGATCGTCACCGACGCGCTCTACTCGGCCGAGGCGATCAACCACCAGTTCGCGGTCTGAGAACCGGCGGTCCTTCAGGAAGCCCACAGCTCCTCCGGTACCCTGGACGGCGTGAATTGGTGGGTCGTGGGGATCGTGGCGGCATTCGTCGGGCTTATCGTGCTCGCGGTCAAGCTCGGCTGGATCGACCTCTCCAACAAGGCGCAGAGGGGCTCCGGCACCATGAGCGGCGCCATCGGCGGCTCGTTCGACGAGGTCTTCGCGCCGACCCGCCACGAGGCCCAGCAGGAGCTGGACCGGCAGACGCTCCTCCCCGCGCCCGCGCCGCTGCCCGGCGATAAGGGCGACGCTGCCTGGGAGGGTGGCAAGATCACGCTCGACCTCGGACCGGCGGGTCACGGCCAGCGCGCTCCGGGCCGGGAGCCCTCGGAAGGCGGGCGTGCTACCGCTGCTGCAGCTCCGCGTAGTCGGGATGCTCGCTGAGCCAGCTCCGAACGTAGGGGCAGGTCGCGATGACCCGCAGCTCGGAGTTGTCGCGAACGTCGTCGAGCGCCGCCTTCACCAGGGTGGACGCCATCCCCTTCTCGCGCTTCTCCTCGTCCACCTCGGTGTGGGTGAAGACGATGGCGCCGTCGCGCAGCTGGTACTCCGCCACTCCGATGGCCTCGCCGTCCTGTAGGAGGGCATAGCGGGACTGATCGGGCTGGTTCTCGACGGTCAGAGTCATGACGCCACGCTACCCCGGGCCGATCACGCGTCAGATTGGCGCGGTTCGCTCCGTCTCTAGGTACGAGGGCGCAGTCAGCGCCCTCGCGACGAGAGGAGACATCCCGTGCTCACGATCATGCCCGTCTACGGAACGCGCCCCGAGGCCATCAAGATGGCGCCGGTGGTCCGAGCATTGCGCGAGTCCCCGCACTTCACGCCGACGGTGGTCCTCACCGGGCAGCACCGGGAGATCCTCGACCAGGTCAACGGCGTCTTCGACGTGACGGCGGACGCCGACCTCGGCATCATGACTGCCGGGCAGACGCTGCACGACATCACGGTGCGGACGATGACGGGTCTCCAGGCCCTCCTCGACGAGCACGCGCCCGATGCCGTCATGGTGCAGGGGGACACGACCTCGGCGATGGCCGCGGCGCTCGCGGCCTTCGAGCGCAAGATCCCGGTCATCCACGTCGAAGCCGGCCTGCGGAGCGGCGACCTCTTCGACCCGTTCCCGGAAGAGGCGAACCGCCGCATCGTCGGCCAGATCGCCAGCCTGCACCTGGCGCCCACACAGCACGCTCGGCGCAACCTGCTCGCCTCCGCGGTTCCGGAGGAGCGGATCGCCGTGACCGGCAACACGGTCATCGACGCGCTCCACCTCATGCTCGGCCGCGAGCCGGAGTTCACCGACCCGGCGCTCGCCGAGACCGTCTCCGGCGACCGTCCGATGGTGCTCATCACGGCGCACCGCCGCGAGAACCACGGGGAGCCGATGCAGCGCATCGGTGCGGCCGTCCGTGTGCTCTCCGCGCGCTTCCCGGACCACGTCTTCGTGCTCCCCGCGCACCCGAACCCGGCGGTGCGGGAGCACCTGCTGTCGGCGCTCGGCACGGCGCACAACATCCTGGTCACCGCTCCGGTCGCCTTCCCCGAGATGGTGCACCTGATGGACCGCGCGACGCTCATCCTCACCGACTCCGGCGGCGTGCAGGAGGAGGCGCCCGCCCTCGGCACGCCGGTGCTCGTCCTGCGCGACACGACCGAGCGTCCGGAGGCGGTGCTCGCGGGCACCTCACGGCTGGTGGGGACGCGCGTGGAGGCCATCGTCGAGGAGTCGGCGCACCTGCTGACCGACCCGGTACGACACGCGCGGATGGCCCAGGCGGCCAGCCCCTTCGGCGATGGCGCCGCCGCCCAGCGGACCGTCGCTGCGCTCGCGGCGATGTTCGGGAAGGGCGATCGTCTGCCCGACTTCGCGCCGGCCTCCGACTCGGTAGTGACTGCGTAGTTCCCCGGTTCTGGAGGCGCGGACACGGCATCGAGTCTGGGGTCATCGGATCGGGAGACACCCCATCCGCCACCCCGACCGAGGAGGCATGATGACCACCGCGAACAACGTCCGTCCCACCGACCTGGAGCTGCTCGAGCGCGTCCGTCAGGGCGAGCACGCGGTGTTCGGAGAGCTGTGGCACCGCTACCAGGGCTGGGCCCACCACGTCGCCCGCTCGACCACCTCGCGCTACGACGCGCAGGACATCGTCCAGGAAGCCTTCGCGAAAGTGCTGAGCTCGCTGCGCAACGGAAACGGTCCGATGCTCGGATTCGCGCACTACCTCCGCACCGCCATCCGCAACGTCGCAGCGACCTGGGGTGCCCGTGACTCGCGTGCGACCGTCGTCCCCTTCAACGAGGACACTGCGGTGGGCAGCTACGAGTTCGAGGTCACCGACCTCGGAGAACTCGAGAAGCCGTTCCGCAGCCTGCCGGCGCGGTGGCAGCGCGTCCTCATCCTCACCTCCCTGCAGGACCTCCCGATGGCCGCGGTGGCCGCCGACCTCGGCATGACCGTCGGAGCAGCCACCGCCCTCGCGGCACGCGCCCGCCGGGGGCTGCGGCTGGCCCTCGCCCGGAATTGCGACGAGTTCGTCCTCGCCGCCTGATCGTCCGCCCCGAAGGGCACGCGTACACGCCGTGTCCTTCGGGTGCGCGGTCATCCGTCAGCGGTGCAGCGCCGCCGGCCAAACTGTCTAGCCAAGGCTGCGTGACCACGCTCACCATTTCGTCAACGAAGTCGAAGGGGGCGCGACATGACGTCATCGTGCGACGACCACGCGCATCGTTCACGACGGTTCCCGGTCTGGGCGATCGTCCTCCTGGCGATCCTGGCTGCGGTGATCCTGCTGGGAGCGGGAACGCTCGGCGGCCTGGCGATCCGAACGGCGGGGACGATCGGCGGGATGATGCCGTCCCGCATCGCCTCGGTGCCGTCTCAATCCGTCTGCGACGCCGAGACAGTCGCCCGCGACGTCCTTCCCACGATCGTGACGATCGGCGTGACCTCGGCCGACGGATCGGGAGGCACCGGTAGCGGCGAGATCATCACCTCCGACGGCTACATCCTCACCAACAACCATGTGATCGCGCCGGCGGCCGAAGGCGCCGACATCGTCGTCCTCTACAACGACGGGTCGACACACCCCGCCAAGTTGATCGGGCGTTCGGAGCGCGCGGACATCGCGGTGATCAAGGTGGACGCGTCCGGGCTTCCCACCATCGAACAGGGCGACTCGACGACTCTGAAGGTCGGCCAACCGGTCGTTGCGCTGGGCGCGCCTCTCGGACTCTCCAGCACGGTCACGACGGGTGTGGTGAGCGCCCTGGGACGTACCGTGCCGGTGCAGGGCGACGGTGACCGTAACGCGGTGCTCGCCGACGCCATCCAGACCGACGCCTCCATCAACCCGGGCAACTCCGGGGGCGCGCTGGTCGATTGCGAGGGACGGCTCGTCGGCGTGAACTCCGCCATCGCGACGGTGCCCAGCGCAAGCGGGGTCGCCGGTGGTGGCAGCGTCGGAATCGGCTTCGCGGTGCCTGAGGCGGTCGCGAGCCCGATCGCGAAGCAGATCATCGATACGGGCAAAGTGACCTATCCGACGTTCGGCATCGTGGTGAGCCCGATCCAGCCGGGGGAGGGCGGCAGTCAGCAGCCGGGCCTGTACGTCCAGGGTGTGACCCCCGGTGGCCCCGCCAAGCAGGCCGGTCTGCAGGCCGGCGACATCATCACGAAGGTGGACGGCAAGCCGGTCGGCAGTGTCGACGATCTGACCGCGATCCAGCTGACCAGCAAACCGGGGGACAAGGTGACAGTGACCTACGTGCGCGACGGCGCGACGAAGACCACGACCGTCACTCTCGGCAACGGGTGAGCGGAGTCAGGCGGGACGTTCGATGCCCGTGGCGACCTTGAACCGGTCGATGATGCGGTACGCGTCGCCCGAGCCGGACTCCTCGAGTCGGACCGTGTCGTAGACACGGAAGTCGAGCGTGCGCAGCTCGCTCAGGCGCTGCGCGCGTTCGTTGAGCAAGGCGGACCGAAGAGGCGAGGTCGGATCGCGGGGGATGAGCGGGGTGACGATCTCACCGCGCCAGCCGTCTGTGATGATGCTGACCAGCCGGGCGGCGTGTTCGCGCGGATTCCAGCCGGTCGCTCGCATCGCATCCTCTCGCTCGTCGGTCTGCTTGTCTGGGAAGGGCGGGTGATGGAGTGGCCCGGCCGGCTCGATACCCGACGGACGGCGGGCCACTCCATGGCGGAGACGCCCTTATCGAAGCGGCTCCAGGTAAGAGTGCGATGCCCGAATCGCGCTCTCACATGAATAGACGTCGGACGGGGCCCGACGATGACGCGCAGACGTCAATTGCTCTCGTTCCATTGCAGCCGGACCTGGTCCGCCGTCAACGCGTCGCTGTACACGGCGGCGAAGCCGAGGTCTCCGGCGAACTGGCGGCGCGTGGGTGTGTCCGGACCCCAGGCGGCGAGATTGTCGTAGCCGACGCGCCAGTAGCCGGAGAAGTCCTGCGCCTGCGTGACCGATGGGTCCTGTGCGACCCGCTCGCCGTCGACGTAGAGCGCCATGCCGGCCACGGAGAGCGTCGCCGTCGCCTGGTGCCAATTGCCGTCGGAGTAGCTCTCCGTCGACGCGATGGTGTGCACGGCTCCGGGGAACACGCCGAAGACCAGCCTTCCGTCGTCGGCGAGGAACAGGTGGCGGTCGAAGTAGAAGGACGTTCCCTGGGCGGCCGAGCCGAAACCGAGGAGCCGTCCACCGCCCGTCGTCGTCCGGAACCAGATCTGGATGCTGAATGCGTCGGTGGGAGCGCGCAGGACGCTGTCGGTCAACGACCATCCGGGCGTCCCCGGCGATCCGGCGTAGGCGGCGCTGTTGCCGTGGATGAAATCGGTGGCGGTCGTCGACCCCGGTGCGTCGTCGACGCGGTAGGCGAGCAGGGTGTCGGCGGGCGGGACCGTGCGGACCGCGGCCTCGCGGGCCTCCGCCATGGTGCGGGGGGAGGGTGTCGGCGAGGGTGTGGGCCCCGGTGTCGAGGTCGGGGCCGGTGTGGGTGTCGCCGACGGCGATGGCTCCGGCGGCGTTTCGGTCATGCCCGCCGGCGTGGTCGTGGACGGAGGCGTGTCACCGGCCGGCCGGCCGGCGCCGGTATCCGGCCAGACGTCCGATGGTGGGGGTGTGGACGGCGCGCGGGGCGAGTCGGCCGCAGGTGCGCGCCCGTCCTGCGGTTCGACGGACGGGCCGTCCTCAGGACCCGCCGGAGCGGAGAGCTCGCCGGTGGCGGGCTGCCGGGGTGCGTCGTCCGTGCCCGGCGGCACTGCAGCGGCATTCGCTGCCGACGCCGCCGGTTCGTTGGCTTGCGGAGCCCCGATGACGGCTCCTGCCGTCAGTGCGGCGGCCGCGACGACGGTGGCGGCCACCGCTCCCATTCCGATGTTGGAGCCCGTCGTCGCCGAGGTGAACAGGTGTCGCAGGTTGCCTGCCCGGCGTACGGCCACCCCGGCGCCGGGCAGTGTGGCGGCGACCGCCGTGCCGGCGCCGTTCCCCCACGCCGTGTACGACGCAGCGCCGGCCACGCCGAGGATGAGCGGGAGGATGCCGAGGGCGAGACGCGAGCCGACGCGGTCCGCTTCTTCCGCCGCAGCGGAGCACGGTTCGCAGTTCTCGAGGTGGTGCATCACCTTGCGGTGCTCGACCCGGGAGAGCTTGCCGCGGACGAAGGAGCCGAGCTTCTTGAGTGTCCAGCTGTGGGCGGGATTGTCGGTACCCGCCTCGGCGAGATGTGCGTTGATCCACGCCTGCCGCAGCCCTTCGCGCGCCCGGACGGCCAGCGCCGAGACGGCATTCGGCGTGAGGCCGAGGAGCGGCGCCACGTCGCGCGGCGCCATGTCTTCGACCTCGGTGTACCAGAGCACTTCCTGCCAGCTGTCGGGGAGCGCGTAGAAGGCGCGCGCGACGGTCTCCTGATCGATCCGGCCGAGGGCGGTGAGCTCGCTGTACGTCCAGTCTTCGATGCCATCGGGGTCTTCGATGTTGGGAGTCGTCTTGCGGCGCGACCAGTCGATGGCGACGTTGCGGATCGTCGTCGCGAGATACGAGCGGAAGCCCGACCGGGGGCCTTTGCCCTTCTCGACCGCTTTGAGGATGCGCGCGAACGCCTCCGAGGCGAGGTCGTCCGGGTCGAACCGGCTGGTCACGGAGGCGGCCATCGCGCGCGCAGCCTGCCAGTGGCGCTTCCAGAGCACGCCGTAGGCGAGGGTGTCGCCCTCGCGGGAGCGGTCCAGCAGATCGGTGTCGGAGACGTCGTCGAGTTCACGGGTCATAAGGTCGGGTCCTTACGGGCGGTTCGGGCGTGTGTAGTTGATGACGCAGCCGATTCGCGATCGTGACGCGACGATCCACAGGTTTTTTCGAGAGCGCGCATGACCGCAGAGACCCAGGTCGTGGGCAGGTGCTGACGCCGGGCGCCGGATCACCCGGCCGGTGCGGTGAACCGCTCGAGCCAGGGCAGCGGATCGATCGCCTCGCCGCCCGGAATCAGAACCTCGAAGTGCAGGTGCGGTCCGGTGGAGACGCCGGTGCTTCCGACCGCGCCGATCTGCTGACCTGCTGCCACGACCGTGCCCACCTCGACGAGCGCGGAACCGTCGAGGAGGTGGCAGGAGCGGGTGCTCACCGAGCCGACGTCCTCACCGTGCTGGATGATCACCTCGACGCCGCATCCACCCTGGTCGATGGGCACGACGTGGGTCACGATCCCCGAAGCGGCCGCGAGTACCGGTGTCCCTGCGGCCGCTCCGAAGTCGATGCCGCGGTGGTTGCTCGACGCTCCGGCCGTCGGCGCCTCGCGCGGGCCGAATCCATCGGTGATCGCTGCGCCGCGGTCGACGGGCCAGACGGCGGCGGGCGGCGCGGGGGCCGGGGGCTCGGCCGCGTCGGGCTCGGGGGCCCCTGCGGGTGCGGACTCGTCCGGCTGTGCGCCCGGCTCGGGCTCGGCCGGATCCTGCGCGTGCACTGCCGGCGGGAGGTCGCGAAGCTCCGCGCGCGTGTCCGGAACCACCCGCAGGGCCGAGGACAGCGACGTCGTCGGCTGGGCTGCCTCGGCGCCGGCGACGTCGGTGGCGGCGACCAGCAGGAGGGCGGCGAGGACGGTGGTGGAGACGCGGCGGAGCATGGGGTCCTTCTCGGGGTCTGACGCCCGTGGGCGTTCGTGGATCGGTGATTCCACGATCCGGCCCCGGCCCCGCGCGGCGGGACCGTCGGACTACCGAGAGACTGCGTATCCCTTTCGGCGACCTCGTGTCGCGACGTTCCAGAGACCGGCGATCAGCAGGGCACCGGCGACGCCGTTGAGCGCGCCGCCGACAACATCCGTGCCGTAGTGGACGCCGACGTACAGCCGCGACCACGAGACGGCGAGGACGAACAGTGCCCCGATGACGAGCACGACGGTGCGGGCGCGGACGGTGGCGCACACCGTCGCCAGCGCCGTGACGAGGGCAGCGGCGAACACCACATGGCCGCTCGGATAGCTCAGGGTCGCGGGAGAGATGCGGAGCAGATGGGTCAGACCGTCGGTGGAGGGGCGCGGCTGCGCCACCACGGTCTTCACGACCAGCGTCGTGAGCCATCCCGCGCCGGTCGCGACGCACACGCCGAGCGCGCGACGCCATCCCACGACGAACAGCAGCACGACGAAGACGGCTGCCAGGACGACCGCGACGACCACCGGGTGGTCGAGGCGGTCGAGCACGAGGGCGAGGTCGTCCAGCACGGGAGCGTTCACGCGGTTGACCGCCGCATCCAGTCCCGCAAGGCGCAGGGCTGGGAGGGTCTTCGCGGCGAAGCCGAGGGCGACCGTGAGCGCGAAGAGGACGACGGTCCAGACGATCCAGTGGGCGGGGACGCGCAGCGTCCAGGAGCGCTGTCGACGAGCATGCATCCCTCGAGGCTAGGGAATGCGCGACGCCGCTCCCTGAGCGTCGACCCGCTCCGCTACGAGGACGTTCAGCCAACGGGCATAGACGGAAATATTGCAGGACTGCAGAACGTTAGTTGACTATGGTCATCTATTTAGATATGGTTGATCGTCGTCAACCAATTGTGTGAAGGATTCGCATGTCAACCACTCTCTCCAGGGATGGAGCACCGGCAGTGATGTCGCACCGGCAGGTGCTCGAATCCCTTTCCGGGCTGCTGCTCGGGATGTTCGTCTCGATCCTCGCGGGCACGGTCGTGTCGACCTCGATGCCGCGGATCATCTCCGAGCTGCACGGCGACCAGACCGCCTACACGTGGGTCGTCACCAGCACGCTGCTCGCCACCACGGTCTCCACCCCGATCTGGGGCAAGCTCGCCGACCTGCTCAACCGCAAGCTGCTCATCCAGCTCGCCCTCGTCATCTTCGTCGCGGGCTCTGCGCTCGCCGGCTTCTCGGCCGACACCAACATGCTGATCGGATTCCGCGTCATCCAGGGCCTCGGCGCAGGCGGACTGACCGCCCTGAGCCAGATCATCATGGCCGACATCATCAGCCCGCGCGAGCGCGGCCGGTACATGGGCCTCTTCGGCGGCATCATGGCGGTCGGCACGGTCGGCGGCCCGCTGGTCGGCGGTCTGCTCACCGACTCCATCGGATGGCGCTGGAACTTCTTCGTCGGCGTCCCCGTCGCGATCGTCGCGATCTTCCTGCTGCAGGTCACACTCCGCCTCCCCAAGCGCCCCGCACGCAAGGTCCGCATCGACTACCTCGGTGCGATCTTCCTCGCCGCCGGCGTCTCGCTCCTGCTGATCTGGGTCTCTCTGGCCGGTAAGAACTTCGACTGGGTCAGCCCGGAGTCGTTCTGGATGGTGGGCGGCGCGATCGCCCTGATCATCGCGACGATCGTCACAGAGCTCGTCGTGAAGGAGCCGATCATCCCGCTCGGGATGTTCAAGAACCGCACCTTCACCCTCGCGGTCATCGCCTCCATCTCGGTCGGGGTCGCGATGTTCGGAACCTCCGTCTTCCTCGGCCAGTACATGCAGCTGGCTCGCGGTGCGACGCCGACAGAGTCGGGTCTGCTGACGCTGCCGATGATCCTCGGTCTGCTGCTGTCCTCGATGATCGTGGGCAACCTGATCAGCCGGTTCGGCAAGTGGAAGGCCTTCATGGTCGTCGGCTCCGTGCTGCTGACCGTCGGTCTGTACCTCATGAGCACGATCGAGTACGACACGAACTACTGGCTGGTCTCGGTGTACATGCTGATCCTCGGCGCCGGTGTCGGCATGGTGATGCAGAACCTCGTGCTCATCGTGCAGAACACGGTGCGGCCGGAGCAGCTCGGCGCGGCGAGCTCGAACGTCGCGTTCTTCCGCAGCCTGGGCGGCACCATCGGCGTCTCGGTGATGGGCTCCATCCTCGGCACGGCGGTGACGAACGGGATGGCGGACCGCAAGGACGACCTGATGGCCGCTGTCGCGAAGCTCGGCGCGAAGGGCGTCGAGGCGGCGAAGTCGCTGCAGAGCGGCACGCTGCCCGAGGTCAATTCGCTGCCCCTCCCGATCCGCACGATCGTGGAGTCGGTGTACGGCCAGTCCGTCGCGGACATCTTCCTCGTCGCTGTGCCGCTCGCCATCATCACGATCGTCGCCATCCTCTTCCTCCCGAACATCAAGCTCGGCAGCAAGACCGCCATCGAGCGGATGCAGGAGGAGAACGGCGAGACGCCGCTCGAGGCCGCGGAGGAGAACGCGCTCGGCGTCGCAGAGGCGCTCATCGGCGCTCCCGTGACCGGCTCGGTGGCGGCGGTCCGGCCATCGGAGGAGGACGACCTCTCCGCTGTGAAGGGCCGCTAGCGGAGCGCGTTATGATCGCGGCCATGGACAATACGGATCGGGTGGCGGCGGGCTCCGCCGCCACCCTTCCCGTCGACTCGGAACAGGCGAGCGACGCGGCCATCTCCGACGTGGAGGAGCAGTTCACCCGGTTGTTCAACCAGGTGGGCACCGCGATGCGCGACCGCGCGGAGCGCATCCACCCGGATCTCCAGCCGGGCGGCTACAAGCTGCTCACCACGATCGTGCGCAGCGGACCCATCCACGCGGGCGCGCTCGCCGCGATGCTGTACACGGACAAGAGCGTGATCAGCCGGCAGGTGAAACTGCTCGAAGACATGGGTTTCGTCGAGCGGAAGACCGACCCGGAGGACCGTCGGGCGAGCTTCATCGCGGCGACCCCCGAAGCGGTCGAGAAGGTGAACGAAGTGCGGGCGGCCGACCAGGCCACCCTGTACCGCGGCCTGCGTCGCTGGGGCGAAGAGGATGTGCGCCGGCTGGCCGGTCTGCTCGCCCGTCTGAACGAGGTGGCCCGGTAGCTCGCGGTGGCGTTCCCGTAGGACGCTGGTACTCTACGTCGGGTATGCCCCCCGCATCCGCCCCCCTCCGCCCCCGCGGCCGTCGTCCGGCCGGTCGTCGTGCTGCCGTGCCGACGCAGCGGGTGCGCATCCGGCTTCCGAAGCCGCCGCGGAGGGCCGGGCTGCCGCTGCAGCACCGCATCGGAGTAACGCTCGCCGTGATCGGGCTGGTGTGCGGATTCTCGATCGTGCCGACGGATGAGGCGCTCGCATCCACTCTGCGCGTCGCGCCGTCGACCACCGTCGCGCCGGGTCGTGTCGTTCCTGCGCCCGCTCCCGACCAGCAGCTGCTCGTGGATGCCACCATCGCCGCGCCGGTGGTTAACCGCGAGAACCTCAGCGCGACCGACGGGCTGCAGACGCTCGCCCGCGTCGGGACGAACGAGGCGTGGGCGAAGCTCGTGCTCATGTTCGGCGGCTGGCCGCAGACCGACGAGAACGTCAACGTGATGCTGCGCTGGATGCGCCAGGAGAACGGGCCGCCCGACTGGTGGAACCGCAACAACCCCCTGAACAACGGGTACGGGTCGGGCGGCGGCGCCGGGCTCGGAAGCTATCCGGATCTCGTCACCGCGGCCGAGTACTGCGCGAAGAACCTGCAGCGCGGGTATCCCGCGATCGTGGCCGGCCTGCAGGCCGGGACGTCGGCGGACGCGACCGCCGCCGCGATCTGGGCGTCACCGTGGGCGACCAGCCACTACGGCAACGGTTCGCACTGGAGCACGCGGCCGGTGCAGGTCGTGCAGGCTCCCGCGTCCGCCTGGGGCCTCTGAGCCCTTCCCGCAGCGGCGAGGTCAGGACTTGGCCAGCCAGGCGCGGAGGCGGTCGAGCGGCCAGGAGGTGATGATGCGGTCGGCGGGGACGCCGTTCGCGGCAGCGCGCGCGGCGCCGTAGGCGAGGAAGTCGAGCTGACCCGGTGCATGGGCGTCCGTGTCGATCGAGAAGAAGCACCCTGCATCGAGCGCACGCTGGATGAGGTCGTCCGGCGGGTCCTGACGTTCCGGACGCGAGTTGATCTCCACCGCGACCTGGTTCTCGACGCACGCGGCGAACACCGCGTCGGCGTCGAACTCCGACGGGGGACGCGTTCCGCGGGATCCCTGCACCAGCCGTCCCGTGCAGTGTCCGAGCACGTTCGTCTGCGGGTCGTGGATGCCGCCGAGCATCCGCTTCGTCATCGTCCGGCGGTCCGACCGGAGCTTGGAGTGCACGCTGCCGACCACCACATCCAACCGGCCCAGCAGTTCCGGGGTCTGGTCGAGGGTGCCGTCCTCGAGGATGTCGACCTCGATCCCGGTGAGGAGGGTGAGCGAGCCGGTGTCGAGAGCCGCGATGACGCCGAGCTGCTCCTCGAGCCGCTCCGCGCTGAGGCCGCTCGCGACGGTGAGGGTGGGGGAGTGGTCGGTGATGGCCTGGTACTCCCGGCCGAGCGTCGCGGCGGCCGCGGCCATGACCTCGATCGGGACGGTGCCGTCGGACCACTCGGTGTGGCTGTGGAGATCGCCGCGCAACTGGGCGAGCAGCTCGGCGCCGCCGGTGTCGAGCGGCTGGTCGTTGCGCTCGCGCAGGTCGGCGAGGTAGGAGGGCACCTCTCCGTCGACCGCCTGCGCGATCACCTGGAACGTGCGGTCGCCGATGCCCTTGGTGCGCTTCAGGCGGCCGTCGGCGACGCGGGCGGCGAGCTCGTCGGCGTCGAGCGGGGCGATGGTGGCCGCTGCGCGCCGGAAGGCCTGGACCTTGAAGCTGGGCGCCAGCTCCCGCTCGAGCCAGAAAGCGATCTCGTTCAGCGCGTCGACGGCATCCATGCGGACCATGCTCCCACCGTGTCGGTGGTGGCCGGTACCGTCGGCGGACATGGGGAGGATCATCTTCGACACGGCCGCGACGATCAACGGGTGGATCGCGGATGAGAACGACTCGCTGGCCTGGCTGTTCGCCGTTCCGGGTGGAGAGGTGCCGGACTCCGAACTGCTGCCGACGGATGCGGCGGTGATGGTGGAGGGGAGCACCACGTACGAGTGGGTGCTCCGGGAGGGCGACATCCTGGCGCATCCCGAGAAGTGGCAGGAGTTCCACGGCACCCGGCCGACGTTCGCGTTCACGCACCGGGAACTGCCGGTTCCGAAGGGCGCCGACATCCGCTTCGTCTCCGGGCCCGTGTCCGAGGCTCTTCCGGCCATCCGGGAGGCGGCCGGTGATGGCGACATCTGGGTCGTCGGCGGCGGCGAGCTCGCGGGGCAATTCTTCGATGCCGGCGCGCTGGATGAGCTGGCGCTGTCGATCGCGCCGGTAGCCCTGACCGGCGGCGCGCCGCTGTTCCCGCGGAGGGTGGAGTCGGACCGTCTGCACCTCGAGTCGGCCTCGGCGGTCGGGCAGTTCGCGCGCCTGCGGTACACGGTCCATCCCCCGATGTCAGAGGGCTGATATATCGTGGGTCACGTTCGACCGGAGGGAATCGACATGACCGCAGCAGACAGCCATGACATCATCCGCGTCCAAGGGGCGCGGGAGAACAACCTCAAAGACGTGAGCGTGGAACTGCCGAAGCGGCGGCTGACCGTGTTCACCGGGGTATCCGGTTCGGGCAAGAGCTCGCTCGTGTTCGGCACCATCGCGGCCGAGTCGCAGCGCATGATCAACGAGACGTACAGCGCGTTCGTGCAAGGCTTCATGCCGTCGCTGGCGCGGCCCGATGTGGACGTGCTCGAAGGCCTGACGACGGCGATCATCGTGGACCAGGAGCGGATGGGCGCCAACGCGCGCTCGACGGTCGGGACAGTGACCGACGCGAACGCGATGCTCCGCATCCTGTTCAGCCGGCTCGGACAGCCGCACATCGGCTCGCCGCAGGCGTTCTCGTTCAACATCCCCTCGGTGTCGGGGCGCGGCGCCATCACCGTCGGCGGCAAGACGGAGAAGCGAGAGTTCACCCAGCTGGGCGGGATGTGCCCCCGGTGCGAGGGCATGGGAGCGGTGAGCGACATCGATCTCGCGCAGCTGTTCGACGACAGCAAGTCGCTCCAGGAGGGCGCCATCACCATCCCCGGCTACACGGCGGACGGCTGGGGAGTCCGGATCATCGCCAATTCCGGGTTCGTCCCGGGCGACAAGCCCATCCGCGACTTCACCGAGCAGGAGCGGCAGGACTTCCTCTACAAGGAGCCGGTGAAGGTCAAGATCGAAGGCATCAACCTGACCTACGAAGGCCTCGTCCCCAAGGTCCAGAAGTCGATGCTCTCCAAAGACGTGAACGCGATGCAGCCCCACATCCGTGCCTTCGTGGAGCGTGCGGTCACCTTCACCACGTGCCCGGAGTGCGAGGGGACGCGGCTCAGCGAGGGCGCGCGCGCATCCAAGATCGCGGGGATCAGCATCGCCGATGCCTGCGCGATGCAGATCACTGACCTCTCCGACTGGGTGCGCGGGCTCGACGAGCCGTCGGTCGCGCCGCTGCTGAAGAACCTGCAGCACCTGCTCGACTCGTTCGTCGACATCGGGCTCGGCTACCTCTCGCTCGACCGGCCATCCGGCACGCTGTCGGGCGGCGAGGCGCAGCGCACCAAGATGATCCGGCACCTCGGCTCGTCGCTCACCGACATCACGTACGTCTTCGACGAGCCGACGGTCGGGCTGCATCCGCACGACATCCAGCGGATGAACGAACTGCTGATCCAGCTGCGCGACAAGGGGAACACCGTGCTGGTGGTCGAGCACAAGCCGGAGGCGATCGCGATCGCCGACCACGTCGTCGACCTGGGGCCGCGGGCCGGATCGGAGGGCGGCCAGGTCGTCTTCGAGGGTTCGGTCGACGAGTTGCGCGCGAGCGGCACGCTGACGGGACGCCATCTCGATGACCGTGCGCGGCTCAAGGAGCAGGTGCGGTCGGCGACAGGCGCTCTGGAGGTGCGTGGCGCCTCCGAGCACAATCTGCAGGGCGTCGATGTCGACATCCCGCTCGGGGTGCTGGTCGTGGTGACCGGGGTGGCCGGTTCGGGGAAGAGCTCCCTCATCCACGGTTCGATCGCGCCTCGCGACGGGGTCGTCGCGGTCGACCAGGGAGCGATCCGCGGCTCGCGGCGCAGCAACCCCGCGACCTACACGGGTCTGCTGGAGCCGATCCGCAAGGCGTTCGCGAAGGCCAACGGCGTCAAGCCCGCACTGTTCAGCGCGAACTCGGAAGGCGCCTGCCCCAACTGCAACGGCGCAGGGGTGATCTACACCGACCTCGGCGTGATGGCCGGCGTCTCGACCGTCTGCGAGGTGTGCGAGGGTCGGCGATTCGACGACTCGGTGCTGGAGTACACGTTCGGCGGACGCGACATCAGCCAGGTGCTCGCCATGCCCGTCACGGAAGCGGAGGGGTTCTTCGCGGCGGGCGACGCGAAGCTGCCGGCCGCGCACGCCATCCTGAAGCGGCTGTCCGACGTCGGGCTCGGCTACCTCACGATCGGTCAGCCGCTCACCACCCTGTCGGGCGGAGAGCGGCAACGGCTGAAGCTCGCGACCCACATGGCGGAGAAGGGCGGGGTGTATGTCCTCGACGAGCCGACGACCGGCTTGCACCTGGCCGACGTCGAGCAACTGCTCGGGCTGCTGGACCGGCTGGTCGACGCGGGAAAATCGGTCATCGTCATCGAGCACCATCAGGCCGTCATGGCGCACGCCGACTGGATCATCGACCTCGGTCCGGGGGCCGGTCACGACGGCGGGCGGCTCGTGTTCGAGGGGACGCCGGCCGACCTCGTCGCGGCGCGCTCGACTCTGACCGGCGAGCACCTGGCGCGGTACGTCGGGGCGTGAGCGGCGGGCGGGTCTGCGGCGGGGTGGTTCGCCGTGGGATCCGGCGGTGAGGGGCCGGGCGTTACGGATCCTTACGGGCCGGCGCGGGGTGGCAGGCTGACCGCCGATACCGTCGCAGGATGAGCTCCCCGATCGAGAACCTCGGCCGCGAGACCCGGCTCTACCCGCCGTCCGCCGCATTCGCCGCGCAAGCGAACGTCGACGCGTCGGTGTTCGCCGAGGCCGCCGCGGGTCCTGTCGCGTTCTGGGAGCGCCAGGCCGCACGGCTCGACTGGGCCGAGCCGTGGCACACCGCCCACACCTGGGAGCCGGCCGTCGCCGGCCCCGACGGCGAGCTGACCGTGCCGCAGGCTGAGTGGTTCGCAGGCGGCCGCCTGAACGCCGCCGTCAACTGCGTCGACCGGCACGTCGCGGCGGGACGCGGCGACCGGGTGGCTCTCCACTTCGAGGGCGAACCGGGCGACCGCGAGACCATCACGTACTCGGACCTCCAGCGCCGGGTGGCACGAGCGGCGAACGCTCTCGCCGAGCTCGGCATCGGGAAGGGGGACCGCGTCGTGGTCTACCTTCCGGTGATCCCCGAGACCGTCGTCATCACGCTCGCGATCGCGCGCGTGGGCGCCATCCACTCGCTCGTCTTCGGAGGGTTCTCGGCGGAGGCGCTGCGGTTCCGCGTCGAAGACACCGGCGCCAAGCTGCTGGTCACCTCCGACGGGCAGTTCCGACGGGGCGCCGCGGTGCCCGTCAAGGCGAACGCGGATGCGGCGGTCGACGGGGACAACGCGATCGAGCACGTCCTGGTGGTCCGGCGAACCGGTGACCTCACCCCCGACATCCCGTGGACCCCTGGCCGCGACGTCTGGTGGCACGACGTCGTGGACACGGCCCCGGATATCCACGACCCCGAGTTCTTCGACGCCGAGACGCCGCTGTTCATCATCTACACGTCGGGCACGACGGGACGTCCGAAGGGCGTCGTCCACACCACCGGCGGCTACCTGACGCAGGCGTCCTGGAGCCACTGGGCCCTCTTCGACGCGAAGGACGACGACGTGTACTGGTGCACGGCCGACCTGGCCTGGGTCACCGCGCACACGTACGTCCTGTACGGACCGCTCTCCAACGGCGCCACATCGGTGATCTACGAGGGGACGCCGAACACCCCGCACACCGGTCGCCACTTCGAGATCATCGAGCGCTACGGAGTGAGCACGTACTACACGGCGCCGACGCTCATCCGGACCTTCATGACCTGGTTCCCGGAGGGTCTCGGCGACGGCTGGGACCTGTCCAGCATCCGGCTGCTCGGGACGGTCGGGGAGGCGATCAACCCGGAGGCGTGGATGTGGTTCCGCGAACACATCGGCGCCGGGCGGGCGCCCGTGGTCGACACCTGGTGGCAGTCGGAGTCGGGCGCCGCGATCGTCGCGCCGCTGCCGGGAGTCACCGCGCTGAAGCCGGGATCCGCGACCGTCGCGGTGCCCGGCGTGACCGTGCGGGTGGTGGACGAGTGCGGAGCTGAGGTGCCCCGGGGCTCTGGGGGCTCCATCGTGATCGACGGGACCTGGCCGGCGATGTCGCGCACGGTCTGGGGCGACCCGGAGCGCTACCGCGACTCGTACTGGCGTCCCTTTGCGGAGCGCGGGTACTTCCTCGCCGGCGACGGAGCAGCGGTCGACCCCGACGGCTACATCTGGCTGCTCGGACGGCTCGACGACGTCATCAACGTCTCCGGTCACCGCCTGTCGACGATCGAGATCGAGTCGGCACTCGTGGCGCATCCTCGCGTCTCGGAGGCGGCAGTGGTCGGCGTCGGCGACGACACCACCGGTCAGGCGGTCGCGGCGTTCGTGGTCCCGTCGGGGAGGGCCCCGCAGGAGTCGGAGCTGCGCGAACAGGTGACCCGCGAGATCGGTGCGATCGCCAAGCCGCGGCACGTCGTCCTGGTCGGGGATCTGCCCAAGACGCGGTCGGGCAAGATCATGCGGCGACTATTGGTCGACCTGTTCGACGGGCGTCCGCTCGGGGATACGACGTCGCTCCAGGACGATACGGTGCCCCACGCGATCGCCACGGCGCTGGCCGCCCGGACGGGACCTGTCCGATCGAGTTGACGGGACACGCCGTGCGGCGCCCGCCGGACGGCGTGTCGCGTCAGGCAGCTGGTCAGCGCAGGTCGGCGATCGTCAGAGCGGCGTCGATGAGGCCCAGATGCGACAGCGCCTGCGGGAAGTTGCCCCAGAAGGCGCCGTCGGCAGCCATCATCTCGGCATAGAGCCCGACGTCGTTGGCGCGGCCGACCAGGTCGTCCATGAGCGCCGTCGCCTCCGGGATATCGCCGACGCAGGCGAGCGCCGAGACCAGCCAGAAGGAGCACGCGACAAAGGGGAGCTCCCCCTCCGCCTCGGCGCCGGTGAACCGGAACAGCAGCGGGCCGTCTCCCAGCTCGCGTCGAAGCGCGTCGATGGTCGACCGCATCCGCTCGCCGCGATCGAATCCGCTCGGCGCGTGCAGCAGCACCGACGCATCCAACTCCTCGTCGCCGGCCGCCATCGTGTAGGCGCCCAGACGCTCGGACCAGCAGTTCTCCTCCACCCACGCGTGGATGACGTCCGCCTCGCGCCGCCACCGCGACGGGTTGCCCTCGATCTGGCCGAGTTCGACCAGTGACAGCGCCGACTGGAGGGCCTGCCAGCAGCCCATCTTCGAGGAGGTGTGGTGGCGCAGCTCGCTGAGCTCCCACATCCCCGAGTCGGGCAGGCGCCACACGTCGCAGACGTGATCGGCGACGTCGGCGACCAGCCTCCGGGTCGGAACGTCGAGGACGTTGCCCGCAGAGGCGTACGCCAGCGCGACGCTGAGCAGGTCGCCGAAGACGCCGAGCTGCAGCTGGCCCGCGGCCCGGTTGCCGGTGACCACCGGCCCGATCCCGCGCCAGCCGGGGGCGTCGTGGGTCTGGGGATCCGTGGATGCCTCCTCGCGCAGCCCGTACAGCACGCGCAGTTCGGCGACGTCTCCCTTCACGGCGCGCAGCAGCCAGGAGATCGCGGCATGCGTCTCCTCGCGCAGGCCGAAGCGGGCGAGCGCCCGCAGGGCGTAGGCCGTGTCGCGCACCCAGGCGAAGCGATAGTCCCAGTTCTTGCCACCGCGCGGCGTCTCCGGAAGGGACGTCGTGCCGGCCGCCGCGATGGCGCCCGTCGGGGCGTAGAGAAGCAGCTTCAGGGCGAGCGCGCTCCGCTGGACGGCCTCATCCCAGGGGCCCTGGTACGAGAACGTGCGAGACCAGAGCTCCCAGTTGGAGACCGTCCGGTCGATACCGATGTCGACGTTGCCCGGGTCGGGGAGGTGCAGCGGTTCGTCGTTCGTCGCCACGATGGTGAGCGTCCGGCGCGAGCCGTCGGCGACCCGGATGCGGCCGCCGAAGCGGGGCGCATCCTCGTCGTCCTCGGCATCGGTCAGTCCGGTGACGCCGATGTTGACCTTGCGGACACGCAGGATGCGCTTGCCGTCCACCCGCTCGGCCCACGGGCCGGCCTCGCCCAGCATGGTGCCCGGCTCGACCGCCCAGTCCATGACGACGGTGCCCGCGATCCCCTCGATGCGGCGGGCGAGCTCCAACCAGGGGAGGCGGC
Organism: Leifsonia sp. fls2-241-R2A-40a; assembly: GCF_030209575.1. Lineage (NCBI taxonomy): Bacteria > Bacillati > Actinomycetota > Actinomycetes > Micrococcales > Microbacteriaceae > Leifsonia > Leifsonia sp. fls2-241-R2A-40a. The sequence continues at coordinate 1,134,459 of NZ_JARVRS010000001.1, read as the reverse complement.
CGGCGACGCCGGTGACCAGCGCATCCGTGACCCGCACCGAGCCGGTCGCGGTGGTGAACGTGGTCTCGAGCACGTTGGTCCCGGGCAGGTAGCGCCTGCGAGCCTCGAAGTCGCTGACCGGCCGCAGGAGGATGCGGCCGCCGCGTTCGGGGTCGAGCAGGGCGGCGAAGACGGGCGGCGAGTCGAGGCTCGGGATGGGCAGCCAGTCGACGGTGCCGGAACGATCGATCAAGGCGACGGTGCGGCCGTCGCCGAGGGCGGCGTGGTCCTCGATCGCGGTCGCCCCGCCCGTCGCCCCGGGCGTGGCGCCGCGCGTGATCCCGCCGGTCGTCCCGCCCGTCGTCACACCCGCTGCAGACCGGCCGCCACGATGACCGCCTCGCGGAACTTCGGTGTCAGCTGCTCCGCGGTGGGGCGAGCGGCCGGGTCGCTCGCCGTCATGGCGTGGAGGATGTCGCTCCAGCTGTCCGGGAGACCGTCGGGGACCGGCGGCTCGTGCTCCAGGCGGGCCATGGCCGACTCGACGGCGGGGCCGGGGTACGCCACCGAGCGGGTGAAGCACTCCAGCAGCACCAGCCCCAGCGAGTAGATGTCGCTCGCCGACGTGGCCGGTTGACGCAAGGCCTGCTCGGGGCTCAGGTAGGCGGCCGTGCCGGTCGTCTTGCCCTCGTCGAGCTGCGTCGGCGCACCGGCGATGCCGCTGGCGATGCCGAAGTCCGTGAGGCGCGCCCGGGCCCGGAACGTCGTGGTGCCGTAGGAGACCAGCATGATGTTCGAGGGCTTGATGTCGCGGTGCACGACTCCGTTCGCATGAACGTATTCGAGCGCCTCGGAGATGTCGTAGGCGACTTCGGCGATCTCCTCGAGGGTCAGTTCCCGCTGGGCCAGCGCGGTCGCGAGGTCGGTGCCCGAGACCAGCTCCATGATCAGGAACGGGCGCGGGTCCTTGGGCGACGTGTAGTCGATCCCGGCGTCGATCAGCGAGACGATGCCGTGGTGGCTGAGCTTGGCCAGGGCCGCCTGCTCCGTGCGGTACTGGGCCATCTCCTCCTCACCGCCCGCGCGGTAGAGCTTGATGGCGACCTCCCGGCCGAGCAGCTCGTCGGTGGCGCGGAAGATGCTCGCCTCACCGCCGCGGCCGATCACATGCTGCGGGCGGTACCGCCCGAGCAGTGCTGGGATGGTCGACTCGGCCATCAGCTGTTCCGGGACCGCAGCAGGGCGAACGAGGATTCGCCGAGGATGACGCTGGTGTGGTCGTGGAGAGCGAGTTCGGGGTCGCTGGAGAGCTCGAGCTCCCACGGTGAGCCGGCCGCCTCGGGAAGCATGAACTCCACGCCGTTGCCGGCGGCGTTGAGCATCAGCAGGAACGAGTCGGCGCCTTCGTGACGGAGCTCGAATGCGATGGAGCGCGCCTCCGGGTCGGACCAGTCCTCATCCGAGAACGGCTCGCCGTCGGTGCGGATGATGCACACCACATCCGTGCCGCCCACGTCGGGCGCCTGGCGGTACCACTCGGGGCGGAGGGCCGGCTCGCTGCGGCGCAGGCGGATCAGCTTCGAGGTGAACTCGTGCAGCTCCCAGTCGGCGTGCTCCCAGTCGTACCAGGAGATCTCGTTGTCCTGGCAGTAGGCGTTGTTGTTGCCCTGCTGAGTGCGGCCGATCTCGTCGCCGCCGAGGATCATCGGCACGCCGGCGGAGAGCAGGACCGTCGCGAGGAAATTCTTGCGCTGCCGGGTGCGGAACGCGTTGATGCCCTCGTCGTCGGTCGGTCCCTCGACGCCGTAGTTGTTGGAGCGGTTGTCGGATTCGCCGTCGCGGTTGTCCTCGCCGTTCGCCTCGTTGTGCTTCTCGTTGTAGCTGGTGAGGTCGGCGAGGGTGAAGCCGTCGTGCGCGGTGACGAAGTTCACGCTGGACAGCGGCGCCCGGCGCGAGTCCTCGTAGATGTCCGGGCTGCCCAGCACGCGCTGGGACAGCGTGGACAGCACACCGGGGGTGCCGCGCCAGTAGTCGCGGACGTCATCGCGGAACTGGCCGTTCCACTCCGACCAGTCGGCGGGGAAGCCGCCCAGCTGGTAGCCGGCGACATCCCACGGCTCGGCGATCATCTTCACCTGCGCGAGCGTCGGGTCCTGCTGGATGAGGGTCAGGAACGCGCTGTGCAGGCTGGCGTCGCCGCCCTGGCGGGTGAGCGTCGTCGCCAGGTCGAAGCGGAAACCGTCGATGTGCATGTCCTCGACCCAGTAGCGCAGCGAGTCCATGATCACCTGCAGCGCGGCCGGGTGGCTCACGTTCCAGCTGTTGCCGGTACCCGTGGTGTCGAAGTAGTGCGCCGCATCGCCCTCGACCAGCCGGTAGTACGACGGGTTGTCGATTCCCTTGAAGCTGTAGGTGGGGCCGAGGTCGTTGCCCTCGGCGGTGTGGTTGTAGACCACGTCGAGGATGACCTCGATGCCGGCCGCGTGGAGCGCCTTGACCATGCCCTTGAACTCGTCGACCTGGTGACCGGTGTCGCCGGTGGCGGAGTACTCGTTGTGCGGAGCGAAGAAGCCGATGGAGTTGTAGCCCCAGTAGTTGCGCAGGCCCTTCTCGAGCAGGTGGGCGTCCTGGACGAACTGGTGGATCGGAAGCAGCTCGACCGCGGTGACGCCGAGGTTCTTCAGGTACTCGACCGCGGCGGGATGCGCGAGGCCGGCGTAGGTGCCGCGGAACTCCTCCGGCACCCACTCCATGAGCTTCGTGAAGCCCTTCACGTGCATCTCGTAGATGATCGTCTCGCTCAGCGGGGTGCGCGGGCGCTCGTGGTCGCCCCAGTCGAACTCCTGCCGGTCGACGGCGACGCCGAGCGCGACGTGGCGTGCGCCGTTGGTGTCGCTGCGCCGCTTCGGGCGGCCGAGCTGGTGGCCGAACACGGCCTGCGTGTTGTCCCACGAGCCGGTGACGGCGCGGGTGTGCGGGGGGAGCAGGACCTTGGCCGGCGAGAAACGGAGGCCGTTGGCGGGGTCCCACGGGCCGTCGACGCGCAGGCCGTAGCGGGTGCCCGGGACGAGCCCGGGGACGAACCCGTGGAAAACGTGCCCGGTGCGGTCCCCGAGGACCGTCTGCGTCTCACGGCCGCGCGTGTCGAACAGGGAGACGATCACCTTGTCGGCACGCTCGCTGTAGACGGCGACATTGGCGCCGCCCTCGCGCAGGGTGATCCCCAGCGGGTACGGCAGGGAGTCGCTCGTCACAGGGAAGACCCCCGCTGGACGGTGGCGCTGGGGGTGGTCCGGCGGTGGGGCCGGGGGCAGGGCTTAGGCACGGTGCCTCCGATTCGGGTAGACCGCCACGATACCGGGGAGTGGGGCCGTCCTCCAGGCATTGACAGGGAGGCGGCGGGACGTTAGACGCGGGGCTGGAACCAGGAAGACAGGCGACGTGCGATCTCGCCGATGTCCTCGATATCGCCCGCAGCGACGGCCAGTACGAAGTCGAACATCGCATCCTCGTCATAACGCTCGTCGTACCCGTTGATCGTGAAGAAGAGGACGCACAGGATCCAGCCTGTGCGCTTGTTGCCGTCGAGCAGTGCATGGTTGCGCAGGACCGAATGAAGCAGCGCGGCTCCTTTGGCGTACACATCCGGGTAGGCGTCGAGACCGAAGAGGGTGGCGGCAGGCCTCTCCAAAGCGGACTGGAGGAGGACCGTGTCGCGGACGAACTTCAGGGGCTCATCACCGTGCACGGTTCGGATCACCAGAAGCGACTCCTCGAGAGTGACGTAGCGGATGCTCAAGCGTCGCGGAGTCGTTCGAGGAGACCCGAATTCTGGCTGACGACGCGGTCGATCATCTGCTGCGTCGTGCGGTCGTGGGCAGCGATGTACGCGTCGACGGCATCGAGTACCGTCGCGGTGAAGTTGCTGTGCGTGTCCGTAGCGATCGCGGTCAGTGCCTCGACCTGGTCCTCGCGGAAAGAAATGAGCTTCTTGCTGCGAGCAGGTACTGCCATCAGAGTCATCTCCTCAGTGTATATACCGGAGAATTAACAGTATATACGGTTGATTATGCCCGCGTCACCCGCACGGCCTCGCCGAAGGCGGCGACCGCGTCGGACGGCGCGGTGCCGAGGCCGCTGCCGGAGAGGCTCACCTCCACGAGCAGGCCGCCGCGCTGGAAGCGGAAGACGCCGTCGGTGTAGGCGACGTCTGTCGCCCGCGCATCCGCCGGGAGCGTGCGTCGCAGAGCGGTCAGCGCGCGGTACCAGTCGAGCATCCGGGCGTTCCCGGGGCGATCCGGCTCCGACCAGTCGAGCTTCGAGCGCTGGAAGGTCTCCGGGTCCTGCGGGTCGGGGACGATGGCGGGGTCCCAGCCCATCCGGGCGAACTCCTCGATGCGGCCCTCCGCCGTCGCCTTCCCGAGTTCGGGCTCCGGATGGGAGGTGAAGAACTGCCACGGAGTGGTCGCCGCCCACTCCTCGCCCATGAAGAGCATCGGGGTGAACGGGCCGAGCAGCGTCAGCGTGGCGGCGACGGCGAGACGGCCAGGGTCGAGGGTCGCCGTGAGGCGGTCGCCGGCGGCCCGGTTCCCGATCTGGTCGTGATCCTGGCTGAATGCGACGAGGCGCGTGAACGGGATGTCGCCGTCGAGCGGGCGCCCGTGGTGGCGCTCGCGGAAGCTCGACCAGGTGCCGTCGTGGAAGAACCCGCGCTGGAACACCTTCACGAGTGCTTCCGGCCGGGCGAAGTCCGCGTAGTACCCGGTGTCCTCGCCCGTCAGGTTGGCATGGATGCTGTGGTGCACATCGTCGTCCCACTGGGCGTGCAGTCCGTAGCCGTGGTGCGAGCGGGTGCGGATCAGCTCGGGGTCGTTGAGGTCGCTCTCGGCGATCAGCGTGCGGGCGCGGCCGGTCTCGCCGGCGAGTTCGTCGGCCAGCACGGCGAGCTGCTCGAGGAGGTGGGTCGCGCCGGCGTCGTGCAGGGCGTGCACCGCATCCAGTCGCAGCCCGTCGACATGCATCTCGCGAAGCCAGTACTCGGCGTTGTCGAGGATGTACCGCCGCACCTCGTCGGAGGACGGACCGTCGAGGTTCACCGAGACGCCCCAGGTGCTCCTGCCCTCCCCGAGGTAGGGGCCGAACTTCGGCAGGTAGTTGCCGCTCGGGCCGAGGTGGTTGTAGACGACGTCCTGGATCACGGCCAGCCCGCGCTGGTGGCACGCCTCGACGAAGCGCTGGTAGGCCTCCGGTCCTCCGTACTGCTCCTGGACGGCGTACCAGAGCACGCCGTCGTAGCCCCAGTTGTGGGTCCCGTTGAAGGCGTTGACCGGGAGCAGCTCGATCGCGTCCACGCCGAGGTCGATCAGGTGATCGAGACGCCCGAGTGCCGCATCCAGGGTGCCTTCGGGGGTGAAGGTGCCGATGTGCAGCTCGTAGATGACCGTGCCCGTGAGGTCGCGTCCCTCCCATCCGCCGTCCGCCCACTCGCGGGCGCGGGGGTCGAACTCGCGGCTCAACTCGTGCACGCCGTTCGGCTGGCGCAGCGAGCGCGGATCCGGGAAGGGTCCTTCGCCGTCGACGACGAAGCCGTAGTCGAGGGGACGGTCGGGCAGCTCGGGGTGCTCGGCCAGCTCCCACCAGCCGCCGGTCGGGCTCGCGTCCGTCGCCGGGACGGGGGTCAGCGGGAAGGTGCCGATGCCGTCGAGCACGACATCCACCGATCGGGCCCGAGGAGCCCAGACCGGGAAGCGGCGGTCGCCCCACGCGCCGGTCATCGTGCGACCGCCAGGAGTGCGACCGGGTAGGTCTCGAAGACCGAGGCGAGAGAGACGCGGCCCCGGTGCTCGCGGCCGGTGAGCTCGTCGCGCAGCGGTTCCTCGCCGAGGTCGACCGTGGTGTCCGCCCAGCCGCCGGTGGCGGACAGGCCGACGGGAAGCCGAGTGGCGAGCGCGACGGCGCCGCCGCGGTCGAAGGCGACCAGGTGGCCGGCCCGCGAGCCTGCGGCGTAGACGGGCCGGTACCCGGTGAACAGCTCGGGGCGGTCGCGCCGGAGGCGGAGTGCCTTGGCGGTGACCAGCTCCTTGGCGGCGCCGGACGAGTCGATCTCGGGGATCCATCCCTCGTCGATGTGCGCGAGGAGGGCGGCGGCCGCGTCGAACTCGACCGGGCGGCGGTTGTCCGGGTCGACCAGCGACCGCTCCCAGCGCTCGGAGCCCTGGTAGACGTCCGGGATGCCCGGCGCGGTCAGCTGCAGCAGCTTCGCGCCGAGGCCGTTGCTCGCACCCGGAGCCTCGATGACGGCGGCCAGCGCCTCCACCTCGGCCCGGACGCGCTCGTCGTCGAAGGCGGCGTCGATCGCCGCGGCCATGCGCGCCTCGAACTCCTCGTCGGGGTCCGTCCAGCCGGTGGACGCGCCCGCCTCCCGCGCCGCCTTCAGGGCATAGGCCTGCAGGCGTTCGCGCGACGCGGGCCACGCGCCGACGACCGACTGCCAGAGCAGGTTCTCCAGGGATCCGTCGCCGAAGCCGACGCGCTCGCGCACGGTCCGCAGGAACCGCTCCCAGCGTCCGGGCAGCTCGGCGAGCACGTGGATGCGCGCCCGCGTGTCCTCTCCGCGCTTGGTGTCGTGCGTGGAGAGGACGGTCATCGACTCGGGGAGGCGCTGCAGGCGGTCCTCCTGACGGCGGTGGAACTCCTCCGGCGAGAGGGCGAACTCCGACGGATCGCCGCCGACCTCCGTGAGGGAGACCAGCCGCGTGAAGCGGTAGAAGGCGTTGTCCTCGACGCCCTTCGCCATGATGGCTCCGGTGGTCTGCTCGAACCGGTCGCCCAGCCGGTCGGTGATCCGCTCGATCACCGGGACGAGGTCCGGGCGCGACTCCGCCGCCGCGAGGCGCGCCTCCTCCAGGTACTCGGTGCCGTAGGGCAGGTAGCTGCGATAGACGGGGAACCAGGCGGCGAGCTCGGCGACCGCATCGGCCGTCTCCTCGTCGGTGCCCTCGCCGAGCTCGCGGACGACGCGCAGCACTTCGGAGCGCAGGATGCTGTCGGCCATAGCGCGCTTGCGGCGGTGCATCAGCTCCACCCAGTCCTGGCTCTCCTCGCGTTCGTCGATCTCCCCGGCGAGTGCGGTCAGCGGGCCTTCGCCGGACGGGTCGACGAAGACGCGGTCGATGACGCCGAGCGCGTCGTAGCCGGTGGTGCCCTGGACGGGCCAGTCGGGCATCCGCTCGTCGCCCTCGATGATCTTCTCGACCCAGATGGGCGCATCCCCGGCGAGTGCGCGCAGGCGCTCCAGGTACTGGCCCGGGTCGCGGAGGCCGTCCGGGTGGTCGACCCGGACGCCGTCGACCAGGCCCTCGTGCACCCAGCGGCCGATCTCACGGTGGCTGTCGTCGAAGACCTGCTGGTCCTCGACGCGCAGGCCGGCCAGCGTCGTGACCGCGAAGAAGCGGCGGTAGTTCAGTTCGGCGTCGGCGCGTCGCCACGACATGAGCTCGTAGTGTTGCCGCGCGTGCACCTCCTTCGGGGTGCCCTCGCCCGTCCCCGGGGCGATCGGGAACCGGTGGTCGTAGTACCGGAGCTCGCCGTCCTCGATGCGGAGCGCGTCCTCCTCGTCGGGGCCGTCGCCGAGGATGGGGAGTCGCAGCCGGCCGTGGCCGAACTCCCAGTCGATGTCGAAGTACGACGCGAAGCGCGACTCGGTGCCGTGAGCGAGCACATCCCACCACCAGGCATTGAGGGCAGGGGTGGCGACGCCCATGTGGTTGGGCACGATGTCGACGAGGACCTTGAGGCCGCGCTCGTGCGCGGCGTCGGAGAACTCCTGGAGCGCCTCCGGGCCGCCTCGCGAGGCGTCGACACGGCCGTGGTCGACGACGTCGTAGCCGTGCATCGACCCCGGCTCTGCCTCGAGCAGCGGCGACAGGTAGACCCAGTCCGCGCCGAGGCGCTGGATGTGGTCGAGCACCTGCATCGCGTCGCGCAAAGTGAAGTCGGGGGAGATCTGCAGTCGGTAGGTGCTCACAGCGTTCATTGTGGGGGAGGGGACGGGCGCTCAGAAGGCCTTGAAATCCCGCGTCGATCGTATTGCTAGACAGACGAGCTATACGGTTAGACTAACTACATATCCGCTGGACAAGGATGCGGTTAGCCCGAGGGGGAGACGGACGTGGCAGTGCTCAGCTACGGGGGTGCCGACTACGACTTCAGCGATCGCACGCTCGCGCACCTCCAGGTCGTGATCACGAGCAAACTCCGTCGGCGCGAGTCCTTCGCGCTGAGCTGGATCCGCGAGGACGACGGTGGCCGCGAGACGATCTGGGTCGACAACGGCTTCCCGATCCGGTTCCGGTACGACGAGGGGGCCATCGCGCCGCTGAACCGGGAGTGGCTCGAGGTGCTCATGGATGGAACGCACCGGCCGAACGGACTGCTGCTGACGCCCGAGCCCGGCCAATCGACCCTCGACCCCCGGGATGCTTCGACGGCCAGAAGCGCATGACGTCCGAGAACGAGGGATCGGCGCGCCACTACTGGTACGGCGACGGCGAGAACCGTTCCCCGGCCGTCGACGTGCTCGAGGCGATGCGCGCTTATGGCGCCGCTGAGTCCGCCATGCGGAGGCGCTCCGAGGGAGTGCTGCGGATGAGCGAGAACGACGTCTCGGCGATGCGTTATCTCCTCCGGGCCCAGCAGGCCGGCCGCTCGGTCGGCCCCAAGGAACTCGCCGAATACCTCGGCATCCAGAGCTCATCGGTCACCGCGCTGCTCGACCGTCTGGAGCGGGCCGGGCACATCCGCCGCGAGGCGAGTCCCTTCGACCGCCGCGCCCTGATCGTCGTGCCCGCGGTGCCGGAAGATCAGTTGCAGCGCGCGATCCTGGCGGACGTCCGCGAGGAACTGGTCGAGGTCGCGGTCTCGCTCGACGCCGCCGACGCGGCGGTGGTCGTCGATTTCCTGCACCGGATGCGCGACGCCGTCGACCGCATCGACGCGACCGAGCGGTCGGGCCGGCCGAACCCTCACCGCGAGCGCACACGGCGCAGCACGTAAAATCGCCGTATCGAAGCACAGACCGACGAGGGCTACTGGTACGACCAGGCGGACCCGCACACCGTTGACGTCCTGAGGGCGCTGCGCGACTACCGCGCGGCCGAGCAGGCGATGCGCCGGCGTACGCGCGAGTCGATGCGGATGGGTGAGAACGACCTCCGTGCGCTGCGGTTCCTGCTGAAACGCCAGGCCGAAGGCGAGCCGGTGACGCCCGCCGAACTGGGCGCGCTGCTGAAGCTGAAGTCCTCGTCCGTGACGGTCATGCTCGACCGGCTGACGGTCGCGGGATGGGTCACCCGCCGTCCGCATCCCTCCGATCGCCGCAGCCTCGTCATCATTGCGACGCCCGGAGCCGACGAGGAGGTGCGGCACACCCTCGAGGCGATGCACCGCCGGATGCTCGAGGCGGCAGGGGACCTCGGGGAGCGCGAAGCGGTCGTCGTCCGCGAATTCCTGGGCAGGATGTCGATCGCCATCGGTGCGCTCGACCGCTCGGACGGCGCTCCCTGAGCCGATTCGGGCTTGATTTCTCAGGCGGATCGTCGGGGGTAGACGCGCTGCGACCGCGGTGGGAGCGTCGAAGAAGAATCGGACGACGAAAGGAGACGTCATGGGACTCGACGACAAGATCGAGAACGCGGGCGAGAAGCTCGGAGGCAACGCCAAGGAGGCCACGGGTAAGGCAACCGGAGACGAGCGCCTCGAGGCCGAGGGCAAAGGCGACCAGGTCAAGGCCGACGTGAAGCAGGCCGGCGAGAAGATCAAGGACGCCTTCAAGGACTGACGCCGTTCTACGACGAAGCCCCCTCCCGGGATCGGGCGGGGGCTTCGCTACGTCCGGCGAGGTCCCCGCACGCGTTCCCATCCCGTTGGGCGGAGATTCATCTTTCGTTAACCCGCGCCGCGGAGTAGCTTCCCCTGCATGGGAGACCGGTCGGATCGCGCGCGGGCGTGGCGGATGGCGAGCATCGCCGGACTCCTGGCCGCACTCGCGCTGGTGTCCACCGTGGCGCTGGCGATCGCCATCCCGACCCAGGGGGAGAACCCGCGCGCGTGGGGCGTGATCGTCTGCGGGCTGGTCACCGTGGAGGTGTGCGGGCAGGTCGCGGTCCGCAACTGGAGGCTGCTGCGCCACTACCGCGGCGACGACCTGGCCCCGCGCCGTCAGGCTCGGGCGAAGGCGGCCCGGTAGCGGGTCGGGGGTACTCCTACCTCGGCGTCGAAGTGGTGCCGCAGCAGCGTCGCGCTGCCGAAGCCGCACCGCCTCGCGACCTCGTCGATCGGCAGGTCGGTGGTCTCGAGCAGGAGGCGGGCGTGGAGGACGCGCTGGGTCGTGAGCCACTGCATGGGCGGAACGCCGGTCTCCGCGACGAAGCGACGCGAGAAGCTCCGGGTCGACATGTGCGTGCGCTCGGCAAGGCTGCCGACCGTGTGCGTCTCGTCGAGGCGGTCGGCGAGGAAGTCGAGCAGCTCGCTGAACGTGTCGTCTTCGCAATCGCTCACGGGCTTGTCGATGTACTGGCGCTGGCCTCCGTCGCGCTGCGGCGGAACCACCATGTTGCGCGCGATGGTGTTCGCCACCGCGCTGCCGAGCTCGCGGCGCACCAGGTGCAGGCTGGCGTCGATGCCGGCGGAGGTCCCGGCGCTGGTGATGATGCGGCCGTCGTCGACGAAGAGCACGTCGGGGTCGACGCGCGCTGCGGGGAACCGGCGCTGCAGCTCGGCGGAGAAGCGCCAGTGCGTCGTGCAGTCGCGGCCGTCGAGGAGCCCGGCCGCGCCGAGTGCGAACGCACCGGAGCAGACGCTGAGCAGGATGGCGCCGCGCGCGTACGCCCGGCGGAGCGCCTCCAGGAACTCCTCGGGGTACTCGTCGCGGACGGTCGCCGCGGGGACGGCGATGAGGTCGGCGTCCTCCATCGCCTCCAGCCCGTACGGGGCGGTCAGCGTGACGCCGACCGGGCTGGCGACGGGGGTGCCGGGGTGGATGGAGCACACGCGGAAGTCGAACGGCTCGAGTCCCGCATAGCTGCGGTCGAGACCGAACACCTCGCAGACGACGCCGAACTCGAACATGGCGAAGTCGTCGATGACGGGCACCGCGACGGATCGGATCATGGTCGAGAGTGTACTGGCCGGATCTTTGCGAAGATAGACCTGAAGCCATCTCGTGTCCGAATGTTTACGTTCGTAACGTTGATGACATGGCGAACACGACATGGACACAGGGGATGGAACACGGCTGGGTGCTCCGGCCGACGCGCACCAACGGAGGACAACCGCCCGCGCGGCGGCGCTTCCTGCTCAGCGAGTGGCTGCCCGCGGCGATCCTCGCGCGCGGCGGACACGTCGACCGCGAGACCGAGCGCGCACTGGGCGACCTGCGCGCAGCGCAGTCCGCGCGCGAGACCGGGCGCTGAGGGGGCCGCTGGGGCGCACCCTCGCGATTTGCGCCAAATCTCGGTTCTGGCGCGGCCAGAGCGATGATTCGGCGCAAATCGCCACAGCCTGAGCGACGATTTGGCGCAAATCTCGAGGGGGTCAAAGGGCGCGGTCAGACGGAGTCAGGAGGGGAACTCGACGCGGGCAGACGCGGGCGGGGCGACAGAGGCGCGGCGGACGAGGTCCGCGTCGAAGACGACGGCCTCGTCATCGACCCGCTCGCCGTGGATGCGCTGCAGCGCCAGGCGCGCGGCGGCCGCCCCGAGTTCGTAGATCGGCTGCTCCACGACCGTCAGTGGAGGCGTCGTGATTCCCGTCCACTCCGGGTTGTCGAAGGCGATCAGGGAGACGTCGTCCGGGATGCTGAGGCCGAGGGTCCGGATGGTCTGGAAGACAGTCATGGCGATCAGGCTGTCCGACGCGATGATGGCGGTCACCGGGTCGTCGCCCTGGAGGAGGTCTCGGGCGACCGCATCCACTCCCCGGCGGCGCGCATCCAGGCGGATGTTCCGTTCAGGCGAGGCGACGCCGGCGTCGGTGAGCGCCTCCATCACGCCGTCCACGCGATCCGCGACGCTCGACATCGTGATGGTGTCGCCCGGCGCATAGACCCCCGACGGATGGTCGTGGGTCGAGATGAAGGCGATGCGCCGGTGGCCCTCGGCCAGCAGCTCCGCCGTCGCCCGGGATGCGGCCGTGCGGTTGTCGACCGTGACGGAGTCGTAGGGCTCGCCGTCGGCCCGGCGGTCGAGCAGGACCAGCGGGCGCCCGGCAGCGCCGACGGATGCCAGGTGGGCGACCCGGGCGGAGGAGGCCGGCGCCACGATGAGCGCGTCGACCTGCTTGTCGAGGAGGACGTCCACGGCGGCGTGCTCCGCATCCACGTCTTCGTCCGAGTTGGTGAGGATGACGTCGTAACCGGCTTTGCTGGCCACGTCGGAGATCCCGCGCATCGCATGGGCGAAGAAGGGGTTCTCGATGTCTCCGACGACGACGCCGATCGTGTTCGAGCGGCCGGTGTTCATCGACTTCGCGAGGGCGTTGGGGCGGTAGTTGAGCTCCTCTGCGGCGGCCAGCACGCGGGATCGCACGGCGTCGCTCACCTGCCCGTAGTCGCCGAGGGCACGGGCGGCGGTCGCCTTGGAGACCTTGGCCGCCCGGGCGATGTCGGCCACCGTGACTGCGCGCCGGGATTCGGGGCGTGGTGACATCGATGCGCCTTCCTGCTCGGGGCCCGAAGGTTGACGAACCCCGGAACCGTGTTGTAGCGTCCCAGAAAACCAACTGAGACCGGTCTCAGCCTAAACAGCAGAGACCGGTCTCAGCAAGTACCGGATCGACGAGGATCGTATGTCCCGTTTCTCGTCCACCTCTTTCGACGATTGGACCCCCGCAGTGAAACGACGCACCCTCCTCCGGCCGGCCGCGCTGCTGGCCGCCGCGGCCTCCGCCGCCCTCGTCCTCGCGGCCTGCAGCTCCGGCGGCGCGTCCGGCGCCGCCACCAAGGACAACCCCTACGGACTCATCGAGGCGGGCACGGTCCGCGTCGCGAGCCTCGGCGACGCCAAGCCGTACACGTTCACCGACGCGAGCGGCAACTTCACCGGATTCGACGTCGAGCTGTTCACGGATGTGGCGAAGCGCGCCCACCTGGGCAAGGCCGTCTTCACCGGCCAGGACTTCTCCGGTCTGCTCTCCGCCGTCGCGAACCACCAGTTCGACGTCGGCGTGGCCGCCATCGGCATCACCGACGACCGCAAGAAGACGGTCGACTTCTCCGACGGCTACCTGGCCGGGTACCTCACGGTGCTGACCACCAAGAGCGCGGGCATCGACTCGGCGAAGGACCTCGCGGGCAAGCGCCTCGGCGTCGTGCAGGGCACCCTGCAGGAGTCGTACGCGGTCAAGAACTTCCCGAAGGCCAACCTGGTCCGCTTCCCGGACAACAACGCCGCCGTCTCCGCCCTCAACAGCGGTTCGGTGGATGCGCACTTCCTCGACTACGAGGCCGCCAAGAGCTACGTCGCGCAGTACCCGTCGCTGAAGGACGCCGAGGACATCCCCTCCTTCGACGCTCCCGCCGGCTTCGCCATCGCCAAGGGCAACACCGCCCTCAAGAGCGCCCTCGACACGGCGCTGCACGCGGCGATGGAGGACGGCACCTGGAAGAAGCTCTACGAGAAGTGGTTCCCGGGTTCGCCCATGCCGAAGCAGTACCTGCCGAAGGCCGAGCAGACCGCGACGCCGACCCCCTCCGAATAGGCCCGGCAGGCGATCAGGGAGATCCCCATGGACTGGCTCACCACCATCACGCACACCTTCTTCGACATCCCGTCGATGCTGCAGGTGTTCCCGCAGCTCCTCGGAGTCGGGCTCGTCAACACGCTGATCATCTCGATCGCGGCGACCGTCATCGGCGTCGTGCTCGGCATGGTGGTCGCCGTCATGGGGATCTCCACCTCCCGCTGGCTGCGCATCCCCGCACGCATCTACACGGACGTGTTCCGCGGCCTGCCGGCGATCCTCACCATCCTGCTCATCGGCCAGGGTTTCGCACGGTTCTCGCAGTCGGTGTTCGGGCCGTCGCCGTATCCGCTGGGCATCCTGGCGCTGTCGCTCATCGCGGCCGCGTACATCGGCGAGATCTTCCGCGCCGGCATCCAGAGCGTCGACCGCGGACAGCTGGAGGCCTGCCGCGCGCTCGGCCTCAGCTACGCCAAGGCGATGCGGCTGGTCGTGGTGCCGCAGGGCATCCGCCGCGTTCTTCCGGCGCTGGTCAACCAGTTCATCGCGATCGTGAAGGACTCCAGCCTGGTGTACTTCCTCGGCCTCCTGGTCGGTGAGCGCGAGCTGTTCCGAGTCGGACAGGACGCCGCTGTGCTGACCGGAAACCTGTCGCCGCTGGTGCTCGCCGGACTGTTCTACCTCGTCATCACCGTCCCGCTGACGCACCTCGTCAACTACTTCGACAACCGGTTCCGCACCGGACGCCGCAAGCCGGCGCCGCCCAAGAGCGGTCTGGACGAGCTGGACGAGGTCCAGACCCCGGCAGCCCTGACCTACGGGAGCAACACATGACCTACACCTCTCCGCTGCCGGCGCAGCAGAAGCCCGACTTCCGGGGGTCCGCCCTCCACCTCACCGACCTGACCATGGCCTACGGCGACATCGAGGTGCTGCGCGGTGTAACGCTGTCGGTCGCGCCGGGCACCACGACCTGCGTGATCGGCCCCTCCGGGTCGGGCAAGTCGACCATGCTCCGCGGCATCAACCGGCTGCACGAGCCGAAGAGCGGCGACGTGCTGCTCGACGGCGTCAGCATCCTCGGCGCCAAGCCGGATGCGCTGCGCCGCCGGATCGGTCTCGTGTTCCAGCACTTCAACCTGTTCCCGGACCACACGGCGCTGCAGAACGTCATGCTCGCTCTGCGGAGCGTCAAGCGGATGCCGAAGGCGGAAGCACAGCGGGTCGCCGAGGAGCGGCTGACCGAGGTGGGGCTCGGAGAGCGGATGGATCACCGCCCGCGCGACCTCTCCGGCGGTCAGCAGCAGCGCGTGGCGATCGCCCGTGCGCTGGCCATGGAGCCCGAGGTGATGCTGTTCGACGAGGTCACCAGCGCTCTCGACCCGGAACTCGTGAAGGGCGTGCTCAACCTGATGGCCGACCTGGGCCGCCGGGGGATGACGATGGTCGTCGTCACACACGAGATGAACTTCGCCCGCAAGGTCGCCGACCAGGTGGTCTTCATGGACGAGGGTCGCGTTGTGGAGGCCGGCCGTCCGGACGACCTGTTCGACCGTCCGCAGAGCCCGCGCCTGCAGCGCTTCCTTTCGGAGGTGCTGTGAGCGGCGGGGGCCCCATCCGCGTCGGCCTCATCGGCTACGGGGTCGCCGGGCGGGTCTTCCACGCGCCGTTCCTGGCGGCGGATCCCGCGTTCGAACTGGCGGCGGTCGTCACCTCGCAGACGGACCGGCTGGCCGCAGACCACCCGGACGCGACGGCGGTGCCCGATGTGGATGCGCTGCTCGCGCATCCCGGACTGGACCTGGTGGTCGTCGCCTCGCCCACCCCGCTGCACGTCGCGCACGCCGAGGCTGCGATCGCCGCGGGACTGGCGACCGTCGTCGACAAGCCGTTCGCACCCGACACCCTGTCGGGCCGTGTGCTGATCGAGCGGGCGGAGACCGCAGACGTGCCATTCACCGTCTTCCAGAACCGCCGGTGGGACGGCGACTTCCTCACTCTGCGCCGCCTGGTCGACGATGGCTCCCTCGGCGACGTACGCCGCTTCGAGTCGCGATTCGAATGGTGGAAGCCGTCGGCCGACGACTCGTGGAAGTCGACCACCGACGCAGGCGAGGGCGGCGGTATCCTGTTCGACCTCGGCGCGCATCTGATCGATCAGGCGCTGCTGCTGTTCGGACCCGGTCGTGTCTCCCACGCCGAGCTCCACAACCGGCGCGGGGGCCGTGCGGATGACGACGCGTTCGTCGTCCTGCAGCACGAGTCGGGAACCGTCAGCCACCTGTGGATGAGCGCGGTCGCCCCGATCGCCGGGCCGCGTTTCCGTGTGCTCGGCTCCCGCTCCGGCTTCGTCTCCTGGGGCCTCGACCCGCAGGAGGCGCAGCTCGCCGGCGGGATGCGCCCGGGAGACCCGCGGCTCGGCCGCGCGAGCGCGCCGGCCCGCCTGGGGACGGACGCGCACCCCGACGAGATCCCGCTCGCACCCGGCGATTACGCCGACTTCTACGGGCGACTGGCCGCATCCTTCCGGGACGGCGCCGCACTGCCCGTCGACCCGCGAGACAGTCTCGCGGCCCTCGAACTGATCGACACCATTCACACTCAGAACCGAAAGTGAGCACCATGACCACGCCATCCATCCGTTCCCGCGTCGTCGTCATCGGTGGCGGCATCCTCGGCGTCTCCACGGCGGTCCACCTGGTCCGTTCCGGCGCCGACGTGACGCTGCTGACCGAGGGCGAACTGGCCAGCGGCGCCAGCGGGCGGTCGCTCTCGTGGCTGAACACCGCCGGCCTGCGCTCGCCGGAGTACCACGCCCTCCGCCAGCTCGGGATCGACCGCTACCGCACGCTCGCGGCGCGTTCCGACGTGTCGGCTTTCCTCCGCTTCGACGGCGGCCTGACCTGGGCGCCGGACGGCGAGTCCTTCGCGTCGATCCTCGACCACGAGCGCTCGATCGGCTACGACGCCCAGTGGGTCACCGCCTCGAACGTGGCCGAGTGGACGCCGGGCGTCGACCCCGCGGCCCTCGCCGCCGAGGGCGCCATCTTCAACCCCGGGGAGGGCTGGGTCGACCTGCCGTCGCTCATCGCGTTCCTCGCCGCCGAGTTCACCGCCCGCGGCGGACGTCTCGTCACCGGCGCCGGGCGCGCTGTGGTCCTGGTCGAGGACGGCCGCGCCGTCGGTGCGTTGACCGCGGACGGCCGTCGCTTCGGCGGCGACGCGGTACTGCTCGCGACCGGTCCGGACGTCCCGGCTCAGGTGGCCGAGCACGGCATCACCATCGAGGACGGCAGCCCCACGGCCCTCCTGGTCTGGACGAAGCCGGTCGAGACGGAGCTGAAGGCGGTGCTCAACACGCCGAACGTGGCCGTCCGCCCGACGCCGTCCGGCGCGCTCGCCCTCGACTCGGCCTGGTCGGAGGAGGCGCTGATCGTCGGCGACGACGGCTCGGTCACCGTGCCGGACGGCGTCGTCGACCGTCTGCTGGAGGAGGCGTCCCGCGTGCTCGCCGGCAACCCCGCGCTCGCGCTCGACGGCTTCGGAATCGGCGGCAAGCCCATCCCGGGAGACGGCGACCCCGTCCTCGGCGAGCTGGAGCAGCTCTCCGGCTACTTCGTCGCCTTCACCCACAGCGGTGCCACCCTGGGGCTGATCGCGGGCGAACTGCTCGCCCGCGAGATCCTCACCGGCGAGAAGTCGCCGCTGCTCGACACGTTCCGCCCGGCGCGCTTCTCGGGCGCCCTGGTGTGAGCGACCCGGCCGCTTCGGTCTCAGCACGTCTCCTAAGCTCGGAAGGTGGATGAGATCGAGGCGGCCGGGTTCCTGTTCGACATGGATGGGACGCTCGTCGACTCGACGGCGGTCGTCGAGTCCGTGTGGACGGCGTTCGCGCAGCGGCACGGCATCGACCCGGTGGCGCTGCTCGCGTACTCGCATGGGCGCCAGGCCCTGGATACGGTCACGCGTTTCCTGCCGGCGCTGAGCGATGTCGAACGGGCCGGACTCGTGCGTCAGCTGGTCGCCGAGGAGGTGAGCCGCACCGACGGGATCGTGGAGATCCCGGGCGCGGTGGCGCTGCTCGAGCGGCTGCTGGCCGAGGGCGCACCGGTCGCGGTCGTCACGAGCGCCCCGCGCGAGCTGGCCGTGGCCCGGATGCGCGCCGCGGGCGTTCCGGTGCCGGAGGTGCTGGTGGCGGCGGAGGACGTCGAGCGTGGCAAGCCCGACCCGCAGGGGTACCAGCGCGCGGCCGAACTCCTCGGCGTGCCGATCGCGGACTGCGTCGTCTTCGAGGACGCGGAGGCCGGGCTGGCCGCCGCGGTCGCCTCCGGCGCGCGTGCCGTCGTGGTGGGAAGACACGAATCCGCGACGACCGCAGGCCTCGGCCGGCTCACCGACTACGCGGGGTTCCGGGCGCTCCTCGCCTGACACACAAGAGCATTGCGCGAGCGTGCCCGCCGCGAGGATCATCGGCCATATGGGAACGACGAGCGCGCCGAGGCGCCTTCCCAGGCGCCCGGCATCCGGTCTGGCGGAGCGGTGGACCACGGTCGACGGCGTCGACGTGTTCTACCGGGAGTCGCCCAGTCCGCCCGACGCGCCGGCCATGATGCACGTGCACGGCTTCGGACTCTCCGGGCGCTACCTGCTGCCCACCGCCGAACGCCTCGCCGACGAGTTCCACACGCTCGTGCCCGACCTGCCCGGCTTCGGTCGCAGCGGGAAGGTGCCCAACGGCCTCGACATCCCCGACCTGGCGCATGCAGCCGCGCGCTTCCTCGACGACCGGGGTATCGAGAAGGTCACCCTGGTGGGGAACTCGATGGGCTGTCCGGTGATCCTCGAGTTCGCGCACCACTATCCCGAGCGGCTCGAGCGGGCCATCCTCGTATCGCCTGCCGGCGGCGCCTACAACAGCCCTCTTCGGCGCGCGGTCGGCCAGCTCACCCGCGACGGCGGCCGGGAACCACCGCGAATGATGCGGGTCGCGACGCCCGACTATCTGCGCTTCGGGGTGCCCAGCACCTTCAAGCTGTTCAGCGCCATGACGCACTACCCCTCGCTGCAGCGGCTCCTCGAGTTGCGGCTGCCCACCCTCGTCGTGATCGGCGACCGGGACCCGCTGCTGCCGCACCCGGACCGGGTTCAGGCGATCGCGTCCGCCACCGACAACCACGTGCTGGTGGTCCGGATCGAAGGCGCTGCGCACGCGATCAACTTCAGTCATCCGGGCGAGCTGGCCCACGCCATCCGGCTGTTCATGGCGGACAAGCCCATCGTCGACGATCCGGACTCTCCCGGGCACGCCACCCTGTACGAGATCCACCGCGGCACGCACCTGCCGGAGACCGACAGGACGGACAAGGCGGACTAGGCGGAGGACCCCGCGCAGATCGTCGCGCGGACCCAGGCGTCCGTCTCCTCGAGCGGGAGCTCGCCCGCCAGGATCAGGCGGACGAAGTCGACGGCGTGGTCGGTCAGCCGCCCGTCGGCCGAGTCGGGCGCATCCCGGCCGACGTGGATGGAGAGCCAGCGCGTCGCACGCGGCCCGAGCCGCGCCGCGACCGCGACGATGCCCGCGAAGTGCCGCGCCTGTCCCTCCGTGCCGTCGTCGACGTGGCGGCGGAACCCGCGGCCGCGGATGCGGTTCGCACCACCGCGACCGGCGTCGAGGAACCACAGCGGTCCGCGGCGGACGCCCGCGACTTCGTGTCCGAGCTCGCGCAGGAACTCGCCGGAACCGGCGGCGCGCGCTGCGATCCCCGCGCACGCCTCGGCGAGCCGTTCACAGGCGGTCACGTCAGCCCTCCTTCCCGTGGACGAGCGCCTCTGCGCCTGCCTGCCACCAGACCCCCGCGGCCGGCCCGCCGTTGCAGCTTCCGTCGCTGACTCCCGGGTGCTTCACCCAGAGCAGCGCATCCAGCTTGCTGCCCGACCCTTCGGTCACCTTCGGGTTCTCGCCCAGGGCGGCGCCGGGGGGATTGCACCACGTGCCCGTCCACCCTTTGCCGTTGCGGGAGACATCGATCACGTAGTGCTTCCAGCCGACCTTCGACGAGAGACGCCCCGCGTAGTCGCGCTCGTGCTGCGTCGTATCGAAGTTGGACACGTTCGTGAAGAAACCGTGCGCATCCTTCACCCCGGCCTGCGTGAGCCAGGAGGCCTGCTGGGTAGCGGACAGCCAGCGGCCGTTCCCGCCGTCGAGGTAGGTCGAGACGCCGGCGGATTCGAGGATGCGCACCGACGACCGCAGCAGCGGCAAGCGTGTCGCGGCGGTGCCGTCGCACTGGGGCTCCGAGAGCATGGCGAGGGAGTCCGGCTCCAGCAGCATGACCGCGTCGCTGCCCCGGAGAGTGGATGCGATGCTGCGGATCCAGGGCAGGTACTGGTCGGCGGCGAGGCCGCCCTTCGAGTACCCGCCGCAGTCGCGGTTGGGGATCGCGTAGGCCACGAACACGGGTGTCGCCTTCTGCGAGCGGGCATCGGCGATATCGTTCCGGAGCTCGGTCGACAACCGGTCGCCCTGGAACCACTCGCCCAGCCACACCGCCGTCGGAACCTCGGCGATGCGGCCGGCGAAGGAGGCGGCGGCGGGATCGCCGTCCGAGCTGAACCGTTTCTCAGCGGCCGCCGCCTCGGTGTTCGGGTCGAGATAGAGGCGGGTGGATGCGAACGCCGGCGATCGGGGCCCGGCGGCGGCGGTCGCCGTGCCGCCGGGAGACGCTGTCGCCGACGTCCCGGCAGCCGCAGGAGCCGTCCCCGTACGACCGCCCGCGGTCACAGCGAAGGCGACACCGACCGCGACGAGCACCACGGCCACGGCCAGCAGTGCGACGACGAGCGGTCTGCGCATCCGTTCCCCTTCCGGACTCCGTTCGGAAAGGCACACCCTAACAGCGTGCGGTGGACGGCATCCATGTCGCCCGGATTGGGGTACAGCCTCTTGTCCTCCAAACGACCCACAGACCGGTCTTTCTGGCTATGCTCGCGCTTGTCACACCCGAGTTACTGTCTTGAGCCCCGCGACGCCGACCCGAAGAACCGGCCCGCGGGAGAACCCGAACGCGCAAAGGACGTATCGTGCACACCACCTCCTACAACCATGCCCACGACAAGGCCCAATTGCTCGCCCGGCGCCACGAGCGCGACCTGCACTGGGCGAAGGAACGGCGCCGGCAGCACGAGCGCGAGTCCGCTGAGGCTCGTGCAGTGCTCGCGGCCCGGCCCCTGCGACTGGCCCGGAGCGCGCTGTGGAGCGGCGGTTCCCTGCTCGCGGTGACGGCCGCGGCCTGGGCGGTCGCGCTGACGGTGGTCGAGCCGTCGTGGAGCGCCGTCGTCGACGGGGCCGGGGCGCTGGTCGTGCTCGCAGTGGTGGTCGCCGTCGGGGTCGCGCTGGGCCGCATCCGCGCCCGACGCGCCGCCGCCCGCGCACTGCTGCACAGCCGGGGCGACCGCCTCTCGCACACGCAGTACCACATCCACGAGAGCGTGCACTCGTTCATCGACGCCCGCGTCGACGTCGTCAACACCCGCACCTCGATTCCCGCCTGACAGCGCGAGAACGGGTGGGCGCGCCTGCCCGGGTCGTGCGACCATGAGGCGTGCGGATGCGGGCGAGCGGACGGTACATGGCGGCCTCCCTCGCGGTCGTGCTGGCCGCCGCCCTGCTCGCCGGGTGCTCGCAGGAGATCCGCGGTGAGGAGGACGTGCTCGCGCGTCCGTACACCGGGCACTTCTACGACGATCCGCCGAGTGCCGCCGGTACTCCGGGAACGGTGGTCCGGTCCGAACTCGCGGCCGGCGGTCCGCAGGGCGCGACGGCCTGGCGCATCCTGTTCCGCTCCACCGACCAGTCGGGCCGTGCCGTCCTGAACAGCGGGATGCTGGTGGAGCCGGACGGGAAAGCTCCGGCCGGCGGCCGCACGGTCGTGTCATGGGCGCACGCCACCACCGGCAGCGCGGAGAAGTGCGCTCCCTCCCGCTCGGTCGATCCGTACGTGTGGATGGAGGGACTCACCGGGTTGCTGAAGCAGGGCTACGCGGTCGTCTCCACGGACTACACCGGGATGGGCGTCGCCGGGCCGAACTCGTACCTCGTCGGCGAGACCGAAGGGCGGAACGTGCTGGACGCAGCGCGGGCCGCCCGTGCGGTCCTCGGCGCGGCGGCGAGCGACCGTGTGCTGCTGTGGGGGCATTCGCAGGGCGGCCAGGCAGCGCTGTTCGCCGCGCAGGCGTGGAAGCGGTACGCGCCCGAGTTGGAGGTGCGCGGCGTCGCCGTCGCGGCACCGGCCACCGACCTGGCTCCGCTGCTGCGCGCCGACATCGGCGACGTCTCCGGGGTCAGCATCGCGTCGTACGCCTTCGACGCCTACTCCAGCGTGTACGACGCGCCGCTCGACTCCATCCTCACCCCGGCGGCGGTCGCGGCGCTGCCGACCATGACCGGCTTCTGCCTGCTCACGCAGAATCGCACCCTGCACGATGTGGCGCAGCCGCTGGTCGGGCGCTTCCTGGCGGGCGATCCGGAGACGACGCAGCCCTGGGCGGAGCTGCTGGCGGCCAACACGCCGGGCGCCTCGGCCCTCCCCATGCCGCTCTTCGTCGCGCAGGGCTTGAGCGACTCCCTCGTGCGGCCCTCCTCGACCTCCGCCTTCGTGGCGCTCGAGAAGCAGCGCGGCACCGACGTCACCTATGACCCGGTCGCCGGCGCGACGCACGGCAGCATCGCGAACAAAGCAATGCCGGCCGTGCTGCGCTTCTTCGACGGCGTGGCCCGCTGACCGTTTCTATAATCGAACACATGCGCCATACCGACGACGCCGCGCCCGCTGGCGGACAGACGCCCCCACTGCAGACGCTGTCGCGGGGCATCAGGATGCTGGAGCTGCTCGCCGACGCGGGCGAACCGCTGACCATCCCAGCGATCGCCTCCCGGCTCGGGCTGCACCGGTCGATCGCGTACCGCATCCTGCGCACGCTCGAGGATCACGGGCTCGTCGTCCGCGATGCCGCCGGGGCCGTGGAGCTCGGCCCGCGGATGGCCACCCTCGCCCGCGCCGTGTCGCGCGACCTGCAGTCGGCGGCACTGCCGCAGCTCACGGCCGTCGCCAACGAGCTGAGCATGACCGCCTTCCTCGCCGTGCTCGACCGCCACGACGTGGTGACGCTCGTGACCGTGGAACCGTCGCACGCCCACGCGACGGTCGCACAGCGCCCCGGGACCCGCCACCCCCTCGCATCGGGCGCCCCCGGGATCGCCATCCAGTCGAATCTCACGGAGGCGCAGTGGCGGGCGCTTCCCGGCGAGCACCCGCGCGACGACGCGGCGGTGGCGCGGGAGCGCGGGTACGCGACCAGCCACGACGAGGTCATCGCCGGCCTCGCCTCCATCGCGGTACCCGTGAGCGCTCCCGGACAGCCGGTCGCCGCCCTGGCGGTCGTCTACGTCACCAACGACGTCGATGCCGACGCGATCGGCGGACGCCTGCGTGAGGCGGCCGCCGCCATCGAAGCGGATCTGCGCTGACCGGCGTGCCACCGCCTCCCGGTGCGGCCCCTTCTGCGTCGGTCGTGGCGGCGTTCGGGGGAGCCGGACCCGTCACGCGTCTGGAGGGAGGCCGCGGGGTGACGTGGAGGGCCGGCTCGGTGGTGCTCCGGCCCGCCGAAGCACTCGGGGAGACGGAGTGGGCGTCGGATGTCCTCAGCACTCTGGAGGGCTCCGCCGAGTTCTGCGTCCCCGAGCCGATCCGGGACGAGAGGGGAGCATGGACGCGCGAGGGATGGCACGCGATGCGGTGGGTCCCGGGAGCTGCCGATCCCTCTCGGACGGACGACGTGCTCCGTGCCGGCGCGGCGTTCCACCGGGCGCTCCGCGGGGTGGAGCTGCCCGCCTTCCTCGACCGGCGCGATCACGCCTGGGCGCGTGCCGATCGGATCGCGTGGGGTGAGGAGGGAGGCGTTCGGGATGAGCTGCTCGATCGCCTGCGCGCGGCAACCCGAGCCGTCGACCTCCCTGCCCAACTGATCCATGGCGATCTGCTCGGCAACGTCCTGTTCTCGAGCGGCCGTCCGCCGGCGGTCATCGACTGGGCGCCGTACTGGCGTCCCGCCGGCTACGCCGCTGCCATCGTCGTGGCGGACGCGGCGTGCTGGCACGGGTACCCCCTGGATCGGCTCGGCGACGATCGGGGCCAGCCGGAGTGGCGGCAGCTGCTCCTGCGAGCCCTCGCCTTCCGGATGGCCACCCTGCAGCTCGTGGGGAGCTGGTCCGACGAGCTGAATCGTCGTCACACGCCCGTGGCCGAGGCCGTTCTCGCGTTGAAAGAGACCGGCGGGCGCTGATCCCGTCGGCTCAGGCCGCCTCGAGGCCGCCGCGTTCGACGAAGTCGCGGTGCAGCGCGGTCTGCGACAGGGCCGACAGCAGTGTGAAGCCGGCCAGCGCATCCCAGCCGCCCGTCCAGGTCAGGGCGCTCGCGGTCTCCCAGACGGTGCCGCCGGGGTGGGCGGCGACCTCCCGCGCTCGCCGCAGGTGGTGCTCGCGCAGCCCGGCGCAGCGCTCGGCGAGCCCGCAGAACGTTCGCTCGTGGCCGGGAAGGGCCTGCACGCCGGGGCCGCCGAGCTCGCCGACCCGCGTCAATCCGGCGAGGTAGTCGGCAATGGGATTCGTCACGGACGGCCCGCCGAGGCCGAGCCCCGAGTTGACGGTCGGCAGCACGTGGTCGCCGGTGAAGACGAGGTCCGCACCCTGGTCGTGCAGGCAGAGGTGCCCGGGGGTGTGGCCCGGCGTCCAGAGCACGCGAACGCTGCGGCCCGGGATGTCGAGCACGTCGCCGTCGGCCAGCAGCGCATCCGGCCGGCCGGCGCCCGGCGGAACCGGTGCCGAGGTGACCGCCAGCAGCTCGGGCCGGCGCTCCTCGGGGACACCCCACGCCTGCAGGTCCGGCACGGGCAGCCCGTCCTCGATCGCGTTCAGCGCCTCCGCCTCGCGTGCGTGCATGAGCACCGGTGCTCCGGTGGCCTCGCGCACGGCGGCGGCCGCGCCGGCGTGGTCGGCGTGGAGGTGCGTCACCACGATCGCGGCCACGTCGCGCGGTGCGCGACCCAGCGCATCCACCGCGGCGAGCAGCGTCGATACGGCGGCCTCCGTCGGCGATCCGGGGTCGACGAGATGCAGCCGCGAGCGGTCATCCTCCACCAGATACGCGAGGCTGAACGGCAGCCCGCCGCCGGGCATCGGGATGCGCACCGCGTGCACGCCGTCGGCGATCGTCTCGAAGGGGGCCACGTCGTCAGGCTAGCCCGGCACTGTGCCCTCTCGGGTTCGGTTACGCTGTCGTTCGACGAACGCCGGAAGCCGGCGGTGAGGGGGCCGGCAGATGCGGCGGGTGGACTCGACGCCCCGCGACGACTGGCGCTCGCGGCTGGACGAGATCGGGTTCACGTTCTACGACCTGCCGTCCGAGGGCGGGCGGCCGTATTGGAACGAGAATGCCGCCTACGCGTTCACCCTGCGCGAGGTCGAGCTGATCGAGGCGGCGACCCAGGAGCTCTTCGACCGCTGCATGGACGCCGTCGAACACGTGGTGCGTCGCCGCCGTTTCGCCGAGTTCGGTATCCCCTCGCGGTTCCACGACCTCGTCGCCGAGTCGTGGGACGACGACGACCCGACCGTGTACGGCCGCTTCGACCTCGCCTACGACGGCGAAGGCGCGGTCAAGCTGCTCGAGTTCAACGCCGACACGCCCACCTCCCTCGTGGAGTCGGCCGTCGCGCAGTGGCAGTGGCTGACGGAGGTGCGCGGAAGCGGCGCGGATCAGTTCAACTCACTGCACGAGCAGCTGATCGAGCAGTGGGAGCACATCCGGCGCGAACGCTGGTCGCTGCCGGAGGGGGCGCGTCTGCACCTCGCCTCGCTGCACGACTCGGGCGACGGGCAGCTCATCGTCGAAGACTTCGAGACGGTCGCCTACATGGCAGAGACCGCGAAGGCCGCCGGCTTCGACCCCAAGCTCGTCTACATCGAGGACCTGCAGTGGGATGTCGACGCCGCGCGCTACCTCGACGGCGACGGCGAAACCGTGAGCCACATCTTCAAGCTGTATCCGTGGGAGTGGATGGTGAACGAGCAGTTCGGCGGTTTCCTTCTGCAGAGCCGCGAGACCACGCGCTGGGTGGAGCCGGCGTGGAAGCTCCTGCTCAGCAACAAGCAGCTCCTCGTGGTGCTGTGGGAGCTCTTCCCCGGGCACCCGAACCTGCTCCCCGCCTTCGCGGATGCCGCCGCGCTCGCCGGCGACGCGTTCGTCCGCAAGCCGCGGCTCGGCCGCGAGGGCGCCAATGTGACGGTGTTCGATCGGGAGGGCGCCGTGGTCGCCGAGCAGGAGGGGCCGTACGGCGACGAGGGATACGTCCACCAGCAGCGGGCGCGCTTCGCGCCGATCGCGGACAAGACGGCGGTGATCGGATCCTGGGTCGTCGGCGAAAGCCCGGCAGGCATGGACCTGCGCGAGACGAGCGGCCCGATCACGGGCGATCTGGCCGAGTTCGTGCCGCACTTCATCGACGACGGCATCGAGGAGGAACGGCGTGCGTAGTCAGCGGCCCATTGCCCTCAGCGGAATCGCCGCGGCCCACCGGGCGCTTCCGCGCGCCGTCGTCGGCGTGACCACGTTGGCTGCGGCGACCCTCCTGCTCGCCGGGTGCGCGGCCGACGAGGAGGGGACCGTCCGCGTCGCCTCCGACGGCTCGACGTACGTGCTCCCGGACGACGCCAGGCGGCCCGAGTACCGCACGCGGGAGGACTGCATTGCGGACGTGACCGAGCAGCTCGCCGCGCTCCGGGCGGACGGCAACGACGTGGACGACGACCCCGAGTCGCTCTGCGAATCGTCCGCGTCCTATCCCGGTCACTACCATTCGCCTTGGATCGGCCCCATCCTGTGGGGAGCCTCGCTGTGGAACAGCAACCGGGTCGCCTCGTGGTCGCCGGTCCGCGACGGCGGCTTCTCCTGGACCAGCGCCAACCTGCAACCGGATGTCGTGCAGCGCGCACCCGCCGGCGCAGCGGCCGGCGAGCGTGCGCCGCTGAAGGGCGGCTTCGGCAGCTCCGGGAAGTCCGGGATCGGCGGAGCGCGCGAAGGCAGCGTCGGCGGCTAGCGGGCCAGCGTCCGCGAGCGGGCGATCGGGCGGAAGAACGCCGCGAGCTCGTCCGTCGCGCTCAACGGGAGGACGGCCGACACGTACTGGTCGGGCCGCACGACGACGATCGCGCCGTCGCGGTCGATCCCGCGCGTCTCGAAGATGTCGTCGGCGGGGTCGGCGGCGTACACCTTCTCGTAGTCGATCAGCCCGAACGGGCCGACGCGGGGGAGGAACAGTTCCGGCACGGCGCCGAGGTCGACCGAGGCGTGGTCCTGCTGGTACACGACCTTCACGTCGAACCAGGCGTCGGGATCGGCACCCTCCGGCGTCGCGGCGAGCGGCGACTCGGGCGAGGACGACATCCACTCGGCGAGGCCCGCCACGCCCGACGTCTTGCCCGCACGAGCGCGGTCCGCGAACACGTAGATGCGCCAGCGGCCGTCGGCCCGGGCGTGATGCCCGAGGTGCACGGGGTTGCCGTCGCACACGCGCACGACCGGAGCCGACTTGAACCGCTTGCCGACGGGGAAGCCGGTCGCGAGCTGCTGGTGCGCGGCCTCGCCGACGATGAGCGATGGCGCGTACTGGGTCATGAACCCCGCCGGGAACTCGGCGGTGGCGACGTAGAAGTCCTCCAGCTCCGACGGGCTCTCGAACTCCTCAGGCTTCTTCGCCATCAGGGTCGACCACTCCTTGTCGAAGTCGATCAGGTTCTGCGCGACGACCTGGCGCTCGGCGGAGTACGTCGCCAGCAGCGACTCGGGGGCGCGGCCGTCGAGCACGTGGCCGAGCTTCCAGCCGATGTTGAAGCCGTCCTGCATCGACACGTTCATGCCCTGCCCGGCCTTCGCGCTGTGCGTGTGGCAGGCGTCGCCGGTGATGAAGACGCGCGGCGTGCGCATTCCGAGCTCCTCCGGCAGCACGTCGTCGAAACGGTCCGTGAGGCGGTGCCCGACCTCGTAGACGCTGTGCCAGGCGACGTTGCGCACATCCAGCGTGTACGGGTGGAGGATGGCGTTCGCGCGCTCGATGATCTGGTCGATCGTCGTCTGCCGCACGGCCCCCTTGTCGTCCGGGGCGACCTCACCGAGGTCGACGTACATCCGGAACAGGTAGCCGCCTTCACGCGGGATCAGCAGGATGTTTCCCGCCTCCGACTGGATCGAGCACTTCGTGCGGATGTCGGGGAAGTCGGTGACGGCGAGGGCGTCCATGACCCCCCAGGCGTGGTTCGCCTGGTCGCCGGCGAGGTGGCAGCCGATCGCTTCACGGACCTTGCTGCGCGCCCCATCCGCGCCGACGACGTACCGGGCGTGGACGACGCGCTCGGTGCCCTCGTCCGGCCCGGCCGTGCGTCGCAGCGTCACGGCCACGGGATGCTCGCCCTCACCCACCTCGAGCCGGACGAGCTCGTAGCCGTAGTCGGGCGTCATGCGCGACGGCGAGTTCGCCATCACCTCGGCGAAGTAGTCGAGCACGCGCGCCTGGTTCACGATCAGGTGCGGGAACTCGCTCACGCCGGTCGGGTCGTCGACCGGGCGGGCCGTGCGGACGATGCGAGACGGGTCGGTCGGGTCCGGCTTCCAGAACGCCATCTCGGTGATGCGGTACGCCTCGGCGATGATCCGCTCCGCGAAGCCGAACGCCTGGAAGGTCTCGACGCTGCGCGCCTGGATGCCGTCCGCCTGTCCGATCGCGAGCCGGCCGGGGCGGCGCTCGACGATCCGGGTCACCACGCCGGGGAACTGGGCCAGCTGCGCGGCGGCGATCATGCCGGCGGGGCCCGTTCCGACGATGAGCACGTCGACCTCGTCGGGCAGCTCGGCGGGCCGGTCGATCCCTGTGCCCGCAGGCTCGTGGATGCGCGGGTCGCCGGATACGTAGCCGTGGTGGTGGAACTGCACGGTGTCCTCACTTCGTCGTAAGAGTCGCGTTCATTATGCGAACGCCGCGTTCGCATATCGCGCGACCAGAGTAACCCATCCCGTGCTGGATGGCAGCGCCCGGCACGATCGCCAGCCGCCTGGCCTCACCCAGGCGGACGTAGCTTTCCGCAACAGAGGGTGATCCCGGGGAGGCGGTGCCCCACCATGGGGGAATGTCGGAGTTCAGCACAGCACAGGTGCACGCGGGGGAGGCCCGCGACGCCGCCCACGGCGCCCGCGTCACGCCCATCTACCTGACCGCGGGTTTCGAGTTCGACAGCTACGCCCAGGCGGAGGGACGCTTCGGCGGCGATGAGCCCGGCTACACGTACAGCCGCTCCGGGAACCCGACGACCGCCGCGCTGGAGCGCCGCGTCGCCGCGCTGGAGGGAGGGCGCGAGGCCATCGCCGTCGGAAGCGGCCAGGCCGCGCTGACGGTCGCGCTCCTCGGACTCGTGCAAGCGGGCGACCACATCCTGTCGGCGCAGAGCGTCTACTCCGGGACCCGCGGCCTGTTCGAGAACGGCCTGCGCCGACTCGGGATCGAGATCGAGTTCGTCGACGACCCGACGGACCTGACCGAGTGGCGCCGTCGGGTGCGGCCGAACACCCGCGCCCTGTTCGGCGAGTCGATCGCGAACCCGGGCACCGACATCCTCGACATCGCGGGTGTCGCCGCGGTCGCCCGCGAGGCCGGCGTCCCCTTCATCGTCGACAACACGCTGGCCACTCCCTACCTCCTGCGCCCGGGCGACCACGGGGCGGACATCGTCGTGCACTCCGCGAGCAAGTACCTGGGCGGTCACGGCTCGACCCTCGGCGGCGTCGTCGTGGATCAGGGGAGCTACGACTGGGCCTCCTCCCCGTTCGCGCACCTGACCGGTCCGGACGAATGGCTGGAGGGCGCGAGCTATGTCGAGGCGCACGGTGCCGCGGCCTACACGGCCTTCTCGCGCTCGGTGGTGGCGTCCCTCTTCGGGCCGGTGCTGTCCCCGCTCAACGCGTTCCTCATCCAGCAGGGCGTGGAGACGCTGTCCCTGCGGGTCCAACGGCAGTCGGACACGGCGCTCGCCGTCGCCCGCTGGCTGGAGGCGCAGCCGGAGGTGTCGCGGGTGGACTACGCGGGCCTGGAGTCGCATCCGTCGTACCCGCTGGCGTTGCGGTACCTCCCGAAGGGGCAGGGCGCCGTGCTCGGCTTCACGCTCGCCGGCGGATCGGTGGCCGCCGAACGGTTCTACGACTCGGTCGAGCTGTTCAGCCGGATGACTCACATCGGCGACGTCCGCTCGCTCATCCTGCACCCCGCATCCACCACCCACGCGCACCTGCGCCGGGAGGTGCGGGAGGAGACGGGCATCGGCGACGGCCTCCTGCGGCTGTCGATCGGCCTCGAAGACCCGGACGACCTGATCGCGGACTTGGCGCGAGGGATCGCGGCGGTGGCGACGGCGGACGCGACAGTGGCGGATGCCGTCGTCGCGGCGGCGGGACGGTAGGAGGAGACCATGGCACGACTGCAGCACTTCGGCTGGTTCTTCAGCCGCGGCTTCGGGCCGCAGGGCTGGGGACGCCCCTACTGGGAGTGGGGCTACGACTGGAAGCGGCCCGACATCTACCAGCAGTCCGCCCGGGAGCTGGAGCAGGCGGGCCTGGACCTCGTCATCATCGAGGACGCGCTCTCGCTCGGCTTCCCGGACACCGTCGACCTGCGCGTCCGCGAAGCGTACGGCGGACCGAAGCACGATCCGCTGATCCTGTCGCCCTACCTGCTGGATGCGACCCGGCACCTGGGGGTCGCCCCGACGATCAACGCGGGCGCTTACCCTCCGTATGTCGCCGCGCGGCAGTTCGCGAGCCTGCACCACCTGAGCGGGCACCGCTTCGGGGTGAACGTGGTCACGGACGTCGGCAGCGCCCGTCACCTCGGCCTCCCGGCGCTTTCGCACGACGCCGCCTACGACCGCGCCGAGGAGTGGCTGACGGTCATCCGCCGGCTGTGGCACAGCTGGGATGACGACGCGCTCGTGCTGGACGCCGCGACGCGCCACTTCGCCGACGGCTCGAAGATCCGGCCGTTCCAGCACGAGGGCGAGTACTTCCGGGTGGCCGGTCCGCTCAATGCGGTGCCGTTCACCGACGGCGACCCCGCCATCGTGTCGCCGGGCGGGTCTCCGCGCGGGATCGCCTTCGCCGGGACGCACTCGGACGTTCAGCTGGCCCTCGCCCCGCTGGATGCGCAGAGCATCCGCGACTACCGCGCGAAGGTCCGTGCGGCGGCGGTCGCTGCCGGCCGGCACCCGGACTCCATCAAGGTCCTGTTCGTGTTCAAGCCCGAGGTCGTCGCGAGCGACGAAGAGGCGCGCCGGGTGGTGGAGGCGTCGAAGCATCCCACCGATGAGGAGCTGTACCGGGAGCTGGCCGGCCAGTCCAGCGACCTGGAGACCGACTTGACCAGGCTCTCGCTCGACGAGCCGTTCGACGTGTCGGTGTTCGGTGACCACGTGTCGCAGGGCAGCATCAAGGGCCTCTTCGGCAAGCAGGGCGTCCGCGAGGGCGTCACCCTCCGCGAGCTGATCGCCCCGAAGGCCGTCAAGGGCCTGATCACCGAGCGGGCGGGGTTCGTCGGCACGGCCGAGCAGATCGCCGATTTCATCGAGGAGCTGGGGGAGGAGGCCGACAACGACGGTTTCATCTTCTCGGGAGACCTGCACCCGGTCACCCTGCACCGCTACCTCGACGAACTCGTCCCGGTGCTGCGGCGCCGCGGGATCCTGCGCACCGAGTTCGGCGACGGGGGCATCCGCGCGAACCTGTCCGACTTCTGACGCGGTGAGCCGGTGAGTCGCCGGGGTCTCGGTCTCGGGCTGGTGGTGATGCTCGCCGCGCAGCTGTCGTTCAGCACGAGCAGCATCCTGCTGAAGCCCCTGCTGGACGCGGGCTGGTCGCCCGCCGCGGCAGTGGCCGTCCGGGTCGCGCTGGGCGGGCTGATCCTCGCCGGGCCCGCGCTGATCGCATTGCGCGGTGACCTGCGCCCGCTGCTGCGCTACTGGCGTCTCGTGCTCGGCTACGGCCTGATCGCGGTCGCCGGAACGCAGGTGCTCTACTTCGCGGCGGTCCAGCGGCTTCCCGTCGCCGTCGCGCTGCTCATCCAGTACTCCGCCCCGGTGCTGATCGTGGTGCTGGGCTGGCTCCGGGGAACCCCGGTGCGGTTCGTCGTGGCCGCGGGCGCGGTTGCGAGCGTCATCGGCGTGGTGCTCGTCGTCGACCCCTTCGACTCCGGCGGCGCGAGGGATGCGGCGGGCGTCGCACTCGCGCTGGCGGCGGCCGTCTGCCTGGCCGGGTACTACCTGATCTCCGCCGTGCCCACGCCGGGGCTGCCGCCGCTCGCTCTGGTCGGCGGCGGGCTGCTGGTCGGGGCCGTGGCCACGGTCGCCGTGGGCGTCACCGGGCTGCTGCCGCTCACCGCGTCCGCACAGCCCGTGATGCTGGGCGGGGCGACGCTGCCGTGGTGGATGCCGATGGGGATCGTGGCCGTCGTCGCGACCGCACTGGCGTACTCGTTGAGCCTCGCGGGCTCACGGCGGCTCGGATCGCGGCTGGCGTCCTTCGCCGGGCTGACCGAGGTGGTGTTCGCGGCGGGTCTCGCCTGGGTGCTGCTCGGAGAGCGGCCGGGACCGCTGCAGTTCATCGGCGGGGCGTGCATCCTCGCGGGGCTGGTGCTCGTGCGGATGGACGGGGTGGCGGTCGCCCGTCAGCCGAGCGGCACGAGTCAGCCCGATTCGTCCAGGAAGTCGCTGAACGCCTGACCGCCGGCCGAGTCGATCGACTCGTCCAGGTCGGCGCTACCCCGCCTGCTCCTTCCGCGCGCGGAACGCGATCATGTTCATCCGGTTGCCGCAGCGGACGCTGCAGAAGCGCTTCGAGCCGTTACGGGAGAGGTCGAGGACGAGGCCCGTGCAGTCGTCGGCGGCGCAGACCTGGAGGCGGTCCAGCTGGTCGGAGCGGATCACGTCGACGAGGGCGAGGGCGATCTCGACGCGGATGCGTTCGGCGAGCGGCGCGTCCAGGGACGTGGCGTGGAGGTGCCAGTCGAAGCCGTCGTGACGTATGAGGTAGGGGAGGGCGTGGGCTTCGGCGAGCATGGCGTTCACTTCGAGGGCGGCGGCGTCGCGGTCCAGCGCCCAGGTGAGGCGCACGCGCTCGCGGGTCGCCCGCACGTCGCGCAGCTCGGCCTCGTCGCCGTCGACGCGGCCGGAGTAGCGGTTCTCCGCGAGAAGCTGCGCCAGCTGAGCGGTCGTCGCGAGCTCGTCGTCGCCGCTACGGGAGGCGCCCGGGTCGGTGTCGCACAGAGCGACGGCGAACTCCAGCGCATCCACCGTGTCAGGGGCAAAATGCAAGTTGACTCCTTACTCGCGACGGGGCTAGCGTCAGGACCATCATCCCTCTCAACCCTGACAGGTGACCCCATGACGCACCGGCACCCGACCACGCTCGGCCTTCTCATCGCGGTGCTGTCCGCCGCGACGTTCGGGATGTCCGGAGCGTTCATCAAGCCGCTGCTGGAGAGTGGATGGTCGCCCACCGCGGCGGTCACCGCACGCGCATTCATCGGCGGGGTCGTGCTGCTGCCGTTCGCGCTCGTCGCGCTCCGCGGTCGCTGGTCGGCCGTCTGGCGTGGACGCTGGCGCGTGCTCGGGATGGCGCTGATCGGAGTGGCCGGCACGCAGGTGCTGTACTTCGCGGCGATCCAGCGCATCCCGGTCAGCACCGGCATCCTCGTCGAGTACCTGGCGCCGGTGCTCCTCGTCGTCGTGGCGTGGGTGCTCAGCCGGCGGGCTCCGCGTGCGGTGGTGCTGATCGGGTCCGCGGTGGCGGTCGGCGGTCTCGTGCTCGTCGTGTCGCCGGACGGCGGTGGCGGGCTCGATCCCCTCGGGCTGCTGCTCGCGGTGCTGGCGATGGTGGGCTGCGCCGCCTTCTACCTGATCGCCGCGCGTCCGAGCGACGGGCTGCCACCGGTCGCGCTGGCCGCCGGCGGACTGCTGCTCGGAGCGCTTGCGCTCGGCGCGGTAGGCGCCACCGGGCTCCTCCCGGTCACCGTCAGCTTCGCCGATGTCCCTCTGTTCGGTCAGGCGACGGCATGGTGGGTCCCCCTCGTTATCGTCGGCGTGTTCGCGACCGCGATCGCCTACGCCGCGAGCATCACCGCGACCGAACTGCTCGGATCCCGTCTTGCCTCGTTCACCGGGCTCCTCGAGGTCGTGGCGGCGACCATCTACGCGTGGCTGCTGCTCGGCGAGCGGCTGACCGTGCTCCAGCTTCTCGGCGGCCTGCTCATCCTGGGCGGAATCGCCCTGGTGCGCGCCGACCGCGGCGAGCCGGCCGACCTTCCTTCCGCCCGCGTGCGGGCGGGGACCCGGGAACTCGAAGCCACTGACGCCGGCTCTGCGATTTGAACTCCCTTCTGGCACTGATTCGCCGCTGAGGAGCACAGCACCCAGCGGCCGCGGAAAATGTTCGCGGCTCCGCGTCACGACCGAGGGTGGACTGCGTCTGAGTGGGTGAGAGGGCAGCAGCCCCTTAAGAAGTGGACTACGACCGCGTACTACCTGACCCTCAATGGACAGCCCGGTAATCCGGCCCGTGCCAGCCTGGACTGCATCATTGCCATCGCAGGAACAGGTGCAGGATTGGTCTCGACCTCAACGGGCGTCGGAGTCTGGGCAACAGCCTCTTCTATCTGGGGCATCAAGGCGTGCCTCGCCGAAGGAACAAATGAGATGACTACGACTTCTCGCGCATTCAAGCGGCCCCTACTGGTCCTTCTCATGTGGGCTCTGCTCGGAGTCGTTCTGGCGAGTATCGCGGCCCAGGTGATTCTGCAACTCACGCGTCATGCCGAGGTGGCGGACGCGCTGAACGTGATTACTTTCGGGACCCTCTCCGCGTTCTTCGTAGTGTTCGCGATCCACTACGGGCGCAAGGGGCAGCCTGTGCAGAGCACGGGCGGCTACGTCGCTGCCGGATGCTGGATGATCTACACGGCTCTTCTGGTAACTCACGTCGTGTAGAGGTTTGCGAGTCTTCACCAGAATGAAGGCCACGGTCGCAGCCCCCTGGATATCTTGTCCGGGGGGCTGTGCTGTTACTACACCCAGTTCCGCGAGGTAGTGCCGAGGCCAGCCTGCGGCGCGGTTCCCGCGGCTGCGGTTACAGCTGCAATGGGCCGGACGAAACGGGCGCTGCGCTAGGCTGACAGGCTCGGCGCCGGCCGGGCGGAAGGCGGCAGCCATGTCCGACTACACCGACGCGAACCGCGCCAACTGGGACGACCGTGCCTCCGCGCACGCCGACCGTGGACCGCACGGCTACCGGGTGTCGCAGTACATCGACGACCGTGAGGCGCTCTCCGAGGTCGTGCGCTTCGACCTGCCACGACTCGGCTCGGTCGAGGGACTGCGCGTCGCCCACCTGCAGTGCCACATCGGCACCGACACGCTCTCCCTCGCGCGTCTCGGAGCGCGCGTGACGGGTCTCGACTTCTCGGAGGTGTCGATCGCGGAGGCGCGCCGGCTCGTCGCCGACACCGAAGACGACGTCGACTTCGTCGTGTCGGACGTGTACGACGCCGCATCCGTGCTCGAACCCGGCTCGTTCGACCTCGTCTACACCGGCGTGGGTGCGCTGTGCTGGCTCCCGCGCATCCAGCCCTGGGCCGCCGTCGTCGCAGCCCTGCTGGCACCGGGCGGCTCGCTGTTCCTTCGCGAGGGCCACCCCATCCTCTGGACCATGGATGAGCGGATCGACGACGACCTGCATCTGCGGTTCCCGTATTTCGAGCAGACCGAGCCGATCGAATGGGATTCGGACGCCACGTACGTGGAGACCGACCGGCCGATCACGGCGACGCGCACGTACGAGTGGAACCACTCCCTCGGCGAGATCGTCACGGCCCTGATCGAGGCGGGACTCCGGATCGACCTCCTGCAGGAGCACGACAGCGTGCCGTGGGAGGCGCTGCCCGGCCAGATGGTCGCCCGGCCCGACGGCGAGTTCGCGCTGGGAGCGCTCGACGGGGTCGCGCCGCTCAGCTTCACGCTGCGGGCGACGAAACCCGCCTGACCCCTTGCTCCGCCTCCCGGACGCGCCGATGGTGGTGTGCATGGATGCGACGAGCGGTGACGCGGAGCGGCGCGGTCACGACGAGGACAAGTCGACCTTGGATGCGCGGCTGACCGGGATCCGCGACCCGAAGGACCCGGACGGCCTGCTGACGGTCGAGCAGGACGCGGACCGCCCCGACCCGGCCCGCTACGGAACCGTCGAGACCGACACGCTCGAGCGCGAGCGGGCATACGTCGCCCGGCTGGGCGCGGACGGCTCCGCCGCCCAGCTGCCGCAGGTGCCGCGGAAGCGGGGCGTCACCGGACTGGGCTGACGGAGGGCTGACCTCGCGCGGACTCTGCGCGGTCGCCGTGGGGCGAGAATGGGCGGATGGCCCTTCCCGCGACTGAGCGCGTCATCCCCGTGTCGGTGAACCGCATCGAACTGGAGGCGGCGGTTACGTTCGGCACGCTGCGTCGCGCGTTCGAGGCGGAGGTCCCCCCGCTCGACGTCGCCCACCTCCGCGAACTGCTGTCCTCCGGCGCCGACTGGCGGAGGCTGTCGCTGGAGACGGGCGGCCCGGGCATCCACCGCTTCATCCGGTTCTGGACCGACCACCCGACCCCGGTCATGCGCGTGGGCGGCGCCGACATCCCGAGCGCCGTCTACCTGATCGGCGACTACGCGACCGCGGCGCGGATGTTCCGCCACGACCCGGGCGCGCTGCTCTATACCCCGCTGCGCGTTGAACTGCACGCGACGAAGGCCGGCGGCACCGTGCTCAGCGTCGACCAGCCGAGCAGCCGGCTCGGCAGTTTCGGCAACAACAAGATCACCCAGGCAGGCTTCGAACTCGACCGGATGCTCGGCGACCTGCTCGAAGAGCTCGACCTTCCGCGTCCGAGCGTGCTTCGGCGCTGACCCGCGGCGGCTCAGCCCTGGTCATCGCCCGGGACGTCCGGCCCGGTTACCGCGACGTCGCAGCGGAACCAGGTGCCGGCGATGCCGCCGACGTCGACCCACGCCCGCACGATCTCGTAGCGTCGCGGGATGTCGCCGTTGGCCGGCTGCTGTCCCATAGCGTCCTGGAGTGCCGCGGCGAAATCGCTCTGCGAGGAGCCCGTGACCAACATCGGTGCCTGCTTTCCCGGCTCGTCGGCGAGCCGTTCTGCGCGGCACGCTACGCCCTCCGCTGCCCCGTCGGCAATGACGCAGGGACGCCCTGACACTGTCGGCCGCTCGGCGTACTGTGCCCGTCATGACCGACACCAGCGACACCTCGAACGGATCCGGCGACGACGTACTGGGGGCGCGCGGCGGAGACGACGCCAACCCGGCGAGCAAGGACCCGTCCGAGTGGGTCACCGGCGACGAGCCGATGACCGCCTCCCAGCGCAGTTACCTCGACACCCTCGCACGCGAGGCCGGCGAGGAGCTCCCCGCCGACCTCACGAAGGCCCAGGCCTCCGAGCACATCGACCGCTTGCAGCAGAAAACCGGGCGCGGCCAGAGCTGACCCGCGCACGCGTCGGCGTGCGGCTCAGCTGCGGAGGAAGTCCGCGACCCAGCGCGCACTGCGCTTGGGCGTGCGCTTCTGCGTGTCGTAGTCGACGTGGACGATGCCGAACCGGCGGGAGTAGCCCCAGGCCCACTCCCAGTTGTCCATGAGCGACCAGATGAAGTAGCCCTGCAGCGGCAGGCCCGCGTCGACGGCATCGCGCGCCGCCTCGAAATGCGCCTGCAGGTAGTCCACGCGCGCCGGGTCGTCGATCTCGCCGTCCGCATCCACCCGGTCGGGGTAGGCGGCGCCGTTCTCGGTGATGTACAGCGGGAGGTCGGGCGCGAGTTCGTGCGCCTGGCGGAGCACGTCGACCATCCCGTCGGGGTGGATCTCCCAGCCCATCTGTGTGACCGGCGCACCGGTCTGGATGAACCGGACGTGCTCGCTGCCGGGGTAGGCACTGGCCGGAGCGTCCGGCCCGGGAACGGAGCCGGATGCCACGGTGTGCCGGCTGTAGTAGTTGATGCCGAGGAAATCGATCGGCGCCGAGATGCGGCGCAGGTCGTCGTCGGTCGCGTTCTCGGCGAACCACTCGGTCTCGCCGAGGTCGTCGAGCACGTCCGCGGGGTACGAGCCGCGCAGCACAGGGTCGAGGAAGAAGCGGTTGCTGAGGCCGTCGATCCGGCGCGCGGCGTCCGCATCCCCTTCCGAGTCGCCGGCGGGACGCACCGAGTACAGGTTCAGCGTGGTGCCGACGCGGGCCTCCGGGCGGGTGTCCCGCAGTGCTTCCAGGGCGAGGCCGTGGCCGAGGAGCAGGTGGTGCGCCGCGTGCGCGGAGCGCGAGCCGAGGGTGCGGCCCGGAGCGTGGTGGCCGCTGGCGTAGCCGAGGAACGCCGAGCACCACGGCTCGTTCAGCGTGATCCAGTCGGTTACGACATCGCCCAGCCGGTCGGCCACCTCGTGCGCGTAGTCGGCGAAGCGGAGGGCGGTGTCGCGTTCCAGCCATCCGCCGCGGTCCTCGAGCGCCTGCGGCAGGTCCCAGTGGTACAGCGTCGCCCACGGCGTCACGCCGCGCTCGAGCAGGGACTCGGCCAGCCGGCGGTAGAAGTCGATCCCGGCCTTGTTCGGCGTTCCCCGCCCGTCGGCCTGGATGCGCGGCCACGCGATCGAGAACCGGTAGGCGTCGAACCCGAGGTCGCCCATGAGGGCGACGTCCTCGGCGGAGCGGTGATAGTGGTCGTCGGCCACGTCGCCGGTGGTTCCGTCGGCGATCGCGCCGGGGACGCGCGCGAAGGTGTCCCAGATGCTGTCACCCCGCCCGTCCTCCCGGGTGGCGCCCTCGATCTGGTACGACGCGGTGGCCGTTCCGACGACGAAGCCGTCGGGAAGGTCGCTTCTGCGCATTGTCACTGCTCCTTGGACGGGGCGAGCCAGTCGCCGTCGCCGTTCTCGTAAAGGGAGATGAGGATGTTGTCCCGCTTGATCCCGAGGGCTGCGAGCCGCTCCACGATCAGGTCGGCGCCGCGCTGCTTCACCTCTGGAGAGTATCCGTTGTAGACGAGGATGCTGATGAAGACGATGTCGGTGCGGTCCGCATCCGGGAAGGTGCGGCTGTAATACAGGTCACCCTGCTCGTGCAGCTGGAAGATCTGGAACAGGTCGTCGGCGGGCATCCCCCAGCCGTCCGCGAGGGCGGAGTTGATGGCTTCGCTCATCTGCGGCCGCAGCTCTGCGAGCGGGGTGTGCATGTCGATTCGGACGAGTGGCATGTGGTTCTCGGCTTTCGGTGTGTTCGGTGGGGTTCGTAGGGGTGTTCGTGCGTGGGTGTTCGTGCGTCAGTGCGCGGGCCGGGCGTCGAGCCAGTTCTCGGGCGCGGGAAGGAGCGATTCGAGCTCGTCCCAGAACTCCTGCGGCCGGTCGAGCGCCGCGGCGTCGAGGGTCTGCTGGATGCGCTCCGGCTTGCTGATCCCGACGATGGTGCTCGCGAACCGGTCGTCGCGGGTCGAGAAGCGGAGTGCTGCCGCGGCGAGCGTGGTGTCCCAGCGGCGGCAGACCTCGCGCATCCGCGCGATGGCCTCGAGGGTCTCGGGACCGGCCGGCCGGTACCCGTAGTCGGTCCTGCGGCCGGTCTCGTCGGCGAGGATGCCTCCGCCGAGGACCGCCGCGTTGACGACTCCCACGCCCAGTTCGCGCGCACGCTCGAGCAGCGGTCCGGCGCTGCGGTCGACCAGCGTCCAGCGGTTGTGCACCAGGAGCACCTCGAAGACGCCGAGGTCCAGATACCGCCGCATCTCGTGGACGTCGCCTCCGGCGAGTCCGATGTGCTGCACCTCCCCACGCTCCTTCGCCGCCACCAGTGCGTCGACGGCGCCGCCGGGAGCGGTCATCGCGGCGAAGTCGTGGAACTCGGGATCGTGCAGATGCACCAGGGGGAGCGGGCTGATCCCTAGCCGTTCAGAGCTCTCGGCGAGGGAACGACGCACGCGTTCGCCGCTGTAATCCCCCTCTTTCTGGTCGGTCTTCGTGATGACCGTCACGTCGGCCGGGATCCCGCCGAACGCGGCGATGGCGCGCCCGATGCGCTCCTCGCTGCGACCGTCGGAGTATCCGTTGGAGGTGTCGATGGTGCGGATGCCGCTGCGCAGCACGTCCTGCACCAGCGCGACGGCGTCCGCCTCCGCGACCGCATAGCCGAAGTTCTCCGGCATGCTTCCGAGCGGACCTCCGCCCAGCGTCACCCGGCTGACCTGCAACCCGGTCGCGCCGAGCGGGCGGAGTGCGTTCTCCGTCATGCCGGTGCGATCACGTACAGGAGGCCGTCGGGGTCGGTGTAGACCTCGCGGCCGGCTGCGGTGCCGACCGCTGCGCCGGGCGCCGAGTCGCCGGCGAAGGCGACCGCGACGAAGCCGGGAGCATCCAACTGCGGGGCACGGACGGACTTCTCGGCGCGCTCGTAGGTGAAGATCTCGAGCGAGCTGTCGCCGGCTCGGAGGAAGTTGATCTCGAAGCCCCGGTCGTCGCTGGGCTGGTGGATGCCCGACATCAGCAGGTAGCCGAGCTTCGCGTAGTGGTCCTTCGTCGCCTCGAGGTCGGCGACGGTCTCGGCGACATGGTCGAAGCGGGGCCGGTCGGGATCGCCGAGTCCCCAGTCCTGCTCGACCGCCGGGCGGTCGTAGACCTCGTGGTACTGCAGCGGGCCCTCCACGAGTTCGAGCAGCGTGCCGTCCGGATCGTAGAAGAAGGTGATGCGCACCTCCCCCTCGGCGTGGATCGGTTCGAGGTGGAAGGGCACACCGGCGTCGTGGAGGGCGTCGACCCGGGCGTCCAGGTCGGAAACCTTGAAGCCGACGTGCCGGAAGCCGCGCTGCAGGTCGTCGCCGATCCATGTGGACTCCGCCGGGGAGTCGACGCGGGTGAGCACGAGACATGCGGTGACAAGGTCGAGTTCGGCTCGCTCCTGGTCGCTGTCGACGACGACGGCGCCGAGATGACGACGGTAGAACTCCACGGAACGTGCGACGTCCGAGACGTTCACGAGTACGGATTCGATAGCCAACGGGGTGGTCCTTTCTGCGCTGGAAGCCAACTATCTCAACGTATGCAACTAAGCGCATCCGGCCCGAGAAAGCGGCGGTAGACGCAACCCTACAGCCCGAGGACAAGTTTATGACAAAAAGGTTTTAACTATTGCGTCGGGTCGGAAGCCCTGTATAGGCTCGCCCCGAACGTGCGCCGCTGTGCACTTTCGATCAGCACAATGAGGTGGAGGAATCACAATGATGCGTACGCGGTTCATTTCCGCGGCAGCGGTCGCTGCGGCCGCCGTCCTGGCGATCACCGGCTGCACCGGCTCGTCCGGCGATCAGGGCTCGGACGTCAAGGCGGCGAAGTCCGGATCGGTCACCTGGTGGGGCTGGACGCCCGACACTCCGGTGGCCGAGAAGTACATCGCGGAGTTCAACAAGCAGTACCCGAAGATCAAGGTCACCTACAAGAACTTCGAGAACGTCGACTACCGCAACACGATCACCCCGGCCCTCGACTCGGGCAAGGGACCGGACGTGTTCGACCTCTCTCCGGCAGGCGGGTCGCCGGACACCTGGGGTCCCTACGCGCTCGACCTGACGTCGCTGGCCAAGGACACCCTCGGCTCGGACTGGAAGGACAAGATCGGCGGCTCCTACGTGAAGCAGCTGACCAGCTCCGACGGTCGCTTCGTCTCGCTGCCCCTCGGCGGGATGTCGGCAGGCTTCCTCTGGTACAACAAGAACATCCTCGACCAGGCCGGCGCGAAGGTGCCGACCGACTACGCGTCCTGGGTGGACACCTGCAAGAAGGTCACCGCCATCGGCAAGACCTGTTTCACGATGGGCGCCGGCGGCAAGGACACCTTCCCGACCGAGATGTACCACTCGATCGCGAACACGGTCGACCCGGACTTCTTCATCAAGGCGGCCACCGGCAAGGCCAAGTGGAATGACGAGCAGGGCGTCAAGGTGCTCGAGATCATCAAGAAGATGAAGACCGACGGCATCATCGCCCCCAACGCGCTCGACGGCCCGCAGTACCCCCTGGCGAACAACGAGTTCATGAAGGGGAACGCCGCGATGGTCCAGATGGGCTTCTGGTACACGCAGTACGCGGGCGCCGACTCCTGCAAGACCTCGATGGAGGCCGCGGGCGTGACCAACCCGACCTGCTTCGTCCAGCTGCCCGCGCAGTTCCCGGATGTCGCAGGTGAGGGCCACAAGAGCACCTACTTCGGTGAGGCCGACTACGGTCTGGCCATCAACTCCGGCTCGAAGAACATCGGTCCGGCGAAGACGTTCGTCTCGTGGATGACGCTCAACAAGGACGGCCAGCAGAACGTCGCCAACGCGCTCGACCTGCTTCCCGCGCTCAAGGGCACCACTCCGGAGTGGTCGTCGATCAAGCTCGTCGACGAATCCGTGCAGCGTCCGGCGATCGAGACGCTCATCAAGGAGAGCGGCGACACCACCGAGTCGCGCCAGTGGCAGACCACCGAGAAGTCGCTCGACGCCATCGTGGTCGCCATCCAGCAGGTGCTCGACCCGTCGGTGAACAAGTCCATCAAGAGCATCGCCGACGACCAGCAGGCCTCTTCGGTGGCCAGCAAGGTCGGAACGAAGTAACCCGTAACCGACAGAACGGATCGACGAACTGATGACCGTCTCGGACCTCAGGATCGGATCCGACCGCCAGACACCCGTGGTGAAGGGAGGCGGGCGCCCCAGACGGCGCGCCCGCCTCCTCCCCGGGGGCATCCGCTGGATCCTTCCGGCGTTCGCCATCTCCGTCGGTCTGATCTACTACAGCATCATCTACTCGGGCTACCTGTCCTTCTTCTCCTGGCCGGGCGGCCGGGCGCTGATGACCCCGGTGGGCTTCGGCAACTACATCACCGCCCTGCAGGACCCGGTGCTGTGGACCTCTCTCCGCAACACGCTCATCTACTTCGTCGTCGTGTTCATCGTGCAGGTGATCGGCGGGACGCTGTTCGCAGCGGCGATGCACTCGAAGGTGCGGTTCGCCAACCTCTACAAGGTGCTCGTCGTCATCCCGGTCGTCGTGGCGCCGGCCACTCTGGCCCCTGCCCAGATCCAGGTCTGGCAGAGCGACGGCACGGTCAACAGCATCCTCGGCTTCTTCGGGCTCTCATCGCTGCAGCAGCCCTGGATCGGCCAGTCGACCACCTCGCTGCTCGTCGTCGTGATGGTCGGATGCTGGGGCGCGATCGGCTACGGCTTCATCCTGCTGTACGCGGGGATGTCGCAGATCGACCCCGAGCTCATCGAGGCCGGCCGGCTGGACGGCGCAGGCAACTTCCGGGTCCTGTTCTCGATCGT
The DNA here is from genome assembly GCF_030209575.1 of Leifsonia sp. fls2-241-R2A-40a. NCBI lineage: Bacteria > Bacillati > Actinomycetota > Actinomycetes > Micrococcales > Microbacteriaceae > Leifsonia > Leifsonia sp. fls2-241-R2A-40a. The sequence goes on along the minus strand of NZ_JARVRS010000001.1, from coordinate 1,091,212 downwards.
CCTTCCCACCCTGAAGCCGATCATCGTGTCGCTCGCGATCCTCAACTTCATCACCGCGCTCAAGCTGTTCGACAACCCCTGGCTGATCACGCAGGGCGGCCCGGCGCACTCTTCCGAGTTCCTCGGGACCATGATCTACGGCGAGACCGCGAGCACCGACCGCAACCTCGGCTACGCGTCGGCGCTGTCGATCCTCGTGCTGCTGATCGCGGTCGCGGTGTCCATCTTCATGCAACTGCGCGGTCGCGAACGGCTGACCCGCGTCAAGCCCCGCCGGGGCACGGAGGCGACCGATGTTTGAGACCCGCTCGCGCCGCGCGCGCATCCTGCTGCAGCTCATCCTCACGGTCGCGGTGATCCCGTTCGTGATCCCCCTCATCGCGATGCTGCAGACCAGCTTCGAGGGCGCAGGGTGGGGGAACTACGTCGCCGTCGTGCAGGTTCCCGGCTTCGGGAAGTTCTTCTTCAACACGATCGTCATCGCCGCCGCCTCCATCGTCATCGTCTACCTGGCGACGCTCGCGGCCGCATTCGGCTTCTCGAAGCTGCGGGTGCGCGCGAAGGAGCTGTACTTCTGGCTCATGATGGCCGCGCTGACGCTGCCCGAGGTCGTCCTGATCGCTCCTCTCTATACGACGGCCGTGAAGCTCGGGCTGCTGGGAACCTACTGGTCGGTGATCCTGCCGATCGCGGCGTTGCAGATCCCGTTCACCGTCCTGATCGCCCGAGGCTACGTAGACGGCATCCCGGATGCGGTGTTCGAGGCGGCGCGGATCGACGGCGCGAGCACGTGGCGCGTCTTCTGGTCCATCCTGGTTCCGCTGTCGCGCCCGATCGCCGTCGCGCTGATGGTGCTCGTGCTGATCTACGCGTGGAACTCGTACCTGCTGCCCAAGGTGTTCCTCATCGACGACGGGATGGGCGTGGTCACGCAGCTGCCGGAGTTCTTCCGACGGCAGTACAACGACGACACCCCGAAGATCCTCGCGGCCTCGGTCATCACCGCGATCCCGACGATCGTCGCGTACATCGCCCTGCAGCGGCAGTTCGAGCGCGGCATGGCGGCGGGAGCCATCAAGTGACACGCCGGACTCGGTGCCGGGCACGCGTTTCCGGCAGACTTCTCCTCGGGGGTCCTGTACGACGCGAGGGGAAGGCGGTGAGCCCATGACGGATACAGCAGCGTCGATCGGCCTGGTGATCCGCCATGGTCGCGACCGTGACCCTGTCGCCTCGGCGATCGTCCGCGCCATCGCGGGTCCGCTGCTCGCGGCGGGGATGCGCTTCATCACCCGCTCCGTCGACGACGAGGACTCCGAGCTGCGCACCTACCGGCTGTGGGCGCGCGTCGGCGGCATCGCCGGCGTGATCGTCCTGGGCGCCGTCGAAGCGGATGCGCGCATCCGGCTGCTGCGCCAGATCGACATGCCGTTCGTCGCTCTCGCCCCGGCCGTCGCCGAGCCGGACTTCCCGGCCGTGACGGTGGATGCGGCGGCCGCGTCGCGCGCGCTCGCCGCGTACCTGGCCGCGCATCCCGCCCGCCGCTGGGTGTACGTCACCGGCAAGCTGACCCCCGAGCCGCTCGTCAGCGAGGCCGGCTCCGGTGAGCGCACGATCGAGACCGTCCAGACGCCCGACGTCGTCGGCGCGGCGGTCCGGATCGGCGAGGAGAGCTCGTCCGAGAACCCGACCGCCCTCGTCTTCGACAGCGACCACGACGCCGTCGCAGCGCTCGAGGCACTGGAAGAGCGGGGCGTTCCCGTCCCTGCAGCGGTCTCGCTGATCTGCTGGAGCGACTCCCTGGTCTGCCAGAGCGCGAGCCGTCCCATCACGGCGATCGACCGGCACGGCCGCGAGATCGGCTCCCTGCTCGGCACGGCGGCGCTCGCCGCCATCCACGACGACGACTTCCGTCCCGTCGCGGCACCGGAGCCCGTGGTCGTCGTCCGGGAGACGACATGACGCCCCCGGCACGACGGCTGGGACCATCATCCGCGAACACCCGGAGCGCCGTGCTCGACATGGTGCGCTCCGGCGGCACGGTGACGCGCACCGAGCTCGCGGAACGCTCGGGCCTCACCGCAACCTCGATCACGCGCATCGTGAAGTCGCTGATCGAGGACGGCCTGGTCATCGAGACCGGGTTCAGCGAGTCGACCGGCGGCAAGCGCAGCAGCCTCCTCGAACTCAATACGACAGGACGCTTCGCCGTCGGGCTGTCGCTGGACGCGGGCCGCCTCACGTACGTCGTCACCGACCTCGCCGGCAACGTCATCGGCCGGCTGGTGTCGCCCGGTATCGAGCAGGCCGGGCCGAGCGAGGATGTCGCGCGCATCGCCCGGGAGCTGGGCCAGCTCCTCGTCCAGCTCGACATCGCGCTGGAGTCGGTGGTCGGCGTCGGCGTCGCGGGGGCCGGTCTCGACCTCGGTGCGGGCGCCGAGCGCCTGTCGCTCACCGCCACCGAGTGGGAGTCCTTCGCGCTGAGCCAGGCGCTCGAGCCGCGGATCGGGCTTCCCGTGGTGCGCGACAACGACGCCGCCTGCGCCGCACTCGGCCAGTACTGGGCGGGACGCGTCCCCGCCACCCAGGACTTCGCCACGCTGTACCTGTCCAACGGCTTCGGACTCGGCCTGATGGTCGGCGGCAGCGTCGCCCGCGGGGCGTCGTCGAACGTCGGCGAGATCGGCCACATGGTGATCGACATCGACGGGCCGCAGTGCTGGTGCGGAGCCCGGGGCTGCCTGGAGATGCTGGCCGCACCGCGGGCAGTGGTCGCCCAGGCGCTCGAGGACGACGACCTGGCCGAGCAGCTGAACCTGACGCGCGACCCGCAGCGGTTCCGCGCCGACTTCGAGGCCATCGCCCGCGCCGCCGCCCAGGGCGAGTCGCGCTGCTGCGAGCTCATCAAGCGGTCTGCGCGGTACGTAGCGGCCGCGGTGCTCTCGATCGTGAACGTGCTCGACCTCGACCGCATCGTCCTCGCGGGGCCCGGGTTCGCCGACGCGGGCGCCCTGTACGTCCGGGAGATCCGTGCGTACGTCTCGCAGTTCGCGCGCACCCGCGCCATCCATCCCGTGGTCATCGAGCTGGCCGATCCCGGGCTGGATGCGGCCGCGGGCGGTGCTGCGACGCTCGCGCTGCAGCACGCGCTCACCCCGCATGCGGCGCCCGGGCGCTGGAGTTCGGCTGACTCCTTCCTCTGAGTCCTCTCAGCGGTTCGCCACCCGCGCCCAGGGTGGCTGCCCGCGCGTCCGGGATGCTGGGTGGATGCGCAACAAGGTCCCCGCGGTCACCGCCCTGTTCTGGGTGACGAAGCTGCTGACGACCGCGATGGGCGAAACGACCTCCGACTTCCTGGTCAAGACGATCGATCCGTTCGTGGCGGTCGGCGGTGCTTTCGTGCTGTTCGCGGCGGCGCTGGTGCTGCAGTTCGTCGTCCGGCGGTACATCCCGTGGGTGTACTGGCTCGCGGTGCTCATGGTCGCGGTCTTCGGGACGATGGTGGCCGACGTCCTGCACGTCGAGCTCGGTGTTCCGTACCTGGTGTCGACCGTCGTCTTCGCCGTGGTTCTCGCTGCCGTCTTCGTGCTCTGGTACACGACCCAGCGCACGCTCTCCGTGCACCGGATCGACACCCGGGCCCGCGAGACCTTCTACTGGTGCGCGGTGCTGGGGACCTTCGCGCTGGGCACCGCCCTCGGCGACCTGACCGCGGTGACCTTCGGGCTCGGCTACTTCGCGTCCGCCCTGGTCTTCGGGATCCTGTTCGCCATCCCGGGGATCGCCTACCGCTGGTGGGGGCTGGGAGCGACGGCCGCCTTCTGGATGTCGTACGTCCTCACGCGCCCCTTCGGCGCTTCGGTGTCCGACGGCCTGGCCGTGTCACACGCCCGCGGCGGCCTCGCGCTCGGCACCGGCCCGGTCAGCCTCGTGCTGTTCGTGGCGATCGCCGTCTGCGTCGCCGTGCTCAGCCGTCGGCACCGGGCTGCGACCGCGCCGGCGGCCGCGGCATCGCCCGCATCCTGATCGCTCAGACCTCCGTGTGCCCCAGCCGCGGCTCGGGGACGAAGGCGGCGATCGCCTCGGCGGCCGACTCGAGCTCGAGCACGACGAGTTCGTTGCGGCCGGCTCGCAGCACTCCGCGCGGGACGTACAGGGTCTCCTGCGGTCCGCGGGTCCAGTAGCGACCCAGGTTGAAGCCGTTGATCCACGCAACGCCCTTGCCCCAGGCTGTCGTGTCGAGGACCAGCTGGCCCGGCTCGTCGAGGTCGAATATCGCGCGGGCGAACACCGGGCCGGCAAGGCGCTCGGGGGAAGGATCCGACGCGGCCGACGCGTCCAGCGCCTCCCGCACCGGCTCGATCGACGACAGCTGAAGCGGCAGCACGCTCCACCGGCGAAGCTCCTCGCCGTTCAGCTGCACGGGTCCGATCAGCCCCTTCGACTCACCGATGCGGGGACCGTAGTCGACCCGTCCCTGATCCTCCACCAGCACGGTGAGCGTTCCGCGGCTGGGGGAGAGGGAGATCGCTGAGTCGTGGTGGTCGCGGGCGAGCACGCCGAGGCGACTGCTGCCGACCGAGACGTAGGCGCGGTCGCGCACCTCGCCGAACTCGAGGACCGCGGGCTCGGTCGTGTCGATCTCGGTCCGGTACACGCCCAGCCCGCTGTAGTGACCGAGCTGGTCGAAGCTCGGGAGGGAGTCGGTGTGCGACCATTCGCCGAGCCGGTCGGCGACCGCCCACAGCGGCACGGCGGAGTCGAACGGCACCGTGAACGCGGGCGCCGCGGCTGCGGCGACGGGCTCCAGCGACGGAACCGGCGCGTACTTGGCGATCACGTCGCGGAACGCCCAGAACTTCTCCGTCGGCTCTCCCGCCTCGTCGAGCGGGGCGTCGTAGTCGTAGCTGGTCACGATCGGCTGGTAGACGCCCTTGTCGTTGGCGCCGTTCGTGAAGCCGAAGTTCGTGCCGCCGTGGAACATGTAGAGGTTGACCGACGCGCCCAGCGCGAGCAGCGCATCCAGTTCGGCGGCCGACTCCTCCACCGGGGTGGTGTGGTGGTGGGTGCCCCAGCTGTCGAACCAGCCGTCCCAGAACTCCGAGCACATCAGCGGCCCGGTCGGCTGATGCCGGCGGAGAGTCGCCAGGCGTTCCCGCGAGCGCGAGCCGAAGGACGCGGTCTTGAGCAGTCCGGGCAGCGACCCGTTCTCGAGCATGTCGTCCTGCGGCTGATCGACCGTGGTGAGCGGGACGGTGATGCCCGCATCCCGGATCACCTCGACCAGCTGCTGCAGGTACGCCTTGTCGTCGCCGTAGGCGCCGTACTCGTTCTCGACCTGCACCAGCAGCACGGGTCCGCCTTCGGCGACCTGCAGCGGCGCGACGATGTCGAGCACGTTGCGCAGGTACTCCGTGAGCGCGGCGACGAACTTCGGCTCGGAGCGACGGATTCCCACCTCCGGGTCGGTGAACAGCCACGCGGGCAGGCCGCCGTTGTCCCATTCGGCGCAGATGTAGGGCCCCGGGCGCACGATGGCGTGCATCCCCTCGTCGGCGATCGTGCGCAGGAACCGGCCGAGGTCCAGCGGTCCGTCGGCGCGCCAGTCGCCCGGCCGCGGCTCGTGCGCGTTCCACGGCACGTAGGTCTCGATCGTGTTCAGGCCCATCAGGCGCGCCTTGTGGATGCGGTCCGCCCAGTCGTCGGGGTGAACCCGGAAGTAGTGGATCGCGCCCGAGAGGATGCGGTACGGCTCGCCGTCGAGGACGAAGTCGTCTCCCGCGATCTCGAAGGTGGTCATGGTTCTCCTGAAAAGGGTGGGGAAGGGCGTGGCCGGCCGCGACGTGCGCGGCCGGCCACGTTCGTGCTACTTGCCGGTGACCGTGAAGCCCTGCTGGTTGCCGTACTCGACCAGCGCCTTCTGCCAGGCCTTCAGGCCCGGGTCGAGGCTGGAGTTCGAGGTGTACGACTGGCCGACGGTGTCGCCGAAGATGCTGTTCGCGTAGACCTGGAACGGCAGGTACTGCCAGCCGGTGGAGACGTTCTTCGCGCCGTCGACGAGAACCTCGTTGATCTTCTGGCCGCCGAAGTAGTCGGGCGCGGACGCGAGGAAGTCGGACGAGTTCAGGTCCTTCGTGGTCGACGGGAAGCCGCCGGACTGCAGGAAGACCTTGATGCTGTCCTCGTCGTTGTTCAGCCACTTCAGAAAGCCGGCCGCGAGCGCCTGGTTCTTGCTCTGCTTGAGCACGACCTGGCCGCCGCCGCCGTTCTCGGCGTTGCTGGGGGTCCCGTCGTAGGTCGGGACCGGCGCGACGCGCCACTGCCCGGCGCCGTCCTTCACCGACGACTCCAGCACACCGGGCATCCACGCTCCGGTCACCAGGGTCGCGATGGAGCCGTTGCCCAGTGCCTTGAACCAGTCGTCGCTCCACCCGGGGACGCTCGAGAGCAGCTTGCCCTCGACGAGCTTGTCCCAGGTGCCCGTCCACTTCTTCGTGCCGTCGTCCTGCAGGTCGATCGTCGCCTTGGTGCCGTTCACCGAGAACGGACGGCCGCCGGCCTGCCAGATCATCGAGGTGGTGAAGCCGGAGTCGCCCGAGTCGCTGGTGATGTAGGCGTTGGGGTCGGCCGCGTGCAGCTTCTGCGCGGCGGCGACGTACTCGTCCCACGTCTTCGGGACGGCGATGCCGTGCTTGTCGAAGACGGTCTTGTTGTAGAACATCGCCATGGGACCGGAGTCCTGCGGGAGGCCCACGAGCTTGCCGTCCACGTTGACCGAGCCCCAGGGGCCCGGGGTGTAGTCGCCCTTGAGCTTGTCGAAGCCGTACTGCTTCAGGTCGACGAGGGAGTCGGACAGGGCGAACTGCGGGATGGCGTAGTACTCGACCTGCGCGACATCCGGACCGCCGGAGCCTGCCTTGATCGCGTTCTGCAGCTTCGTGTACTCGGTGGTGTTGGTGCCGGCGTTCACCAGCTTGACCTTCACCTTCGGGTACTGCTTCTCGAACGCGGCGACCTGGGCCTCCGCCGACGGGGTCCACGACCAGTAGGTGATCGTCCCGCCCTGCTTGAGGGCTGCGTCGATGTCCGAGGCGCTTCCGCCGCCCGACGAGGTGCCGCCGGAGCAGGCGGCGAGCGAGACGCCGACGACGGCGCTGACGACCGCCGCGGTGACGAGCCGGCGGAGGTGCCGGGACGCGAGTGTGCGCTTCATGAGCTTCCTTTCACTTCTTTGTGGAATGCGATTGCGGTTACTGCTTGACGCTTCCGGCGGCCAGGCCCGACTGCCAGTAGCGCTGGAGCACCAGGAACGCGGCCACGATCGGGACGATCGTGATGAGGGATCCGGTGATCACGAGGTTGAAGATCGGCTGGGCGCCGACCCCGGTCGCCTGCGCGCTCCACTGGCTGAGTCCGACCGTCAGCGGGTACCAGGTCGGATCGCTCAGCATGATGAGCGGCAGGAAGTAGTTGTTCCAGGTGGCGACGATCGCGAAGAGCGCGACCGTGACGATCCCGGGGGCGAGGAGCCGCAGCGAGATCGTGAAGAACGTGCGGAACTCCCCGGCGCCGTCCATCCTCGCCGCCTCGAGCAGCTCGGTGGGGACGGCCTCCGTCGCATACGTCCAGATCAGGTACAGCCCGAAGGGGCTGATCAGCGAGGGCAGGATGATCGCCCACGGGGTGTTGGTGAGCCCGGCCTGGCTGAACATCAGGAAGGTCGGGACGGCCAGCGCGGTCCCCGGGACCGCGATCGCGCCCAGGATGACGGCGAAGACGGCCCGCTTGCCGGGGAAGTCGTACTTCGCCAGTCCGTAACCGGCGACCGTGGCGAGCAGGGTCGCACCGCCCGCACCGACAACCACGTAGAGCAGCGTGTTGCCGAGCCACTGCACGAAGATGCCGCCGCGATACGTGAAGGTGTCCGCGATGTTCTGAAAGAGGGTGAAGTCCTTGCCGAACCACAGCCCGAAGGACGAGTACAGGTCCGGCTGGCTCTTCGTCGCGTTCACGACCAGCCAGATCAGCGGGACGAGTGAGTAAATGACGAACAGCACCATGACGATCGTCAGGACCGGCGACTTGCGCACGCGGCGGTCGGAGGATGCTCCGGCGCGGACGCGCGCGGCGGCCCGCGACGGCGGCTTGCGGGTGCGCGTGCTCCTGGTGTCGGTGACCGCGGCCATCAGCGGAGCTCCTTCCTGGTGCCGCGCAGTTGCACGACGTAGGCGATCACGGCCGTGAAGACGCCCATCACGATCGCCACCGTCGCGGCGTAGTTGAACTGCTGCCCGGCGAACGAGAGGTTGTAGGCGTACATGTTCGGGGTGAAGTAGCTGCTGATCGCGTTGGGTGCGAGCTGCTTGAGCAGGTTCGGCTCATTGAAGAGCTGGAAGCTGCCGATGATCGAGAAGATCGTCGCGATCACCAGTGCACCGCGGATGGCGGGCAGCTTGATGCTGAACACCGTGCGGAACGCGCCCGCGCCGTCGATCTCGGCCGCTTCGTACAGTTCCGCCGGGATGACGCGGAGCGCCGCGTAGAAGATGAGCATGTTGTAGCCCATGAACTCCCAGGTCACGATGTTGCCGATGGAGGCGAGCACCCACTGCCCGCTCAGCGGCGCGAGGCCCGTGCCGAGCAACTGGTTGACGCCGGCGGTCAGCCCGAACTGGTCGCCGTAGATGAATCCCCAGATGAGGGCGGCCACGACGCTCGGGACGGCGTAGGGGAGGAACAGCGCGATCCGGAAGAATCCGGCGCCGTGCAGGCGGGCGCTGTCGAGGGCGAGCGCGGCGATCAACGACAGGGCAAGCATCACCGGGACCTGCACGAGCAGGAACAGCGCGACGCGACCGAGCGAGGTCCAGAACTTGTCGTCCTGGAGGACGGCGAGGTAGTTGCCGAGTCCGACGAAGGCGTTGCCGCCGATGAGCTGCTGGCGGAACAGGCTCAGGTAGAGCGCGTAGAGCACCGGAGCGATGATCATCGCCGCGAAGACGACCATGAAGGGTGCGACGAAGGCCCAGCCGCGCCAGTCGCGGCGGGTGCGACGGAGGCTGCGGGCACCTCCCGGTGCGGTCGACTGCGTGAGAGACGTCGTTGTCATTTCTTCCCCGGGTTCTGGGTCGGTTCGGATGTTTACGTCAACATCGTGGGCGCTACTCTAACATGTTGACGTCAACACAGTGCAAGTCTCTGGGATGCTATGAACGCAATGAAGGTGTGGAATGACTGAGCCGGTCGCCGCGATCACGTCCGCCGGATCGGCCCGCAAGCGCGGGCCGTCCCTGGGCGATGTCGCCGCGCACGCGGGCGTCTCGACGCAGACCGTCTCGCGCGTCGCGAACGGGCTGACGAACGTGGAGGAGTCCACCCGGCGCCGCGTCCTCGACTCCATGCAGGCGCTGGGCTACCGGCCCAACCGCGCCGCGCGCGCCCTGCGCTCCGGGCGGTTCCGGAACATCGGCGTGATGATGTTCACCCTGTCCTCCTACGGCAACATGCGCACCCTGGACGCGATCGCCGTCTCGGCCGCCAAGGCGGGGTACTCGATCACCGTCGTCCCGGTCGAACAGCCGACGCAGCGCGACGTGAGCGCCGCGTTCAGCCGACTCCTCGAGCAGGCTGTCGACGGCATCATCGTCGTGCTGGAGGCGCACATCGCGGACCGCTCCGATGTCGAGCTCCCGTCCGGCCTCTCGGTCGTCGTGGTCGACTCCACCGAACGCCGGGACTATCCGCAGGTCGACACGGACCAGGCGGATGGCGCCCGCCAGGCGACGGAGCACCTGCTCGAGCTCGGGCATCGCACGGTGTGGCACATCTCCGGACCAGCGGAGTCGTACTCGGCCGCCCGGCGCGAGGAGTCGTGGCGCAGGACGCTCGAGGAGGCCGGCGCGCCGGTCCCGGAGGTGCTCCGCGGCGACTGGTCCACGGCGGCGGGCTACCGCCATGGACAGGAGATCGCCTCCCGCCCGGAGATCACGGCCGTGTTCGCCGCGAACGACCAGATGGCGCTCGGGGTGTTGCGCGCCCTCCACGAGGCGGGCCGGCGCGTGCCGGAGGATGTCAGCGTGGTCGGCTTCGACGACATGGCCGAGTCCGATTCGTTCTGGCCGCCGCTGACGACCATCCACCAGGAGTTCGAGGCGATCGGCCGCCGCGCGCTGGAACTGCTGATCGCCGAGATCGAGGGTCACCCGGAGCCCGTGCGGTCGTCCGTGATGGAGACCCGGCTGGTAGTCCGCGCGAGCACGGCGCCGCCGGCGGTCGCCGCGCCCGATGCCTAGGGGAACGCGAGAAGCGCCCGCTCGACGACCCGCATGAGGGATGCGCGGGACGCCCCGGCCGACGCCTGGACCGCGAGCCCCGTGCTCACCGTCGACAGGTACTTGGCGAGTTCGTCCGGTCGCTCGTCCGCGTCGAGGTCTCCCTCCGCGATCGCGCGCCGGAACCGCTCGGCGAGCCGCCGCTCCCCGGCATCCCTGCTGTCGGCGAGGAACCGGACGATCCGCTCGTCCTCCGGGCTGCCGGAGAGCCCGCCCTGGATCGAGAGGCACCCGGGCGGCCGGCCCGGCATCGTGATCGCGGCGACGTTGCTCCGGAGGTAGTGCTCGGCGACGGCGCGAGCGGTGGGCTGCTCCAGCGCCTCCCCGACGTAGGCCATGTCGATCTCGGCGTACCGCTCGACGGCCCGGCGGAAGGTCGCCTCCTTGTTGCCGAAGGCCGCGTACAGGCTGGGCCGGTTGATGCCCATCGCGGTGGTGAGGTCGTCGAGCGTGGTGCCCTCGTAGCCTTGCCGCCAGAACACCTCGACGGCGCGGTCGAGCGCCTCGTCCGTGTCGAATCCGCGTGGTCTGCCCCGTGCGGCCATGAGCGTCCTGCTTTCTGTACTGAGCCGGACTAAATCCTCTCACGCGTGTCCGTGCAGGCGCAGCGATTCCGCCCAGGGCGCCGACTCGGGCCGGTGATCACCGCGCGCTGATCGGCTGCGTGATGAAGGTGCGCAGGTAGCTGGAGAACCGCTCGGTGGGTCCGGTCGTCGAGCGCAGGTGAAGGATGGTGCGGGTCAACGCTGTGATCGACACATCCGCCGTCACGGCCCGGGGGTGGTGGGTCCGGGTGAGGTGCTCGGACCAGTCGTGGTAACGCCCGAACAGCTCGGCCGCCGCGTCGGGGTTCTTCGCCCGCAGCATCCGGATGAGGTCCTGGTCGGAGATGTGGTGCATGGTCGCGTCCGTCATGAGGGCTCCTTAGGTGGTGGGGGAGGGGTGCTCCCACCCTCTTCGGCACGGTGCCGCGGCCACCTGGGGGCAACTACCTAGACGCTGCCGAGAATGTCTGCATCACCCGACGGCGTCGGGCCGCCGTGAGGTTCCGACGACGGCCCGCCGTCGGGCTAGGAGAGTCTCTGCTGCTCGTTGGTCCCCGTCACGGTGAGGGTGACCGTGTCCGTGGCTTGGAGGGTCACCAGTTGGGTGTAAACGCGGTAACCGCCTCCGCCTCGAACCTGCAGGTAGTAAGCGGACTGCCCGACGATGCTGGCCGCGTAATCGCCGTTGATGCGCGCGGAGATGTCCGGCGTGGTTTCGAGGGTGTTGACCGGGACCCAGATCTGGAGCTCGTAAGTGTTGCCACTGATGTGCACGACCTGGCCGGTGACGCCTCGGAACGAGGTCGGTAGAGCGCTGAGCACCTGACGTGATCCGTCTGCGGTTTTCAGCTCGACGACGTCTCCCTGGCTCATCGTGATGGTCTGAGAGTAGACGCGGTAGCCGTTCGCGGCGCGTACGCCGAGGTACCAGCCGAACTCGCCCTGGACATGGGCGAGGTAGCTTTCGTTCTTCCATGCGGTCACGGTGGGTGTGGAACTCAGGGTCGCGCCGGGAACCAGGATCTGCAGCTCGTACTCGTCGCCGCCCTGGGGGATGAGTTGGCCCCGCACGCCACCGAACGCCTGCTGTGTGTTGAGGGCCGACGTGACGGCCTGTCCCAGGAATTTCAGGCCCGACGAATTCGGATGGAGAGCGCTCGCGTCAGGCGAGAAGCCGGTGATGGTGAGGGGGTTGATGTAGGGGGTGTTGGAGGCAGAGCACGCGGTATGGTCGGCCGCTGCGGTCATCAACGACAGGTACTGGGCGCCGCTGGCTTCGGCGGCCAGTTCGTATTGCGCGTCCATCGCACGCTGGACCGAGTTCAGCCATTCCAGATCGGTGGTGACGAACGGGAAGCTGGTTCCATTCAGAGCGAGCCGCGAGAAACATCCTCCGGCGGGAGTGTGCGCGGCGTCCGGCGTCAAAGGGAGGTAGCCCACCACCAGGATCCGCGCGCTCGGGTACGTCGAACGCAGCTGAGTGAGTGTGGATGTCAGATGCGGGAGCACCGTCGTCGCCAGTCGGCTGGCCAGGTTGTTCTCTCCGCCGGCTGAATATCGAGCCGCGCAGGAGGGTTCACCGCTCGTGAGCGGGCCGCTGGCCGAGCTCGCTATGCACGAACTCGCGATCGCCGATAACCCGAGATCGTTGGCGCCCATCGTCAGCGTGATCGTCCCGACCGAGTTGCCGGGAGCGCCGGCCTGTGCGGGCCGACCGGCAGTGGATGTCGCGAACACGTCGCCTAAGACGGCACCCGAGCAGGTGTTGTCGGTCAGTGTGAGCCCAAGGTTCGTCGCGACTTGCGATGGGTAGTTGACGGAGGACTGCAGGCATCCGGCGTCCGTGCCCTTATGCCCATCGATGTCCTGGCCGGCCGCGTAGGAGTCGCCCAATGCGAGATAGCCCGAGGGGGCCGCCGCCGCCGGGGAGACCGCCCCCAGCGACACCGCAAGCACGGCCGCGGCCACCACCGGAGCCACCGTCGCCCGAATACGTTTACGAGTCATGAATCTGCCTTTCGTCACGCGGCGATCGAAATCCGATCACCTCAAGCGGACGGCCCACTCGGAAGCGCGCCGATACGCCTGTATTTACGTAGACGTCCCGGTCTACGGACGATGACGAATCACGGGTAAAGGACGCCCGGCAGCTCGCTCCGATCGGGACGGACGACAGCGAAGCCACTGAACGAGAATTCCTAGCGAGTCAGCGCCCCGCTACCTTCGCCGCCCAGCTGGCGAGGCCGAAGCTCGGCCGATCGAGAGGTGGGCATTCGCGTACGACAGAAGTCGGGATCGGACCGCGGTTGCAGCCCCATAGGTCGGGCAGTCAGCAGAGGTGAAGAGCTCGGCATTCAGCTGGATGTGCTGCACGAGCAGCGCCAATACCCACAACTTGAGGGGTATTGGCGCTGCGTCCGGGTCGGCTTCAGACTTGCGTGTCGACCAGCCCCGAGACCGGTGCTTCGACGGTGCGCTTCGTCTTGTCCCAGCCGTTCTTCCGCTGGATGATTCGGATGAGCGCCCCCCACGCGCAGATGTAGGAGAGGTAGTTCATCACGACGAACGAGTGACCGATGAGCAACGCACGCCAGGGTGAGCACTCGGGATCCCGGCGGAGGTAGACCCAGCTGGTGAACAACGCAGGAGCGAAGGTCAGGAGATACCAGGTCAAGACGGCCACGGTCACGGTCAGCGGTCCGACGACCACGGTCACGGACGACGCAACGGTGGTGAGCGACAGGAACAGCACCCAGTGGGAGAGGATCGACCAGGGCAGGTCGAAGATCCACGGAACGATCAGGTATCCGGTGAGTTCGAGGACCTTAGCCACGGAGAGCTTCGGGTTGGTCCAGATCTCGGGGAGTCGCTTGCCGGCCATCATGTGCCCCTGATACCAACGACGACGCTGGACGATGAGGCGCCGGAGGCTCTCGACCGCCTGCTGATCGACAGAGGCGAACGGCGTGGTGGTCAGTTCCCAGCCGTCGTTTGACAGGCTGACGGCAAGGTCGAGATCTTCGGTGAGCGAGGACGACCACGGCATGGCGTTCAGGCCCTCGAGCGCCGCCATGCGGGTGAACTGGCCGTTGCCACCGAGCGAGACCGTGCCGATCTTGCGACGTCCCACCTGCGTGACCGCCGACATCGACCAGAACTGGAAGTCCTGGAAGCGGGTGAGGAAGTTCTTGCTGCGGTTGCGGATTCGCACGGGCAGCTGAACCCCACCGACCTTCGGCTCCTCGAAAAGGGGGAGGACGTGGCTGAGGGCACCATCGGAGAGGCGCCCGTCTGCGTCCATGACCAGGATGATCACACGCGAGGTGTCCTGCTCTCGCTCGGCCACGAGACGCCGAACCAGTCGGTAGGCGTCGTTGAGCGCTTCGCCTTTACCGGTGCGCGCATCGGGCAGTTCCCGACGCAGGACGATCGTGTTCTCCCCGCCTTCGCGTCGTGCGATCTCGGACGTGCTGTCATCCGAGGCGTCGTCGATCACGATGGTCGTCACGCGAGCCCCGTTGCGGAGCGCGGCGACGGTCGGACCGATGACGGCTTCTTCGTTGAGACACGGGATCATCACGTAGACGTCGAAGGTCTCCGGGTTGTCGATGAAGGGGTCTTCATAACGGGTTCGGCTCTGATCGCCGAGCTTCGAGCCCAACTTGCGGTTCTCATGGATGCCGGCGCCCATCATTGCCAGGAAGTACACGAGCGAGAAGATCATGACGACCTGCGCGAGCGTGTTGAGGATGACGATGACGACGTCCATCTCACATCACCGCCAAGGGGTTCGTGAGCGCAGAAACGCTGATGCCGCAGAAGGGGAGAGGATGGGGAGTCCGCATGAGCTTGCCTGTTCTGTCGGGTGTCGAGAAGTGCTCGCAGGGCCCTCAAAACGTCCCTGCGGCAGACGCCTCAGTACAGAGCGTCCACTAATAGAGACTCGGTTCCGTACCGAATCTGTTGCGTGAACTCCTTCGGCTTCCGACGGCGGGCTTGATCGCATAGTCGGAGTCGACCGAGCCGGCGACGAGCCGCGCACGCACCGCTTGATCACCGCTTGGCGACAACGATTTCGTACTCGCGACGGTTGTCTGGCCGGCGGATCCTCGCCGTTTCTGAGTGTTCGCCGATTTTCCCCGAGGACGCGTCATCCGACCGCGCCATCGGCGTCTCTTCTCCATGACGGCACACACATCCGCCGTCCTTACCCCACTCAATTACTTCTTTCCCGAGGAAAAACACATGCGTACTCGAAACAAGTTCATCGTTGGCGTCTCCGCCGGCCTGCTGGCCAGCTGCGCCTTCGGCGCGGCCGCGAACGCCGCCCCTGCGCCCGCCGGCCAGTCGTTGGGCCTGACCGCCCAGCAGGCCATCGTCCAGACCGCCGCCGCGTCGACTGCTCCCGCCGTCACCGGCGCGGAGACCAGTGCTGCCCTCTACATCCTCGGATCGGACGGCCACATCTACAACTGGAACGGCTCGGAGGTCAAGTCGCCCGCCGGCCTCACGTTCACGTCGATTTCTGCGAGCCAGACCGTCGACGGGTCCAAGACCATCGTCATGGGCATCGCTTCCGACGGCTCCCTCTGGGTGGGAGAGTCGGTCAACAACACCATGACCAAGATCCCGCTTCCTGCCGGGGTGAAGGCCACCCAGACGTCGTATGGCGAATATGCCCTCGGCTCGGATGGGCAGGTCTATTTCTACTCCGGCCGCCAGCTAGTGTCGCAGTCTGGCCAGTCGTACACGTCCATCTCGGCAAGTCAGCGCACCACCGGTGCACCCGCCGTCCTCGCGATCGGCGTGGATGGCCTGGTCTACGCGAGCGACGCTACGAACACCAGCCTCGGGAAGTCGCCGATCTCGCCCCAGACCGCGACCGCGACAGCCGAAGCCCTGTACTTCCTCGGCACGAATGGCCAGGTTTACCGGGCGGACGGCGTGCAGCTCACCGCCCCCGCGGGAGTGACCTTCAAATCCATTTCCGGTGACCAGCGCGTTACCGCTAGCGGCGCAGTTCTTGCGATCGCGACCGACGGTACCGTGTATCAGAGCAACGCGACGAACACTGCCCTCGTCAAGGCGGCCGTTCCGGTCCCGGCAGTACAGACCGCTGCCGCGCTCTACGCTCTGGGAACCGACGGCAACATCTATCGCTACGACGGTGTGAAGATGTCTGCACCCGCTGGGGTCACCTTCACCAGCATCTCCGCGGACCAGCGATCCGATGGAACCCTTGCGGTGCTCGGCATTACGCCCGACGGGACGGTGTACCAGAGCAACGCCGATGGGACATTGACGCCGATCGTCCTCCCGCAGGCGCTGGTGGTCACTTCCCCGACCGCCGGTACCGACTACGCGAACGATGGCAAGGTTCCGTTCACCGGTACTGGTGTCCCGGGGGCGACGATCACGGTCAAGGACGCCAACGGCGACCCGGTGTGCACCACCGCCGTCGCCGGTGACGGCACCTGGTCCTGCCAGCCGGACGCGGGGGCCCTCAACCCGGACCCCAACGCCATCATCAAGGTCGAGCAGAACAACAAGGGCACGATCACCACCACGACCATCGCGCTGAACGTGGGCGACCCGCTGGTCGGCCCGATCGTCGAGCCGGGCGGTCTGCTGCTGCTCGGTCTCTTCGCAGCCGCCGGTCTCGGCACCGCAGGCGCGCTGAAGATCCGCAGCCGCCGCATCGCGACCCAGGCTGCCCCGCAGGCCTGACCCAACCGCCGGCCGGCCCATCACCACACGGTGGGCCGGCCGGCCTGAAAGGAACGACCATGTACGGAAATGTCGCCGGTATCGGTGTCATGGCTGGCGGCGCACTCGCCGTGACCGGCCTCTCAAGCGCAGGCTTCATCGTCATCGTCGGCAGCCTCCTCGTCGCCGGAGCCCTGCTCCTGCGCACGGGCCTGATCCGTCGTGATCAGCACACCACCGACTGACCGAACCCGAAACGCAAACTCCCGAAGGGGGGTTGCCCTCCCATCCCGAGGGCAACCCCCCTTCGTCTTTGGGTGTCACCGTCATAGTTGCGTGCCAGCCGCGTCCATACCAGTGAGACGCCGCCGCCGCACCGGGCGCCGCCGAGGAGGAAAAGGAGTCAACCCATGCAGAAAGTCAAAGCGAGCCGGAGCGGAATTCGTAGGGCCGCTGCTGGGTTGGCGATCGCGGCGGTGGTGGTGCTCGCGGGAGCCGGACCGGCTGTGGCTGCGAACGACTGGACCTGGAGCACCGCAACCCATCCGGCGGGTTCGGCGCAGGTGAACGGCGGTACTGCCGGTGGCGGTGTGTACCTGAGTCGCGGTGTCTACTTCCTGCCCGGCGTCGGCCACATGGACGGCCCGCTGGGCGCCGACCGGACCGAGATCGGCGCGGGGACCGGATTCCTGGGCCGCGTGGCCTACACCACCTACGCCGGTCACATCGTCTACCCGGATGCCGGGCTCATCTCCACAGGCACCCGACCGATTCCACCGATCATGCGGGTGTCGGCCGCCTGGCCGGACGCCCCGATCAGCGGTGTCGCTCATCCCGGCGACGTCGTTGCCGGGCAGCAGATCTGCCATTCCGGAAGTTCGGCACCGACGCTCGCCGCTGGGGGATTCCGGTGCGGCACCGTCAAGGAATCCTGCAAGGTCACCGACACCGGGTGCTACATGACCATACCGGTGGCAGGTGGCGACTCGGGCGGACCGGTGTGGTGGTACGACGGCCGCGGCGGCGTCACCCTCTACGGCTGGGTGTCGATGTTGTACCAGGACGCCAACGGCAAATTCTTGTTCTCCTCGTTTGTACCGGTGTGGGCGCTGCAAAACCATGTCTGGGCCGACAGCGAGTCCTGGAGCTCCTGGGGGTACCCGTCCGGCAACGACGGCACCGGCTGCTTCGTCACCACGTCCGGCTGCGTCCGCTCCTGAACCGCCTTGCTGGTAGGCCCCTGGACATCGGGGCGTGGCCCGTCAGGAGCGGGCAGCGCCGCAGTCTCTAAGGGGTGACAGATGGCTGATTGCCCAGCCGGTGTCGCGTCGGCTCTTCCGGGCCGCGCCGATCGGCGTCGAAGCTAAGGAGGCCTAACCATGGCAAGCACACTGACCACCCCCATCATCGGCCAGCCCGTCCGTCCCCGCTGGTTCACCCCGACCCGCGTGGTGCGGCTGCTGCTGGCCGCCGTCGTCATCGCCGCCGGCGTAGCGATCATGTTTTACAACGACGTCATCCGCCACGCCGAAGCCGCCCTCGTGGCGCTCGTCGCCAACCCGTTCACCGACGGCGGAGCACGCTCGGCGGGAGACGCGATCTTCTTCAAGTCCGCGGACGGCCCCTACGACGTCGCCCTGATCATCACCGAGCAGTGCTCGGTGTTCGTCATGCTCGGCCCATTCCTGATGCTGCTCGGGCTGCTCCTCGGTGTCACCCGCGTCCACCCGGTCCGCTGGCTGACCGCCGTGCTCGTCGGCGCCACCGCGCTGGTCGTCGTCAACGAAGCCCGACTCTGGTTCATCGTCGCCTCGACCCACACCTGGGGCGAGCACCCGGGATACGAACTCAGCCACGGCTTCATCGGCTCGGCGTTCGGCGTCCTCGGCTTCGTGATCGCCATGATCGTCGCCCTCGTCATCATCGCCCCGCGCAACCGGGTCACCCGCGCCCTTACCCGCGGCCGCCGCCGCGCCACCCCTGTCGCGTGAGCACCGCCACCGGTCCGGCCGACGCGACACCCCGACCCGCCGGCCGGACCGGTGGCGACCTGTCCCTCAGCGAACCCGATAACGACCGCCGCCACCGATCGCACCGAAACGAGCGCCCATGACCTCCACCCCACGCCGCCGCAGACGGTGGCCCCTAGCCCTCGCCGGGTTCGCACTCATCTGTGCGGCCGGAACTGTCGGCGCGCTCGCGCTCACCAACTCCAGCGCCGCCGGCTCCAGCCACTCACAGTTGCTCGACCTCCGCGGCGACCCCGTCGCAACCGAACAAGCCGACAAAGCGGCCGAGATCCCGCACGCCACCACGGACACCGGCATCCGACTCGCCATTCCCAGTGTCGGACTCGACGTCGAAGTCGACGAGATCGCCACCACCAGCCCCACCGTCGAACCGCCCGGATTCACAGCCGCGTATCACCTCACGAACTTGGGCACCGCGGTCAGCACACCCGACAACGGCGCCATCTTCCTCGTCACCCACTCGATCCGCGGCGGCGGACTCGCCCCCGGCAACTACCTCATCGACATCCCCCGCCAGACCTCGGCGCTACAGGCTGGAACCTCCATCACCCTCGGCGACCACACCTACACGGTCACCGGCAGCCATATCGTCCCGAAACCCCAGCTGGCCGCCGACGCCGCCACCTGGGAGAACCAGCCGGGCCGTCTCGTCATCATCACGTGCCTCCAGAACCCCCGGAACACCCCCTCGGAGAACAACCTCGTCCTCGAAGCGCAGCTCACCCACTGACCCTGCTTGCTCTGGCGGCGGCCGAGCACGCCACAGGTTCCCGGGCATAAGAAAAGCCCCGCAATTCCGAAGAATTGCGGGGCTTTCATACTGTCTCAACCAGTGTGCGCCACGAGGGATTCGAACCCCCAACCTTCTGATCCGTAGTCAGATGCTCTATCCGTTGAGCTAGTGGCGCATGGCCCGCACGCGGGCCGGATAGAAGCTTACATGACCGCATCCAGGACCGCCAATTGCCGCCGGAGCGCGACCTGGCGGTACGAGGTCTCGATCAGCTCGGCCGTCACCGCCGCATCCAGGGCCGTGCGGTCGAGGTCGATCGCCAGCCATCCGCTCGGTCCCCAGTACTTCGGGACGAACGCGCGGGGGTCCTCCCGCCAGGCGGGCGCCTCGGCCGGGTCGGGCTTGAAGACGAGGGTGTCGGGCCGGTCCATCGACGCTCCCAGCACCGCGAACGCCTTCCCCTTCTCTCCCGCCTTCCACGACGGCCGACCGTGGTTGAGGGTCTCCATAGCCTCGGGGAGCGCGAGGCAGAGGGCGCGCACGCGGGCGACGAGCGGGTCGCCGTCCTCGAACAGCCGGGGATGCTCCATCAGCGGAACACCTCGTCGAGGAAGCAGACAAGCGCCCGCCAGCTGCGTGCATCCGCGACCGGGCGGTACCGGTCCGTCCCGGGGATCGTGAACGCGTGCGGCGCACCGGAGTACGTGGTCACCTGCCAGTCCACGTGCGGCGCGCCGCGCAGCTCCTGCTGGAAGGCGGCGACGGCGTCGTCGGGCACGACCGGGTCGTCGCCTCCCGTCAGCACCAGCAAGGAGGCGGCGATCTGCGACGCGTCGGATGGGTCGTGCGCGATCAGGCCGCCGTGGAAGGATGCCACAGCGCGGACCGGCGCTCCGGTGCGCGCGAACTCGAGGGCCGCCGTTCCGCCGAAGCAGTACCCGATCACGGCGAGCCGGGCCGGGTCGACGGCGGGATGCTGCTGCAGCCAGCTGAACGCGGCGGCGACCCGGGAGCGCAGCAGCCCCAGGTCGCGGTAGTACTTGCCCGCCTCGGCCGGGGCATCGTCCCCGGTGGGGCGCACTCCCGCGCCGTACAGGTCGGCGGCGAAGGCGACGTAGCCGCGGCGGGCCAGCATCTGCGCGCGCATCCGCACGTTGTCGGCGACGCCGTGCCAATCGTGCAGCACCAGGACCGCCGGGCGTCGCTCGTCGGCTTGGACGTCGCGGGCCAGGTAGCCCTCGAGGGGCAGCCCTTCGTGCTCGTAGGTGATCGTCTCGGCCTCGATGACCGAGTGCTCGCCGATGGGCACCTGCTCGAGCAGGGCCTGGAAGGCGGGCGCGAGTGCGGGCGACGGATTGTCGATCGTCACAGTGGGTGCTCCAGGGTCGTCACATCGCACGGACGGCGGGTGCCGCCGGCGGCCGGGTCTGCTGTGACGTGGTCGCGGGATGCGCGGGGAGCCCGTCGGGTGCGGGTCGGGATCCCACAGCTTCACCATATCGCGGGTTCCCTGGCGACACGACGGACGTACCATGGGCCCATGGCCACGGAGTTCAGCGATCAGACGGATGCGAACCGTTACGCGATGCACATCGACGGCGAGCTCGTCGGAGTGCTCGACTACCGCATCCTGGGTGAGTCCATCTCGCTGACGCGCGCGTTCACCGTGCCGAAGTACCGCGGCAAGGGCTACGCGGCCCAGCTGGTGGAGTACGCGGTCGACGACATCGAGCAGAACGGCGCGCGGCACATCGTGCCGATGTGCTGGTACGTGGCCGACTGGTTCGAGGCCCACCCCGAGCGCGCTGCGCTGCTGCAGCGCCGCGCCGGCTGATCGCCGGATGACGGAGTTCGGGGACGGAGTCCCCTCGCGTCTGGTCGCCCGGGTGTCCCGCTTCGGCGATCCGTCCGCGATGGTGCTCGCACGCGAGCGGATGATCGCGCCGCGAGCCGGCCAGGTCGTCGTGCGCGTCAGGTACGCCTCCCTGGGCGCCACCGACCTGCTCGCCCGCGCAGGCGGCTACGTCTTCCATCCATTGCCGGGCTTCGTGTCCGGCTACGACTTCGTGGGCGAACTGGTCACCGAGTCCGCTGTGTCCGTGGCGCTCGGCCTTCGTGAGGGTGCCCTCGTGGCCGGCGTGCTGCCGGGGATGGGTGCTCACGCGACCTTCCTGAACGTGTCCCCGACCCTCTTGGTGGCGGTTCCCGACGGGCTCGACCCGGCGCGGGCGGCCGTCCTCCCGCTCGACGGTGTCACCGCGGCGTATGCGCTCGAACTCGCCGGACCGGTGCGCCGCCTGCTCGTGCAGGGCGCGGCCGGTGCCGTCGGGAGCCTCGCGGTGCAGCTGGCCCGCGCGGACGGGGCGACGGTCGTGGGCACCGCCTCTGGTCGCAGCCGCGACGCGGCGGCGCAACTCGGCATCCCGGTCGTCGACTACACGGAGCGGGAGTGGCCCGAGCGCGTCCGCGAGGCGGCCGGGGGCCCGGTGGATGCGGCGATCGACCACACCGGCTCGCCCCGCGTGCACGAGGCGCTGGCCCGCGACGGCGTCGTGGTGCACACCGCGTTCGCCGGCCGGCGCGGCCACGAACGCTCCGACGCGGTGACCGGCGCCGCCCGCGCCGCCCGCAGCCGGACCGACCGCATCTGCAGCACCCCGTTCTTCGTCGCGACCCGTCGCGCCGCGTATCGCCGCATGCTCGCCAGCCTGCTGAGCGAGGTCGCCGCCGGACGTCTGAGCGCCGCCGAGCCGGAGATCCTCCCGCTCGCCGAGGTGTGGGATGCGCACCGTGCCGCCGAGTCCGCCCCTCCCGGACGCAAGGTCGTCCTGGCTGCCCGCTGACCTCAGAAGGCGAACAGCTGGCCGAGCACGATCACGGCGATGAGGAAGAGCACGACGATCGCGGCGATCGTGACCACGGCACGGGACGACAGCCGGGCGATGCCGAAGCCGACGAGGAAGGGCAGCGCCAGGCAGCCTAGGGCCAGCACCCACCAGAACGCGGCGTAGCCGCCGGCCGAGGCCGACTCCAGCCGGCCGCCGAACAGTTTCTGCGTCGTCGGATGCGTCGCGAAGGCGATGCACGCCGAGAGCGGGTAGGCGATCAGCACCGCCGTGATCAGTCCGGCGAAGGCACCCCAGAGCCCCCGCTTCTCGCCCAGCTGGAGCGTCTCTTCGCGGTGCGGACCCTGACGGCTCTTGGTGCTCATGGCGCACAGCATAGCCACGGCTCGAGCGCTGGTGGAATGCAGCGCTGACGGATCAGAAGTCGTCGAGCGATCCGATGACGACCGGCACGCACTCCGAGAACCGGTAGCGGATGAGCTCAGGCCACAGGCTCGAGTCCGCCAGGTCGAACACGTCCATCACGGCCGCGCCCCCGATGTGCGAGGGAAGGCGCAGCTCGAACGGCGGTTCGGTGGTGCGCTCGAATTCGATCTCGAACGCGTCGTCGCCGCGTTCCAGTACGGCGAGCACGGTCTCCATGCGCTCCTCCTCCCGACGGCCGAAGTGGAACGACCATCGGTACGCCCGATCTGGATGGAGACAAGTGCCCGGCGCCGGATTCAGCCGGCGATATTCGCTCAGCGCTTTTACGGCACCAAGTGCCATAATCGGATCCACTACCCGAGAGAGAGGGACGACGATGACCGATCCGAAGCCACTAACGGCGCACAGCACCATCAGCGAATGGCTGGACCACCCGACAGGTGCGCCGCTGATCCAGGGCCTGCTCACGCAGGCGGGGGTGGGGGAGGAGATGCTCGCGCCGGTGCGTGGACTCCCGCTCCAGCAGCTGGTCGCGCTGAGCCAGGGGCAGCTGCCGCAGTCCGTCGTCGACGACCTTGTCCTGCAAGCGAACGACGGCGTCATGCCCGAGGACGTCGAGACGGGATGGGTCGAGAAGGTGACTTCCGGTCGGTTCGACGGCCGCACGGTGATCGTCACGGGCGCTGCATCCGGCATCGGCCGGGCCACCGCATCCCGCGTCTCCCGCGAGGGCGGCCGCGTGGTCGCTGTCGACATCTCCGCCGAGCGACTCGGCGAGCTCGCCGCATCCCTGCCGGACGGGTCGGTGGTGACCGTGGTGGGCGACATCACCAAGCAGGACGACATCGACGGCATCGTCGCCGCGGCCGGCGACCGCATCGACGCGTTGGCGAACATCGCCGGCGTCAACGACGACTTCTCGCCGGCGCACGAGACGTCCGACGCGGTCTGGGACCGCACCATCGGCATCAACCTGACCGGCGGATTCAAGCTCACCCGCGCCGTCCTCCCGGCGATGCTTGCGGCCGGCACCGGGTCCATCGTCAACGTCGCGTCCGAGGCGGGGCTTCGCGGCAACGCGTCCGGCACCGCCTACACGGTGTCGAAGCACGGCGTGGTCGGCCTGACGCGGAGCACCGCGTTCATGTACGGACCGCAGGGCATCCGCGTGAACGCGGTCGCGCCGGGCGGTGTCGCCACCGGCATCCCGATGCCCGCGAAGCCGTCCGAGGCGGGCATGGCGCGCCTGACGCCGTTCCAGCAGCAGATCCCGTCGATCGCGACGGCCGAGCAGCTGGCCGCATCCATCACCTTCCTGCTCAGCGACGACGGCGTGAACATCAACGGCGCCGTACTGCCGAGCGACGGCGGCTGGTCGGTGCAGTAGGCCTCAGTCCCGCTTCCCTCGCGCGGCGCGGACGGCGGAGGCCGCCGCGCCCGCGAGGGCCGCGAGGACGAGCAGCCGACCGGTCTGCTTCGAGCGGCCGCCCCAGCCGCCGGTCACTCCGAGCGGCGCGCCGGACGGTTCGTTCAGGTTGCCCGTCGTCGGCGCCGCCGGCCCCTTCGAGAACTGGCCGAGCTCCGTTTGACGGGCGATCGCCGCCTCCACCACCTGGGGCCGGCGGCGGTGCTGCCGCACCAGGGCCTTGCCCGGACCGCTGACCGTGCGCTCCGGCGTGCCGGGGTTCTTCCACGCAGCGACGATCGCGTCGAGCGCCTCCGTCGGCGGGTACACCGGCGGCAGCGCCTTCAGTGCTCGGCCCGTCCGGTTGCCCGCGTGCTGGAAGAACGGCGTGTCCAGTGTGGGCGGCAGCACCGTGACCATGTGCACGGGGGACTTCGCCAGGGAGAGCTCGGAGCGGACGCTGCGCCCGAACGCGATCACGGCGGCCTTCGACATCGAGTAGGCCGCGGAGTAGGGCTGCGGCACCTCGCCGAGGATGGAGGCGACGTTGACGATCAGCCCGGATCGCTGCGGAACCATCACCCGCAGGGCACTTCTGCTGCCGTTCGTGTAGCCGTGGATGTCGACGTCGAGGATGCGGCGGAACTCCTCGGCAGGCTGCTCCCAGAAGCGCGCGTAGCTGCCGACCGCGGCCACATTCACCCAGACGTCGAGGCGACCGTGCCGGGCGATGGCCGTGTCCACTGCGCGGTCGCCGGTGGACTCGTCGGTCGTGTCGCCGGCGACGATCGCCACGTCGCGGGCCCCGGCGGCCGCGCAGTCCACCGCGACCTCCTCGAGGGATGCTGCGCCGCGCGCGACCAGGACGAGCCGGGCGTGCCTCCGGGCGAAGGCCAGGGCGGTGCCCCGGCCCAGACCGCTGGAGGCTCCGGTGATGACGACGACAGGGGATGCGCTCATGCCGCGACGGTAGGCGCACCGGTCCGCTGCGGTGAGGCCTTGACAGGTCGGATCGCACCGTCGGCGGACCATACTCGCGCGGTACCCGCGCGTGAAGGGCTGCCATCGGGGACGGCGGGGTCCGACGATGCAGGGGAGCAGAGGAGCATCCCCATGAGCAGCACCGACATCGACCCCGGCTTCCGGCGGGCCAAGCGGCCGCGGTCGTTCATCGCCGGCCCCTACGGGCACCCCTTCCACGCGACGGTCGTCACCATCCCCATCGGCGCGTGGACCGCGGCCGTGGTCTTCGACATCGCGGCCCTGCTCGGAGCGGCGCCGCACGCGCTCGCCATCGGCGCACTGTGGCTGGTCGTCATCGGCGTGATCGGGGGACTCGTCGCCGCGGTATTCGGCCTGCTCGATTTCTCGCAGCTGCCGGCCGGCACGAAAGTCCGCCGAACCGCGGTGTCGCATCTCGCCTTCAACTCGACCGCGATCGTGCTGTTCATCGTCAGTGCGATCGTCCGGGCGGGCAACCCGGACGACCCGAGTGTCGCCGGCTTCGTGCTCGCGCTGATCGGCATCCTCGTCGTGGGCGTCTCGGGCTTCCTGGGCGGCGAGCTCGCCTACCGTCACGGCGTACGCGTCGCCGACGAGCGGGACCAGCAGCGGGCGTACACCCGGTGACCGCGAGCGGCTACGGTAGCGCCATGTCGCGCATCCAGGAGGTCGCCCGGGAGTCGTTCGGCTGGGATGTGCTGCGTCCCGGCCTGGCGGAAGCGATGGAGGTGCTGCTCGGCGGCGGCGATGTCCTCGCCGTGATGCCGACCGGTTACGGCAAGTCGTCGCTGTACCAGGTGACGGGGACCGTGCTCGACGGCGTCACGATCGTCGTGTCGCCGTTGATCTCACTTCAGGAGGATCAGGTCCGCTCGCTCAGCGAGGCGAAGGATGTGCCGCGTGCGGTCGCCATCAACTCGTCCGCCGGTCAGCGCGAGCGGGAACGCGACTGGGAGGCGCTCGAGACCGGCGAGGCGGGCTTCGCCTTCCTCGCGCCGGAACAGCTCGCGAACCCCGAGGTACGTGAGCGTCTGCGCGCGATCGATGTCACCCTCTTCGCTGTCGACGAAGCGCACTGCGTCTCGTCGTGGGGTCACGACTTCCGGCCGGACTACCTGCTCCTCGGCGACGTGATCGACGAGCTCGGGCATCCACCGGTCGTCGCCATGACCGCGACCGGGGCACCACCGGTCCGGGCCGAGATCGGCGAGCGGCTCGGGCTGCGGCGCCCGCGGCTGTTCGCGACCGGGTTCGACCGCCCGAACCTGCGCCTCGAGGTCGTCCGGCACGAGGAGGACTCCGCGAAGAGAGCCGCCGTGGTCGAGCAGGTGCGCGGGATGGACGGATCCGGCCTCGTCTACGTCGCGACCCGTAACGACGCCGAGCAGTACGCCGACGAGCTGGAGCGGGCGGGCGTTCCCGCCGCCGCGTATCACGCGGGCCTTCGCCGTGCCGATCGCGACGATGTGTACGAACGCTTCATGGACGGCCGAGCGCGCGTGGTGAGCGCGACCAGCGCGTTCGGGATGGGCATCGACAAGCACGACGTGCGCTCGGTCGTCCATGCCTCGGTCACCGACTCCCTCGACAGCTACTACCAGGAGGCGGGACGCGCGGGCCGAGACGGCGAGCCGGCGCTGGTGACCCTGCACTACCGACCCGAGGACTTCGCGCTCACGAAGTTCTTCTCCGGCGGCGGCCCCGACGCCGATGAACTGGCGCGAATCTTCGCGACCGTGGCGAAGGAACCTGGGATCACCCGCGCCGGCCTCTCGGAACGGGTCGGCATCAGCGTCCGCTCGCTCGGCCGGCTCCTCGGGCTGCTGCGGGATGCGGCCGTGCTGTCCGGCAGCGACGACGAGCTCCGCGCGGCGAACGTCAAGCCGGGTGAAGCGGCGGCGCGCGCGGTCGCCGAGGCCGAGTCGCGGCAGCGCATCGAGCACTCCCGCGCCCAGCTCATGCAGGAGTATGCCGAAACGGGAATGTGCCGGCGGCAGTTCCTCCTCGGCTACTTCGGCGAGGAGCTGCCGAAGCCCTGCGGCAACTGCGACACCTGCACCTCGGGCAGCGCGCAGCGATGGGCCGACCAGCACGACAACGGGATGGAGGAGGCGTTCCCGCTGTCCGCGCGCGTCCGGCATGAGACCTGGGGCCCCGGGATCGTCATGCACACCGATGCCGACCGCCTCACCGTGTTCTTCGACGAAGCCGGCTACAAGGTCCTGTCGATGGCGGCGGTCACCGACGGAGGACTGCTCGCGGTGCTCGGACCCGCGGCCTGACGCGCGCGTGCGGTCAGCTTCGCCCGATGGCCCGTGCTGACGCGGCCGCCGCCCCCGCTCCGTCCCGCCACGGGTCGCCGTGCCCGGGCAGCAGCACGCGCGCCCCCGTCGCCGCGATCACATCTAGCGATGCCAGGGCCCGCCCGGAATCGGCGGTCGCGGCTCCGGCGACGATCTGCGCACCCGGGATGCCCTTGTACGGGTCGAGCGTGACCAGCGCGTCGCCGCTCAGCAGCGTCTCCCGGTCGCGCAGCAGCAGACCGCAGTGCCCGAGCGTGTGGCCAGGCGTGAAGACGACCTCCGGCCTGCCCGGCAGGTCGAGCGTCCCGGACTCCGGCAGTTCCGATACCTTTTCAACCCCCTTCACGCGGAGGGCTCCGGCCTTGACCATCCCGACGACCGGCCTGAGCGACTTGGGGTAGAGGAGGGGGTAGACGAACGGCGTGTGCTCCCGGCGGTACCGGTAGGGGTGGGCGGCCAGCCGCCTATCGGCGGCGTGGACGAAGACCGGTACGCCGAGCTCCTCGACCGCGCGCGCGGCACAGCCCACATGATCGAAGTGGCCGTGGGTGAGCACGATTCCCTCGAGGTCGCGCATCCGCAGGCCGACCGAGTGCGCAGCCGCCACCAGCGGTCCCCACGTCTTCGGGAACGCGGCGTCCACCAGCGTCCACGCGTCGCCGTCGGCGAGTAGGTAGCAGTTGGTGAACGCGTGCTCCAGCCAGTGCACGCCCGGCACTACGTCGGGGGTCAGCCGTGGAGCAGTCCTGCTGCGGTCCTGGGTCAGAGTCACGGTTCCGGTCGCCATGTTCATGTCGTACGCGTCGCCCCACGAGCGGAGCAGGGCTTGACACGCGGCGCCGCGAGTCCCTCCGTGGGAGGAGGTTTCGTAATGCCGGGCCGGCCCCTAGGCTGTTCCGGGGGAGAGGGGAATCGTATGGGCGCCATCGCTGTGCACGAATTCATCTCGCTGGACGGGGTGTTCGAGGATCCGAGCTGGACCGCCGAATACGGGTTCGACCCGGAGATGGGCGACGACATCGGGCGGATCACGCGGGCGTCCGACGCCATCCTGCTCGGCCGGCGCACCTTCGAGATGTTCGCCCCCGCCTGGTCGCAGCGCAGCGCTCAGGAGGACCCGGGCGCTCCGTTCTTCAACGACAGCCCGAAGGGCGTCGTCAGCGGGACGCTGGACGACCAGACCGCCGAGAGCACCTGGCGCAACTCGCGCTCGCTGGGTGCGTACGACGCCGACCGCATCCGCGAGTTCGCCGACGGGTACAACGGCGTCTACGTGAGCGGCTCGGGTTCGCTGGTGCGCTCGCTGCTCGCCGACGGGCTCGTCAGCTCGCTGCACCTGTTCGTCTACCCGCTGGTCCGCGGGACCGGCGCCCGCCTGTTTCCGGAGGGCAGCGCACCCGCTAAACTTCGGCTGCGCCAGCATGACGCCTACGACAACGGCGTCCTGCACGTCCACTACACAGCCGCCTGATCGGCGGCGACGCATCATCATTGAGGACATCGTTCGTCCTCAATAGTCAATAGCGTCGTTCTTGTCGCTCATCGACGGCATCGAACTCCACACACAGCACACCCGGGGAATCCTTGTGACTCTGCTTCGACTTTCGCTTCGCTTCGTGCGCCCGTACTGGCGCTCGGTGACTGCGGTGGTGATCCTCCAACTGATCGCCACCATGGCCGCCTTGTACCTCCCGACCCTCAACGCCGACATCATCGACAAGGGCGTCGTCAAGGGCGACACCGACTTCATCTGGAGCACCGGCGGCATGATGCTCGTCGTCTGCTTCGTCCAGGTGATCGCGGCCGTCACGGCGACCTACTTCGGTGCTCGCGCGTCCATGTCGGCCGGCAAGGACATCCGGCGCTCCTTCTACCGCAAGGTGGATGCGCTGCCCTCGCTCGACCTCGCGCGGTGGGGGATGCCGACGCTCATCACCCGCAACACCAACGACGTGCAGCAGGTGCAGATGCTCCTGCTGATGACGTTCAACTTCATGGTCTCGACGCCGATCATGTGCATCGCGGGCATCATCTTCGCCGTGCGGGTCGACGCGGGCCTGTCCTGGCTGATCTGGGTTTCGGTGGCCGTCCTCTTCATCGTCGTCGGCATCCTCGTGTGGCTGCTGCTCCCGATGTTCCGCGTCATGCAGGAGCGCATCGACGGGGTGAACGGGGTCATCCGCGAGCAGATCGTCGGCATCCGCGTGATCCGCGCCTTCGTGCGGGAGCGGTTCGAGACCCAGCGCTACGACGACGCCAACGCCGCGCTCACCCGCATCTCGGTCAAGGTCGGCAACGTCTTCGTGCTGATGTTCCCGATCATCATGCTCATCCTCAACGTGGCCACCGTCGCCGTGCTGTGGTTCGGCGGTCACCGCGTGGATGCGGGCGACATCCAGATCGGCGCGCTGACCGCGTTCCTGCAGTACCTGCTGCAGATCCTGGTCGCCGTGATGATGGGCGTGTTCATGGCGATGATGATCCCGCGCGCGATGGTGTGCGCTGAGCGCATCGAGGAGGTCCTCGGAGCGAAGCCGAGCACAAACCAGGCCGGCGACGGCGCGGCGGCGCTCCCGGCCGACGGTCGTGTCGAGGTCCAGAACGTGACCTTCGGGTACCCGGGAGCCGAGAAGCCGGTCCTCAGCGACGTGTCCTTCACGGCAGAGCCGGGGGAGGTGACCGCCATCGTGGGCTCCACGGGTTCGGGCAAGACCACGCTCGTGTCGGTCATCGCCGACCTGTTCACCCCGCAGAGCGGGCAGGTCCGCATCGGCGGTGTCGCCGTCGACAGCCTGACCCGGCAGCAGATCGCCGGCGTGCTCGGCTTCGTGCCCCAGCGGCCGTACCTGTTCTCCGGGACGATCGCGTCCAACCTCCGCTTCGGCCGGCCGGACGCCACCGACGCCGAGTTGTGGGAGGCGCTCCGCGTCGCGCAGGCCGAAGACTTCGTCCGCGCCAAAGACAAGGGCCTCGACGAGCGCATCTCGCAGGGCGGGACCAACGTGTCCGGCGGTCAGCGCCAGCGGTTGTGCATCGCGCGCGCCCTGGTGGCGCAGCCCAAGGTGTTCCTCTTCGACGACTCGTTCTCGGCGCTCGACGTCGCCACCGACGCGCGGTTGAGACGCGCGCTCGCCGACTCCACCGGGGACTCGGCGGTGATCGTCGTCGCCCAGCGCGTCTCGACCATCCGGGAGGCTGACACGATCATCGTCATGGACGACGGACGCGTCGTCGGCCGTGGAACGCACGACGAGCTCGTCGAGAGCAACGAGACCTACCGCCAGATCGTCGAATCGCAGCTCAGTCTGGAGGTGGCCTGAGATGGCACGCAGCACGGAACGCAAGAAGCGCGGCGGTCGTCCCGAAGAGGGTCAGAACCCGACCGCGACGGACATCGTCCTCGACGAGCTCGAAGAGGAGTACGACTTCACGCCCGGCGAGGGCGACGGCGACATGTTCGGCGGCGCCCCGGCGAAGAAGGCCGAGAACTTCTGGCCCTCCTTCAAGCGGCTGCTCGGCCTGCTCAAGCCGGAGTGGCTGGGGATGGCGTGGGTCACGCTCCTGACGGTCGTCTCCGTCGTGCTCATCGTGATCGCCCCCAAGATCCTCGGTGACGCCACCAACGTCATCTTCCAGGGCGTCATCAGCTCGCAGCTCCCCAAGGGTGTGCCCATCGACCAGGTCGTCGAGCAGCTGCGCGCGAGCGGGCAGAACCAGCTCGCCGACGTGGTCGCCGGCTCCGGCGTGACCACCGACCAGGGGATCGACTTCACCGAGCTCGGCCGGCTGCTGATGATCGTGCTCGCCTTCTACATCGTGGCCTCGCTGCTGCAGTGGTGGCAGGGCTACCTGCTGAACGC
The DNA here is from genome assembly GCF_030209575.1 of Leifsonia sp. fls2-241-R2A-40a. Taxonomy (NCBI): domain Bacteria; kingdom Bacillati; phylum Actinomycetota; class Actinomycetes; order Micrococcales; family Microbacteriaceae; genus Leifsonia; species Leifsonia sp. fls2-241-R2A-40a. The sequence goes on along the minus strand of NZ_JARVRS010000001.1, from coordinate 1,060,025 downwards.
GCTGGTCATGCGGGTCGTCTACGGTCTGCGCAAGGACGTGGAGGCGAAACTCAACCGCCTCCCGCTGAGCTACTTCGACACGCGGCAGCGCGGCGATTTGATGTCGCGCGTCACCAACGACGTCGACAACATCCAGACGGCGCTGCAGCAAGCGTTCTCGCAACTCATCCAGTCGGTGCTGACGGTCATCGGCATCGGCATCATGATGTTCATCGTCTCGTGGCAGCTGGCGTTGATCGCGCTCATCTCGATCCCGCTCTCGGGTGTCCTCGCCGGGGTGATCGGAACGCGGTCGCAAAAGCTGTTCAAGGCGCAGTGGGCGTCGACCGGGTCGCTCAACGGGCACATCGAGGAGTCGTACTCGGGTCTCGACCTGGTCCGCGCCTTCGGCCGTGACGCCGTCATGCTCGACGAGTTCGATGCGCGCAACGCCAAGCTGCACCAGGCGCAGGTCGGCGCGCAGTTCGTTTCCGGCAGCATCATGCCGGCGATGAACTTCGTCTCCTACCTGTCGTACGTGCTGATCGCCGTGGTGGGCGGGCTCAAGGTCGCGGCCGGCCAGCTCACGATCGGCGACGCGACCGCGTTCATCCAATACTCGCGGGAGTTCTCGCAGCCGATCGGCCAGATCGCCGGCATGGCCAACATGCTGCAGTCCGGCGTCGCGTCCGCCGAGCGGACGTTCGAGTTCCTCGACTCGGAGGAGCAGACGCCCGACACCGCGACCGAGCACCTGCCCGAGCGCGCCGACGGCCGGGTCGAGCTCGACCACGTCGACTTCTCCTACGACCCCGAGGTGGAACTCATCCGCGACCTGTCGCTCAGCGTCCAGCCGGGCAGCACCGTGGCGATCGTCGGACCGACGGGCGCGGGCAAGACGACGCTCGTCAACCTCATCATGCGGTTCTACGAGCTCAGCGGAGGTGCGATCCGGCTCGACGGGATCGACACGACGCACCTGTCGCGCGACGAGCTCCGCAGTCAGGTCGGGATGGTGCTGCAGGACGCCTGGCTGTTCTCCGGCACGATCCGCGAGAACATCCGCTACGGCCGGCTCGACGCGACGGACGACGAAGTGATCGCCGCCGCGAAGGCCACCATGGTGGACCGTTTCGTGCGCCAGCTGCCGGACGGCTACGACACCGTCATCGACTCGGAGGGTGGCAACGTCTCCGCCGGTGAGCGCCAGCTGATCACGATCGCCCGGGCGTTCATCGCGAACCCGTCGCTGCTCATCCTCGACGAGGCGACGTCGTCGGTGGACACGCGCACCGAGCTGCTCGTGCAGCACGCGATGGCCGCCCTGCGCACCGACCGGACCTCGTTCGTGATCGCCCACCGGCTCTCGACGATCCGCGACGCCCACACCATCCTGGTGATGGAGCACGGCCGCATCGTCGAGCAGGGCGACCACGCGACCCTGCTGGAACGCCGCGGCGCCTACTACGAGCTGTACATGACCCAGTTCCGGGGAGACGACGCCGAAGCGGAGGCCGGGGGCGAGGCCGATTCCGTCGCCGAAGAGGTCAGCGCTCCCTAGCGAGAGGCTGGTACGCGAGCCGCCGAGCGGGGTTGAGGCGGCCCGCGCACCGGAGACCATCGAAAGACCGCCGCCGAGGCGGAGCCACTGGTTGACAGCGGCTCCGCCCGGTGCGGCAGAACGATCGGTTCACTCCGCCCGTTCGCCAGACGAACGCCGACGCCAGACGGACGCTAACGCCTGGCGACCTTCGCCACCGTCCGGACGACGACGACACCCGCGAGCACCCAGGGGCCCAGCACGATGATCGGGTCCAGCCAGTTGTGCTTGACGTCGGCTCGCCGCGTCCCGAACCGGGAGGACAGCGGATGGTGACCGAACTCGGCGAGGACCCCGGACTCGGTGATCGGGTCGTCGGGACGCCTGCTCGCCAACGACTTCACGTGGGCGCCGATCGCATCCACCCGATCTCCGGCCACCAGGAGCAGCCAGTGCGCGGTCTGCCCCTCGCTGTACCGGTCGTAGGCGAAGCGGCGGATGGCGCCCGACACTCCGTGCAGGGGTTGGGCGGTACCGAACACGGGCGTCAGCATCTCGTGCTCGACCGACCGCTCCCTTCCCTCGCGCGGCTCCTGGAGCACGGGGAGGGTCCAGTGGGCACCCGTGGATTCCGCGTCCACGCGTTCCCGGGGGTGCGAGGGCCGATCGGCGGGATCGCTGTCGACACCCCAGCCGGGGATGCGCTGCCGGAGCGCATCCGGGTCGTACTTCTTCGTGTGGTCGCTTGCGACGTACGGCATGGTCCTGTCCTTTCTCCGCAGCGTCTACGCGGCGCTCGGCACGACGAGGGGCTTGATGATCCCGTCGAGCTTCGACGAGAAGAGGTGGTATCCGTCCTGGATGTGCTCCAGGGGGACGCGGTGGGTCACGATCTCGCTCGGCTTCAGGTAGCCGTTGCGGACGTGCTCGAACAGCCGAGGCCACTGCCGCTTCACCGGGCACTGGTTGGTGTTGATCCTGAGTCCCTTGTTCATCGCGTCGCCGAACTTGACGGCGCTGAAGAGGGGGCCGTAGGCGCCCATCACCGAGACGGTGCCGCCCTTGCGGACGGAGTCGATCGCCCAGTTCAGCGCGACCGGGGAGCCGCCCTGCAGCTTCAGCTTGGCCGAGGTGATGTGCTGCAGCGCTGAGCCGTCCGCCTCCGCGCCGACCGCGTCGATCACGACGTCGGCACCGAGCCCGTCCGTGGCGTGCTTGAGCGTCCGCACGATGTCGCCGACCTGTGTGAAGTTGTAGGTCTCCGCCTGTGCGAACTGCTCCGCCTTCGCCAGCCGGTAGTCCAGATGGTCGACGACGACGACGCGGCCCGCGCCCATCAGCCACGACGACTTGGCGGCGAACTGCCCGACCGGGCCGGCGCCGAAGACCACCACCGTGTCGCCCTCCGTGATCTCGCCGAGCTGGGCACCGAAGTAGCCGGTCGGCAGGGCGTCCGTGAGCAGGACGGCGTCCTCGTCGGCCATCCAGTCGGGGATGATCGTCGGGCCGACGTCGGCGAACGGCACGCGGACGTACTCGGCCTGTCCGCCGTCGTACCCGCCGGTCGTGTGCGAGTAGCCGTAGATGCCGCCGACGGCGGTGGCGTTCGGGTTCACGTTGTGGCAATTCGAGTACAGGCCTCGGACGCAGAAGTAGCAGCTGCCGCAGAAGACGTTGAACGGCACCATGACGCGGTCGCCGACCTTGAGGTTCTGAACATCCGAACCGATCTCGTCGACGACCCCGATGAACTCGTGGCCGAACGTGTGGCCGATCCGGGTGTCGGGCATCATGCCGTGATACAGATGCAGGTCGGACCCGCAGATCGCTGCGAGGGTCACCCGGACGATCGCGTCCTGGGGATGCTCGATCTTCGGTCTGTCCTTCTCCTCCACACGGATCTTGTACGGCCCGCGGTAGGTCATCGCCAGCATGTCGTCCTCCCCGTTGTCGCGGCCGCCGCGGGTGTCGCGGCTGTCACCTGGCGCCCACTCCATGCCCGCCGCCCGTGACGGTCGAGGCATTGACATAGGGAGGGGCCGGTGTAGCCATACACCGATTCGCTAGGCAAGTGAACGAGTTGTCCGAGCGGGTGCGAGGTCGTACAACGGAAGCATGACGAAGGATGAGCGCGCCTCCCTGCCTCCCGGCCCCGACTTCTCGTACGGCGGGTACTCGGTGCGCCTGGAGCCCGAGCACGGCCGCCAGGGACGCTGGCGGGTCGTGGACGACGAGAACTACTACGGCCTGGTCGCGGCCGCCGATCCGATCCGCGGCGAGCCCGAGGTGCATTTCGCGGCACACTTCCCTGGCGAGGAGGACATCCCGCCGATGAAGATCGTCCCCTATTGGACGCTCGCGGTGGAGTTCCTCCTCGACGCGGGCGAGGGCGAGGCCCTGTGGGGCCTTCCGGAGGACCGCACCGCCCCGCAGCCGATCGTCGTCGACGAACTCGCCGAGTCCCATGACGGCGACGTGAGCACGGTCTGAGACGGAGAGACAGACAGACACAGAGAAGGCCCGGAGCCTCTGGCTCCGGGCCTTCTCTGCGCGCGGCGTCCGCTATGCGGTGACGCCGATGGCGAAGCTGACGGCTCCCTGGTCGTCGACCTGTGCGTCGAGGACCTTGTCGTCGAGAACCTCCGCGGCCTGCGTCTCCAGGAAGATGCGGGCCCCGCCCGACTCGACCACCCGGTCGGAGGCTTCCGGCTCCGGGGTGACCGCCGCCGCGAAGGCGGTGTTGTCGGGGTTGTTGCTGCTGATGCGCAGGCCCGCGGACTCGTCCGGGGACTGCTCGGTCAGCGTCTTGACGATCGTGCTGGCGTTCTCAGTGAGGGTGAGCATGTGCTCTCCTTCCTTTCGATGTTCCAGGAGTCGCCTACGTTCCCGCAGCTCCGACCACGACGCAACCCGCGTGGAGGCGTTTGCCAGGGAACGCCCACGGGCCTCTACTCGAACGCCTTCAGCAGCTCGCGGTTGAACGCCGGGAGGTCGTCGGGCTTGCGCGAGGAGACGAGCGTGAACGGTCCGTCGTCGACCACGACCTCCTCGTCGACCCAGGTCGCGCCCGCGTTGCGGTAGTCGGTCTTCAGGCTGGGCCAGCTCGTCAGAGTGCGACCATCGACCACGCCCGCCTCGACGAGCACCCACCCACCGTGGCAGATCACCGCGATCGGCTTGCCGGCGTCGGCGAACGCCTTCACCAGCGACACCGCCTCGGGGAACGTGCGGACCTGGTCGCCGTTGGCGACCCCTCCCGGGAGCACCAGTGCGTCGTACTGGTCAGCGCTCACCGAACCGAGGCTCGCATCCACCGGGAACGTGTCGGCCGGGGTGAGGTGGTTGTACGCCTGGACTTCGCCCTCCTCCTGGGAGATCAGCTTGGGCGTGCCGCCGGCGTCGCTGACGGCCTTCCACGGTTCCACCAGTTCCGCCTGCTCGATGCCTTCCGGTCCGACCAGGAACGCGATGGTCTTGTCATTCAATGCCATGTGTCCTTCTCCTTTCGGTCACCCCACCTGTACGCGCGAGGCGCGGCAGAATGAACCCATGGCGAGCATCCCGCAGTTGACTCTCAACGACGGCAACACCATCCCCCAGCTGGGCTTCGGCGTGTACAAGATCCCGGAGACCGAGACGGCGGACGCGGTGGTCGCGGCGCTGGAGGCCGGGTACCGCCACATCGACACGGCGGCGTTCTACGAGAACGAGCGCGGCGTCGGTGAGGGGGTGCGGCGCAGCGGCCTGGGCCGCTCGGAGGTGTTCGTCACCAGCAAGGTGTGGTGGACCGAAAACGGCTACGAGTCGACGCTGCGCTCCTTCGATGCGAGCCTCGAACGGCTCGGCTTCGACACGGTCGACCTCTTCCTCATCCACTGGCCCGCCCCGAAGAGCGACCGGTACGTGGACACCTGGCGGGCGCTGGAGCGCGTGCGGGATGAGGGGCGCGCGCGCTCGATCGGCGTCGCCAACTTCCACACCCACCACCTCGACCGGCTGGCCCGTGAGACCGGGACCGTCCCGGCGGTGAACCAGGTGGAGCTGCACCCGTGGCTGCCGCAGTCCGAGGTGCGCGCCTACGACTCCGCCCATGGGATCGGGACCGAGGCGTGGTCGCCGCTCGCCCGCGGACGTATCCTCGGCGATCCGACGCTCGACCGGCTCGCGGAGAAGCACGGTGTCACACCGGCGCAGGTGGTCATCCGCTGGCAGCTGCAGCTGGGCAACGTGGTCATCCCGAAGTCCACCTCTCCGGAGCGCATCCGAACCAATCTCGACGTGTTCGGTTTCGAGCTGGATGCGGACGACCTCGCCGCGATCGCCTCGCTCGAGACGGGGGAGCGGACCGGTAAGGACCCGGACGACCTCGGCTGAGCGGGCGCGCGGCGCCGCCGCTTCAGACGCGCTCGACGGGCTGGCGCAGGATGGTGCGCAGCTTCTCCGGCGCGGTGCGGCGGGCGTCACTGAGGTAGATCTCGTGGTGTCGTCCCGTCATCCGCAGGCCCGACTCGGGGATGAACGAGTTGTGCATCGCGTCGAGCACCGATGCTTCGTCGTCGTACGAGCCGAGGTGGAGCGTCTGGACGCACAAGCCCTCGTCGAGCGTCTCGATCCGGAGAGCGGCCAGGGGCAGCACTCCGCGCTTGCGGGCCGATGTTTCGCGCGCCTCCGCCAGGTGCTCGTCCGTGATCCAGTCCGGGAGGAGGTTGAGCACGGTCCAGTGCCACTGCGACTTGTCGCGCGCGGACGTGAACGCCTCCATGTCGTCGGCCCACCACAGCGCCTCCAACGGCATGACCGTGTAGTCGCGGTCGAGCGAGCGCTTGCTGAGGAACTTGACCGCGTAGGCGACGGGGTAGAGCGTCTGCAGAGCATCCCGGTACGCGTCCGACGTGTTGGGATCCCCCTGCCCGTCGATCGTCAGGTAGCGCAGGGGCGGCACCGTGATGATGTCGAAGCGCCCGCGCTTCGCGACGTACGACGGCAGCTCCTTCTTCAGGTCGGCCTTCACCGTCTCCTCCTCACTCACCCGAGGGATGCGCTCCCACCACGTCGAGCAGCCAGGCGAGCGTGAACGCCCGCTCGCGCCAGGCGGCGTACCGCCCGGAGACGCCTCCATGGCCCGCGGCCATCTCGATCTTGAGCAGGGGGTCCGCATCCACCTCGCGCAGCTTCGCCACCCATTTGGCCGGCTCGACGTACAGCACGCGGGTGTCGTTGAGGCTCGTGACGGCGAGGATGCGCGGATAGTGCGTGGCGTGCACGTTCTCCAGCGGTGAGTACGACTTCATGTAGTCGTAGACCTCTGCATCGTGCAGCGGGTCGCCCCACTCGTCCCACTCGATCACCGTGAGCGGGAGGGAGGGGTCGAGGATGCTGGTCAGCGGATCCACGAACGGCACCTCGGCGAGGATTCCGGCGAAGTCGCGCGGGGCCAGGTTCGCGACGGCGCCCATCAGCAGGCCGCCGGCGCTGCCGCCTTGAGCGGCCATCCGGGACGGCTCCGTCCAGCCGCGGTCGACGAGATGACGTGCCGCCGCCACGAAGTCGGTGAACGTGTTCTTCTTGTGCAGCTTCTTGCCGTTCTCGTACCAGAGCCGGCCCAGCTCTCCGCCGCCGCGCACGTGCGCGATCGCGAAGACGACGCCGCGGTCGAGCAGGCTCAGGCGCGGGATGCCGAACGACGGATCCATGCTCGCCTCGTACGATCCGTAGCCGTAGAGCACCAGCGGGGCGGGCTCGCCCGGCGTCACCAGGTCGCGGCGGTAGACCAGCGAGATCGGGATGCGCGCGCCGTCCGGGGCGGTCGCCCACTCCCTGCGCTGCTCGAACAGCGACGGGTCGAAGCCGCCGAGCACCGGCTGCTGCTTGCGCAGCGCGAGCTCCCCGGTCCGCACGTCGTAGTCGTAGACCGAGGACGGTGTGACGAAGCTGCCGTAGCCGAGGCGGAGGAACGGCTGCGTCCACTCGGGGTTGCCGCCGACCCCGACGGTGAAGAGCTCCTCGTCGAAGTGCAGCTCGTGCGGGGTGTCGTCCGCGGCCCGCTCGCCGTCGCGGTCGGGTACTCGCGCGACGGCCACGCGCGTCATCCCGTCGCGGCGGTACTCGACGCTGATGAAGTCGCGGAACGCATCCACTCCCTCCAAGCGCACGGCGGGGTCGTGGGGGAGCAGCACCCGCCGCTGGCCCTGCGGGTCGTCGGCCGAGACACTCACCAGTTCGAAGTTGACGGCGCCGTCGTTGTGGACGATCAGCAGCCGGTCGTGGCCGCCCACGACGGCGTGCTCGACGTCGTACTCGACGCCCTCGACGCGGGGCCAGACGACGGCGAAGTCGCCGGTCGGGTCGTCCGAGCGCAGCAGCCGGGTCTCGCTGGTGATGTTGGAGCCGGCCTCGATCACCAGGAACCGGCGGCTGCGGGTGAGGCCCACGCCGATCCAGTACCGCTCGTCCGGCTCGTGGAATACCTGGACGTCGTCGACCTCCGGGCCGTCGCCGACCCGGTGGCGCCAGACGGTGTCGGGTCGCCACGACTCGTCGACGGTCGTGTAGAAGACGAAGGCGCCGGTCTGGTCGAAGAGCGCTCCGGCGCCGGTCCCCTCGATCTCGTCGGGGAAGGCTGCGCCGTCGTCCACCAGGGACCGGACGCGGACCGTGTAGCGCTCGTCGCCTTCGGTGTCGACGGCCCAGAGCAGCCGGGACCCGTCCGCGCTGACGTCGAAGCTGCCGAGCGCGTAGAAGTCGTGGCCCTCGGCTTCGGCGTTGTCGTCGAGCAGGATCTGCTCGCCCGGGAGGCCGGTGCGCTGGGCCTCCTCGTCGAGCACCGGCGGCACCCAGTCGTCGGCCGACGTGATCGGCGCCCGGCAGTGGATGCCGTACTGCTTTCCCTTGACCGTGCGGGTGTAGTACCACCAGTCGCCCTCGCGGACGGGCACGCTCATGTCGGTCTCGCGAGTGCGGGCCTTGATCTCGTCGAAGATCTGCTCGCGCAGCACGCCGAGGTGCTCCGTGCGCGCGTTGGTGTACGCGTTCTCCTCGTGCAGGTGGGCGACGACCGCCGGGTCGTCCTTGTCCCGCAGCCACTCGTAATCGTCGACGTAGACGTCGCCGTGGTGGATGCGTTCGACAGGCTTCTTCGGGGTGGCCGGCGGGGTGAGCATGCCCTCAGGCTACCGGCCGCCGCCCACCCCGGAACCGGTCAGGGCCGCAGCAGCACCTTGCCCACGCGGCCCGGCTCGCCGCTGGCGGCGACCGCTGCTGCGATGTCGTCCAGCCCGAAGGTGCCGGCGACCGGGAGCGTCAGCGTGCCGTCGAGCAGGCGCGCGAACAGCTCCTGGAAGAGCCGGCCGCGCTGGTCGGCGGGCATCTCGCGGCTGACCACGCTGCCCCAGAATCCCTTGACGGTGGTCTGCTTGAAGATGATGTCGCCGGACGACAGCTCGAGCGTCGGGGACGCCATGGCGCCGAAGACGACCAGGGTCCCCTTCTCGGCGAGGGTCGACAGAACGTCGCCCGCCGCGGAGCCGCCGACGGAGTCGACGCCCGAGGTGATGGGGGCTCCGCCGGTGATCTCGGCGAGCTGCTCGCGCCATCCCTCGTCGTCGGTCGCGATGACGCGCTCGATGCCCTGCGCGCGCAGCTCTTCGACGCCGGCGGCGCGGCGCACGAGCCCCACGACGTTGAGGCCGCGAGCGGCACCCAGCTGGGCGACCATCCGGCCGACCGCGCCGTTCGCGGCGTTCTGGATGAGCCAGTCGCCCTCGCTCAGGCCCAGCGACTCCAACAGGCTGATCGCGCTGAACGGCATCGACACGAGCTGGGCGGCGGACTCGTCGGGGAGTTCGTCCGGCACGGCGATGAGCCCGGCGGCGCGGGTGACGAAGTACTCGCCCCACACTCCGAAGGTGCCGCCCGTGACGACCCGCTGACCGACGGTCAGCCCCTCGACGCCGTCGCCGAGCGCATCCACCACGCCGAGCGCCTCGGTGCCGGCCGCTGCGGGGAGCTCCGGCTTGAAGCCGTAGGTGCCGCGGACCGTCCACAGGTCGTGGTTGTGGATGGGGGAGAGCAGCATCCGCACGCGGACCTCGCCCGGTCCGGCCTGCGGGAGCGGTCGCTCCTCGACGGCGAGCACCTCGGCGGGGTCGCCGAACTGCTGGTGGACGAGTGCCTTCATGGTGTCCGACATGATCAGTCCTCCGAGACGGTGATGGTCACGTCGATGTTGCCACGCGTGGCGTTCGAGTACGGGCACACCTGGTGCGCCGCATCCGCCAGCGCCTGCGCCTTCTCCGACTCCAGGCCGGGCAGCACGACCTCGAGCAGCACGGACAGCTGGTAGCCGCCGTCACCGTTCGGGCCGATCTGCACGCGGCCGCCGACGGACGAGTCATCGAGCTTCACCTTCTGGCTGCGGGCGACCGCCTGCAGCGCCGAGTGGAAGCAGGCCGCATATCCGGCGGCGAACAGCTGCTCGGGGTTCGTGCCGGCGCCGGAACCGCCCATCTCCTTCGGGACGGCCAGGTCGAGCGCGAACGTGCCGTCGCTGGTGGCGACACGGCCGTCGCGGCCGGCGCCCGTGGAGAGTGCTTCTGCGGTGTAGAGGACGTTCATCGGTGCCTTTCGTGGATGTTTCGTTCAGTTCGTCGCGGAGACCGGCTGCTCCGCCGTTGCGGCGTGCATGGTCTCCGTGAGCCGGTGGAGCGTGTCGATGAGGGCGGCGGCCGCCTGCTCGTCGGGCAGGCCGGTGCCCGCGGCGATGCGCCCGGGGATGTGGGCCAGCTGCGGGCGGAGCTCCTGCCCGCGCTCGCCGATGGTCACGGTCACGACCCGCTCATCGCCGGGGCGACGCTCGCGCCGGACGAGACCGGCCTGCTCCATGCGGCGCAGCAGCGGGGAGAGGGTGCCCGAGTCGAGCTGCAGGTGGTCGCCGAGCGACCCGACGGTCTGCTCGCCCTCCATCCACAGGGTCACGAGGACCAGGTACTGCGGGTACGTGAGCCCCCAGGGCTCCAGCAGCGTGCGGTACGCCTGCGTGGTGGCACGCGTGGCGGCGTACAGCGAGAAGCACACCATCTCATCGGTTACCGGCATATCCCGATCATTGCACGCAATTCAGTTGTGCACAACTTAATGCGCAGGCCCCGGGATGCTCAGGGTGCGGCGGGACCTCGCAAGACGGCGGCGAGGGACGTGAGTGCGGCGTGCGTCCGCTCGAAGTCGACCGGCGCGGCCAGAGACCGACGCGCTCGACCGATCGCGACCCGGAGCCTGTCCGAGGCGCCCGCGGCCGCCGCCGCCGGACCATCGGCGAGGTGGAGGTCCAGCGCCGCGGGCAGAGCGGCCGCCGCTTCTATGCAGTCGATCGCCAGCGGGCGGCGACGACCGCGCACCAGACGCGCCGCCCGGTTCGCCGGCGCTAGCTGCTCGACGCGCCCGACCGCTGCTCGAAATTCCGCGACCAGCGCATCCTGGTCCGCCGCGGCCTCCTGTGCCGGTGCGACGACCGCGCCCAGAGCGAGCAGCATGTCGGACAGGCGACGCCGCAGCACATCCGTGCTCCGTACCGGCAGGAGGAACCAACTGGCCGCGATGCCGAGAATCGCGCCGACGACGATGGCGGCCAGGCGTTCCGCGAGCATCCCGGTCTCGGCGGTCAGCGTGACCATGCCGGTCAGCTCCTGCAGCAGCGAAAGCACCAGGGTGACGGCCACCGCCCAGAACGCGTAACTGATCGGTCGGAGCCAGGTGCCCACCAGCAACGCGACGAAGATCGCGATGACGACCCCCGGGCCCGTCGCGCCCGGGAGCAGCGCGATCACGGCTAGCGCGCCGAGCGTCCCCCCGAGCGCCCCCACGACGCGGAGCGCGCTCTTGTGCACCACATCCGCTCGCCCCCTATTGCCCGCGCACACCAGGAAGGCCGTGAGAACGACCCACATGACATGGCCGGGGAACATCGCCCAGCCGACGAGGAATGCCGCCGTCAGCGCGGCCGCCATCTGCAGAGCCATTCGTGTGCTGGCAGGCAGGCGCCGACCTGCGCGAGGCGCTGGGACGCCGGCCTCCTGTGCGCGGAGCACTTCGGCCTGCTGCATGCGTCCCCGCTCCGCCGGGATCAGCCGGAGCACCTCGCGGGCCACGGTGACCCACAACGAGGCGACGACGCCCGCAACCAGCACGAGCAACGCCGTGACCCACGCCGGTACGCCGGGGCTGGGGGAGACCGGTGCGACGAGGACGGCCGTCAGTGGGAGGGCGATCAGCGCGCCGAGGTGAGCGACGCGGGGACCGAAGCGGCGCATCCAGATCGGCACGCTCATCCCCGCGACGAAGAGCGCGGCACCGAGAGGAGGAAGGACGAGGAGCAGCCACCCGATGGCCCCGGCCAAGAGGCCGATCACCGGGAGCAGTGCCGCCGAGCGCGCGAACTCCAACCGCGTCCCGAACGTGCGGCGCCCCAGCGACAGGGCGACGACCGTGGTGAGCACGGCTGCGGAGCCGTCGGATGCGATCGCTGTCCCCGCCCACCACATCGTCGCGCACGCCCCGGCGGCGGCGGCCGTCACGACGAGAGCCACCAAGCCGTCACGTGCGAGACGTTGGGCGGACGGCGAGTTCACCGCCACATCCTCTCACTGCGGGCGGTCGTGGCCATCTAGTGGTCACAACACGCCGTGTGGCGGGGTGCTGGAACGGCGTGTTGCGTCAACTAGATGGAGCGGGAGCGGGGGCGGGGGCGGGAGCGGGCGCGTCAGCGCGCGGCGTCGAAGGCGAGCAGCGCGGCGCCCGTGCGGCCGGCGTCGCCGCCGAGCGCGCTGCGCACGACCGGCGGCCGGTCGCGCCAGGCGAGGCCGGCCGACATGCGGTCGCTCAGCGGCCCGAACAACGCGTCGCCCGCGTGGGAGACCCCGCCGCCGAGCACGATCAGTCCGGGATCGAGCAGCAGCGTCAGGATGTTGAGCCCCTGCGCGAGCACATCCAGCGCCTCCGACCACACCCGGTCGGCCAGCGCGTCGCCGCCCAGCCGCTCGACGATCCGCCGCGTGCTGAGCGGCTCGCCGCCGGCCGCCTGGTACCGCCGCGAGACGCCGGCGCCGGACATATAGACCTCGAGGCACCCGCGCTGCCCGCACGTGCAGGGCTCTCCGCCGGGGATGACGGGGATGTGCCCGAACTCGCCCGCAGCGCCGGTCGCGCCGGTGACGGCGCCGCCGGCCGAGACGAGCGCGGCCGCGACCCCGGTGCCGATGGGCACGAGGGTGAAATCGCCGAAGCCGCGTGCGGCGCCGGTGTTGCGCTCGGCCAGCCCTGCGGCGCGCACGTCGTGGCCGACCGCGACCGGCAGCCGCAGCTCCGCGCGCAGGATGTCGAGCAGCGGCACGTCGCGCCACCCCAGATTGGAGGCGTAGTGGACCACACCGCGCTGCTCATCCAGCATCCCGGGCGTGACGACACCGGCGCCGACGACGTCGTGTCCGTCGTCCATCGCGGTCCGCCGCAGGTCCTCGAGCAGACGGACGAGCGCGGGCAGGATGTCGTCGGTCGGAGTTGCGAGGATCGACTCGGCCGCGGCCGCGCCGTCCTCGCCGACCACGGCGCCCTTCATCGCGGTTCCGCCCAGGTCGACCGCGAGGACGACCGGAAGCGCGCTCATGCGGTGCGCTCCGCTCGCACGGCGCGCACCGCCGCGACGACCGCCCGCACGACCTCGCCGGACGTGACCTCGCGCTCGCCGGAGTCGTACGCCGTGGGCGTCCCCGCTCCCGCTGTCGCCACCCGCGCCATCGCACGCAGGTGCACTTCGCACACTCCCGAGCGCTCGACGACCTCCGCCGCGTTCGCCGGCCGCACGCCGCCCCCGGCGAGGATCGCCACGCGGTCGCCGGCCTGCTCCACCAGCCGCGCGAGCTCCTCGGCTCCATCGAGCGCCGTCATCGCTCCACCCGAGGTGAGCACGCGTGCGACGCCGAGGTCCGCCAGCTGTTCCAGCGCTTCACTGCGGTCCGGCACCTGGTCGAACGCCTTATGGAACGTCACCGGCGCGTCGCCGCACGCGGCGACCAGACGCCGGGTCGCATCCACGTTGATCCGGTCGTCGGGCCGCAACGCGCCCACGACGAATCCGAGCGCCACACCGGCAGGGTTCGGCAGGGCGCGGATCGAGTGGATGTCGTCCACCATCGCCTGCAGTTCGTCGTCGCTGTACACGAAGTCGCCGGGACGCTGGCGGATGAGCACCTGGATGCCGATCCGGGATGCCGCCCGCAGGGCGCCTGCGACCGTGCCGATCGACGGGGTGATGCCTCCGTCGCCGAGCGCCGCGCAGAGTTCGATGCGATCCGCTCCGGCCTCCTCGGCCACGCGGACACCCGCCAGGTCGTCGAGGCAGATCTCTACGAGGGTCACGCGAGGCGCTCCGGCGCGAGGCGCTCCAGCGCCGCCGCCAGGTCGGCCCCGACCTCGATCGCGCCCACCGGCACGCCGCCGCCGAGCACCGGCAGGTCGACCAGCGCTCGGGCGCCGGCGATCGGAGTGCCGAGCGCCTCGAGCACCCGCAGCGCGAGCAGAGTGGTCGCCCGCGGGCTGCCGTCCACGATCTTCATGGCCACCGCCGTACCGTCGGCCGCCGCGACCCCGATGACGCCCTCGGCGCCGCCCTTGGCGAGCGCTCCGGGCACCGTCTCCATGAGCGTGGTGTTCTGGTGGCCCGAACCGCCGACGTAGTACGGATGCGCGCGCATGGCGTCCGCGACCGCTCGCTCCGGGGTCCCCGGCTCGGCTTGCACGAGCCGACCGAACGCGCGGGCGATCCCGCGGACGCTCGTCCCGAACAGCGGGGCTCCGCAGCCGTCGATCGCGTCGTGGCCGACCGGCACGCCGGTCACCTCGGCCATCGTGTCGCGGATGTGCTGCTGCAGGAGATGCGCCGTGTCGAGGTAGCCGTCGGTCGGCCAGCCGTTGGTCGCCGCGGCGAGAAGCATGGCCGCGTGCTTTCCGGAGCAGTTCATCCGCACGCGCGAACGTCCTTCGCCGTCGCGCAGCATCCGCTCGAACGTCGCCTCGTCCTCCGGCCGGTCGACCGGGCAGCCGAGTGCGGAGTCGTCCACGCCCGCCCGCGCGAGCAGCTCGCGGACCAGACGTACGTGCTCGTCCTCGCCCGTGTGGCTGCCGGCCGCGATGGCCAGCTCCAGGCCGGCCAGCGGCGCGCCGGCGGTGAGGCAGGCCAGCGCCTGCAGCGGCTTGACCGTGCTGCGCGGGAGGATCACCGCATCCGGCCGGCCGAGCTCGAGAAGCGGCGACCCGGACGGGTCGAGCGCGATGAGGCTGCCGAAGTGCCGGCTCTCGATGAGGCCGGAGCGGCGGACGACCGCGAGTTCAGCGAGCTCGTCGAAGCCCACGGAGGTCGGGATGGAGACGGTGGGGGCGGCGTCAGACATGGTCGGCTTTCGTTGTATCGGTGTCGTCGGCCTCGTGCTCCACGGCGGCGACGGCGGGCAGGACGGGAAGCGCCGCGACGACCGGCGCGGGAGCCGACCGGCGCCGGGAGCCGCGCTGCAGCCGCGACGCGAACGCCGACAGGCTGCCGTTGACGACGAGGTAGATGACGGTGACCGCGACATAGGTCGGGATGAGCAGGTGCAGGTACGACGCCAGCACCTGACCGCGATACAGCAGTTCGGTGAACGCGACGATGTAGCCGAGCGAGGTGTCCTTCAGAAGGCTGACGAACTGCGTGACCAGGGACGGCGTGACATTGCGGACAGCCTGGGGGAGCACGACGTACGTCATGGCCTGCACCGGGCGCATCCCGAGGCTGAGCGCGGCCTCGCGCTGTCCGCGCGGGAGGCTCAGGATGCCGGCGCGCACGATCTCCGCGAACACGGCCGCGTTGGCGATGGTGAGCGGCACGACCAGCTTCCACAGCGTCGGCAGGTTGATGCCGAGCTGCGGGAGGCCGAAGAGCATGAGGTAGATCACCAGCAGCACCGGCACCGTGCGGGCGATCTCGATGTAGAGCCCGCACAGGATGCGCACCCAGCGCACGTGGCTGACGCGGCCGAGCGCGAGGAGCACGCCGAGCACCGCACCGAGCACAGCGACGATCGCCGCCGCCTCCAGCGTGCCGAGCAGGCCGACCAGCAGGTACTGCCAGATCGCCCACTCGGTGAACGGAGCCCAGCGCTCGGGTGCGAGCTGGCCGTGGGCGGCGAACTGCCAGAGCCCCAGGCCCACGACGACCGCGAACAGCACAACGCTGACGATCGAGCCGAGCAGGATGTTGCGCCGGCCGCGCGGGCCGGGCACGTCGTAGATGAAGGCGGCGTCGTAGCGGCGCTTGGTCCGGCGGGCGCGCACGGGCGCCGGGCGATCCGGAATGAGCTGCGCGGTCATCGGGCGATCGCCACCTTCCGCTCGACCCAGCCGGCGGCGAGGCCGATGGCGAGGGCGATGGCCATGTAGAGGAGTCCTGCGCTGGAGAAGATCAGGATGGGCTGCGCCGCGACGAGGTTCACCTTGTTGACCTCGGCGGTGAGTTCGACGACGCCGACGGCAGCCGCGAGGGCGGTGTTCATCGCGAGCGCGATCATCACGTTGCCGATCGGCTGCACGACCGCGCGCAGCGCCTGCGGGACGACGACGTACCGCAGCGACTGCCAGAGGGTGAGGCCGAGCGCGCGGGACGCCTCGACCTGCCCGACGGGGACGGTGTTCACACCCGAGCGGACGGCTTCGGCGACGTACGCCGCCTCGTAGACGGTGAGCACGATGATCGCGGTCGGCGTCAGCGGCAGCAGGATGCCCGCATCCGGGAGCGCGAAGACCGCGAGCAGCAGTAGTGCCAGCAGCGGCACGTTGATGAAGAACTGGACGTAGAGGAACGCCGCGGCGCGCAGCACCGGGATGGGGCTGACGCGAGCGATCGTCACCAGCACGCCGAGCACGATGGACCCGACGCCGGCCACCACGGCCATCAGCAGGGTCGTGCCCAGCGCCTGGACCAACGGTCCCAGGTTGTCGATCAGGGGGTTCATCGTTCTCTCGTCCGACAGATCGGGTGGGGAGGGGAAGGCCGGATGCGCGCGGGCGTGGGGGTCGCCTCCACGCGCATCCGACCGGTCTGGTGCAGAAGGGCTCGGAACCCTACGGTTCAGAAGCCCGCCGGCTCAGGAGCCGGGGACGGACCCGATCTCCGGTGCCGTGGGCACATCCGAGTCGGTCACGGTGCCGAGCGTGGTCTTCCACGCCTTGCCCCACTGGCCGCCCTTCTGGATGGTCTTCAGCCACTCGTTGACGAACTTCTTGAAGTCGTCGTCACCGTGCTTGAGGCCGATGCCGTACGGCTCCTTCGTGAAGGGGTTGCCGACGACCTTGATCTGCTTCTCGCTGGCGGCGTCGCTGGCGAGCAGGGTGTAGTCCTGCACGTAGGCGTCGCCGCGGCCCTGGATCAGGGCCTGGACGGCGGCCGGGTCGGTGCCGAACGCGGTGACGGTCGCCTTCGGGGCGATCTTCGGCACCTCGGTGACGGCAGGCGTGTTGGCGCCGACGATCACGTTCTTGCCGTCGATGTCCTTGTAGCTCTTGATGTCCTTGTTGTCGCTCTTGACCGCGACGGCCAGGCCCGACTCGAAGTACGGTCCGGCGAAGTCGACCTGCTTGGCCCGCTCCTCCGTGATCGTGTACGTGTTGAAGACCACGTCGACGGTGTCGTTCTGCAGCATCGCCTCGCGCGTCTCGGACGCCGGCGGCACGATCTCGACGTTCGGCTTGCCGATGATGTAGGTGGCGAGCAGCTTGGCGAGCTCGGCGTCGAAGCCGTTCACCTGGGAGGGGTCGGTCGGGTCCTGCTGCGACAGCAGCGGGGCGTCGAGCGCCTCGGCGACGATGAGCTTGCCGCGCTTCTTGATCTTCTCCATGGTCGAGCCGGAGATGATGAGGTCGGACTTCGCGACGGGCGCGCCGGCGAGCACGGAGTCTCCGGACGCGGTCGAGCTGGCGTCGCTGCCGGGCAGTGCCGTGTTTCCGGAGCAGGCGGTGACGGCCAGCGTCACGGCCGCGAGCAGGACGCCGGCGACGGCGCTCTTCCTGCGAATGCTGCGGGTCATGGGATGCATCCCTTTCTTAGGTGGGCGGGGTGTGATGTGGAACGGTGGTGCGCGGCCTCGCGCGGGCGCGTGTCAGTGCGACAGCACGGCGGCCAGGAACGACTGCGCCCGCGCGGTGGCCGGCGAGTCGAAGAATTGTGCGGGCGGCGCCTGTTCGACGATCTGACCGCGGTCCATGAAGACGACGCGATCTGCCGCGCGGCGGGCGAAGCCCATCTCGTGGGTGACCACGATCATGGTCATGCCCTCTTTGGCGAGGGAGGTCATCACGTCGAGCACCTCGCCGACCATCTCGGGGTCGAGTGCGCTGGTGGGCTCGTCGAAGAGCATCACCTTGGGCTGCATGGCGAGCGCGCGGGCGATCGCGGCGCGCTGCTGCTGTCCGCCGGAGAGCTGCGCCGGGTGGCTGTCCGCCTTGTCGGCGATGCCCACGCGGTCGAGGAGCTGCATCGCCTGGGCGCGCGCGGCCTCCTTGCCGAGCTTGCGGACCTTCAGGGGAGCGAGCATGACGTTCTCGAGGATCGTGCGGTGCGCGAAGAGGTTGAACGACTGGAAGACCATGCCGACCTCGGCCCGGAGCCTCGCCAGCGGCGCGCCCTCGTCCGGAAGGAGTTCGCCGTCCACGCGGATCTCGCCCGCGTCGATCGTCTCGAGGCGATTGATGGACCGGCAGAGCGTCGACTTGCCGGAACCCGACGGCCCGACGACGACGACGACCTCGCGCTCGGCGACGTCGAGGTCGATGTTCTGCAGCACGTGGAGGTCGCCGAAGTACTTGTCGACCGCGCGCAGGCTCACCATCGGCTGGGCGTCCGTTGCTGTCATCGGTTCCTCGCATCGTTGTCGGGCAGGTTTCGACGAGCGTACTAAGTGTCTCGCGTTGTCCGCAATATCGAAATTAGTTAATGCGATATCGAACGAAGTCGGTACAGTATTCTCAACGCAGCGGGGCGCACGGAGCCTCCGCCCGGAGGGGATGCGGCGATGGGAATGCGGCGATGACGAGCACGGTCGAGGCGGCGAATCCGTTCGCAGCCGGCCCCGGGACCCCGGGCGGCATCCTGGACCTCGTCCGGTCCGGCCGCTCGCGCTCCCGCGCCGACCTGGCCCGCAGCACCGGGCTCTCCCCGTCCACCGTGTCGCAGCGCGTCGACGCGCTCATCGCCGCCGGCTATCTCCGCGAGGCGGGCGCCGGGGTGTCGCACGGCGGACGGCGGCCGCGGGCCCTCGAAGTGGATGCGTCGACCGGCGTCGTCTGCGCCGCCGACCTCGGCTCCCACCACGCGACCTTCGGCCTGATCGACCTGAGCGGCCGCATCCTCGTCGCGCGCACGGAGCAGATGGACATCGGGACCGGCCCGGGCGCCGTCCTCGGCTGGATCGCCGACGTCGCCCGCGAGCTCGTCGCGGAGCACGCACAGCCCGGCCAGACCCTCCGCGGTTTCGGCATCGGCCTGCCCGGGCCGGTCGATTCGACGACGGGCCGCATGGTCTCGCCGTCGCGCATGCCCGGGTGGAACGGCGTGGACGTCGCCGCCGAGCTGAGCGCCATCACCGGGCTCCCAGCCGCGGCGGACAACGACGCGAACCTGATGGCGCTCGGCGAGTACGACGCCCTGGGCGGGGATGTCGGCGAGCTCGTCTTCGTCAAGGCGGGATCCAGCATCGGGTGCGGGATCGTCGCGTTCGGCGGCGTCTACCGCGGCCACCACGGCATGGCCGGCGACATCAGCCACGTCACCGTGCCCGGTGCGCCGGCGGTGCTGTGCTCGTGCGGTCGCATCGGCTGCCTGGATGCGGTGGCCGGCGGTGCCGCGATCGTCCAGGCGCTGCGCGCCTCAGGCGTCGAGGTCGACGACACCCGCGACGTGCTCGCGCTCGCCCGCGACGCGCATCCCCGCGCAACGCAGGAGCTCCGCGAAGCGGGACTCCGCACCGGCGGCGTGCTCGCGACGATCATGAACTTCTTCAACCCGCAGCGCTTGGTGCTCGGCGGCATCCTCGGGGAGGCGGAGGCGTTCGTCGCCGGCGTCCGCTCGGCCATCTACTCGGACTGCCTGCCGATGATCACGGACCAGCTGGACATCGCGGTCAGCACCGCGAAGGAGAACGCCGGAATTCGGGGCGCCGGCCGTCTCATCCTCGACTCGGTGTTCGATCCCGCGCGGGTCGACCTCGTCGTGCGGTGACGCGTCATGCGGTGGACCGGCGTGCGGTGACCCACGGCGTCGCGATCGTCGGCGCGGGGCGGATGGGGCAGGCTCACGCGTCGGCGTGGGCCGCGAACGGGGTACCGGTGCGCTGGGTCGTCTCGCCCCGACGACGTCCGTCGCTGGAGGATGCGGCAGGCGCCCGCTGGGCCACGCAACTGTCCGAGGCACTGGCCGACCCGGCGGTGACGATCGTCTCGATCTGCACTCCGACTCCTTCGCACGCGGACCTGGCCATCGAGGCGCTCGAGGCCGGGCGCAGCGTCCTGCTCGAGAAGCCGATCGCGCTGACGCTGGAGGATGCCGCGCGGGTCGCGGCGGCCGCATCCCCGGCCGCTGGGACGCTCATGGTCGCCCATGTCGTGCGATTCTTCCCCGGGTACGCGGCCCTCGCCGAGCGGGTCGCCGCAGGTTCCGTCGGGCGCCCACGCGTCGTCCGGGCGTCGCGCATCTCCGCCTCGCCCGCCGGCTACGACTGGCTGGCTGATGAGGAGCGCTCGGGCGGGATGCTCGTCGATTTCGCGATCCACGACATCGACCAGGCAGCCTCCTACCTCGGACGTGCCGTCGCCGTCAGCAGCGTGCCGCTCGGCGGAACCGGGTTCGGCCTGCCCGTCGCCACCACTATCGAATACGCCGACGGCGGGATCGCACAGCTGCTCAGCGTCTCCGATCTGCCCGCGGGGCAGCCGTTCCGCACGAGCTTCGAGGTGGTCGGCGACACCGGGGTGGATGCGGCATCGCCGGATGCGGGGGACGCCTTCGCCGAGCAGGCCCGCTACTTCCTGGAATGCGTCGGCGCCGGGTCCCCGCCCAGCCGAGCGCCCGTGTCCGCGGCGGTCGAAGCGTTGCGCGTGGCACTCGCTGCGCGCGACTCCGCGCGCACCGGACGACGGGTGGAACTCGCCGGGTAGGGTGGCGGGGTGAGCGACAAGTGGTGGCAGTCGGCGGTCGTCTATCAGGTCTATCCGCGGAGCTTCGCGGACAGCGACGGTGACGGCATCGGCGACCTGCAGGGCATCATCCAGCATCTGGACTACCTCAAGCAGCTCGGCGTCGATGTGGTCTGGCTGTCGCCGATCTACGCGTCACCTCACGACGACAATGGCTACGACATCAGCGACTACCGCGCGATCGACCCGCTGTTCGGCACGTTCGACGACTTCGACGAGCTGCTCTCCGGGCTGCACGCCCGCGGCATGAAGCTCGTCATGGACCTCGTGGTGAACCACACGTCCGATGAGCACCCGTGGTTCATCGAGTCGGCGTCCTCCACCGACAGCCCGAAGCGCGACTGGTACTGGTGGCGCGCGCCGCGCGACGGGAAGCAGGCGGGGGAGCACGGAGCCGAGCCGAACAACTGGGGCTCCTTCTTCTCCGGCCCCGCCTGGCAGCTGGATGCGCAGACCGGCGAGTACTACCTCCACCTCTTCTCCCGCAAGCAGCCAGACCTCAACTGGGAGAACCCGGAGGTGCGCGACGCGGTCTACGAGATGATGAACTGGTGGCTCGACCGCGGGGTCGACGGCTTCCGGATGGACGTCATCAACTTCATCTCCAAGGTCACCGAGCTGCCCGACGGAGAGGTGCCCGCTGGCGCCCTGTACGGTGACGCGTTCCCGTTCTTCGTCGACGGCCCGCGCATCCACGAGTTCATCCGCGAGATGCACGAGCGGGTGTTCGCCGGACGCGGCGACCGGTACCTCACGGTGGGCGAGATGCCGGGGGTGGACGTGGAGCAGGCGCAGCGCTTCACGGACCCGCGCAACCACGAGCTCGACATGGTGTTCCAGTTCGAGCACGTCGACCTCGACCACGGGCCCGGCGGCAAGTGGGACTACCGGCCGGCGAGCGTGCTCGACCTCAAGCGGAACCTGTCCAAGTGGCAAGAGGGCCTCGCCGAGGTCGGCTGGAACAGCCTGTACTGGAACAACCACGACCAGCCGCGCGTGGTCAGCCGCTTCGGCGACGACGGCGAGTACCGCATCCCGTCTGCGAAGGCGCTCGGTACGGTGCTGCACCTGATGCGCGGGACCCCGTACGTCTACCAGGGCGAGGAGCTCGGGATGACGAACGTGGCGTTCGCCGCCATCGACGACTTCCGCGACATCGAGTCGCTGAACCACTACGCCGAGGCGGTCGACATCCTCGGGGCGCCGGCGGAGCAGGTGCTCGCGGCCCTGCGCCGGACCAGCCGGGACAATGCTCGTACGCCCATGCAGTGGACCGCCGGCCCGAACGCCGGGTTCACGAGCGGGACGCCGTGGATCGCGGCCAACCCGAACGCGGACGAGGTCAATGCCGAGGCGGAGGTGGCGGACGGCGACTCCGTGTTCGCGCACTACCGTGCCCTGATCGACCTGCGGCACCGGTCGGAGGTGGTGGCGACCGGCGACTACACCCTGGTGCTGCCCGAGCATCCGCAGATCTTCGCCTACACGCGCAGCCTGGGTGGCGAGTCCCTCCTCGTGCTCGCGAACCTCAGCGGGTCGGTGGCGACGTTCGAGCCGGCTTCGCTGCCCGGCTGGGACGGCGCAGAGGTCGTGCTCGGCAACATGGACGGGGAGACGTCCGCAGCCTCGGGCACGCTGCGCCCCTGGGAGGCGGTCGTCTACTCGCGCGGCTGAGCCCGGCGATCGCGCCTTGCGCGGGACGTCCCGGGGGTGTGGGATGGGCGTCACGAACCGGGAGGCGACGATGGGCAACTACGTGGCGCGGGCCGAGATCGACGTGAAGGCGCCGCGGCGCGCGGTCTGGGAGCTGCTCACCTCCAACGGGTCGCGGCCGGAGATCCTGTACGGCGCCGAGATCGTCTCGGACTGGCGGCTCGGCTCGAAGATCGTCTGGCGCGGCGAGTGGCAGGGCAAGACGTTCGAGGACCACGGTCGCGTGATCGAATTGGAGGATCTGCTGGAGCCGTGGCGGATCGTCGTCACCCACTTCAGCCCGTTGAGCGGGCTGCCGGACGAGCCCGAGAACTACCACACCCTGCGGTACGAGCTGGATGAGATCCGCGGCGGCACGCGCATTACGCTCGACCAGGACAACAACCCGACCCGGGAGGCCGCGGAGCATTCGCAGGCCAACTGGGCGCAGATGCTGGAGGGCGTCAAGACCGTCGCGGAGCGCGGGACGCGCTAGACGGCCGCGCTAGGGGTCAGTCGCCGAACGCTTCGCGAAGGAAGGCGTTCAGGAAGACGTCGAACGCCTGCACCGTCGCCGTGCGGTCGCCGGTCATCAGGAAGCCGAAGTGCAGTCCGGCGGCGGAGTCGACCAGCCAGTGCGCGAGGACGCCGGCGCGCCGGGTCTCGATGCCCTGCTTCTTGAGCCAGCTCTTGACGGTGTCGCGCCAGTGCGTGAACGACGTGGTGACGCGCTTGCCGATGTCGGGGTCGATCGGCTCGAGCGCGCCCGCCTCGAACTGCAGCCGCAGACCGGTCCGGTTGTTCTCGCGCAGCGAATGGCGGAACGCCTCCTTGTACCAGTCGCGGAACTGGTCGCGGCCGAACGCCGTCACATCCACGCCGTTCAGCGACTCGGACTGCTGCCGCACGCCCTCTTCGAGGATGGCGTCGATCATCTCCTGGCGGGAGCCGAAGTGGTAGACGAACGAATACGTGCTCACGCCCAGCGCGCTCGCCAGGCTGCGGAAGGTCATCCGCGAGAGCGGCTCGGTCGCGACGTGCACCATGATGCGGCCGAGGAGTTCCGGCTTTCGGTTCGGGTCTGGAGTGCGTCCCACGCGATAACACTAGTCCGAATATCGCGCAGCATGGCTAGACAGTTGTGGCCCGCTGACCTGAAGGATCCGAGCCCTAGTGGCCCCCCTTGTCCTTCCCGTTGCCCGGTCCGGGAGCGGGTGCCGGGGCCGCCGGCGCGGCCGGGGCGGCGGGGGTCGCCGGCTTCGGCGGCTTCGGCGCGGGAGGAGCAGTCGTGAACTTGCCGCTGGGCGACGGGAAGGCGCTGCCACCGTAGACCGCATCCAGTGCGGTCAGGATGCGCTTCGCGATCGCGAACTTCACGTTGCCGCCGCCGATGCCCTGGAAGCTCTGGCTCCGGAGCGCGACCCCGCCCTGCACGTTGCCGACCCAGGTCGCCTGGGCGACCTTCGTCGTCGAGGTGACGAGCCAGTTCTCGACCGAGTTGTCCGTGGTGCCGGTCTTGCCGAAGATCGGGACGCCGTCGCCCGGGTTGGCGGATGCCGCCGTCCCGCCGCCGCGCAGCACGCCCTGCAGCGCGAAGATGGCTGCGGCGGCGACCTGCGGGTCGATCGGGGTGGTGGAGCACTGCGACTTGGGGACGGGGTGCGCTGTTCCGCTCGCGTCGACGATCTTGTCGATTGCGACCGGGCTGCAGGCGACTCCGTTGTTGGCGAGGCCCGCATATGCCGTGGCCATCGTCAGCGGTGCGATGTAGTTCGTGCCGAGCACGGACGACGGGTTCGCCATGAACGGGTTCGCCGCTTCGTCCGCGCCGTGCACGAGGAGGTCCTTGGCCCGCTGCTTGATGCCGCACAGGTCGAGCTGCGTCGCCATCTTGGCGAAGATCGTGTTGATCGACTCCGCCGTCGCGTTCATGACCGTCGTGGAGGTCACCGATTCGCCCTCGTCATTGGACACCGGCCACGGAGCCCCACCGATGTCGTTGCACGGGTCGCTGGCGTGGAACTGGTTCTGCGGGAAGAGGTGCTGCGTCCCGTTCACCGATTGGTACAGGGAGTGGCCTTCCTGCAGCCATTCGAGCAGGTCGAAGACCTTGTACGCCGATCCGGTCTGGAAGCCTTCGGAGGCGCCGTAGTCGTAATCGGTGTTGTAGTTCACCGCGGTCGTGTACGGCGCCGGGTCGGCAGTGTTGTCGTACGGCCGGTTCTGCACCATGGTGACGACACGCCCCGTACCGACCTCCACCGAGACGTTCGAGGACCCGAGGTCGAGGTTGGGGTGGGCCGGCGGGATGTACGCGCTGACGGCCGCCTGCGCCTGGTTCTGCAGGTCGAGGTTGAGCGTGGTGTAGATCTTCAGGCCGCCGCGGGTGAGGAAGTTGGAGCGGTCGTCCTCGGTCTTGCCGAAGATGCCGTCCTGGTCGATGATCCGCTCGACGTAGTCGCAGAAGAACGCGGCGTTGTACTGCTGCGCGGTCATGCACCCGTTCTGCGTGGGAGTGATCTTCGGCTCCACCTTGGTGGCGCGGGCGGCGGCGTGCTCCTCCGGGGTGATCTTGCCATTGGCGAGCATCCGGTCGAGCACGTAGTTGCGTCGGTCGAGGGTCTCCTTGTACCCGTTCGCTGCGCCGTTCTCCTTGCTGGTCGGCCGGTCGATGCGCAGGTTGTCCGGGTTGTTCAGGATGGCGATGAGCGTCGCCGCCTGCTGCAGGTTGACGTCCTTCGCGCCCACGCCGAAGTAGTACTCCGCCGCCGACTGCACGCCGTAGACCCGACCGCCGAAGAGCGCGATGTTCAGATAGCTCTGCAGGATGTCGTTCTTCGAGTACTCCTTCTCGAGCCCGATGGCGTAACGCATCTCCTTGAGCTTGCGCGACGGGTCGACCTTGGTCGCGTCGTCGTAGCAGGTCTCGTATGCGGTGAGCTGCTTCTTCTGCACCGCCGCCGTCGCGGTCGTGTCGGGCTGCTTGTTCTCGCAGCGCTGCACCAGGATGTTCTTCACATACTGCTGGGTGATCGATGAACCACCCTGCACCGACTTGTGCAGAGCGGTGAGCACCGCGCCGCGCAAGGTGCCGCTGACGTCGACGCCGCCGTGCTCGTAGAACCGGGGGTCCTCGGTCGCGATCGCGGCGTCCTTCAGGTTCTGCGAGATGCCGTCCCAGCCGACCTCGATGCGGTTCTGCGAGTAGAAGGTCGCGATGGGGACCTGCTGGCCGTTGCTGAGCGCGTACATCGTGGAGGCCTGCGCGAGCGGTTCTACCTTGATGTACTCGGGGAGGCCGTCGAACACGCTGATGGTCGAATCCGCCGCGCTACCCGTGAGCGCGACCGCGGGCGTCACCGCCGCTGCGGCGAGCACACCCGCCAGTCCGCTCAGTGCGACGAACCCCACAAGGGCAGGCGCCCATCCCCATCTCATGCGTCTTCTCCTCGTAGTGCAACCATTCGACCGTGGCCGCAATACTACGCGTCGGCGGTGACGGGTTCGGGACCTCGGCGCTCAGGTTGTGGGCGGAGCGAAGGCCGGGCGTGCCTGTGGACGGAGCCCGTCAGGAGGCGTCGCGCAGCTTGTCGCAGAGCTGGGCCAGTGTCTCCAGCTCTTCCGGTGTCAGCCGCCCGCCGACCCGATCTGTGATGGTCTTCATATGATCGACGGCCACGCGCCGGAACATCTCGAATCCCGTGTCGGTGAGACGGATCACGCTGCCGCGCGCGTCGGAGGGCTCCGGTCCCTTGTCGACCAGACCGCGCGCCACCAGCCGGTCGATCAGGCGGCTGACGCTCGGCTGGGTGAGCAGCACGTGCTTGTTCAGGTCGCGCAGGCGCAGTTCGCGGTTCGGCTGCCGCGAGAGGTTGAAGAGCACGTCGTACTCGTTGAACGAGATGTCCCGCGTCGGGAACTCCGCCGCCAGTGTGCGCATCACCGCGACCTGGGCCCGGAACAGCGACTCCCACGCGCCGACAGCGCTGATACGGGAACGATTGGTGGGTGCCGATGCTGTCGCGCTCTCCGCCATGACCGGTCCTCCCTCTGCGAGCTCGATGCATTCGCATCTTCTCATCATGCGCGGGGAGCGGCATCCGTGCCACCACGGGGCGGAAATAAGGGGACGGCCGGAGGCGGCGCTTAACAGATTGAGGGCCGACCGCAGAGGCTAGCGGCCGGCCCTCTCCCTTGCACCAAGAGTGTCCTGCAATCACATTCCGCGATGGCTGCCACAGCAAACAACCATTGCTCTTGAACTATATAACGAAGAGGTAACGGCATCTAGTTATCAAGTCGTTATTTTTTCTGCGAATTCGCTATGCGTACTTTTCGGGGTGGACATGCCTATCCGAAAGCGAATACTCTGATTCGAGTAATCGATCGGAGAGGAGCAGTCCTATGGCGAAACGCGCGGTGGCCAACCCGCTGGCGCTCGCGGTGCTGGCCTGCCTCTGGGAGCGACCGATGTACCCGTACGAGATGACGACGACGATGAAGGAGCGGGGCAAGGAGGACAGCATCCGCCTCAACTTCGGCTCTCTCTACTCGGTCATCAAGTCGCTCGAGAAGAACGGCTTCATCGAGGTCGCCCAGACCGAGCGCGAGGGCAACCGCCCCGAGCGGGTCGTCTACGCCATCACCGCCGCCGGCCGACGAGAAGCAGAGGAGTGGCTGCGCGAGCTCGTGGCCGTGCCCGTCAAGGAGTACCCGGCCATCGAGACCGGCCTCTCCCTGCTCCCAATGCTTCCGCCGGCGGTCGCCGCCGACCTGCTCGAGGGGCGCCGCGACCGGCTGGACGCCGACCTGGCCGCACGCCGCGAACTGCTCGCGCAGTCCGGCGAGCTCCCCGAACTGTTCATGGTCGAGTTCCACTACCGGATGGCTGTCCTGGAGGCGGAGCGCGCCTACGTCGCCGACCTCGCGTCCCGCATCCGCGACCGCTCCGTCGGCGGCTACGAGTGGTGGGAGCAACTGCACCGTCTGCTCGATCAGGGCATCACCATGGAGGAGCTGCGCGGCCGCATCGCCGACGGCGCCTTCGGAGAGGAGGCGGCCGCGCTGTTCACACCGTGAGCCGGCGGCGCCCGACAGCGGCGCCGCAGAACGATGGCCGGAGAGCGGCAACTCTCCGGCCATCAAGACCTTCAGTCGTTCCGTCAAGGAACCTGCGTCAACAGTCACCGAGGGCTGTCTTCAAGGATACCCGCGCCGGTGGCTGCCCAACCAGAAAGAGAGAAAGCCACCATGGCAACCGCAACCGGTCCGGCGCTCGCCGCCGACCACCTCGTGAAGACCTACAGCGGAGGACGGGGCAAGCCCCCGATCCGCGCCGTCGACGGCCTGAGCTTCGAAGCCCAGCCCGGAACCGTCTTCGGACTGCTCGGCCCCAACGGCGCCGGCAAGTCGACGACGATGAAGATCCTGTCCACGCTCACCCGTGCCGACTCGGGGACGGCGTTCGTCGCCGGGATCGACGTGGCGCGGCATCCCACCCGCGTCCGCCGGGCCATCGGGTTCGTCGCCCAGAAGCCCGTGTCCGACCCCATGGACACAGGAGTCGAGAACCTCGTCCTCGCCGGACGTCTGCAGGGGATGTCCGGGCGGGATGCCTCGGCCCGCGCGAGCGAGCTGCTCGACCGCTTCGGACTCGCCGAGGCCGCACGACGACAGGTGAAGACCTACTCCGGCGGCATGGCCCGCAAGCTCGACGTGGCCATCGGTCTCATGCACCGGCCGGAGGTGCTGTTCCTCGACGAGCCGACCACCGGCCTCGACCCGGAGGCGCGCGCCGAGCTGTGGCTGGAGCTCGACCGGATGACGACCGCCGAGAATCTGACCGTCCTGCTCACGACCCACTACCTGGATGAGGCGGACAGGCTCGCCGACCGCCTCGTGATCGTCGACCACGGCGGCGTCGTCGCCGGCGGGACGCCGGAGGAACTCAAGAACGACCTCCGCGGCGACGCCGTGATCGTCGAACTGGCCACGGACGCAGACCCGTTCGCCGGTCTCGCTGCGCTCCAGCGGGTGCAAGCACTGCGCGAGGTCGGCGGCGACGGGCGCACGCTGCGTGCGCGCGCTGACAGCGGAGCGGCGACGCTTCCTCTCGCGCTCGCCGCACTGGAGGCTGCCGGCATCCCGGTCGCCTCCGCCACGGTCGCCCGGCCCAGCCTGGACGACGTCTATCTGCGGCACACCGGCCGCACCTTCAGGCGGGCTCAGGAGTCCGCCGAGTTCGTCCTGGAGAACGCATCATGACCGCCGCAGTCCTCACTCCGTCCACGTCGCCGTCGCTCCGCCGGAGCGGCCCGACCTTCCTCACGCACACGCTGCTACTGACCGGTCGTCAGCTGCGCGCAGCCTGGCGCCTGCCCGTGTTCCTGGTGATGAACCTCGTCCAGCCGATCATCTGGTTGCTGCTCTTCGGCGAACTGTTCAAGTCGGTGATCAACATCCCCGGCTTCGGCGCCGCGGGTCAGACCTATCTCGAGTACCTGACGCCGGGTGTCGTGATGATGCTCGCGCTGTTCGGGAGCGCGTGGTCGGGCACCGTGTACATCCAGGACATGGACCGTGGGGTGATGGACCGGTTCCTCACGTCGCCCACGAACCGTGCGGCGATGATCGTGTCCACGCTCGTGTACCAGTCGATCCTCGCCGTCGTGCAGTCGCTCGTCGTCGTGGGGATCGCACTCTGGGCGGGTGCCCGCTTCGACGGCGGAGTGGTCGGCATCCTGCTGTTGCTGCTGGGGGTCGTGCTGCTCACCGCGGTGTTCTGCTCGCTGTCGAACGCGGTCGCGCTGCTGGCCCGCGAGCAGACCGCGCTGATCGGCATCTCGCAGCTGCTGACGCTGCCGCTGATGTTCCTCAGCTCGGCCATCATGAACACGAAGCTGTCGCCGGAGTGGGTGCAGAACGTCTCGGCATACAACCCGTTCGAGTGGGCGGTGATCGTCGGGCGCCAGGCGCTGAGCGCGCACCCCGACTGGGCGACCCTGTGGCTGCACGCGGGACTGCTGGCCGCGCTGGCCGTCGTGATGGCGGCCTGGGCGACCAGCGCCTTCCGCGTCTACCAGCGCTCCGCCTGACCCCAGCCCGGTCCTAGCCCCCGAGCACAGGAAAACGGTCGCGTTTCGGCGTGAAACGTGACCGTTTTTCCTGTGCTCGGGGGCTAGTGCTCGGCGGCTAGAACAGGTCGGGGGAGGGGGCGCTCGCGTAGCGGATCGAGACGTCCGCGTGGCGGTCGAAGCGGTAGCCGACGCCGCGCACCGTCCGCACGATGTCCTCGTAGCGGGCGAGCTTCGCGCGCAGGCGGCGGACGTGCACGTCGATGGTGCGCTCGTTCGGGATCTCGTCCTCGTCGGCGGCGCTCCACAGCGAGCTGATCAACTCGGAGCGCTCGATCGTGCGGCCCTCGCGCAGCACCAGGTACTGCAGCAGCTCGAACTCCTTGTACGTGAGCGCGACGGTCTGGTTGTCGAGCACGAGCCGCTTGCGCGAGATGTCGACGACGACGCCGGAGGCCGCACGGTCCTCGTCTTCGTCGACCGTGGCGGCGTGCCGGTGCTTCGCGATGGCCGCCGGGTCCTGCAGGGCGAGACGGACCACATCCACGTCCCGTCCGCCGGAGCCGGCCGGGGCCAGGGCGACGGCGGCGTAGGTCTCCGCCGCGGGGGCCAGCTCCGCGGTGAGGCGCTTCAGCGCCTCCACGATGCGGCCGAGGTCGGTGCCGGCTTCAGCGGCCTTCGCCTCGTCGATGCCGACGTAGAGGACGAAGCCGCGGGCCTCGGTTCCCTCGGGAACGGCGCGGATGCGAGGAGCGGCCTCGGCGGCGGGAGCGGGAGCGGTTGCGGCCGGCGTCGGCGCTGCGGCGCGGACGGGGCTGACGGGCGAGACGGCGGAGGTGCGGGTGAAGGCGGTGTCGACGGTGGCCAGAGACATGGGAATCGAGTCCTTAAGTGATGATGCGCCGCATCCCTGTGCTGAAGCCTCCGCGGGTACGGCAGAGGAGGGATTCTGCGGGAAGTGTTGTGTTGTGGCCCTAGAGAGCGGGCCGGGTGCGCGGGAGCGTGAGTGTGGCGTTCCCGGGGAACATGCGCCCGATCACGACGGGATGGCGTCGGTGGGGTGCTGTTCGGCGAAGGGTCGTCAGATCAGCGACACTTTCGGCAACACATGACCGAGTCGCGGCCGGGCATCATCATGCCGGCATCCCCAGGGGCCTCGAAGGAGGTCAGGGTACGCGAGTTGTCAGTCATGCTCGTTAGTAAAACCGACGATGACTCGACGTGTCAAATCATTACGCAATGTTGCGGCGGTGCTAGACGGTGCCGTAGAGGCGGTCTCCGGCGTCGCCGAGACCCGGGACGATGTAGCCGTTCTCGTTCAGGCGCTCGTCGAGCGCGCCCAGGACGATCGTCACGTTGCGGCCTTCTGTCGCCTTCTCCAGCGCCTCCAGGCCCTCGGGTGCGGCGAGCAGGCAGATGGCCGTCACGTCCACCGCGTTGCGTGCGAACAGGAACTCGATGGCGGCACCGAGCGACCCGCCGGTCGCGAGCATCGGGTCGAGCACGAAGCACTGCCGGTCCGACAGGTCCATCGGAAGGCGCTCCGCATAAGTGGTCGGCTCGAGGGTCTCCTCGTTGCGGACCATGCCGAGGAACCCGACCTCGGCCGTGGGCATCAGGCGCACCATGCCCTCGAGCATCCCGAGCCCGGCGCGCAGGATGGGGACGACCAGCGGACGCGGCTCGCTGAGCGCGACACCCATCGTCGTGGTGACCGGCGTCTCGATCTCGACCGGCTCGACACGGACGCCGCGCGTCGCCTCGTAGGCGAGCAGTGTGACGAGCTCCTCGGTCAGCTGGCGGAACACCGGCGACGGGGTCCGCTTGTCGCGGAGCACCGTCAGCTTGTGGGTGATGAGTGGGTGGTCCGCAACGTGCACTCGCATAGGCTCAAGGCTAGCCGAACATCCCCGACGCGATCCCCGGAGGTCCCGCCGTGAGCCTCACCGTGCCCGCCGCCTACGAGCAGTGGATGCGTCGCGCCCTGGCGGACGCGCGGCTCGCCTTCGACACGGGCGACGTGCCCGTCGCCGCCATCGTCGTGGACGAGAACGGCGAGGTCATCGGCACCGGCCGGAACGAGCGCGAACTGCGCCACGACCCGACGGCGCACGCCGAGGTGCTCGCCCTGCAGGAGGCGGCGGCGTCGCGCGAGGACTGGCACCTCGAAGGATGCACGCTCGTCGTCACGCTCGAGCCGTGCGTCATGTGCGCGGGCGCGGTGCTGGCCGCGCGCGTCCCGACCGTCGTGTTCGGCGCGTGGGACGAGAAGGCCGGCGCCGCCGGCTCGGTCTACGACGTGCTGCGCGACCGGCGGCTGCATCACCGCGTCGAAGTGTTCGCGGGCGTGCTCGCGGAGGAGTGCGGCGACGTGCTGCTCAACTTCTTCCGCGCCAAGCGCTGACGCGGGCGGTTCGTGCGCGGGGGCCCGCTTACGCGGGGAGCCCGTCCAGCCACTCGGAGAACGCGCGGCGCGAGGCCTCCTGCATCGCTGCCGAGTACACCTCGCGGTCGCGCCGCATCGCATCCGGGTCGATGGCGTGCTCGTCCAACTCGTTGTAGCCGTCGGAGACCCACGTCTCGTGCATCTCGTCGGTGACCTCCGGATGGAACTGCACCGCGAGAGCGAAGTCGCCGATCGCGAACGCCTCGTTCGAGTAGTCGCTCGAGGACGCGAGCAGGGTCGCCTCCTTCGGCAGCTCGAAGGTGTCGCCGTGCCACTCGACCACGGGAACGCCGTCGAAGTGGCGGATCGGCGACTCCGCGCCGGCGTCGGTCGCCTCGACGCGCCGGTAACCGATCTGCATGGTTTCGCCTTTGTAGACGCGCTCGCCCAGCGCGCCGGCCATCAGCTGGGCGCCCAGGCACACGCCGAGGGTCGGACGCTGCGCTCCGATGCGGGCGCGCAGCAGATCCTTCTCTCGGTCGAGGAAAGGGAACTCGTCGGTCTGGTACGCGCCCATCTCGCCGCCCAGGACGACCACGAGGTCCGCCTCTGCGGGATCGATGGCCGCGACATCCTCGGTGGTCACATCCACGATCCGCAGGTCGTAGCCGTGCTCGACGAGCACTGGACCGATGTTGCCGAGATGGATGCTCGGATCGTGCTGCAGGATGACGGCGGTGCGGGTCACTCGAGTCCCTTGATGACGATGGTGTCGGTGGCGGGTGCGGCTTCGTTCGGGTCGACCCACACATCCGGTTCGATGTAGATGACCCGGGCGGCGGGGACGGCGTCGCGGATGCGGCGCTCGACCACATCGATCGCCGCCGCGACATCCGCCAGGCGGTGCTCGCCGGAGAACGCCAGCTTCGCGGCGACCATCAGCTCGTCCGGCCCCAGGTACAGCGTCTTCATGTGGATGATCCGCTCGACCTCCGGACCGGCGGTCACGGCGTGCTCGATCGCGGCCAGGTCGGCATCCGTCGCGCCCTCGCCGACGAGGAGGCTCTTGGTCTCCATGCCCAGCACCACCGCGACGGAGACGAGCAGTGCGCCGATGAGGACGGTGCCCACGCCATCCCACACGCTGTTGCCCGTAATGACGGTCAGCCCGACACCGAGGAGAGCGAAGACCAGACCGGTCAGGGCGGCCACATCCTCCAGCAGCACGACGGGCAGCTCGGGTGCCTTCGCCCGGCGGATGAACTGCGGCCACGACAGGCTGCCCTTGTGCGGGCGCGACTCCTTCACCGCGGTGCGCAACGAGAACGACTCCAGTCCGATCGCGATCAGGAGCACGAGGATGGGCAGCCACGCGTTCTCGAGCGGATGCGGGTGCGTGAGCTTCTCGATGCCCTCGTAGATCGAGAAGACGCCGCCGACCGAGAACAGGATGATCGAGACGACGAAGGCGTAGACGTAGCGCTCGCGGCCGTAGCCGAAGGGGTGCTCGCGGTCCGCCTGGCGGCGCGACTGCCGGCCGCCGAGCAGCAGGAGCAGCTGGTTGCCGGAGTCGGCGAGCGAGTGCACACCCTCCGCGAGCATCGACGACGAACCGGAGAACGCCCACGCGATGAACTTCGTCAGCGCGATCCCCAGATTGGCTGCGAAGGCCGCGATGATCGCTCTGTTTCCGCCGGATGCGCTCATGCACCTCATCCTAGGATGGCCGCATGGATGACACGCAGAACGTGACGCTTCCGACGATCGCCATGCTGGGCGCGGGTTCGATGGGCCGCGCGATCCTCAGCGGGCTGCTTGCGCCCGGCGTGCAGGTGGCCGGGATCCGGGTGACCAACCGGTCGGAGGCGCGCGCTGCGGAGCTCGCCGGAACGCCGGGCGTGACCGCGTATGCGACGGAGACCACCGCGGAGGCTAACCGCCTCGCCGTCGACGGCGCCCAGGTCGTGATCGTGGCCGTCAAGCCGGCGATGGTCCGCGACCTGCTGGGTGAGATCTCCGCCTCGCTGGCCCCGGGAACGGTCGTCGTCAGCGTCGCGGCCGGTGTCACCACCGAGACGATGGAGTCGCTGCTGCCCGACACCGTGTCCGTCGTGCGCGCGATGCCGAACACGCCCGCGGTGGTGGGCAAGGCCGTCACGGGGATCAGCGCCGGATCCGGCACCGACCCCAAGGACCTCGCCGTCGTGCGTACCCTCTTCGAGACGGTCGGCGAGGTCGTCGAGGTGCCGGAGTCGCAATTGGATGCGCTGGGCACCATCTCGGGCTCGGGCCCGGCGTACGTCTTCTTCCTCATCGAGGCGCTGACCGAGGCGGCCGTGCAGAAGGGCTTCAGCCGCGAGCAGGCGGCCACCCTCGTGAACGGCACCTTCCTCGGCGCCTCCGAGCTGCTCGTGTCCTCGGGCGAGGACCCCGCCGAGCTCCGCCGCCGCGTGACGAGCCCGAACGGGACCACCGAGCGCGCGATCGCCGTCCTCGCGGACGCCGACCTCCCGGCGCTCTTCACCCGCGCGACCGACGCGGCCCTCGCCCGCTCGCGCGAGCTTTCCGCCGGCTGACCCGGGGCTAGGGCTCGAGGGCGGCGAAGCGCTCGATGTCGGCGGAGGCACCGGAGACGATGACGAGGTCGTGATCGGAGACCACCGTTTCGGCCGTGGCGTACGTGAACGGCTTGCCCGGGCTCTTCACACCGACGACGGTGATGTTGTACTTCGAGCGCACTCCCGAGGCGCCGAGGCGCATCCCGCGGATCGGCTTCGGCGGGTACATCTTCACGAGCGCGAAGTCGTCGTCGAACTCGATGAAGTCCAGCATCCGCCCGGACACCAGGTGCGCCGCGCGCTCGCCCGCCTCCGCCTCCGGGTAGATGACGTGGTTGGCGCCGATCCGCTCCAGGATCTTGCCGTGCGATTTCGAGATCGCCTTCGCCCAGATCTGCGGCACCTTCAGGTCGACGAGGTTGGCCGTGATGAGCACGCTCGCCTCGATGGAGGAGCCGACGGCCACCACCGCGATCGAGAAGTCTTCCGCGCCGACCTGGCGGAGCGTCTCGATGGACCGCGCATCCGCCTGCACAGCGTGCGTGACGCGGTCGGCCCACTTCTGGACGAGGTTCTGGTCCGTGTCGATCGCCATCACCTCGCGGCCCAGCCGATCCAGCTCGCCCGCCGTCGCCGCCCCGAACCGTCCGAGGCCGATGACGATCACCGGCGCGTTGTGTCTGATCCGGTCAACCAACGAGCGGCCTCTCCTCGGGATTCTGGTACAGCTGTCGCCGTTGACTCTGGGCCAGCGCCGCGGCGAGAGTCACTGTACCAACGCGCCCGCAGAACATCGTGGCGACCATGACGTAGACGCCGGCGTCCGGGAGGCGCTCGGTCAGGCCCGTCGAGAGACCGCAGGTCGCGAAGGCGGAGATGACGTCGAACAGCACGTGGTCGAGCGGCGCCTTCGTGATCTGCAGGATGAGCACACTCGACACCGCCACGATGGTCGCGCCCCACAGGGCGACGGAGACCGAGAGGCGTAGCACGTCGATCGGGATGCGCCGGCGGAACGCATCCATCGAGTCCACGCCCCGCGCCTCGGCGAAAGCGGCCAGGAAGAGGACGGCCAGGGTGGTCACCTTGATGCCGCCCGCCGTGGATGCGGAGCCGCCGCCGATGAACATCAGCATGTCGGTCACGAGGATGCTCGAGCCGTGCAGGTCGTCGATCGAGATCGTGGAGAAGCCGCCCGATCGCGCCATGGTGGACAGGAAGAACGACTGGAAGATCGTGTGCCCGGCGTCGAGATGCCCGAAGGTCTTCGGGTTGTCGTATTCCAGGACGATGTAGAGCACCGCGCCCGCGACCAGGAGGACGAGCGAGGTGATCACCGTGAGCTTGACGTGGATGGACCAGCGGCGCCGCTTCTCGCGCAGGTTGGAGGCGATCGCGAAGATGACCGGGAAGCCGATCGCTCCGAGCAGCACCCCGATCATGAGCGCGCTGAGGAACCAGTAGTCCGTCGCGAACGCCTGGATGCCTTCCACGTTCGGCGTGAATCCCGTGTTCGTGAACGCCATTGCCGCGTAGTAGAGGGATTCCCATGCAGCGGTGCCCACGTCGATCCCCGCGATGAGCATGCGGGGGAACAGCAGCAGTGCCACGAGCAGTTCGATGACGACCAGGCTGGCTGCGACGGTCGTCAGCAGCTTGCCCACCTCCCCGAGCCGCACCGCCTGCCCCTCGGCGACCGGACCCGCGTGGATGCGCAACGGATTGCTGTCGCTCGCGGCCATCAGCTTGGCCCGGAGGCCGAGCTTGCGCGAGATGACCAGACCCAGGATGGAGGCCATGGTCAGCACGCCGACGGCACCAACCTGCACGCCGATGTAGACGAGCAGGTGCCCGAACATCGACCAGTGCGTCGCCATGTCCACCGTCGCGAGCCCGGTCACGCAGATCACCGAGGTCGCGGTGAAGAGCGAGTCCGCGAGCGGAGTCCAGCGACCGCTCGACGAAGAGATCGGGAGCGAGAACAGCAGCGTGAAGACGAGGATGAGCAGCGCGAACACGAGGATCGCGAAGCGAGAGGGACTGCGTGCGGCGAATTCGTTGATCGCAGCGCGGACGCGTCCCGCCGGCGAAGCGGACTGGCCGGCGACCGCCCGGGTGGCGCTCATGTCTGGTCCTTCCCGTCGTCTGCGAATGTCGGGCGGGCTTCGGACATGGTACTGCGCCGGGGGAATGGCTAGCCTGGGGACATGGCCGACATCTTCGACGTGATCGCCGACCCGACGCGGCGCGAGATCCTGCGGGTGCTCCTGGACCGCAACTCGGATGCGGTGCATTCCGTCGGCGAGATATCCGTGTCCGAGATCGTCGCCACCCTCGAGCTGAGCCAGCCGACGGTGTCCAAGCACCTCAAAGTGCTGCGCGAAGCAGGCCTCGTCTCGGTCCGCGAGGAGGGGCAGCATCGCTACTACCGCCTCGACGCGGGACCCCTGGAGGCCGTCGAGGACTGGGTCATTCCGTTCACGGCATCCGATGAGGACCTGGAGCTGACCGCCCGCCTGGCGGAGGAGACCCGGGAGTTCGCGAGCACGGTCGGCAAGGTCCTCGCCGACACCCGGCACCGCGTCTCGTCGGCGACCGAGAGGGTCACTCCGAAGAAGTGGCGCAAGGACTGACCGTCCCGAGTACGATGACCGGAAAGAGGGAGGGCGGCACCATGGCACACGATCTGCGGGATGTCCGCTTCCTGACGGTCGCCGAGGTGGCCGACATGATGCGCGTCTCCCGGATGACCGTGTACCGGCTCGTCCATTCCGGCGAGCTTCCGGCGATCCGCTTCGGTCGCTCGTTCCGCGTTCCCGAGTCCGCCGTCGAGCACCTGCTGCAGGCGGCCACCTTCCCGGAGGGCGGCGTCGCGGACTCTGCCTGACGTCCGGTAGACTGTCACCTCGTGTCGCCGCGCGCCCCGCGGCATACCCCTGAATCTTTGTGAGGTCTACGTGGGTTCCGTTATCAAGAAGCGTCGCAAGCGTATGGCGAAGAAGAAGCACCGCAAGCTTCTTCGCAAGACGCGCCACCAGCGTCGCAACAAGAAGTAGACCCCGAGTCTGCAGTTCAAGCGTCGGTCCTCACGGTCCGGCGCTTGTCTTGTCTGCGCCTCGTTCGCTGGGTTGGCCGCGTTCGCTCCGTTTAGAGTGGATGCGTGTCCACCGTCTCCCTCACTCTGATCGGCAAGCCGGGCTGTCACCTCTGCGATGACGCGAGGGACGTCATCCACTCGGTGATCGCGGAGTTGCCGGACGGTGCTCCGACCGTGGCCGTGGATGAGCGCGACATCCTGCAGGAGCCGGAGCTTCACGACAAGTACGTCGAGGAGATCCCGGTCGTGCTCATCGCTGGGCGCGTCCACACCTACTGGCGCGTCGATCCGGGCCGCCTGCGCACCGCACTCCTGGAGGCCGTATGACCATCCGCCACGTCGTCTCGTGGAAGCTCGCGACCGCCGACGAGTCGGAACGGGCCGAGCAGGCCGCGCGCATCAAGAGCGGGCTGGAGTCGCTTCCCGCCGTGATCCCGCAGCTGCGCAGCCTCGAGGTGGGCGTCACCGTCGTGCCGGGCGACGACTTCGACGTGGTGCTGATCAGCGATTTCGACAGCCTGGAGGACATCCAGGTGTATCAGCAGCACCCCGCGCACCTCGAGGTGGCGGCGTTCATCCGTTCGGTGGTCGGCGCGCGCGCCGCCGTCGACTTCGAGGTCTGAGCGGCCCGAACAGCGAGGTCAGACGGAGCGTCAGAAGACGGGCGCCTGGGCGATGTCGGCGTCGTTCCGGCGGTAGTCGTCGAGGAACTGCGTCAGGGTGCCCGCGTACAGCGCCTTCACGAGGTCGCCGGCCGTTGCCCCGTCTCGCTCCTTCGCGGCCGCGACCACGCCGGCAAGTGCGCCGGGGAGGTCGTCGATGCCGAACGGCGTCTTCCAGACCGAGATGTAGCGGAGCAGTTGCGGGCTGAGGCCTTCGCTGACG
The DNA here is from genome assembly GCF_030209575.1 of Leifsonia sp. fls2-241-R2A-40a. Lineage (NCBI taxonomy): Bacteria > Bacillati > Actinomycetota > Actinomycetes > Micrococcales > Microbacteriaceae > Leifsonia > Leifsonia sp. fls2-241-R2A-40a. Next base: position 1,021,546 of record NZ_JARVRS010000001.1, on the reverse strand, counting down.
CTCACGAGCACGTCGTTGCCTCCGGCGCGCGCGAGTTCGAGGAAGAAGTCGTTGAAGGCGTGGCCCAGCGCGGGCAGGTCACGCGCCTTCGCGCTCTTCTTGACCTGCTTCTGCGCCTTGTCGAGCCGCGCCACCGCCGCGTTGTCCAGGGACGGGACGAAGGCGCGCGCTGCGTACTCGTGGAGCAGGCCGGTCGTGTAGATGGCCTCGTCGATCGCCTTCAGGTCGATCGGCGCCACGCGCGTGTAGCGGTTCGGTGCCATTTCGACCAGGCCGATGTCGGCGAGCTTCATCAACGCCTCGCGGATCGGGGTGCGCGAGACGCCGAGCCACGCGGTCAGCTTCTCATCGAGTAGCGTCTCCCCGGGCTCGAGCGTGCCGTCGAGGATCCCGTCGTACAGGCGGTTGTAGACGACGTCGCGCAGCAGCCGGCGCTCGACCGGGGCGGTATCGCTCACGGGCAATGGCATCAGCGGGTACCTTTCTCGGGCGTGGCGAAGCCGTCGGCGATCGTGACGAGCGCCTTCTCGAACAGGTCGGCGGCGGCACGGGCCGCCTTGTCCGCCTTCCCGGCGACAGCTGCGTCGATCAGGGAGCCCTTGAGCGGGACCGCCTTCGCCAGCGACGCGTCGGATGCGGATGCCTTCAGGGCGCGCTGCACCTCGGGCAGGTGGCGCTTGAGCAGGCGGGCGACGGTGGCGTTGTCGAGCCTCCGCACGAAGACGCCGAGGAAACCGTCCGAGGAGAGACCGGTGCGGACGATCGACGCCGCGTCGTCCCCATCAGCGCGCTTCAGCGCTTCGCGGTCGACGTCGGTCAGCAGGGGAGTCGCGTCGCGCACGACGCCGGAGACGAGCACGCCGACCGTCGTGATCAAGGCGCGCAGCCGTTCCGGTTCGATCGGGGTGACACGCGTCCGTCGCTGCGGCAGGATCTCGACCAGGCCCATCGCCGCCAGCTGGTTGAGCGCCTCCCGGACGGGCGTGCGCGAGACTCCGACCCAGCGCTCGATCTCCGCGTCGTACAGCTGCTCTCCGGGGAGGAGGTCGCCGTCGACGATCGCATCGAGCAGGCGCAGGAAGACTTCGTCTCGGATGAGGCGCCGCGGGCTGGCGGCTCCGGTCACGGGAACGGGCATAAATGAATGTTACATCCCGGGTGCAAGGGTGACGGGGGTGATACGCAGAGTGTCGAAAGCGCGCAATGACGCTGTTAACGGCCCGGATCATCCCAGCAGGTGCTCACCCGCCGCCCAACGGGAGCACAGCGTCGCGGGCGTAGGCTGGACCCGTGAGATCAGCCCCCACCGCTCGGCGGGAGACTGGCGTGACGGTCCTCGAGGCCGAGACCGCACCCCTCGATGACGTCCGCCAGCTCATCCCCTTCCTCGACTCCCGCACGCCCCTGCTCTGGCTGCGCAAAGGCGAGGGGATGGCCGGCCTCGGCGAGGTCCTCCGGCTGGAGTTCACGGGCCCGGACCGCATCGAGCAGGCGTCGGCCGCCTGGCGCGCGACCGCTGAGGCCGCTGTCGTGGACGACGCCGTGCGGACGCCGGGAACCGGCCTGGTCGCGTTCGGCACCTTCGCCTTCGACGACGAGAGCACCGCCACGAGCACGCTGATCGTGCCCGAGATCGTGGTGGGCCGCCGGGGGAGCCGCAGCTGGATCACCCGCATCCGCCGAGCAGGCGAGCCGGGATCCGACACGGCGCCGCGCCCCACTCCGTTCGGCGACGAGTATCGCCTGACCCTGCTGCCCGGGGAGATGGACGCCGACGGCTACCGGTCGGCTGTCGCCGGGGCGGTGAAGCGGATCCGCGAGCGCGACCTGTCGAAGGTGGTGCTCGCCCGCGATCTCCGCGGTCACCTGCCCCTTGAATCCGACCTCCGGCGCGCCCTCGTCGAGCTCGCGCTCGGCTATCCCGACTGCTGGACCTTCGCGGTGGATGGGCTGGTCGGCTCCTCCCCGGAGACGCTTGTCCGCGTCCATCACGGCACGGTGACCGCACGGGTCCTCGCGGGCACGATCTCGCGCGGTTCCGATGCGCGTCTGGATGCGGCGGCCGCCGCCGAGCTGGCGGCCAGCGAGAAGGATCAGGGTGAGCACCGCTTCGCGGTGACCAGCGTGATGGATGCGCTCCGCCCGCACAGCGCAGACCTCGCCGCCAGCGACGAGCCCTTCACGCTGAAGCTCCCGAACCTGTGGCATCTCGCGACGGACATCGCGGGGTTGCTCAGCGACGGGTCGAGTTCGCTCGATCTGGCCGCATCCCTGCATCCGACCGCCGCCGTCGCGGGGACGCCGCGCGACGAGGCCCTCGCGCTGATCCGCGAGCTCGAGCCGTTCGACCGCGGTCGTTACGCAGGGCCGGTCGGCTGGGTGGGCGGCGACGGGGACGGCGAGTGGGCGATCGCACTCCGCTGCGCCCAGGTCACCGCCGAAGGCGACCTGACGGCGTACGCCGGCGCGGGGATCGTGGCCGATTCGGACCCCGAGCGGGAGCTGGCGGAGACCACGATGAAGTTCCGGCCGATCGTGGAGGCCTTCGGCTAGGAGGCCGCCAAGCGCTGCTTCTGCTCCTCCACGTCGTAGTCCGGCGCGGGCCATTCGAGCTGCAGGCGCTGCAGCTGCCGGATCAGAAGCTCCTGCACGGCGGCCCGCGCGTACCACTTGTGATCGGCGGGGACGACGAACCAGGGTGCCTGGACGCTGTTCGTCCGCTCGAGCGCGATCTGGTACGCGTCCTGGTACTCGTCCCAGAGCAGTCGCTCGTCGACATCGGCCGGGTTGAACTTCCACAGCTTGTCGAGACGTTCGAGGCGGGACGCGAGACGCCTCTTCTGCTGGTCCTTGCCCAGGTGCAGCATCACCTTGATGACGGCGGTCCCCGACTCCGTCAGTTCGTTCTCGAACGCGGTGATCGCGCCGTAGCGCCGCTCGATCTCGTCGGGGTCGGCGAGGCGCCGGACCCGGCCGATCAGGACGTCCTCGTAATGCGAACGGTCGAACACCGCGACTTGGCCCGCCGCGGGCACTTCCCGCCACACCCGCCACAGGAAGTCGTGGGCCAGCTCCTCCGGGGTGGGCTTGCCGAAGCCCGCGTAGTGCACGCCGCCGGGGTTCATCGCGCCGATGACGTGGGAGACGATCCCGCCCTTGCCTGCCGTGTCCATGGCCTGCAGCACCAGGAGTATGGACCGCGACTCTCCCAGCCGCCCGCACGCGAAGAGCTTCTCCTGGAGTCCGGCGAGGACGTCCGCGCCGTGGGAGAGCGCCTTGCGCCCCTCCTTCTTGCCGCCATCGAAGCCGGGGGTCCCATCGGTGGGCTGTTCGGAGAGCCGGAATCCCGGCCCCACCCTCAGCAGCTCGTCGGGATCCGCCGTCCAGTGCGTGTCGTGGTTCACCGTCGCCTCCTCGCCGCGCAAGCCGGATGTCCGTCATCGCGCCCTCCCGGGAGCGCCCATGGTAGTCCCGGTGGCGCCGGAAGTTCCTTCTAGCCACGGGCTCTCGCACCCCATTACGGTGTGGCCGATGAGAGAGGACTGAGATGAACACCTTCTGGAGTGCCTTCCTGTTCGCGTTCTACATCTTCGCGTTCGTCGCGTTCCTGATGGTCTTGTTCACCGTGCTGGTGGACCTGTTCCGGGATCCGGCGCTGAACGGCTGGGCCAAGGCGCTGTGGGTGATCTTCCTGGTCTTCTTCCCGGTGCTCGGCTTGCTGATCTACCTGATCGCGCGGGGCCGCGGGATGGCGGAGCGCAACCTGGCGAGGAATCAGACGGTGCCGGAGGACGACAGTTGGGGTCAGCATCCGACGGGGTCGGCAACGCCGGCCTCGGACATCGAGCAGGCGCAGAGTCTGCTCGATCGTGGCGTGATCAGTCAGGGCGAGTTCGACGCGCTGCGCGCGAAAGCGCTGGGTCAGCGGTTCTGACCAACCCGATGGCTGACCGTTCGGCGTGCATCCGGGGGCGGAAATGCGCCTCGCAGACGCCGCAGCCTAAGCTGGTGGGGTGAGTAAGGCCGACCTCAGCAAGCAGCCCGCCCAGGTCGCCGCCATGTTCGACCAGGTGTCGACGCGCTACGACCGGACCAACGCCGTCCTGTCCGTCGGCAACGCGGCGCTCTGGCGTGTGGCGACGACGCGCGCCGTCGACCCCCAGGTCGGCGAGTCGATCCTCGATGTCGCGGCGGGCACCGGCACCTCCAGCGCGTCGCTGGCCCGCAACGGCGCGTCCGTCGTCGCGGCGGACTTCTCCGCCGGGATGATCGACGTGGGTCGCGAGCGACAGGCCGGCAACCCCTTCATCCGGTTCGTGCAGGCGGACGCGACGGCGCTTCCCTTCGACGACGATTCGTTCGACGCGGTGACGATCTCGTTCGGCCTGAGGAACATCGTCGACCCGAAGAAGGCGCTCGCCGAATTCTTCCGGGTGGTCAAGCCCGGCGGCAGGGTCGTCGTGTGCGAGTTCTCGCAGCCGCCCCTCGCTCCCGTTCGCGCCGGGTACGCCGCATATCTCAAGTACGGGATGCCCGTGCTCGCACGCGTGGCGAGCTCCAACCCGGCTGCGTACGAGTACCTGATGGAGTCCATCCAGGCGTGGCCGGACCAGCGCGCTCTGGCCGAGTGGATGCGCGAGGCCGGCTTCGAGCGGGTCGCGTACCGCAACCTCACGGCCGGAATCGTCGCGCTCCACCGCGGTTTCAAGCCGCTGCCTGCAGAGCTGCCCGTTTCCCCGGCCCCGGCGCCGGCCCCGGCGCCGGCCGCCGAAGCGGCGTCCTCGTCGCCTGCCGCGAAGCCGAAGACGACAAAAGCCGCAAGCCCCAAGGCGCCGTCCGCGACCGCGCCGAAGCCCGCTGCCTCCGCGCGTGCGAAGACGCCGGCCACCGCGAAGCCCAAGCCCGCGTCGTCCACGCCGCGGAAGCCGAAGGCCGCCCCGCCGAAGGCCGCCCCGGAGTCCACCGGCTCGGCATCCACCGGGCCCGCCCGTTCCGAAGATCCTGCGTCGACCGTCCCGCCCGAGGGGGAGTAGTGCCACGAAGTGTCCCGGCCGTGCGACGCCAGTCGCTGACCGGCCAACTCGGCTTCACCGAGCGGATCTTCATCCGCGGCGAGGACCGCGAGCTCGCGAACGCCGTCGATGCCGGGCTGGCGCAGGTCGAGGAGGGTCTGCATCGTGAGATGCGCTTCGCCGACAACCTGGCCGACGTCACCGCCCGCTACCTGCTCGAGGCCGGCGGCAAGCGCGTCCGGCCGATGCTGACCCTGCTGGCCGCGCAACTGGGGACCGGCACCAACGCCGACGTCATCCAGGCGGCGGAAGCCGTCGAGATCACGCACCTCGCTTCGCTGTACCACGACGACGTCATGGACGACTCGCAGATGCGCCGCGGCGTCCCCAGCGCACAATTCGTCTGGGGCAACTCCGTGGCCGTGCTTACTGGAGACCTGCTCTTCGCCCGTGCCAGCAAACTGGTCTCGGCGCTGGGCGAGCGCGCCATCCAATTGCAGGCCGATACGTTCGAACGGCTCTGCCTGGGGCAGCTGCACGAGACCATCGGCCCGCAGGACGGCGAGGACCCGGTGGAGCACTACATCGGCGTGCTCAAGGACAAGACCGGTTCGCTCATCGCCGTCGCCGCCCAGATGGGCGTCGTCTTTTCGAACTCGCCCACGGAGTACGAGGAGCCCGTCGTCGTCTTCGGTGAGAAGATCGGCGTCGCCTTCCAGCTCATCGACGATGTCATCGATCTCTCGTCCCAGGGCGTGTCCGAGACGGGGAAGACTCCGGGCAACGACCTGCGTGCGGGCGTCGCCACCCTGCCCGTCCTGCGCCTGCGCGAACGCGCGGCCACCGAGCCGGACGCCGCGGAGCTGCTCGAGCGCCTCGAGCGCGACGTGATGGGTTCGGCCGAGGACGGCGAGGTGACTCCCGCCGCCATGGACGCCATTGCTGCGCTGCGCGAGCACGAAGTGACGCGTCAGACGCTGGAGGAGGCGCACCGCTGGGCGCGTGAAGCCGTGGAGGCGCTGGCACCCCTGCCGGACGGCCCGGTGAAGAAGGCTCTTGTCCGTTTCGCGGACACGATCGTCGAGCGCTCGAGCTGAGCGACGAGCAACCTCAGAAGGAAGCAACGCATGACCAAACTCCGACTGGCCATCGTCGGCGCCGGACCGGCGGGCATCTACGCCGCCGACATCCTCTTGAAGGCCGAGCGCGCCTTCGACGTGTCGATCGACCTGTTCGAGCAGCTGCCCGCCCCGTACGGCCTCGTCCGCTACGGCGTGGCGCCCGACCACCCGCGCATCAAGGGGATCATCACGGCGCTGCGCGATGTGCTCGACCGTGGCGACATCCGGATCTTCGGCAACGTGGAGTACGGCCGTGACATCACGCTCGAGGACCTGAAGCGTCACTACAACGCGGTCATCTTCTCCACCGGCGCGGTGCGCGACGCCGACCTCGAGATCCCCGGCATCGAACTGAAGGGCTCCTACGGCGCGGCCGACTTCGTCAGCTGGTTCGACGGACACCCGGATGTCCCGCGCACCTGGCCGCTGGAGGCCAAGTCCGTCGCCGTCATCGGCAACGGCAACGTCGCGCTCGACGTCTCCCGCATGCTCGCGAAGCACGCCGACGACCTCCTTCCGACCGAGATCCCGGACAACGTCTACGAGGGCCTGAAGGCGTCGCCGGTCACCGACGTGCACGTCTTCGGCCGTCGCGGCCCGGCTCAGGTGAAGTTCACTCCGCTCGAGCTGCGCGAACTCGGCGAGCTGCGCGACGTCGACATGATCTTGTACGACGAGGACTTCGACTACGACGAGCAGTCGAAGGCGGCGGTCGCCAGCAACAAGCAGGTGATGGTGATCGATCGCGTGCTGCAGCAGTGGCGGCAGCGGGAGGTCGGAAACGCCTCGCGCCGGTTGCACCTCCACTTCTACGCGAAGCCGCTGGAGGTCGTGGGCGACGAGAACGGCAACGTGCGCGCCTTCCGTTATGAGCGCACCGCTCCGGACGGCGAGGGCGGCGTGCGCGGTACCGGCGAGATCCGCGAGCTCGAGATCGACGCGCTGTACCGCGCCGTCGGTTACTTCGGGTCGCCGCTCCCGGGCATCCCCTTCGACCGCAAGCACGGTGTGATCCCGAACCATGAGGGCCAGGTGCTGCGCAAGGGCGACAACGAGCGCATGTACGGCGTGTACGCGACAGGGTGGATCAAGCGCGGTCCGGTCGGACTCATCGGTCACACGAAGTCGGACGCCATGGAAACGATCAAGCATGTGATCAACGATCAGGGAAACTGGTGGTCTCCCGCAGACCCCGACGAGCAATCTGTGGAGAACCTCCTGCGCGAGCGGGGTGTGGAGTTCACGACACTCGACGGCTGGCACAACCTCGACGCCCACGAGCAGGCCCTCGGCTCCGAGCGCGGGCGCGCTCGCGTCAAGGTGGTCCCGCGGGACGAGATGGTGCGGGTGTCGAACCCTGAATCCGTGGCCAGCGGGCCGGCCGCCGACTAAGCGGTCCGGGGGACATGGCGAACAGGGGAGAGTGGCGGACGGACGTCCTCGGCGAGCCCTTCGAGCAGTTGACGCTGCCGATGAGCCCCGACGCAGAGGGCGACGTCGTCGCGACCCTCGTCCGCTTCTCTCCTCCGCCGCACCTGCACTTGCACCGCGGACCGGCGGCCGACGCCGACGTCCTTTACGTGCACGGCTGGTCGGACTACTTCTTCCAGACGGAGCTGGCCCGCTTCTGGCACGACCAGGGGGCTCGCTTCCACGCGCTCGATCTGCGGAAGTACGGGCGCAGCCTCCGAAAGGGCCAGACGCCGGGCTTCGTCAACGACCTCGCCGTGTATGACGAGGACATCGAAGCGGCACTGACGGCGATCGGTCACGGTGAGGGCACCTCCCGCGCGGACGGCCGGCGCCTCATCCTGCTGGGCCATTCGACCGGCGGCCTGACGCTCAGCCTGTGGGCGGACCGGCATCCCGGGCGGGTGGACGCACTGGTGCTCAACAGCCCGTGGCTGGAGTTCCAGGCACGCTCGGTCGGGCGAGCCGCGCTGACCCCGCTCGTGGACCTCCGGGCGCGGCTCGACCCCAAAGCGGCGATGCCGAACGTCGACCTCGGCTTCTACACGCGCACCGTCTCCCGGACGATGGACGGCGAATGGGACTACGACCTGGCCTGGCGTCCGGTGCGCGGCTTCACCGTCCACCCGGCGTGGCTGACCGCGATCCTCGCGGGGCACGCCCGCGTGGCGGCGGGCCTCCACATCGATGCGCCGGTGCTCACCCTGCTGTCCGCACGCTCAACGCTGCTGCCGTACTGGACGCCGGACATGCTCCGTTCGGACGTCGTGCTCGTCGTCCGCGATATCGCGCAGCGTGCCCTCGAACTCGCGCCGACGGTCACCGTCTCGTGGGTCGAGGATGCGCTCCACGACGTCTTCCTGTCCCGGCCGCCGGTGCGGCAGGCGGCCTACGCCGCAATCACGCGGTGGATGCGGGGCTACCTCAGCGCAGGTTGACGAACTGCAGGGCGACGTCCAGGTCGGCACCCTTCAGCAGCGCCATCGTGGCCTGGAGGTCGTCGCGGCTCTTGGAGCTGACGCGGAGCTCGTCGCCCTGGATCTGGGCCTTGACGCTCTTGGGCGCCTCGTCGCGGATCAGTTTCGAGATCTTCTTTGCGGCGTCCTGCTCGATGCCGTCCTTCAGGCCCACCTCGAGCCGGAACTCCTTGCCGGAGGCGTAGGGCTTGCCCTCATCGAGGGACTTCAGGGTGATGCCGCGCTTGATGAACTTCGACTCGAGGACCTCGAGGACGGCCTTCACGCGCTCCTCGGTGTTGGCCTTGAGGAGGACCTTCTCGCCGCTCCACTCGACGGATGCGCCGACATTCTTGAAGTCGTAGCGCTGGTCGACCTCTTTGCGGGCCTGGTTGACGGCGTTGTCCGCCTCCATCTTGTCGACCTTGCTGACGACGTCGAACGAGGAGTCTGCCACGTTAATCGCTCCACTAGCTTGAGACGGTACTGGTGTCGAACGATTCTACGGCGATTACCGCTGCTGCACCGGGGGGATGCCCGTGAGCCGGGTCATCCGGCCGATGGCCCACCGGACGCGGACGGTCGTGGCGAGGGCGAAGACGAACCACGCGAGCGGGCCGGCGACAGGAACGGCCATGACCGGGAGGAGCCACCGGACGACCGTCTTCTCGGTCGCGTAGGGGAAGAGCGCCAGGTGCGCGATCCCGGCGACGGCGAGCAGCACCACGCTGGCGACGGCGAGCAAGGTGGCCAGGATCATGGTCACCACGCTACGAGCCGCGTGTTTCGTGGCGATTGCGCACACGATAAGGCGCGATGACAGTCCTATCCGGTGGAGGTCCCGTCGATTTCGTCGCCGCGGTAGCACCCGGCGATGTGGTCGTTCACCACGCCGATCGATTGCATGAACGTGTAGGTGCTGGTGGGTCCCACGAAGGCGTAGCCGTCCGCCTTGAGGCGCGCGCTGAGCGCCGTGGACTCGGGCGTGGATGCGGCGACGTCGGATCCGCGGCGCGGCCGGATGCGCTCCTTCGGCGCGAACGCGTGGGCGGAGGCCGCCAGACCGTCTGCAGTCGCAAGCATCGTCCGGGCGTTGCGGACGGTCGCCAGGATCTTCGCCCGGTTGCGGATGATCGCCGCGTCCTCGAAGAGGGCGTCCACCTCCGCCTCGCTCATCGCTGCGATGCGGGACGGCTCGAAGCCGTGGAAGGCCCGGCGAAACGCATCCCGCTTGTGCAGGATGGTCAGCCAGTTGAGCCCTGCCTGGAACACCCCGAGCGAGAGGGCCTCGAACACGGGCGCGTCGTCGCGTGTGGGTGTACCCCACTCCTCGTCGTGATAGCGGAGCAGCTGCGCGTCGCCGGCGTTCTCCGAGGCCCAGTGACAGCGCAGCCGTCCGTCGGGACCGGGTGACACCGATCCCGCGCTCCAGTCGGCCATGGCGAGTCCTCCATCCTGAGCCGGTTGCCGAATAATAGTCTGCGGCGCCCGAATTGTGCCCCGAAGGTGGGGAGACACTGAGGATCACTCACTTATATGCTATGCGGCAAGACGCCGGACACACCGGGGCCACCGATCAGCCTCAGCTGCGAGGAGTAGACGATGATTCGAACGATGCTCAAGTCCAAGATCCACCGGGCGACTGTCTCCCATGCGGACCTGCACTATGTGGGCTCCCTCACCGTCGACCGCGACTTGATGGACGCAGCCGATATGCTCCCCGGCGAACAGGTCGCGGTGCTCAACATCAACAATGGCGCCCGGTTCGAGACCTACGTGATCGAGGGTGAACGGGGGAGCGGGGTGATCGGCGTGAACGGTGCCGCAGCTCACCTGGCAGGCGTCGGCGACCTGGTCATCATCGTCACGTACGCGATGCTCGCAGACGCGGAGGCTAGGGCATTCCGGCCTTCCGTCCTCCATGTCGACTCGATGAACCGGCAGGTCGCGATCGGGTCGGATCCCGCAGACGCGCATCACCTCGACGGCGTGACGGAGCCGCCGTTCTCGGTTCCTGCCCTGACGTAGGGCCGCAGCCAGCAGCCACCAGGCCGCCTTGACGGCAGGCGGGGGATGCGAAAGGCTGAGGTAAGCCTCCCCTAAGTCAGGAGACCCGATGGCTGAACCGATCCCTTTCTCCGAAGCGCTGCGTGAACGTACGCGAGCCGTGCACTCGGAGAGCGAGGGCGCGGTCTTCATGCAGGACCTGATGAGCGGCAAGGGCTGCCGCGACGATTACATCTCGCTCCTCTCGCAGCACTACTTCATCTACGAGGCGCTCGAAGAGGCGGCGGTGCGCATGGGCGACGATCCCGTCGCCGCCCTGTTCATCAGTCCGAAGCTCACGCGTCTGCCGGCCATCGAGACCGACCTCGAGTTCCTCCTGGGCGAGAGCTGGCGCGACCGGATCGCCCCGCTTCCGTCGACCGTCCGCTACACGGCCCGCATCCGCGAGGTCGGCCGGGAGTGGCCGGGCGGATTCATCGCGCACCACTACACCCGCTACCTCGGCGACCTCTCCGGCGGCCAGATCATCCGTACGCTGCTCCAGCGGCAGTACGGCTTCGAGACCAACGGCGTGGGCTTCTACCTGTTCGCCGACATCGCGAAGCCGAAGCTGTTCAAGGACACCTACCGGTCGCAACTGGATGCCGTGCAGTGGACGGAGGAGGAGCGCGACCGCGTGATCGGCGAGGTTGCGCTGGCCTTCCAGTTCAACACCGACTTGTTCGACGACCTGGCCGCGGCGAAGATCGCGGCCTGAGCGCGACACGGGGCTTCGCTCAGCGGACCAGGTCACCGTCGACCCGGCCGCCGAGCCGGTCGAGCAGGCGGGATGCGCGTTCGGCGGCTTCCGTCTGGTCCGGCGTCCGCGCGAACTCGCGCAGCGCCTCAGCGCTGAGTGGATCGGCCGCGCTCAAGCGCCGCGCCAGCCATTTGCCGCTTCCCAGCCATGAGTTGGAGGCGAGGAGGGCGAGCTGTGCGAGGTCGCGGAAGAGGTCAGCGCGGATCGCTGCGGCGGCGAGCGGCTCCGTCGCATCCATGAGGTCGTCGATCAGGTCGGTGATCGCGTAGCGCCGCAGCTCCAGCTGGTGCGCCGTCTGCTGCGGGCCCAGCTCGAGTCGATCGGCGGACCAGCGGTACAACTCGTCGTACTCCGAGCCGACCCGCAGCGGGTGACCTTCCGTGAGGAGGAAGGGGAGGACGGGACGCAGCGAGGCGAAATCCCTTTCCGACCAGTCGCGGAAGCCCTCGGCCGTGTAAGCAAAAGCGTCGAAACGTTCCCCGAAGCGATGCGCGACCCGAGCCTCACTTCGCGGCGACTCGGCCCCGTCTGCGCCAGCGTGCGCCAGTGCCGAGGGTGGACCGATCAGCAGGAGGTCGATGTCGCTGGTCGCGGTGCGACGTCCGGTGGATGAACTGCCGCCCAGGATCACCGTGGTCGCGCCCGGGTACACGGCGTCGCAGAATCGCAGCGCGACCTCTGCTGCACGCGGCTCGGGCGTCGCCACGCGGCGGGCGGAGGTCAGGCCGTCTGCGCGAGTTCGGCGTAGTAGGTGACGTGGCAGCCGTCACCGTTGCACTCGACGCAGATGGTGATCTCCTCGTAGTGCTGAGCGGGGTCAGCCCCCGTGCCGTCGCACCGTTCGCAAATCTCCAACGTTCTCATGCCCACGATTGTGCGCCCGACCACCGACATCGGCGGCAGGCGACGCGGGGTGTCGCGATCGCGCGCATCCACGCGGGCATTCTGCCGAGAGCAGAACGCCGGAACACGGCAGGCGCGGATGCGCCGCATCCGACATAGGCTGACCCCATGCTTCTGAGGCACGCGATCGGCTCAGTGCTCCGCCGGATCCGGACGGAGCGCGGTACGACGCTGCGCCAGCTCTCGGAGACGTCCCGGGTGTCGGTGCCCTATCTCTCGGAGATCGAACGCGGACGCAAGGAGGCCTCGTCGGAGATCCTCGCCGCGCTGTGCCGCGTCCTCGGCGTCAGCGAGGGCGAACTCCTGACGCGCGTCGCCGCCGAATTCGGCGAGGGTCAGGTGCTCAGCCTGGTCGCGGATCGCGACGACGACCGGGAGGTCCGGACCGCCGTCGAACTGCAGCCGGCCGCCGTCGCCGCTGCTCCGCAGACTCCCGGGGCGATCGCCCTCGCAGCCTGACCCGCAGACCGGATGGCCGCTGAGCGCCCGCTGATTTCGTGTGCGGGCGCGTGCACAGTATTCTTGTGTGGCGCCTTCGGTCACGAGAACACTGGTGGTCGGGAGCGCCAATGGCGAGTTACCCAAGCGGCCAAAGGGATCTGACTGTAAATCAGCTGTCTACGACTTCGGGGGTTCGAATCCCTCACTCGCCACCCCTGTGTCAACAAGAGCCCGGCCATCGGCCGGGCTCTTGTTGTCGGTGTGCAGCGGACTCAGCGTCGGAGGGGGGCCTTCCACCTCAGACCTCCGACGGAACGACACCCCTCCGGAACGCGGTAGGGGCAGCCGCCATCTTCAGCGGTACTCGGGGTTCGGGTAGTCGAAGCGCGCACCGGCATCCCAGGCGGTGCGCTGGTTCCCGTACGCCGGGATGCCGCCGTTCTCCTTCAGGAGCTTCGCGGTGTGGAGCAGATTCCAGGTCATGAAGGTGGTGTTGCGGTTGGTGAAGTCGTTCTCCGGGCCGCCGCTGCCCGGGTCGAGGTAGGAGGGGCCGGGACCGGCCTCGCCGATCCATCCCGCATCGGCCTGCGGAGGAATCGTGTAGCCGATGTGCTGCAGCGAGTAGAGGATGTCCATCGCGCAATGCTTGATGCCGTCCTCGTTGCCCGTGATGATCGCGCCGCCGACGCGGCCGTAGTACGAGTACTGCCCCACCTCGTTCACCTCGCTCGACCCGGCGTAGAGGCGCTCGATGATCCGCTTGGTGACGCTCGAGTTGTCGCCGAGCCAGATCGGCCCCGCGAGCACCAGGATGTCGCTGGCCATGACGCGTCTGTGGATCTCCGGCCACTCGTCGGTCGCCCAACCGTGCTCCGTCATGTCGAGGTACACGCCGGTAGCGATGTCGTGGTCGACGGCGCGCAGCACCTCGACCTCGACGCCGTGCTGCCTCATGATGCCCGCGCTCGCGTCGATGAGGCCCTCGGTGTTGCTGACCTCCGGCGACCTCTTCAGGGTGCCGTTGATGAACAGGGCCCGCAGGCCGGTGAAGTCGTGGTCCGGAGTGGTCATGATCTGTCCCGTTCTTCTCGATGTCGTCGGAGTCGGATGACCCGCGTCATGACGTGAGACGGGGTCCGTGTCGGATCGTGGTGCCGCCGGGGCTGACTCTAGGCCGACATGCAGGGGATGCGCCCTCCCCTATCTGTCAGGCTGGGCGCATGACCTCCAACGCCGAACTCCGCGAGATCGCCACCACCGTCGCGCGCCGTGCCGCCGCATTCGCACTGCAGCGCCGGCGCGACGGCGTGGAGATCGCCGCGTCGAAGTCGTCGCTGAGCGACATCGTCACGCGCGCCGACCGCGAGACGGAACAGCTCATCCGCGACACACTCGCCGCAACCCGTCCGCGCGACGGGTTCCTCGGAGAGGAGTCCGGCGGCGGGAGCAGCCAGAGCGGACTGACGTGGGTCGTCGACCCGATCGACGGGACGGTGAACTACTTCTACGGCATTCCGGCGTGGGCGGTCAGCATCGCCGTGGTCGAGGGCGACCCCGAACCCTCGACCTGGCGAGCGCTCGCCGGCGCCGTCGTCAACCCGATCGCCGGCGAGACCTTCGCCGCGCACGCCGGGGGAGGAGCGCAGCTCAACGGAGCGCGCATCCACGTGAACGAGGGCGTCGACCTGTCGCTCGCGCTCGTCGGCACGGGATTCGGCTACGACGCCGAGGTGCGCCGTAAGCAGGCGACGCTCGTCCAGGAGCTCATCGGCGAGGTCCGCGACATCCGCCGGATCGGAGCGGCGTCACTCGACCTCTGCTCGGTGGCCGCAGGGCGGCTCGACGGCTACTTCGAGCGTGGTCTGAACCCGTGGGATCACGCAGCTGGGGCCCTCATCGCGCAGGAGGCCGGCGCGCGCGTCGCTGGAATCGGAGAAGGCCCGGCGGACCGCCGCCTGCTGGTGGCGGCCGCGCCGGACCTCTTCGAACGCCTGCACCCCCGCGTCGAGCCGTTCTACGCCGACTGGGAGTGACGGCTCAGATCAGCCAGGCCGTGGTGTCCCGCGGCAGCATCCCATCCTCCAGTGCACCGCTCACGAGGAGCAGCTCGCCCTCGGGCAGACCGACGGGCTCCGTGCCGAAGTTGACCACCACGGTCACGTCTCCGGAACGGAAGGCGAGCGTCTCGCCGCCCAGGTCGATCCACTCGGGGTTCTGGAACGCGAGGTCGTGCCGGCGGCGCAGCTCGAGCGCATCCTGATACATGGTCAGGGTCGAACCGGGCACGCCCTCCTGCGACGTCCGCGTGTACGCGGCCCACGTCGCGGGCTGCGGCAGCCAGCTCGCTGCGCCTGGGCCGAAGCCGTAGGACGCGGTCTCGCCCTCCCACGGGATGGGGACGCGGCAGCCGTCGCGCCCGTAGCGCTCGCCGTTGGTGCGGAACCACGTCGGATCCTGGCGGGCCTCATCGGGGAGGTCGATCGCTTCGGGCAGACCCAGCTCCTCGCCCTGGTAGAGATACGCGGACCCCGGGAGCGACAGCATCAGAGCGGTCGCCGCACGCGCGCGGTGCAGCGCGAACACCGGGTCCGGCAGCCCCTGCGACTTCGGCCCGATCCCGTGTCCCTGCAGGTTCTCGCCCTGCAGCGCCAGACGAGTGGCGTGGCGGACCACGTCGTGGTTCGACAGCACCCAGGTGCTCGGTGCCCCGACGCTGCTGAAGGCCGCGATCGAGCGGTCGATCACGCTGCGGAGAGCGGACGCGTCCCACGGAGTCTCCAGGTACGCGAAGTTGAAGGTCTGCTGCATCTCGTCCCGCCGCACCCAGCGGGCCAGCTTGTCCAGCGGCTCCACCCAGGCCTCGCCGCAGAGCACGCGGTCGCCCTCGTACTCCTCCAGGACCTTGTGCCAGTCGCGGTAGATCGCGTGGACGCCGTCCTGCGCGAAGTACGGCGGAGTGGGCGGGTCCTGGTCGGCGTGCGCCGCGATCTCGGGTTCGAGCGGGATGCCGCCGGTCTCCAGAGTCGGTGCGCCGCCGCCCATACTGCCCATGTTGGCGGGCGGTGTGTAGTCGGGCAGGCCCGCCTCCTTCACCATGCCGTGGGCCACATCCACGCGGAAGCCGTCGACCCCGCGGTCGAGCCAGAAGCGCAGGATGTCGCGGAACTGATCCCACACCCAGGGGTTCTCCCAGTCGAGGTCCGGCTGCGACTTGTCGAAGAGGTGCAGGTACCACTGGCCGGGACGGCCGTCCGCCTCGGTCACGCGCGTCCAGGCCGCGCCACCGAAGATCGACTCCCAGTTGTTCGGCGGCAGGTCGCCGTTCTCGCCTTCACCGTCGCGGAAGATGTACCGCGCCCGCTCGGGGCTTCCGGGACCGGCGGCCAGCGCCTCCTGGAACCAGACGTGGTCGCTGGAGGAGTGGTTCGGGACGATGTCGATGATGACGCGGAGGCCGAGGCTGTGCGCGTCGCCGAGCATCGTGTCGAAATCGGCGAGCGTACCGAAGCGCGGGTCGACGTCGCGGTAGTCGGAGACGTCGTAGCCGCCGTCGCGCTGCGGCGAGGTCTGGAACGGGGACAGCCAGACGGCGTCGACGCCCAGCGCCCGCAGCGCGGGGAGCCGGCGCGTGATGCCGGGGAGGTCGCCCATCCCGTCGCCGTCCGAGTCGGCGAAGGAGCGCGGGTAGACCTGGTAGATCACGGCGGAGCGCCACCACTCGCGGCCGGGGGCCGAGGGCGAGAGCGCTGAGCCGGGGGTCGTTCCGGGGACGGGGGTCGTTGTGACGATGGTGGTCACCTCGTGTTCGTTTCGATTCGGTGGTGGACAGGGATGGACGGCGGTGCTGGCCCGCACGATGAGGTCCGCCGGGGCGGTGTGACTGATGGGCTCGGGGCGTTCGTCGCCGGCGGCCCGACGCGGGAGCTCCAGTGCGGCGAGCAGCAGTGCCGCGGCGTGCTCGCCCTGCCCGACGGGATGCTGGGCGACGGTGCTGAGGCCGAAGAAGTCGGCGAGCGGATGGTCGTCGATCCCGATGACCGAGACGTCCCGCGGAACGTTCAGCCCCAGGTCGCGGGCGGCGAGGATGGCGCCGATCGCCATCTCGTCGGACGCGGCGAAGATCGCGGTGGGGCGGTCGTGGGGCGAACCGAGCAGCTGCTTGGCCGCGTCGTATCCGCCGGGGATCGTGAAGTCGGACGCCCGGTGCAGGCTCTCCTCGACCGGGAGCCCCGCATCCCGCAGCGACTGCTCGTAGCCCGCGCGCCGGCTCGTCGGGATGTGGAAGTCGAGGTCGAACTCGTGCGAACCGCCGATGTGGGCGATCCGGCGGTGGCCGAGCGAGATGAGGTGGTCGGTGGCCAGGCGCGCGACGGCGACGTCGTCGATGGTGAGGGTGCCGACTCCCGGCAGGGGGCCGCCCACGCCGACGACGGGTTTGCCGATCGCGAGGAGGCGGCCGACTTCGTCCGGGGCCAGTTCGAGCGAGACGGTGAACACCGCATCCACTCGGTTGCGCAGCAGGTGGTCCTCGAACACGCGACGGCGTTCTTCGCCGTCACCGCTCAGGTTGTAGAGGGTGAGGTCGTAGCCGCGGCGCAGCAGTACACGCTCGGCGCCCTCGATGACGGAGGTGAAGAACCAGCGGTTGAGGTGCGGGACGACCGCGCCGATGTTGCGTGTGCGCCCCGAGGCGAGGCTCGAGGCGTCGGACGACACGACGTAACCGAGGCGGGATGCCACCTGCACGACGCGGGCCCTGGTCGGTGCCGATACGGGCCCCTTGCCGCTGAGCGCACGCGAGACGGTCGCGGTGGAGACTCCGGCGGCCCGCGCGACGTCATCGATGCCGGGCATGCCACCTCCTGCGGAATCGCTCGTGGTGGAAGCGCTTGCTTCCGCCAGTGCCGCGGATGTGACCGTGCACAGGGGGAGTATAGCGAGTGGGCTGGAAGCGTTTGCACGTGTTACGTGCGATCGGTGCTCGGGCTCGGTGCTCGGGCCTCAGGTCCAATGGGCGGGGCGGCCGAGGGTCGCGGGCAGGCGGGTGCGTCGGTCGCCCTGGGCGGCGTTCACCTGCACCTGCGTGAGGTAGATCGCGTCGCGCAGCTCGGCGCCGTCCAGACGGGCATCGCGCAGGTCGGCACCGATGAGCTCGGCCCGCGACAGGTCGGCGTCGCGCAGGTCGGCGGCGATGAGGAGGGCGCCGCGCAGTTCGGCACCCCGCAGATCGGCCCCGCGGAGGTCGGCGCCGAGGAGGTCCGCTCCGGGGCGGATGCGCGACCGCGCCCCCCGGATCGGCCCGGTGCCGATGTCGCCGACTTCGCGCGCGAGCCGTGCTGCCTCGCGGAGCAGCTGGGCGGCCGGGGCGCGGACCTCTTCGATGTCGGCCGCCAGGATCTCGGCCGGGGGCGCGTCCGCGATCGACCGCACCTCCGCGCGAGTGCGCCGGAGTGCGGGATGCAGGCGTTCCGCGGCGGGCAGCGCCAGCGCCTCCTCGACGAACCACAGAAGCTCGTGCAGCTGGCGCATGAGCGGGAAGACCGCGAACATCGCGTCGCGAGTCTGCGCGTCATCCCGCCAGCTCGCGCCGTCGAAGGTGTGCTGCGTGACCTGCTGACCGGCGCCGAAGCAGTCGAAGACCGTGCATCCCTTGAAGCCGCGTTCGCGGAGGTGGGGATGGATGCGGCACCGATCATCCCCGTCGAGGTTGACGCAGGGGTCGCCGGCCGGCTTGTCGAAGGCGAAGTCGGCGGAGCGGGCGAAGGCGAGCGCGACACAGCAGAGGCCCACGCAGCGGGAGCAGTCGGCTCTGAGCTCGCGGCGGGGGTCGTCGGCGGTTCGCACCCGTCCACAGTACGTGCGGAGCCCCATCTTTCCACACCCTCAGGGAGAGCCGGAATAGGTGTCGGACGACCGCGTTACCGTCAGAGACACGCAACAGAAGGAGATCAGCATGACTGCACCGCGCCGCGCCATCGGTTCGTCCGACCTCGAGGTCTACCCGCTCTCGCTCGGGGGCAACGTCTTCGGCTGGACGGCCGACCGAGAGACCTCGTTCGACGTGCTCGACCGCTATGCGGCGGCCGGCGGCAACTTCGTCGACACGGCTGACGGGTATTCGGCGTGGGTTCCGGGCAACACGGGCGGCGACTCGGAGCGGATCCTCGGCGAGTGGTTCGACGCCCGCGGCAACCGCGACCAGGTGGTGCTCGCGACGAAGGTCAGCCAGCATCCCGAGTTCAAGGGCCTCGCCGCCGACAACATCCGCCGCGCGGCGGATGCGTCGCTGGAGCGCCTGCAGTCCGAGTACATCGACCTGTACTACGCGCACTTCGATGACGAGACCGTGCCGCTGGAGGAGACGGTCGCGGCGTTGTCCGGACTGGTCGACGCCGGGAAGGTCCGCTACATCGGCATCTCCAACTACTCGCCCGAGCGCATCGAGGAGTGGTTCCGCATCACCGAGCGCGAGGGCCTGCACCGCGCCGTCGCACTCCAGCCCCACTACAACCTGGTCGAGCGGGCGTACGAGACGAAGTACCGCCCGATCGCCGAGCGCGAGGGCCTCGGCGTCATGCCGTACTTCGCCCTGGCCGCCGGCTTCCTCACCGGCAAGTACCGCGACGGCGTGACCGTCGACAGCGCTCGCGCCGGCGGCGCGGCCAAGTACCTCGACGAGACGGGCCGCTCGGTCCTCGCCGCCCTCGACGAGGTGGCCGCCGCGCACGACGCGTCGGTCGCATCCGTCGCTCTCGCCTGGCTGGCCGCCCAGCCGACGATCACCGCACCCATCGCGAGCGCTCGCACCATCGAGCAGCTGCCTGACCTGCTGGCCTCGGTCGAGCTGGAGCTGTCCCGCGACGAGCTCGAGGCGCTCGACGGCGCATCGGAGGCCGCGAAAGCCGCCTGACCCAGGGGGACGGCGCCGGGCGTCCTGGGCGCCCGCAATGGTACGGAGCACACCGCGCTGGATGGTATCCTCGTACGGTTGCCGAAAACGTCTGGCCCTCCGGCCGGCGCCCGGTTACGCCCCCTTAGCTCATTGGTAGAGCACTTCCTTGGTAAGGAAGAGGTAGTGGGTCCGATTCCCACAGGGGGCTCCGTCTCCCGTCTCGCGACGTGGGGATGCCACGGCGGGGTAGCTCAGGTGGTTAGAGCACACGGCTCATAATCGTGGTGTCGCGGGTTCGAGTCCCGCCCTCGCTACGTAGGTTGAAAACACCGGGAACGGCGGCTGATGAACAGCCGCCGTTCTTTGGTTTCCAGAGCGATTCGGACGCAATTTCATTCCGCGGACGCGTGCCCAAGCATGCGTCGTACCGTTTTGAAGTTCACTCGCGCCGGGTGCACTGGCCGTCCAAAAAAGAGACTTGACGTCATACGTATAACACGTTACTCCTCGGTAGAGGGAGCGCAGCCGTCGCCGGCTCCCGGCCGATGTCGCGGGGTTCCGCGTCGGCCTGTGATCAATGCAGAGAGGATTGCAGATTGTCTGATTTTGTTGCTGCTGGTGATCGTTATGAGGAGATGCCGTTTCGGCGGGTAGGGCGGAGTGGACTGCGGTTACCGGCGGTGTCGTTGGGGCTGTGGCAGAACTTCGGAGATGTGACGTCGATAGAGTCGCCGCGGGCGATCATTCGGCGCGCATTCGATGCGGGTGTGACGCACTTTGATCTGGCGAATAACTACGGGCCTCCGGCGGGGAGCGCGGAGATCAATTTCGGGCGGATCCTCGCTGGGGACTTCCGGGGGTATCGGGACGAGCTGATCATCTCGACGAAAGCCGGCTACGACATGTGGCCCGGACCGTATGGGGAGTGGGGATCGCGGAAGTACCTTCTTGCGAGCTTGGACCAGTCGCTGAAACGGCTGGGCGTCGACTATGTCGACATCTTCTACTCGCACCGGTTCGACCCGGACACCCCGCTGGAGGAGACGATGGGGGCGTTGCAAACGGCCGTGGCCTCCGGCAAAGCGCTGTATGCGGGGATCTCCAGCTACTCCCCGGCCCGCACCAGGGAAGCGGCGCACATCCTGGCCGAGCTGGGCACGCCGCTGCTGATCCATCAGCCGTCGTACTCCATGTTCAACCGATGGATCGAGAACGAGCTCATCGATGTCGCCGACGACCTGGGCGTCGGGATCATCGCCTTCTCTCCGCTCGCCCAGGGGCTGCTGACCGCGAAGTACTTGAACGGCGTCCCCGCGAACTCGCGCGCCGCCGCCAATAACGGATCGATGCGGCACGCCTTCCTGACCGAGGAGAACCTGGAGCACGTCCGGGCGCTGAACACGATCGCCGAGGGCCGCGGTCAGACACTGGCGCAGCTCGCGCTGGCGTGGGCACTGCGACGCTCGACCGTGTCCTCCGTCTTGGTCGGCGCTTCCAGCGTCGCCCAGCTCGAGGACAACCTCCGCACCACCCGCAACCTCACCCTCACCCCAGACGAGCTCACCGAGATCGACAAACACGCCATCGACCTCGGCCTCAACCTCTGGCAACAATCCAGCGAAAGCTGAACTCAGGTATGGCCAGCGATCAGCGTGCGCTGTCCGAGCAGTGATTCCTCATGCGAGCAGGCGTGGCCGGAGCGCGTACAGGAAGCGTTCGTCATGTCTACGGCAACCTCGGCGAGGATATGGCCTGCCGCGAGTCCAGGCACCGCGCGGACCTGATTGCAGGCAGGGCCGACTACTTCACGGGCTCATTCAGCGGAGGCGCTACGTCCTTCGTCCCCGTGGCGGTGTCCAGCAGGTGCACGACGGCCGACCGTGCGCTTTCGGGGAACCCGGAGTAGAGCGCGGCGTGGGCCGCGGCGCCGTCGAACATCAGGGTGAACTGCTGGGCCAGTTGGTGCGGGTGGTCTGCACCCGCCGCGGTCGCTTCACGCTCGAAGTAGGCGGTGTAGAGGTCCTTGTAATGTCGTGCGACCAGCACGGCCGGATGTTCTCTGCTGCGGACCTCGGTCGCAATGTTGACGAAGGGGCATCCGTAGTACTCGTCGTCTGCGATCTCCGAAAGGGCGTCGAAGACGTCGAGGATGCGTTGACGCGGCGTCCTGGCGCCGTCCGGGTCGAAGAACTGCGCGAACACGGTGGATCCGACCTCGTTCAGTGTGGCGGCCACCAGCGCATCCTTCGTCTGGAAGTGCTGATAGAGAGAGCGTTTGGAGACGCGCGCCTCCTGTGCGATGCGATCGACTCCCACGGCTCCCACGCCGTACCGGATGAAGAGGTGCGCTGCCGCCGCGAGGATGCGTGCTCGCGGTGGCAGCTGCCCGGGCCGATGCCTGTCCGTGCCTGCCCCACGCCGCCGGGTGAGCGGGGGAGGCACTTCGGGGAGATGCGGATTGCTCACTGTGCCGGGTCCTCCTACGACAGGGCCGGGTACAGGGCGGCTACTCCGCCGGGGAGCCCCGCGCGGATGCTCCGGCTCTGCTCGTCGGCGAAGACCTCGAAGAGGCGGTTCTCGATGGCGTCGACGGCGAGACGCGCGACGTCCGCCGGGTCCTCCTTCGGGGCGTCGAACACTCGGGAGAAGTCCGTGTCCATGAGGGCGACGTAGAGTCCGCCGACCCGGGTGCCCTGGCCGGCGAGATCCTGGCGGAGACCGTCGGTCAGGGACCATTGCGCCGCTTTGGAGGCGCTGTATCCGCCGATGAAGGGAACGTTGAGCCAGGAGTACGCGGACAGGATGTTGAGCACGTAGCTCTCCCCGTGCTCGCCCAGCTGCGGTGCGAAAGCCCGCGTGACGCCAAGGGTACCGAAGAAGTTGGTCTCGAACTCGTGGCGGATGTTGGCGAGCTCGCCGCCCAGCAGCGAGGATCCGGTGACGACGCCCGCGTTGTTCACCAGGATCGCTGCGTCGCCAACAATGGCAGCCGCGGCGGAAACGGAGGCCGGGTCGGTGATGTCCAACTGCACGGGCGTGACGCCGGCGAGATCGACCGAGTTGACGTTGCGGGCTCCGGCGAAGACGTTCGCACCCCTGTCGCGCAGTTGCTGGGCGATGTGCCGCCCCAGTCCGCGATTCGCTCCGGTAACCACTGCTGTCGTTCGTTCGAGCTTCATTTTCCGCTCCTCCATCTGAGTCGTTTGATCCAACCTAGCTCACCTCAGTGGGTTGCAACAACTCAGGTACACTCGAACGATGGGAGCTCTACCGGAGGACGACACCTGTTCCATCGCGCGGAGCCTGGGCGTGCTGGGTGAACGATGGACGCTGCTGATTATTCGTGACGCCCTGGAAGGCTTCACGCGGTTCCAGGAATTCCGCCGCAGTCTCGGGGTAGCCGCAGACGTCCTGACGGCCCGGCTCACGATGCTTGTGGAGCACGGCGTGATGGTCAAGGTCGACTACCAGGAGCCCGGCGAGAGACGTCGTTCCGAGTATCGGCTAACCGAGGCCGGCGCTGAGCTGTTCGTCGCCCTCTCGGCGTTGCAGCAGTGGGGCGACCGCCACGTCCCCGCCGATGCGGGCCCGAGCCTGACGCGGGTGGATGCGGAGACGGGGGCGTCCGTGCACGTCGGCTTCATCGGAGAAGACGGAAGGGAGCTCCCGCCCGACCGGGTCGAGCTCAGGCCGACGGCGTCGTATTCCCCGCTGCGGCGACAGCTGCAGGAGGAGCGGCACGCGCGCAGCGCTGCACGCTGAACGCGTCCGGCGGCCGCCGCCGCCATAGTAGGTTCGTCACATGACTCGTCCCGAAGCGCTGAGAGACGGCTCCGTCGATTCGATCGGTGCAGCATCATGAGCGATGCCGAGGAGCTGATCGCGGTGCTCGAGGCACACGAGCGCGAACTCCAATTCGAGCGGATGGACCACGATCTCGCGTGGGAGCTCGGGACGCACCTTCGCGACCGTGCGGCACAGGCGGGACTCGGGATCGTCATCGACGTCGCCCTCGGCGAGCAGGACGTCTTCCGCGCGGCGCTCCCCGGGACGACCGCGCACAACGACAAGTGGATCGAGCGCAAGAAGGGTACGGTCCGCGAATGGGGCACCAGCACGTACCTCGCCGGTCTGCGATTCCCGCTCTACAACCCGCCCTTCTCGCTCGAGACGGCACCCTGGGTAGACGCCCGGCTCTACTCGGGCAGCGGGGGAGGGTTCCCGCTCACGGTGCGCGGGGCCGGCGTGGTGGGCACCATCGCGGTCAGCGGTCTCCCGCCCGAGCTCGACCACGCCTTCATCGTCGAGTCGTTGCGCGACTTCCTCCGCCGCCCGGCGGCCGATTAGGAGTCCATTCGAATGACGCAGGTCGACCCGCTGCCGCATCTGGCGCGCCGTGTGACCTCCATCGACGTGGCCAGGGCGGCCGGCTGCTCGCAGGCAGCCGTCTCGCTCTGGGTCACCGGCAAGCACGAAGGCCGGCTCAGCGATGAGCTCCAGAAGCGCATCGCCAAGGCCGTCGCCGACCTCGGCTATGTCCCGAATCGCACCGCCCGCCGGCTCATCGCCGGGTCGTCGCGATCGGTGTCGTTCATCTTCCCGGGATTCTCGTATCACTTCTTCGGGTCGATCCTGGAGGGCGTCGGGGGAGTGCTCGACGACGCGTGGGAGCTGACGTTCCACGATTCCCGGCCGGGCCGTGCCCATCCCGACCGGCCCAACGTGGTCAGCAGCTCGGTGTTCGCGGATACGACGGGCGTCATCCTGGCCAGCCCGTCCGCCGCCGAAGTGGAGGCGATCGGGAAGGTGGGCGCTGCCGCGGTGCTCGTCGACTCGCCCGAGGCGCCCCCGGGCGCCTCCCGGGTGAGCTTCGAGCTCGAGGGAAGCCTTCGGGAGGTGGCGGAGCATCTTCATCGTCTCGGCCATCGTCGCGTGGGCTATGTGTCCTTCGTGGCCAATTCGCTCACCCTGGCCAGCCGCCGGGCCGCCGTGGTCGCCGCCTTCAAGGCGCGCGGGCTCAAGGTGGTCGGACCCGACCTGCGGTTGGAGAGCCTGGACATGGTGGCCATCGCCGGACGGTTCGCGCAGAAGTGGCCCGAATGGCGGGCTGCGGGCGTCACAGCGGTCCTATGCGCCGACGATCGTCACGCATTCGGGGTCATCCGGGCCGCTCGGGAGATGAACCTGCTGATTCCGGACGAGCTCTCGCTCGTCGCGTTCAATGACACGGATGCGGCGGCGATCGTCGACCCGGCTCTGAGTTCGATCCGCTTGCCGTCTGTGGCGATCGGGGCTGCCGCCGGCCAGGCGCTCAAAGACCTTGTGACGGAGGGGAACGTGCGAGAGATCGCGGTGGCCACGCAGTACATCCCCCGGGCGTCGACCGGGATGGTGACCATCCCGTAGAGTCTCGCGCGGCTCTTCGAAGGGCACAAAGATCTTCGCGTTATACGTATTGCGTTATACGCATAACGTGAATAGCTTCGTTCTCACTCGGATGAAACGGCGCAGCTCAGCCCGATGAATGAGCCCCATCCCCGCGCCGCTTCTGCCTCCTGAGTTCAACGAGGAATAGGAGCACCACAGTGACCAAGAAGATTCGGATGGCGGCCACAGCGGTCGCCGCCATCGCCGTCGCCTCGCTCGCTCTGAGCGGCTGCTCGAGCAGCGCAGGGGGAGAGGCGGGCGGCAAGAAAACCGTAGCGTTCGTCTCCACCCAGGCCGCGGGTGACGATTCGGGCGTCGACGACCTCGTCGCCGGGCTGAAGAAGATCAAGACCGCGGACGGCGTCAACACCAAGTACGTCGAGTCCACCGACCCGTCCGGCTACGAGAGCTCGATCCGCAACGTGGCGCAGTCGGGCGCGAACGTGATCGCGGGGGCGTTCCCCGACATCACGAACGCGCTGAACGGCGTGGCCCCGGACTTCCCCGACACGCAATTCGTCCACATCTTCGCCGACCCGCCCAAGAAGGCGATCCCGAATCTCACCACGGTGAGCTTCGACGTCTACAAGGCCCTGTACCTGTCGGGATACGCGGCAGGCACCCTGACGAAATCGAACACGGTCGGGTGGATCGGCGGCGCCGGCTCGCCGCTCCTCTACGCGAACTACCACGCCTACAAGGCCGGCGCCGAGGCCGCGAACGCGCATGTGAAGGTGCTGAGCGGCATCGTCGGCTCCTTCTCCGACCCGTCCAAGGCTCGTGACATCGCGCTCGGGATGATCTCCCAGGGGGCGGACCTGCTGCAGACCGACGCCGGTGGCAGCTCGGTCGGCATCATCCAGGCGGCCGCCACCGCCAACGCCCTCGTCTTCACGGACGCCTCCGCCTCGGTCGCTCAGCAGAACCCGAAGACGGTCGTCGGCCTGACCTACTTGCGGTTCGGCGACGCCCTCAAAGAGGCCGTCACCCAGATTCTGAAGTCCGGCAAGTCTCTCGGCACCTACGCCGCGTCGCTCGACAAGGACCTGGTCGGGGTGCAGATCGCCGACAGCTTCCTGAACGGCGGTTCCGACCGTGCTGCCGAGGTGAAGGCTCTCCAGCCCAAGCTCGACGAGCTGAAGAAGAAGATCGTCGATGGCTCCGTGAAGGTGCCGTACGACACCGACGGCATCTGACGCCGTCGCGCAACCCACCCATCCCTCCGCTGAAACGATGAGGTCATCCGTCATGCTCGGCCCCCGTCTCGACGTCACAGACGTCACCATGAGGTTCGGCGACTTCGCCGCCCTCTCCGATGTCAACGTCAGCTTCGAGCCGGGGGCCGTCCATGCGGTCGTCGGTCAGAACGGTGCAGGCAAGACGACCTTCGCCCGCGTCGTCTGCGGGCTCTACGAGCCTACGGACGGCACGGTCTCGCTCGACGGCGACCGGCTCCAGGCCGGAGATGTCGTGGGAGCACGGAAGCAAGGCGTCGACATGGTGCACCAGCACTTCAGTTCGCCGCCGTCGATGACGATCGCCGAGTGCCTGGAACTCTTCGCCGCCGACCCGAAGCCCCTTTACTCGCGCCGGAAGCTGGAGCGGCACTGGCAGCGACTCGCCGACGAGGCAGGCCTCGGGCTCGATGTGCGCACCCGCGTGCGCGACCTGTCGGTCCCGCAGCGCCAGTCGCTGGAGATCACGCGAGCCCTGGTCGGCGCCGCCCGGGTGCTGATCTTCGACGAGCCCACCGCCGCCATTCCCGCCAGCGAGATCCCCGCGCTGTTCGAGCGCATCCGGGGTCTCGCCGCACAAGGTCTCACCATCATCGTGGTGCTGCACAAGCTGGCGGAGGTGTTCGCCGTGGCCGACACGGTGACAGTGCTCGAGAAGGGCAGGGTCTCGCTTCCGTTGACTCCGGCCGGCGAGCTCACGCCCGAGACGGTGGCCAAGCACATCATCGGCAGGCAGGCCGCCCACGACGCGGTGGAGGTCGTCGACAGCGGCGGAGTCAGTTACAGCTCTGCAACGCCGCCGGCCGACGCCGAGCCGCTGCTGCGGGCCACCGGCCTGTTGACGAAGGACTCCTCCACGGACGCGGCCCTCGCCGGCATCGACCTTGAGCTGCGTCCGGGCGAAATCGTCGGGATCGCCGGGGTGGAGGGAAACGGCCAGCGCTCGCTCGTCGAGGCGATCGTCGGTCTCACGCCGGTCACGGGCTCGCTCACGCTCGACGGGAGGGAGATCGGGAACATGCCGGTGGTCGGTCGCCGCCGGGCCGGAGTCAGGGCCGTCCCGTTCGAGCGCAATCTCGAAGGGGTCAGCTCGACCAGCCCGCTCTGGGCCAACGTCGCTATCTCCGACGTCCTCATGCAGACCAAGAGCTTCATCAACCGGTCCAAGCTACGCGCGGCGGTCGCCGCACGCCTGGACACCTGGAGCGTCGCGTACCGGTCGGTGGACCAGTCCGCAGGGCAGCTCTCCGGCGGCAACGTCCAGCGTGCGATCCTCGCCCGCGAGATCGACGAGCACGCTCGGCTGGTCCTCGCCGCCCAGCCCACCCGCGGGCTCGACATCGGCGCCATCGCCTTCGTTCAGAAATCACTTGCCGACATCGCCGGCCGCGGGGGAGCGGTCCTCCTCGTCTCCAGCGACCTCGACGAACTCCGCGCGCTCTCGACGCGGATCCTGGTCCTTCGCGGCGGCCGCATCGTGGCAGAGATGCCGCCGACCGCCTCCCTCATCGAAATCGGAACGGAAATGGTCGGTGCGGCTCATGCATAGGCTCTCCGCCTTCGGGCGCTCGGCGGCGATGGTCATTGCCGCCTTCGCCCTCGGCTCCCTCGTCTTCCTGGTCTCCGGCTACAACGTCTCCTCCATCTGGAGCGGGACCGTGCAGGGCGCCATCTCGGCCCCCGGCGCGCTGCAGAACACGCTGCGCTGGACCATCCCGCTTGTCATCGCCGGACTAGGCGTGCTGGTGTCCTTCCGCGCCGGGTTCTTCAACGTCGGAGCGCAGGGACAGATATACGTCGGCGCCCTCACCGCCACCGTGGTGGGTCTCGCCGTCCCCGCGCCCGGGCCGTTGCTGAGCGTGCTCTGCGCGCTCGCCGGCATGGCCGGCGGTGCGGTGTGGGCCCTGATCGCGGCCGTGCTGAAGGTCGTGTTCGGCACCGACGAGGTGCTCTCCACGCTGATGCTCAACTTCATCGCCGTGCTGCTGGTGCAATACGTCGCCGGCGGCCCGCTCCGCGACAAGGCCGGGTCCAGCGCCGTCGCATCCACCACGGCACTCCCCCAAGACGCCCGAGTCTCGAACGGGCTCGGCGTCTCCCCGACACTGCTGATCGTCGCCATCCTCGCGGTCGTCCTGGTCTGGGTGTGGGCGTCCTCCACCCGCAGCGGCCTGACCACCGAACTGCTCGGCCGTAATCCGGTCGTCGTCCGATGGCAGGGTGCTTCCTCCGGCCGGCTCGCGTTCGTCTGCTTCGGCGCCGCGGGCGCAGCTGCCGGACTCGCGGGCAGCCTCGACGTGCTCGGCCCCGCCGGCCGGCTCGTCGCCGGTTTCTCGCCGGACATCGGCTTCACCGCCGTCCTCGTCGCCCTGGTCGGCATGCTGACCGTGCCGGGCGTGGTCCTCGCCGGACTCCTCTTCGGGGGCTTGCAGGCCGCCCTGCAGTACCTCCCGACCGTCTCCGACATCCCCCGCTCGGCCCTCGACCTCATCCAGGGGCTGATCGCCGTGCTGATCACCCTCCAGGTGCGCAGCGTCTGGCGGAAGCGAGCCCGCGTCCCGAAACCCGATCAGAACGCAACCGAACCTTCCCCGACAGCAGCGGAGACAGCAGATGTATGAGTTCCTCGCCACCGCAATCCGCGACGCAGCCCCACTTCTCTGGGTGGCGCTGGGCGGCCTCCTGGCCTACCGGGTCGGCGTGTTCAACCTCGGTCTCGAAGGCCTCATGGCGATCGCCGCGTTCACCGCGGTCGCCTCGGCCAAGGCCACGGGCAGCATCGCCCTGACCTTGCTGATCACGGCGGCCGTCACCGTGGCCGTATCCATCGTCTACTGGCTCTGCATCACCATCCTCAGAGGCGACGTCATCATCGTCGGCATCGGCCTGTCGACAGTCGGGCTGGCGCTCACGGTGTTCATGCTCAACGTCTTGTATGGCTCCCAGGCGACCGCGACCTCGCCGGTCTCGCTTCCCGAGCCCATCCCCTCGACGGCCCGTGGTGGCCCCATGCAGGTCATGGCGGGCATGTCCATCCTGGTATGGATCCTCCCTGTCGTCGCCCTCATCGTCTGGGTCGTGCTCCGCCGGACCCAGGCCGGGCTGGTCATGAACGCAGTCGGCGAGTTCCCCTTCGCAGCGCGCAGCGCCGGTCAGTCGCCCACCACGGTGCGGTTCTGGGCCATCGCCGCAGGAGGCGTCCTGATCGCGATGGGCGGCGCCGAGCTCTCGCTCGGCGGCCTCAACTCCTTCAGCCAGGACATGACCGCCGGCCGAGGCTTCCTTGCCTTCTCCGCCCTCATCTTCGGTGGAGGCACGGTGTGGGGAGTCGTGGGAGCGTGCGCTTTCTTTGGCGTCGCCAACGCGCTCGGCATCCTCGCTCAGGTCCAGGGCTGGAGCCTGCCGACCGAGTTCCTGCTCGCCATCCCCTACATCCTCACGATCCTCGCCGTGACCGTCGCCGCTTACATCACCAAGCGCGCCGGCGGGAACATCGCCACTTTCGCGGAACTCCGCGACTGACGCACCGCACAAGAGAAAGACAGCCATGCCCTCCTCCACCCCACTGTCCCCGTCAGACCGGGCGCACCTCGAGCACGCGGTGCGGCTCGCGACCGAGAACGTCGCCGCCGGCGGCGGCCCGTTCGGCGCCGTCCTCGTCGACGCGGACGGCACCGTCGTCTCGGTCGGCCAGAACCGCGTCACCCGCGACAACGACCCCACCGCGCACGCCGAGGTCGTCGCCCTGCGCGCGGCGGGCCGCCTGCGCGACGACTTCAATCTCTCCGGGCTGACCCTCTACTCCTCGTGCGAACCGTGCCCGATGTGCCTGGCCTCCAGCCTCTGGGCGCGGGTGGACAGGGTGGTCTTCGCCGCCGACCGCTACGACGCGGCCGACGGCGGCTTCGACGACCTCGCCTTCTACGACCTTTTCGCCCGCGATCGCGACAGCTGGGAGACGCCGGTCGAATCCCACCCCCTCCCGGGGCGGGCGACGCCGTTCGACGCGTGGAAGTCGAACACCGCCCGAGTCGATTACTGACGTCCGATCCCGACAGGAGCACCATGAAGAACACATCCATCCGCCCCGTCATCATCGGGTCCGGGATGATCGCCGTCAGTCACGCGCGCGCTCTGGCAGAGCTCGGGATCCGCCCCGCCGTCGTCTGGAGTCCCAACCGGGCCAACCGCGACCGGTTCGCGGCCGACTGGGACGCTGTCTCCGCGCCCTCCCTGGCGGAGGCGCTGGACACTCCTGGCGTCACCCACGTTCACGTGTGCTCGACGCCGATGAACCATCTCGACCCCATTCGGGAGGCTGCGGAGCGGGGCCTCGCCATCCTCAGCGAGAAGCCGCTCGCCCCGACCGGCGAGCTCGCCTCCGAAGCTCTGGAGTACGTGCAGTCTCACGACGTCGCCCACTTCCTGAATTTCAACCGGCGCCAGGACGAGGGCATCCAGTTGCTCCGCGCCGCGATCGGCGGCGGAGAGCTGGGTACCCCCGTCTCGGTGTTCGGGCACTACCGCCAGCAGTGGAACGCCAATCCCAGCGGACTCGACTGGCGGTACGACCCGCAGCAGGTGGGCCCCACGCGCACCGTCACCGAGATCGGCTCGCACTGGCTCGATCTTGCAGAGTTCGTCCTCGGCGACCACATCGCCGAGGCGAGCGCCCTCCTGTCGACGATGGGGGAGCGCGACTACGACACCGGCTCGGCGTCCGGCCGGGTGGACCCGCCCAACGACGACCTCTTCGCCGCGCTGCTGCGCTTCAATTCCGGCGCCGTCGGACAGGTCTACGGCACCGAGCTCTCCCACGGCTCGTTCGACGAGATCGAGCTGCGCGTCGACGGCACACTCGGGTCGGCGGTCTGGACCTCGGGGCACCCCAACCTGCTCCGCCTCGGCGACAAGACCTCCGGTCTGCGGACGCTCGGCCTGGATGCGCCCACCGCCTCACTCGAGCGCAGCATCGCCGCGATCTACGCGGGCGAGGCTGAGGAGCGCGGAGTCGCCACCTTCGTCGACGGGCTCAGCAACGCACTGGCGATGGACGCCATCCGGCTGTCCGCACAGACCAACACGTGGAAGGAAACACGATAGTGAACAGCAATCAGGCACCCCTGGGATTCACCCTCATCGGGAGGACAGCGCTCGTCACCGGAGCGGCCGGCGGTATGGGCCGTGCCATCACCGCCGCCCTGCTGAACGCCGGCGCTACGACCGTCTACGCGTGGGACCGCCTCCCCACCGACAGCGAGGGGGTCACCTCCCAGATCGTCGACCTCGCTGACACGAGCGATGTCGAGCGCGCACTCTCGGCACTCGAACGCACCCCGGAGATCGTCGTGAACGCCGCCGGCTTCCAAGTGGCCCGTCCCACCTTCGCGGTCGACACCGACGATTTCCGGCGGACGCTCGACATCAACCTCACCAGCCCCTACGTCATCCAGCGCGAGATCGCCCGGCGCCTGGCCGACGAGGGCAGGGAGGGCGCATTCATCAACATCACCTCCGTCGCCGGTAAGCACGGCTTCAGCAACCAGGTCGACTACACGACCTCGAAGGCGGCGTTGATCGGGCTCACTCGGGCGGCCGCCCTAGACCTCGCCCCCGCGATCACCGTCAACGGCATCGCACCCGGCACGGTCGACACACCGATGATCGCGCAGGTCATCGCCGAGGTCGCCGCGCAGACTGGGCTCTCGCTCGAGGACCAGCGGGAGGCGTTCGTGTCCGGGATCCCGACCAAGCGGATGCAGCAGCCCAACGAAGTGGCGGCCGCGATCGTGTTCCTGGCCTCCGTCGCCGCGCGCTCCATCACCGGCGAGATCCTCAACGTCGACGGCGGGAGCACGCGTGACTGATGCGCGACCCTCAGACCTGGCCGCCGAGGCCGCGCACGTGCTCGCCGAGATCACCGGTGTCGCCCGGCACGAGATCGCCATCACCCTCGGCTCGGGGTGGAGGTCTGCTGCAGAGCTGATCGGAGACGTCGTCGCCGATGTCCCGGCGGCGGAGGTGCCCGGGTTCACCGCATCGGGTGTGGCCGGTCACTCGGGGCGGCTTCGCTCGATCCGACTGGCCGACGGGAAGCACGTCCTCGTGATCGGCGCGCGGACCCACCTATACGAAGGAAAGGGAGTCGCGGCGGTGGTACACGGAGTGCGCACTGCGGCCGCCGCCGGCGCCTCAACGCTCATCCTGACGAACGGGGCAGGCGGTCTCAACCATTCTTGGGCCCCCGGCGAGCCCGTGCTGATCCGCGACCACATCAACCTGACCGCCACCTCGCCCATCGTCGGCGCGGAGTTCGTCGACCTCACCGACCTCTACTCACCCCGCCTGCGCGATGTGGTCAGATCGATCCGGCCGGGCATCGAAGAGGGCGTCTACGTGCAACTGCCAGGGCCCCACTACGAGACACCCGCCGAGATCGGAATGGTGCGTGCGATCGGCGGGGACATCGTCGGCATGTCGACCGCACTCGAAGCCATCGCGGCACGCCAGTGCGGACTCGAAGTCCTCGCGATCTCGCTGATCACCAATCTCGCCGCCGGAATCCAGGACGCGCCGCTCAGCCACCAGGAAGTCCTTGAAGCCGGCGCGTCAGCAGAAGGCCGCCTCGGCCCGCTGCTCGCCGAGATCGTGCACACGGTCGGGGCTGCCGCATGATCCCTGACGACACCTTCGCCCGCGCCGAGTGGTGGCTGCACAACGACCCGGACCCGGTCACACGGCAGGAGCTGACCAGGCTGCTCGACTGGGCACGCCAGGGCTCAGCCGCCGCATGGGCGGAGCTCCGGGACCGATTCTCCGGACGCTTACAATTCGGAACCGCCGGCCTGCGCGGTGCGCTGGGAGCAGGCCCGAACCGGATGAACCGAGTGTCCGTCGCCCACACCGCGGCAGGACTCGCCGCCTACCTCACCGCCACCTCCGACTCCCCGTCGGTCGTCGTCGGCTTCGACGGGCGCACCAACTCGCACGCCTTCGCCATCGACACCGCCGAGATCATGGCAGCGGCAGGGATCACAACCTACCTGTTCGCACGAATGGGCCCGACGCCGCTGCTCGCCTTCGCCGTCCGGGAACTC
This sequence comes from Leifsonia sp. fls2-241-R2A-40a, assembly GCF_030209575.1. Classification (NCBI taxonomy): domain Bacteria; kingdom Bacillati; phylum Actinomycetota; class Actinomycetes; order Micrococcales; family Microbacteriaceae; genus Leifsonia; species Leifsonia sp. fls2-241-R2A-40a. Next base: position 988,186 of record NZ_JARVRS010000001.1, on the reverse strand, counting down.
GACACCACAGCGGGCGTCATGGTGACAGCCAGTCACAACCCCGCCGGCGACAACGGCATCAAGGTCTACCTTGGCGGGCCGCACAAGGGCGCGCAGATCGTCGCACCCGTCGACCAGGAGATTTCTGCGCACATCAGCACCGCCGCCACGTTGCCATACGCGGTGATTTCGCTCTCGTCCGAATTCGACCTCGTCCCGGCATGGGTGAGTCAGAAATATGCTGCGATCACCTCCTCGCAGGTCACTCAATCCCCGGTGGCGATGGGTGTGGTCTATACCGCGATGCACGGCGTGGGCTGGAAGACCGTCGATGAGGTGGTCTCTGCGGCCGGCTTCTCTTCCGTGATCCCCGTCCCCGAACAGCAGCACCCCGATCCGCGTTTCCCCTCCGTGCGGTTTCCGAATCCGGAGGAACCGGGGGCGCTGGATCTCGCCTATGCGCTTGCGTCAGAACGCTCGGCCGAACTCATCATCGCCAATGACCCCGACGCCGACCGGCTCGCGGTCGCCGTGCCCGAGGACGAGGGCTGGCGTCGGCTGACCGGGAACGAGGTGGGTTTGCTGCTGGGTTGGGCGGCCGCGGAACGGGCTCGCGCACACGGTCAGACGGGGACGCTGGCCTCCTCCGTCGTGAGCTCGCCGGCTCTTAGGCAGGTAGCAGGCGACTACGGGCTCCGCTTCGTGGAGACGCTCACCGGCTTCAAGCACATCGCACGCGTTCCTGACCTGATCTTCGGATTCGAGGAGGCGCTCGGCTACCTGGTTGACCCCGCCAAAGTGTCGGACAAGGACGGCATATCGGCGGCGGTCGCCGTCCTGGACTTGACCTCCCGGCTCAAGCGAGAGGGGCGCTCCTTGAGCGACCGGCTGCTCGAAGCCGCTCACCGGTTCGGCGCGCACGCCTCGGAGCAAGTGTCGATACGAACCCCTCATGTGAGCGACATCATCGAGACGATGACCCAGCTACGCCGCCGTCCACCGCGGGAGCTTGGCGGGGCTGGAGTCGTGGGGATCGACGACTTCCTCCACGACGTGCGGGAGTTCGCACCGACCGACATGCTCCGTTTCCGGCTGGCCGACGGGTCGAGGGTCATCGTGCGACCGTCCGGCACGGAGCCGAAGCTGAAGGCCTACATCGACACCCACGACGCAACCGGGCGCCCGGAGGAACGCATCCATACGGCCCGGGCACGTGCGCGAGATCTGGCTCTTGGCGTGCGGCGGGAGCTCGAGGACGCGTCCGCTGCGGGAGGCGGCGTCGATGACTGACCCGGCCGCGGGGGGCGGTGTACGGTCGCTGATCGCGTCCGCCGGACTGCCGTACTTCCCAATCGCGCTGTTCGCACGGCTACCGCTCGCGATGACGCTGATCGGTTCGATCACGATGATCACGGCGATCCGCGGCTCGCTCGCCGAGGCTGGTGCGGTCTCCGGCGTGCTCGGCCTCACGTCGGCCTTTGTGGCCTCGGTGATCGGGATCGCCGCCGACCGCTGGGGCCAGCGGCCTGTCGTGCTCGTAGCGTGTATCGGAAATGCGATCGCCTTGACGGGCCTTGTCGTTCTGACCATCGGGGGAGCACCGCTTTGGGCGCTGCTTCTGGTCGCGGTTGCGGCCGGCGGCACTTCCCCGCAGATCGGCCCCATGGCGCGCGCCCGGTGGATCGGTCTGGCCCGAGGGCGGTCGGAGGCGGCTCTGACGTGGGCAATGGGCTACGAGTCGACGGCGGACGAGCTGACCTTCATCATCGGGCCCCTCCTCGTGGCACTTCTCGCCAGCACACTCTTCCCGGCTGCCCCACTGCTGCTGGCCGCATTCGTGACCGCAGGCTTCGGGATCGCTTTCGCCCTCCATCCCACCCATGCCGCCGCCCGGGCTCCGCGGCAGGCCGCACCTGCTGCGCCCCTCCGCGATGTGTTGTCACGGCGCGCCGCCGTCGTTCTCGTAGGAATGCTGATGATGGGCGCGTTCTGGGGAGGGTCCCTGACCACCCTGACCGGGTTCGCGAGCAGAGCCGGCAATCCGGCTCAGGCGGGGCTCATCTACGGCGTGATGGGAATTGCAGCCGGCGGCGTGGCCTTCGGCGCCGGCCTGCTGCCGAGCCGCTTCCGACTCACCTGGCGCTGGATAGCCGGCGCTGGAATCCTGCTCATCGCCATGGTCGGTGCATCCACGTCGGTCGATTCAATCGTGCTGGCCGCCTGGTATTTCGGCGCGGGTATCGGAGTTGGCCTTACCATCGTGACACTGTTCAGCCTTGCAGCGGCCGGCGCGCCCGCAGGTCGTTCCAGCACCGTGATGACCATCATGAACGCCGGCATGATCCTCGGGCAGGCGATCACGACAACCGTGAATGCTCAGCTTGTAGCGGTTCATGGGCCCTCGACCGGGCTTGTCACCCTCATTTTGATCGGCCTCGGCATGCTGGCCGCGGCGTCGATCCGGACGGTAATGGCAGACGCTCCCCGCCCGCCCCAGACTGCGGCGCCATGACAGAGCCGTGAAAGGACGGGAGGGCCCGATCATCGGCGGGCGCTCCCCATTCGAGCCGGCTCCGCGCACGCCCGATGCGAGCGCGGGACGGCCCGGAGCGGTGTGCTCGGGGTATCACTCTCGCTGGTGGAGTGCATTCCCCGAGCGCACTCCGCTTCCGATGTACCCGTCGTGCGGATCAGTTCTCACCGAGGTCGTGTTCGGCGTCGCGAGCTGTGGCGATGAAGGCCTCGATGAGGCGCGACCGCCTGCTCCTCTCCCAGCCGAGGAGCACATCCGTCGGCGGCAGGTCTGACACCGGGACGAAGGTGACATCGGCCCGGCGGTAGAAGCGCGCGGTCGAGAGGGGCAGGATGGCGATCCCGCTGCCCACGGCCACGAGCTCCAGTTTCTCTTCGACGGTCCGGCTCGGCGAACGCCCCGGACCGCGTCGGCGTCGCATCTCGGCCGCGATGCCCGCCCACTCCGGTACGGCGGCCGGATCCTGGAGCAGATGCTCGTCTGCGATGTCGGCCATCGTCACACCGGATGCGGCGGCCAGTTCGTGATCGGTGGGCAGCATTACCACGCGCGGCTCGGAGAACAGCAACTCGGTCGTCAGCCCTGCCGCCTCGAACGGCCTTCTCAGATAGCTGACGTCGGCGCGGCCATCGTGGAGCACCCGCACCTGGTCGTCCCAGCTCGTGCGCATGACCTGCACGGTCACGTCCGGGTGCACGCGTTGGAACGCGCGTACGGCCGTCGTGATCATCAAGCCGGGCATGAAGCCGACGGTGAACTCCGACTCGCCCCGTGCAGCGGTCGCGACCCGGCGCCGGACCGCCGCGGCGGATGCGAGGAGCGCGTCGGCCTCCTCATACAGCAGCCGGCCTTCGTCGGTGAGCTCGGTTCCCCGGGTGTCGCGCACGAACAGCCGCACCCCCAGCTCCGACTCGAACGCTCGGATCTGCCGGGAGAGCACGGGCTGCGCGATCATCAGCACCTCGGCGGCGCGGCCGAAGTTCAACTCCTCGGCGACCGCGACGAAGTAACGCAGCTTCCGCAGATCCAGGTCGGCGTTCACGGAGATAGTCTCCCACAGGCGGTGATACCCGTTAGGTGTCACTGCGCCCGAAAGAGGTCTTGGACGGGAGCTACCCGAGCGAGGGATGCTCGATGCGGCTCAACGAAAGGAACTCTATGTCTCTCAATGGAAAGCGCGTCGTCGTCATCGGCGGCACCTCCGGAATTGGTCTGGCGACCGCTCACGCTGCGGTCGACGCAGGTGCAGAGGTCATCGTCGCATCCAGCCGTCAGTCGAGCATCGATGCGGCACTCGGCGAGTTGTCCGCCGGCACTACCGGGCGGACGGTCGATGTCCTGGACTCCGCCGACGTGCAGACCTTCTTCGCCGAAGTCGGCCCCTTCGACCACCTCGCGTACACCGCCGGGGAGCCGCTCAGCCTCCTCCCGGTCGACGGACTGGACATCGACCGTGCGCGCGGGTTCTTCCAGGTGCGGTTCTTCGGCGCCCTGAACTCGGTGAGCGCTGCGGCCGAATACATCCGACCGGGCGGCTCGATCACGCTCACGTCGGGTTCTGCCCGCACGCGGCCCGGCTCCGGTTGGGCCGTCGCGTCGAGCCTGTGCGGCGCGACGACGAGCCTCGCCGGCGCCCTCGCAGTCGAGTTGGCTCCCGTCCGGGTGAACGTGGTCGAGCCCGGCATCGTCCGTAGCCCGCTCTGGAGCGGAATGAGCGCCGAGGACCAGCAGGCGATGTACCAGCAGCAGGCCGAGATCCTCCCGGTCGGCCGCGTCGGCGAGGTTCACGACATCGCGCACGCGTTCCTGTACTCGATGACCCAGTCCTTCATGACCGGTACGTCCATCCCGGTGGACGGTGGGGCACTTCTGGTCTGACCATGATCTCGAATCGCACGTCGAACTACCCGCCTCTCGACCCGGACGCCGTGCTGTGGTCCCACAGCAAGGCCGACCCGGACTCCGATCTGCTGATCATGATGCACGGCTGGAGCTATGACGAACGGCACCTGTTCGCCCTCCGCTCCCGACTTCCACAGGAGCTCACGATCGCCTCCCTCCGCGCTCCGATCGCGGAGGCGGGCGGATACGCCTGGTTCCCGAGCTCGGGAAACCCGATCGGCGACCCGCGCCCCGAGGTCGCCAACGCAGCCGTCGACGCCGCGCTCGCCTGGTACGACGACCTCCCGCGGTTCCGCTCCGTCGGCGTGATGGGGTTCTCGCAAGGCGGGGCCATGGCCCTCCAACTGATGCGCCGGCGCCCGGCCGAGTTCGCCTACGGCATCCAGCTCGGAGGCTTCGTCGTCGACGACGCCCAGCCCGGCGATCGGCAGCTTGCCCTCACTCGGCCGCCGGTATTCTGGGGGCGCGGCGCGCACGACTCGGTCATCCCCGGGTCGGCGATCCGGCGCACGGCGGAGTTCAGTGCGACGCATCTCTCGGTCGACGAGCGCGTCTACAGCGACCTCGGCCACGACGTCGCAGGACAGGAGGTGCGCGACCTTGGCGTATTCGTCGGGGGCATGGTCGACCACGCGCGTACGGCCGCAGAAGGCAAGCCGTAGCGTGGTGATAGGACGGGAGGGACGCCGGGTCCTCCCCATCCTGGCCGACCCCATGTCGGCCGGGAGCGGTGTGCTCGGGCTATTTCCCCGCGCTGGTGGTGTGCGGGCCTCGAGCACACCGTCTCACAATGATTATTAAACTTCCCGTCATTCTTCGTAGGAAGCAGGTCGTGCGTGGTCAGGTCAGCGGCACGTGCGGCTGGATCCCGTCGAGCACGATGCGCACCGCTCGTTGAAGCTGCGGGTCGTCCCGGTAGACTCCGCCGGTGACGGCGAAGATCACCCGCATCACGTCGTCGGCATCGACGTCGAGGCGCACCTCGCCCGCCTGGCGGGCTCGCTCGACCAGGGGATCGGCGATCCGATAGATGGCATCCCGAGCCGGCGCGTAGACGACCGAAGCTTCTGTCAGAACGGTGACGATGGGATGCTTGGTCCGCATGAAGTCGGCGAACTTCAGCAGCCACATCTCCAGCGCGTTCCAGGGGTCCGGCTCCTCTATCGAATTCCCGAATCGCACGAGTTCGTCGACGGTCGCCAGGTAGACGGCCTCCATCAAGGCGATCCGGGTGGGGAAGTTCCGGTAGAGAGTGGCCACGCCCACGCCCGCTCGGCGGGCGATCTCCTCCATTCCGACGCCGGCACCCAGCTCTGCGTAGGCGGTGACGGCTGCGGCCAGCACCGCGTCGAAGTTGCGTCTCGCATCCGCGCGCTGGGGGCGTCTCTCCTCGAGGAGTGCTGACAGGCTCACGCGACTACTTCCCGAATATGTGATAGACAGTCTATCGGATAACTGAGAGATCGGCTCTCAGTACCGCGATCCCATATTACTGGGCAGACGGGAGCATCATGACATTCTCGACCGCAGCCACGCTGACGATCGGCGGCGACCTGACCGTCGGCCGCGTCGGCTTCGGAGCGATGCAGCTGACGGGCAAGCAAGTGTGGGGCGAGTACCCCGACCACGATGGCGGCATCGCGCTCCTCCGAGCGGTAGTCGACGCCGGAGTAACCTTCATCGACACGGCGGACGTCTACGGTCCGCACTCCAACGAGCTCTTAATCCGGGAGGCGCTCCACCCGTACCCGAAGGAGCTGATCATCGCCACCAAAGGCGGATTCGTACGCGGGGGCTACGACTACTCCACGCTCGACGCGGTGGGCAATTCAAACTACCTCCGGCAGTCGGCCCGCATGAGCGCGCGACGCCTCGGGGTTGACAGCATCGACCTCTACTACCTGCACAGCGGGCAGGCCACAGATGTCCCGTTCGAGGAGCAGGTCGCCACGCTTGCCGCGCTCAAGGATGAGGGTCTCATTCGGCACGTCGGTCTCTCGAACGTCACGGTCGCCCAGTTCCAGCTCGCCCAGAGCATCACCTCGATCGACGCAGTGACCGCGCTGTACAACGTTGGCAATCGCCGAGGGGTCGACCTGCTCCGCGCGGCGGAGGCGGGAGACGCTGTGTTCTCGCCGTGGCATCCCATATCCATTCAGGACGGCGGAGACCCCGAGCGCATCGCAGCTGCTCTCACCCCGATCGCGCAGAAGCACGACGCAACGGTGCAGCAGATCGCCCTAGCCTGGCTCCTCCACCGCGCCCACAACACGTTGCCGATCCCCGGGACCACCAGTGTTGACCACCTTGCGAGCAACCTCCGCGCCGCGGCGATCCGCCTCACAGAAGATGAAGTGACCGCGATCACCTCACTCGTGCCAGAAGCGGCGTGAGCAACATGGGGCCGGAACTCCTATGGGGACTGATCGGATGTGCGCTGTCTCGTGCATGAGAGTTTTTGCTGCCTGCTCCGGTGCGAGGTCGAGGCCTAGGGCAAAGGTGTGCTTTTCGGGGTCGGTGTAGCCGTTCGCGTGGGTGAGCGTCTCGCGTGTGACTGCCCATCCGCTGGCCTCAAGCTGCGCGGCGAGCGGGCTCATGACGCCATGACCGTGGTTACCGGTGAGTAGTTGGATCGGGTCTTCTGACGCCGTCGTGAGGTCGATAGTCGTCGTCGAAACAGATGACGGGGCAGATGTAATTCCAAAATTTGGACACAATTTGGACACACTTGAAGAATTTCGAGGCAATTCAGCGATGTCTCCGAGAGGGAAAACCAGCGGAATCCCGCGGTATTGCCTTTCGGATGGCAGCCACAAAAGCGCCCTATGCGAGCACACGGCTCATAATCGTGGTGTCGCGGGTTCGAGTCCCGCCCTCGCTACAGTCCTTGAAAACACTGGGAACGGCGGCTGTTGAACAGCCGCCGTTCTTCAGTTTCCGCAGCGATTCCGAAGCAATCTCGACGGGCTACCGATAGCCGCGTTCTTGCGTGGTCTCATCAGCGACGCGCACGCCGTAGCGATAGACCAGCTCTCCGCCCAGAAACCCGGAGAGGCCGATGATCGCGATCCCGACGATCGTGGCAACGAATCCGGGCACGCTGAAGTGCTCGCCCGCGACTACCCGGAGGATGAAACTCAGAACGAATACGACCACCGCGACGAGGTTCGCTGTCATGTGAGTCAGGGCGACTCGTCGTGCCTTCGTTCCGGTCTGGATGCCGCTGAGATCGATGAAGCCGACGACTGCAGCTATGAGTGCCCCGATCACTCCGATCGCCACCAGGGTGCGGGAGCCCACCGCATAGGGACCCTGGTCTCCGACCGTGAGGGCGACGATGTCGAAGATCAGCGCCGCGACCCAGGAGCCGACCGGCACCGTTATGAGGAGGCCGTGGAAAGGATGGCCGTATGGGCCGGCGATGATGTTCCGCGGGTGCTTGGCCCGCTGCATCGGCGTCTGTTCGTCGTTCATGGAATTCTTCCTCCCTTGAATCGAGTTTTGCTTCGCGCCGTCGCCTCGCCTGTTATCGGGGGCTGACGGATGCCAACGAAGCGGAACGCAGTACCTCCGTCAGCTCGGTCGAGAGCCCGCTCCAGGCGTCGGCGAACTTCGTGACGCCCTCCTCCTCGAGGACGGCGACCACGTTGTCGTAGTGGATGCCGACCCAGGCCAGCTCGTCGAGCGTCGCCCTGGCGTCCTCGTACGTGCCGCGGATAGTGTCGCCGGGGAGCGGCTTCCCGTGGTCGGCGACCGCCGCGAGCGTGGCCTCCGTCATCGTGTCGACGACGCCCGGGGTCACCAGGCCCTCGACGTAGAGGGTGTCCGGGTAGTCGGGGTTCTTCGTCGACGTAGACGCCCACAGCGGGCGCTGCGGGTGGGCGCCCGCAGCGGCCAGCGCCGACCACTCCTCGCTCTGAAGCGAGCACTCGAAGTCGCGGAAGGCGATGCGGGCGTTCGCCAGCCCCGCCCGGCCGCGCAGCGCCTTGGCCTCCGCTGAGCCGATGCCATCGAGCCGGCGGTCCACCTCGGTGTCGAGGCGCGAGACGAAGAAGGACGCGACAGAGTGGATGCCGGCGAGTTCCAGCCCGTTGCCTGCCGCCTGCTGCAGGCCGGCGAAGAACGCCTCCCTCACCTCGCGGTACCGGTTGAGTGAGAACAGGAGCGTCACGTTGGCGCTGATCCCCTCAGCGAGGCAAGCGGTGATGGCGGTGAGCCCCTCGATCGTCGCAGGGATCTTGATGAACAGGTTGGGCCGGTCGACGCTCCACCACAGTGAGCGCGCTTCGGCGACCATGCCTGAGGCGTCGTGGGCCAGCCGGGCATCCACTTCGATCGAGACGCGGCCGTCGATCCCACCGGTGGCGTGGTAGCACGGGCGCAGCACGTCGCACGCCTCTCGCACGTCGTGCGTGGTCAGCTCCCGCAGCGCCTCCCCGACCTCGGCACCGCGCGCGGCGAGGTCGTCGAGCTGATCCTGGTACGACGAGCGTCGGCTGATGGCAGCGGCGAAGATGGATGGGTTGGTGGTGACGCCGCTGACGTAGCGGTTCGCGACGAGATCGGCCAGGCGCCCCGAACGGATCAGGTCGCGGCTCAGATCGTCGAGCCACAAGGATACGCCGGCGTTGGCGAGACCTTCGAGCGGATCGGACATGGTGGTGCTCCCTTCCGCGTCGCTCAGGACGCGATGCCGGTGAGGGCGAGGAACTCCGCGCGCGACCGGGCGTCGTCGCGGAGACGGCCGAGCAGCGTCGAGGTGACCGTGCTCGATCCGACGGCGTTGGCGCCGCGGAGTGTCATGCAGGAGTGCTCGGCGGCGATGACGACCCCGACCGCTTGCGGACGCAGGTGCTCCTGCAGCCAATCCGCTACCTGCTTCGTCAGCCGCTCCTGCGTCTGCGGGCGGCACGCGAACAGCTCGACGACCCTGGCGAGCTTGGACAGTCCGATGATGCGATCGCCTGGCAGGTAAGCCACCCAGGCCCGCCCGGTGAACGGCAGCAGGTGGTGCTCGCACAGGGACCGGACGGGGATGTCGCGGGCGACGACCAGCTCGTCGTAGCCCTCCTCGTTCGGGAAGGTCGTCAGGTCGAACGGCCGCGGAGTGAGCAGTTCCGCCCACGCCCGTGCCATCCGTGCGGGAGTGTCACGGAGGTGCTCAGACTCGAGCGGCACCCCGAGAGCGGTGAGGAAGGCTTCTGCGGCCTCTGCTGCGGCGACCGTGTCGGGGGCGGGCGCCCCGGACACCACCCGGAGGTCGGCCGGGCTCGCGCGCAGCCAGGTCGTGGCGTCCCGGTCGAGTGCTGCGGATGCGTTCATCGTCAGCCTTTCTCCGTCGAGATGATCTCAGGGTGCGCCGATCGACCCTTTTTGTCAAGATTCATTGTTGTTAGAGTGTGGGCATGGAAACGCATGGTGAGGACGCCGCGGTTCAGGCGGTAGGAGCACTGGCCGACCCGGCCCGCCGCCGCCTGTACGACTACGTCTCGTCCAAGGACGAGCCCGTCGCCAGGGAGGACGCGGCGTCGGCCACAGGGATGAGCCGCACCCTCGCCGCGTACCACCTCGACCGCCTGGCCGAGGCCGGCCTGCTCGAGACGAGCTACGCTCGCGACCCCGGGCGCGGTGGCCCCGGCGCTGGCCGCCCGGCCAAGCGGTACGTGCGCAGCGCGCGGGAGACCTCCGTGTCCGTCCCTCCCCGCGACTACCGGCTGCTCGCCGAGCTCATGACGTCCGCAGTTGCCGCCGACGACACTGGACGGGTGCGGGAGGCGCTCGTCTCCGCCGCCGAGGCGGAGGGGACGCGCAGCGCGACACCCGCCCGCACGCTTGAGACGGAACTGCGGGATCGCGGCTACGAGCCGTCGGACGCCGACGGGTCGGACATCACCCTGCGCAACTGCCCGTTCCACAGGCTCGCACAGCGGCACACGGACCTCGTCTGCGGCATGAACCATGCCCTGCTCCGGGGCGTGCTGGCCGCGCACGGCGACGACCCCGAGCGGGCGCGGCTCGACCCGCAGGAGGGCCGCTGCTGCGTAGTACTCACCGGGTCGTTCTAAGCGGCGAGCAACAGGATCATCGCCTGTTGCGGCATCGGCCGGTCGACAAGGTAGCCTTGCGCACGATCGCACCCCACGCGCGTGATCCGTTCCAGCTAATCGCGTGTCTCGACACCTTCGGCGACCGTCCGTACACCGGACGCGCGCGCTGCATCGACCCCCAGGGCGATCATGACTGCGGCGTTCTCGTTCACGACCAGCGCTCGATTGACCTTCTCAGAGGTGATCGTCGCGATAGCGAACGTCGGCACCGCGGTCGTCCTCTTCGCCGTCGGCAAACGACAGAGCGAGACCGCAGCCCTCGGCTTCGTGACATCACGGGTCCTCGAGAGCGCGCTGAATCTGGTCGGCGTCGCGAGCGTCCTCGCTGTCGTCGCGCTTCGACAGGGTGCCGGGGGTGGTGGAACTGAAGCGCTCGTCGCCGCAGCCAACGGTGACAGCCTGATCGCGATCTATAACGGTGCTTTCCTGGTTTCGCAGAGCCTGATGTCCGTCTTCAACGATCTGCTCCTCGGCTACATCCTCTGCCGCGCCCGCCTCGTTCCCCGCGTCTTCCCGATCGTCGCCTTCATCGCCGCCCCACTGCTGCTCATCTCGGACATCGCGATCTTCTTCGGCGTAATCGACCGCACCAACCCGGGCGGCAGCCCTGGCGGCACGTCCGATTGCCCTCTTCGAGCTCGCCCTCGGGATCTGGCTCATCGTCCGCGGATTCAACCCCAAGTCCCCTGTTCACGGCTTCGCCCGGCCTGGCGACGTAGTTCGCGAAACCCAACCGGATCTCAGCGCGCTCCCCGATGTGCGTGATCAGGTGAGGCTGTGACCGCCGTTGACCGTAATCTGCTCGCCAGTGATGAACGACGCGCTATCGGAGGCCAGCCACACCACGGCGGCAGACCATCCGCGGGCGTGCCCATGCGGGCGAGGGCCAAGTGAAACCCCCGGAAACTCAACGATTCCGGGGGTTTTTGCCCGGATTCGCCCATCGCGGCGCGAGAGGTTGCCGATCGTCTCGTCCGATTCGCGACCGGGCCCTATCTAGCGGACCGGGCGGAGCTGGCCGGTGCGCGAGAAGAAGAGTTGCCCGATTTCGTCAAGCGCTATGCCCCGAGCGAAGGCTATAGCGGCTTCGACCAATGGCTAGCCGAGATGGTCACAAAGTCGGCCCAGACCTCCACAGGACGAACGAACCCGCCAGCGCACGGAGGGGCGGGAGCGGATAGGGAGACGGAGGTAAGATCGAGCGTCCCGCCGGCCGGGTGGATGCGTCGGCCGGGCGTCGGGTTCTAAGCTCTCCTCTATCGCTTCGTCATCCCTGCTTCAGCCGATCTCGGCCGGGTTCGTCGCTGCCATCTCCGGTTTCGCGTCGTCGTTCGTGATCGTCGTCGCCGGGCTCCGCGCGGTCGGCGCGACCGCTGCTGAGGCCTCGTCGGGGTTGTTCGCGGTGTGCATCGCCATCGCGATCGTCAGCACGGTGGGCGCGCTCTGGCTGCGGGTTCCGCTCGCGATCGCCTGGTCCACTCCCGGTGCAGCTGTCCTGCTCGCCGCGGCCGGTGGCCATATCCGGTTCTCGGATGCGGTGGGTGCGTTTCTGGTGTCGGCGGTGCTCATGGTGCTGTGCGGCCTCTGGCGGTGGCTGGGCCGTGCGATCGCGAGCATTCCGCGGCCGTTGGCCAGCGCGATGCTCGCCGGCGTGCTGTTGCCGATCTGTCTGGCGCCGGTGCAGGCGGTTGCCACGCTGCCGCAGTACGCGGTCCCGATCGTGGTCGTCTGGCTGGTTCTGTTCCGGCTCGCGCCGCGGTGGGCGGTCCCGGCGGCCATGCTGGTGGCTGTCGCGGCGATCCTCGTGGCTGCCGGAACCGGGTGGGTCGGCGAGGCGGCGATCACGCCGCGATTGGTGTTCGTCGCGCCCACCTTCGACCCGCTCACGGTGCTGAGCGTCGGGCTGCCCTTATTCGTTGTGACGATGGCGGGTCAGAACGTGCCGGGCTTCGTGGTGATGAATACGTACGGGTACGTCGCCCCGCCGCGGTTCTCGCTCGTCGGTCAGGGCGTCGGATCGGCGGCTGCAGCGCTGTTCGGGGGTCACGCGATCAATCTGGGCGCGATCACCGCGGCGATCATGGCCTCACCGGAGGCATCACCCGATCCGTCCCGGAGGTGGATCGCCACCCTCACCAACGGTCTTCTCTATCTCCCTCTGGGTGCGGCTGCGGGGTTGGCTACGGCGCTGATCAGCGCTGCGCCTGCCATCCTGGTGACGGCGGTGGCTGGTCTCGCGGTGCTCGGGGCGCTGGTCAGCAGTATCGTGAGCGCGCTGGAGGACGTCCGGCACCGCATCGCAGCGATCGTGACCTTCCTCGTCGTCGTGTCCGGGGTCGTCGTCGGCGGGATCGGATCCGCATTGTGGGGACTCATCGCCGGCGCGATCACCATGTGGTGGCTCGGCTGGGCGCGCCGAGACGCCCACAGCCGCCCGGCCGACGCACCTCCTCCGAGCCCGACCGAGTAGGCCTCTCCGGCGGTAGCTGGCTGGAAGCAGAGAAGCCGCGATCCTCCGGGCTAGCCGACACAGCGGCGTGGGGACGCGGGTCAGGCAGTGGCGAGCACCGCGCGGGCCATGACGATTTCGACGAGCTCCAGCGGTGTGTGCTCCGCCGTCAGCAGGGGAGCTGTGACCACGTCTCCTCCCGCCTGCCCGGCAAGTGACGCGAAGTAGCCGGGGGCCAGCAGGTACGTGGCTATGAGGACCCGCCGGCCGGGGTTTCGAGACCGGGCGGCGGAGACTGCATCGGCCAGGCGGGGCGCTGCGGCGGAGATGAATCCGACGGAGACGGGCCTGCCCAGGTGCGATCCGAGCAGCTCGCCCATCCGCTCGCAGTCTCCCACTGCTCGTGTATCCGTGGAACCGGCGGCGGCCAGCACGATGGAGTCGTCGGGTCGCAGGCCGGCTTCCGTGAGCCGTTGGGCGAGGACGGCCGCGAGTCGCGGGTCGGGCCCGAGCGCGGGAGCCACGGTCGTCGGGACGGGGGAGGCGTCTGCGCTCTCGGCGAGGTCGACGAAGACGTGGTAGCCGGCCGAGAGCAGGAGGGGAACGATCGTCGCGTGGTCGACCTCGTTCGACGACTGCCCGAGGGCGGTCGGGACATCCGGCTGCTCGACGTCGACGTGGCAGCCGACGACTCGCACGGGCAGGCTGTCCGCGACGCGCTCCACCAGGCGGCGGACGGCGGCCTGGCCCTCTGGCGAGGAGGTGCCGTGTGAGGCGGCGAGGACCAACCCGGTCACTCGGCCTCCAGCTCGATCTCGATGAAGCCGCCGACGACCCGGGTGCGGAACGTGCGCAGGACGAGGGCAGGATCGGTGAAGCACTCACCGGTGCCGAGGTCGTACACCTCTTTGTGCAGCGGAGAGGCGACGGTCGGGCGATCGCCGCGGGAGCCGACGATACCGCGAGCCATGACGGGTGCGCCGCCCGCTGGGTCCTCGTGCGCGACCGCGTAGACCTCTCGGGGTGAGAGGAGGAAGAGCGCGATCTGGCGCATCCGGAGAAGCACGACCTCGCCCCAGGATGGTTCGAGGTCGTCGACACGACAGGCGGGCACCCAGTCGGTGCGCTCGACGTCAGACCGCGGGGGATTCTGCGTGATCGTCATGGTCCGACGCTATGGGCGGGATGTTTCCGCGACCGGCGAATCGTGTAACGACCGCGTGAAGCCGCGCTCACATCGCGAGAGCTGCAGTGTGCGCTCCGTGTTAACGAGAGGTCACACAGTCGAAACGGAGGGGAAACGCTGCTCTCCTACGCTCGAAAGGCACCGGGAGAGGTCCGACCGGTGCGGCGGCAGCCGCTGCAGACAGGAAGGGGCCCGCATGACGACCCGACGCACAGTGATCGTGGGAGGCGGACCCGCCGCGCACCGACTGGTGGATGCCCTCGTCTCGCGCGGTGGCGGCACGTCCCGGTCGCTCGTGGTCGTGTCCGAGGAGCCCTACCTGCCGTACGACCGCGTCCAGCTCAGCAAACGCCTCGCCGACGCCACGGTGGACCTCACGCTCGAGCCCGCCTCTCACTGGGAGGACGCGGCTGTCGAACTCCGGCTCGGGGAAGCGGCCACGTCGATCGACACCGTCGCCAGAACGATCGCGACGACGTCCGGTGCAGTACTCGACTATGACGATCTCGTGCTCGCCACCGGATCCTCGGCACCCGTTCCGGACATCCCCGGCTCCGCCGCATCCCGCGTTTACCGCACCATCGACGACGTCGACGCGCTGGTCGTCGAGGTGACGGAACTGCGCGAGCGACTCGGCCGCGCGCCACGGGTCGCTGTCGCCGGAGGCGGCCTGCTCGGGTTGGAGGCGGCCGGCGGTGTCGTTGCGCTCGGGGCCGAAGCGGTCATCATCCACTCGGGCGGCTGGCTGATGTCGGCGCAGCTCGACGAAGGCGCCGGGCAGGCGCTGGGCCGGCTGATCTCGGCGCGCGGCATCGATCTGCACCTCGGCACCCGCCCACGCGAGATCGTCGTGGGCGACGACGATCTCCCGGTGGCGGTGCGGTGCGCCGACGGGCGGACTGTCCCGGCCGACATCGTCGTCTTCTCGATCGGCATCCGTGCCCGTGACGAGCTGGCGAAGGAGGCCGGGATCGCGACGGCCGAGCGTGGCGGGATCGTCGTGGACGAGGGGTGCCGGACCTCCGACCCGTCGGTCTGGGCCATCGGCGAGGTCGCGGCGATCGACGGACGCACAGTCGGCCTGGTCGCCCCGGCGAACGCGATGGCGGAGACCGTGGCCGATCGTCTGCTGGGCGGTGACGCGACGTTCACCACCGTGGACGATGCGACCAAGCTCAAGCTCTCCGGTGTGGATGTGGCGAGCTTCGGCGACGCCTTCGCACGGGAGCCCGGCGCGCTGGAGATCGTCTACGCGGACCCTGCGCGGGGCCTGTACCAGAAGCTGGTCGTCAGCGACGACGCGAGGACTCTCCTCGGCGGAGTCTTCGTCGGTGACGCCGCGCCGTACGTCGGATTGCGACCGCTGCTCGGCCGGGAGCTCGACGCCGAGCCCGCGGCGTATCTCTCGGCGGCGGGCGCCGAGCCGCCCGCCGGCGGTGCACTGCCCGACGACGCGTTCGTCTGCTCGTGCAACAACGTGACGGCGGGAACTGTGCGGAGCGCCGTCGGCGACGGGTGCCACGATCTCGGCGAGCTGAAGGCCTGCACCCGCGCCGGGACCCAATGCGGCTCGTGCGTGCCGTTGGTGAAGAAGCTGCTGGAGGCAGAGCTCACCGCTGCGGGCGCGACCGTGTCCCGTGCGCTGTGCGAGCACTTCGCGCTGTCCCGGCAGGAACTGTTCGAGTCCATCCGGGTGCTGGAGCTGACCAGCTGGGAGGAGACGATCGCCCGGCTCGGCACCGGTCGGGGCTGCGATATCTGCAAGCCCGTCGTCGGCAGCATCCTCGCCAGCCAGCACAGCGGCTACCCTCTCGACGGCGGTCGCGGCCCGCTCCAGGACACCAACGACCGCGCCCTCGCGAACATGCAGAAGGACGGAACGTATTCGGTGGTGCCGCGCATCCCGGGCGGCGAGATCACCCCGCGGAAGCTCGGCGTCATCGCCGAGGTCGCCACCGATTTCGGCCTCTACACGAAGATCACGGGCGGGCAGCGGATCGACATGTTCGGCGCCCGGCTCGACCAGCTGCCGGAGATCTGGAAACGGCTGGTGGACGCGGGGTTCGAGTCCGGGCAGGCATACGGCAAGGCGCTGCGCAATGTGAAGAGTTGCGTGGGTTCCACGTGGTGCCGGTACGGGGTGCAGGACTCGGTCGGGATGGCCGTTGGACTCGAACTGCGGTACCGCGGCCTGCGCGCGCCGCACAAGTTCAAGTTCGGCGTCTCCGGATGCGCCCGTGAATGCGCGGAGGCCCGGGGCAAGGACGTGGGCGTGATCGCGACAGACAAGGGCTGGAACCTCTATGTCGGCGGCAACGGCGGCTTCCAGCCGGCGCACGCGCAGTTGCTCGCATCGGATCTCGACGACGAGACGCTGGTGCGGTACATCGACCGCTACCTCATGTACTACATCCGCACCGCCGACCGGCTGCAGCGCACGGCCAGATGGATGGAGGACCTCGACGGCGGTGTCGATCACGTCCGTCAGGTCGTCGTCGAGGACTCGCTCGGTCTCGGCGCCGAGCTGGAGGCGGCCATGGCCGCACACATCGACACCTACGAGGACGAATGGGCGGCGACCCTGCGCGACCCGGAGCGGCTGCGCCGGTTCCGCTCGTTCGTGAATGCACCGACGGAGGCGGACCCGTCCATCGCCCGGGTGGAAGAACGCGGGCAACTGCGTCCGGCCACGGCAGAGGAGCGCGCGGCAGGCGCCGTGCTGGTGGCGGGGACGACCATCCCGGTCCGTGAAGCGACAGAGGGAGAAGCACCATGAGTACTCGAATCGGATCCGTGACCCTGGTGGGCGGCGGCCCGGGCGACCCAGACCTCCTGACCGTCGCCGGGGTGCGCGCCCTGTCGGAGGCGGACATCGTGCTCTACGACCGGCTCGCGCCGCACGAGACGCTCGCCGCGATGGCGCCGCGCGCCGAGTTGGTCGACGTCGGCAAGCGGCCGGGTCATCACCCGATCCCGCAGGAGGAGATCCAGCGGATGATGGTCGCCGCCGCGCTCGACGGGGCGAACGTCGTCCGTCTCAAGGGCGGCGACCCGTTCGTCTTCGGTCGCGGCGGTGAAGAGGTGGAGGCGTGCCGCAGCGCGGGAATCCCGGTTGTCGTGGTCCCGGGAGTCACCAGCGCGATCTCGGTCCCCGCCGCTGCCGGCATCCCGGTGACGCACCGGAACACCTCCAGGATGTTCACCGTCGTCTCGGGCCACGCGCCGCTCTCCCCGGCCGAGCTCGAGCATCTCGCCGGACTCGGCGGCACCATCGTCATCCTCATGGGCATCACGAATTTGCCGTCGATCACTGCGGGTCTCCTGCGCTTCGGGATGGCCCCGGCGATGCCGGTCGCCGTCATCGAACAGGGCTATTCGGCACGGCAGCGCACAACCTTCGGCGAACTGACCACGATTCTGACCGAGTCGGTCCAGGCACGGGTCGCGTCTCCCGCGGTCGTCATCATCGGGGAAGTCGTCTCGCTGGCGCGCGGCGGCGACACGGACGCGTCGGCGGTGCTCGTCGACGCGGCGGCCGTGGCGGGATCCTGAAATGACGGACGAGCGGTCCGGCATCGCCGCGTTCCGGCCGGACCAGCTGGCCGGATTCCGGATCGGCGTCACCAGCGACCGGCGCTCGGCGGACCTGATCGACGCGTTCGAGCGCCGGGGAGCCAGCGTGCTGCATGCCCCGACGGTGCACATGCAGCACGCCGCAGACGACGCACCCGTCATCGCCGACACCGCGCGCGTCATCGCGGACGGCCCGGATGTGCTGCTCGCCACGACCAGTTACGGGATGCGCCGCTGGTTCGAGGTGGCAGACGCCGCCGGTCTGGGCGAAGACCTGCATGCGGCCCTGTCCGGGACGACGATCCTGGTGCGCGGTCCGAAGGCGCGCGGCGCGGTTCGTGCCGCAGGCCTGGACGACGCGGGCATGAGCGACGAAGAGACGACAGCCTCTCTGGTGAGCAAGGTCATGGCCGAGTTCCCGTCGGGGATCACCGTCGCCGTCCAGTTGCACGGGCAGACGGACGAGACCCAGCTGGAGCGTCTGCGGGCCGCCGGCAACCGCGTGCTCACCGTCGCGCCGTACACCTGGTCGGTCGCCGAGGACACGGATGAGCGGGCCACCCGGCTCGTGGAGGCCATCGCCGGTCGCCATCTCGACTGTGTGACCTTCACCAGCGCGCCTGCGGTCGACGGCTTGCTGATCGCCGCCCTGGCACGCGGCCGCTATCCGGAGGTCATCGAGGCTTTCCGCGAGGACGTCGTCGCCGCGACCGTCGGACCGGTCACCTCCACTCCGCTCGTGAGCGCGGGGATCGCACCGCTGCAGCCCGACCGATTCCGGATGGGGGCGCTGATCCGATTGGTCTGCGAGCACCTCGAGGCGCGGTCCACCCGTCGCATCAGCACGCGGCATGGCGACATCGAGTTGCGCGGAAGCGTCGCCGTCGTGGCGGGGACCGCTGTGCGGCTCACTCCCGCCTCACTGTCGTTGTTCCGCGCGCTTCTGGCCGCGAACGGCGCGGTGGTCTCCCGCCGGGACCTGTCGGTCGCCCTCGACGACTCCTGCGACGAGCACGCGATGGAGGTGTCGCTCAGCCGGCTCCGCCAGAGCCTCGGCACTCCTGGCCTCGTCGCCACGGTCGTCAAGCGCGGCTACCGCCTCGACGTCTGACGGCCGTGATCACGGAACCGCCGCCGCGGCGAGGATGGCGGCGATCCGGCCCTTGCAACCGCCGCATCCCGTCCCGGCCCGAGTGTCCTTCCCGACGCCGTCGACGGTGTCGCAACCGGACGCGACAGCGTCGCTGATCCGGCCGGCCGTGACACCGTTGCACCAGCACACGGTGGCGTCCGGGCCGAGCGGATCCTCGACGGGTGCAGTGCCGGCGTCGGCGGCGTCCAGCCGCAGCAGCGCGGACGGCTCGGCGGGGAGGCTCGCGTGGCGCTCGAACAGGAGGGTCAGCTCGGCGCCCGCGTGCGGCAGCCCCACCGAGATGAATCCCGCCAGCGCCCCCTCTCTCACGACGGTCTTGAGGTAGACGGCGCGA
Source organism: Leifsonia sp. fls2-241-R2A-40a (assembly GCF_030209575.1). Classification (NCBI taxonomy): domain Bacteria; kingdom Bacillati; phylum Actinomycetota; class Actinomycetes; order Micrococcales; family Microbacteriaceae; genus Leifsonia; species Leifsonia sp. fls2-241-R2A-40a. Next base: position 968,970 of record NZ_JARVRS010000001.1, on the reverse strand, counting down.
GCAGGGTCGAGCCAGACGGTGACCTCTGCGTCGGCATCCCACGGGTCCGCGGAGTGATCGCCTCCCGAGACGACGTCGATGCCGGTCGCCTTCAGCATCACGGCCGTCGGCCGTTCCCGGAGCGCCACGGCTGCGTCGGCGCCGGCGGTCGACCCTGTCGCCTCGGCGCGCAGCCGCCTCGCCAGCGCGCCGGCCTGTCGCCATCCGGGCCCGATCAACCCGCTCGGCGCACCAGGCACCCGGCCCGCTGCGTCGGCGTCCTCCGCCGACGCCACCTGAGCGCAGTCGCCGATGGCGAACACGTCGGGGTCCGTCCACGTGCGCAGCTCCTCGTCGACCAGGATGCCCGCCGAGCAAACCAGTCCGGCCGCAAGCGCCAGTTCCACCCGTGGCCCGACGCCGCAGGAGAGAACGAGGAGATCGCCCGGGATGTACGTCCCGTCGGCGCATCCGATGCCGTCGAAGACACGGCCGCCCTCGGTGTCGCGGAAGCCGATGCTCTCCGCGCGCGCGTGCGCCGCCATTCCGACGTCGAGCGCCTTGACGGCCCTGGTCAGCATCCGGCCGCCGGGCTCGTCGAGGTTGCGGGCCATCGGGGTCGGCCCGTGGTGGACGACGACCACCTGCGCCCCGTGACCCGCCGCGAGCAGTGCGAACTCCATCCCGAGCACGCCGGCGCCGAACACGACGATCGTGCCGCCCGCGGCGACCACGGGTGCGACGGCATCGGCGTCGGCGAGGTCACGGAGTGCGACCACGCCACGGGGGAGCGGGCGCGGGCCACGGTCGAGCCCCGGAGCGGGCATTGCGTCGCGTTCGCGTCGGCAATGCTGCAGCCCGTCGAGGGTCGGGATGTTCGCCCGCGCGCCCGTGGCGAGCACCAGCCGGTCGTAGGGGAGCTCGGCTCCGGACGAGGTCAGCACCCTCTGCCGCACGCGATCGATGGCGACGGCGGTGTCGCCCAGGCGGATGTCCGCGCCGGCCGTCCGAGCGGCGGGAGTGTCGGTGACGTTGAGCCGGTCGCGTCGTGCCGCGCCGACCGCGTATTCGGCGACGAGCACCCGGTTGTACGCGTCCTCGTCCTCCGCGCCGACGACGACGAGAGAGGTCTGGCCTGCCTCGATCGAGGGCAGCATCTCCTCCACGAACCGCGCGCCCACCGGCCCGTAGCCGACCAGGACGATCCGCAACGGCCGGCTCATGCCGCGCCCTCGACACCGGCGACGACCTCCGCGCGCTCGACCGTCACCGGGGTGCGCTTGAAGTCCGGCATCGCAGAGACCGGGTCGACAGCGGACCCCGTGAGCAGGTTGGCGCAGTGCGATCCGGCGAAGTGGAACGGGAGGAACACGGTGTCGAGGCGGATGCCGTCGGTGAGCAGCGCGGTCGCCTCGACGACCCCGCGCGCGTTGTAGACCCGCACCGGCTCGGCGTCTGCGATACCGAGCCGGGCGGCGGTCGCGGGGTGGATCTCCGCCCGCACACCAGGCTGTGCGGCGAGCAGCTCGGGGACTCGACGTGTCTGCGCCCCCGACTGATAGTGCTCCAACAGTCGTCCTGTGATGAGGGTGAGCTCACCCGGCTCGCGCCCGGCGGTGACCTCACGCGCGCGCACCGCCACCATTCGGGCGCGGCCGTCGTCGTGACCGAAACGATCGAGGAAGAGCCGGGGGGTGCCGTGAGACCCCGCCGGATACGGCCAGTGCGCCGCCTCGCCCACTGCCAGCTGCGCATCCAGTGTCGCGTGGCTGAGGCCCGAGTAGTCGGCGACACCCCCCTCCGATGCACGCGCCAACTCGTCGAACACGGCGGCAGGGTCGGTCGGCCAGACCGATGGCGCACCCAGCCGTCGTGCGAGCTCGGCCAGGATCTGGAGTTCGCTGCGCACCTCGGCGGGCGGGCCGATCGCTCGATGCCGGCGAAGGATGCGGCCCTCCAGATTCGTCATGGTGCCCTCCTCTTCGGCCCACTGCGTGACCGGTAGCACGACGTCGGCGAGTTCCGCCGTCTCGGACAGGACGAAGTCGCAGACCACCAGGAGGTCGAGCGCCTGGAGGCCGGCGCGGATCGCAGTGGTGTCGGGTCCGGAGACGACCACGTTGGCGCCGTGGACGAGGAGCGCACGCACGCCGCCTGGCTTGCCGAGCATCCCGAGCAGTTCGACGGCGGGAATGCCGGGCCCGGGGATGACGCCAGGGTCCACGCCCCAGACAGCGGCCACGGCGGCCCGGTGTTCGGGGTCCGCGATCTTGCGGTACCCGGGGAGCTGATCGCATTTCTGGCCGTGCTCGCGACCGCCCTGTCCGTTGCCCTGGCCGGTCAGGGTTCCGTATCCGGAGCCGGCTCGTCCGACCAGGCCGAGGACCAGGGCGAGGTTGATCGCCGCCGTCGCGGTGTCCGTGCCGTCGACATGCTGCTCCACGCCGCGTCCGGTGAGGATATACGTGCTGCGCCCTCGGGCGAGCCGGGCGGCGACCTCCCTCAACTGCGCGGCGGGGACGCCGGTGTGCTCCCGGACGCGCTCTGGCCACCAGGAGGCGACGCTGCGGCGGACGGCGTCGAAGCCGGTCGTGCGCGACTCCAGGTAGGCGGTGTCCGCGTTCCCGTCGGCGAGAACGAGATGGGTGAGCCCGAGCAGCACGATGAGGTCGGTGCCGGGCGCCGGCTGGATATGGATGCCTCCGCCTTCTGTTGTGAGCTGAGCGGTCTGGGAACGGCGCGGGTCCATCACGATCAGGCCGCCGGCGGCGCGGGCGCCCGCCAGATGGCCGATGAACGGAGGCATGGTGGCAGCGACGTTCGAACCGAGGAGCATGATGGTCTCGGCGTCGTCGAGGTCGGACACCGGGAACGGCATCCCTCGATCGACGCCGAAGGCGCGGTTTCCGGCGGCGGCCGCCGAGGCCATGCAGAAGCGTCCGTTGTAGTCGATACGGGAGGTGCCGAGAGCGAGGCGGGCGAACTTCCCGAGCAGGTACGCCTTCTCATTCGTGAGGCCGCCGCCCCCGAACACGCCGACAGCGTCGGCCCCGTCCTCCCGCCGGATCGCCGCGAGACGGTCGGCGATGAAGCCGAGCGCTTCGTCCCAGCCGGCGGGGCGGAACCGGCCCAGGGTGCGATCGCGGATCAGCGGGGTGACGAGCCGGTCGGGAATCGCGAGCAGTTCGGCGGAGGTCCAGCCCTTCTTGCAGAGGCCGCCGCGGTTGGTCGGGAACGCCCGCCCGGTGACCTCGATCGGGGCCGGGCCGCCGGGGGAGGGCGTGAGTGTCATGGCGCACTGCAGTGCGCAGTACGGGCAGTGGCTCGGCGCGGACACGGTCGGATCGCCCGTCAGATCCGCACCCCGCGGCGGCGGCCGTGCACCGCGATCGCGACGGTGATCGCGAGAAGCACGGCGTAGGCCGCGACGAACCAGCCGAGCCCGGCTTCGTACCCACCCGTGGTGGATTTGGAAAGGCCGAGCACCTGCGGGATGACGAAGCCGCCGTACGCACCGAACGCCGACACCATTCCGAGGGCCGCGGCTGCGGTCCGTTGAGCGGGGACGTCGCCGGCACTGTTGTGGCCGTCCGGAGCGCCGGAGCGCAGCGCGAACAGCGTGGGGATCATCCGGTAGGTCGCGCCGTTGCCCGCGCCGCTGGCGATGAAGAGGACGAGGAAGAACCCGAGGAACAGCCAGAAGTCGTCGAGCGGGAGGGTGAGGATGACCGCCGTCGCGCCCAGGGCCATGACGACGAAGGCTGCGATCGTCACGGTGCTGCCGCCGAACCGGTCGGCGAGTCGGCCGCCGAAGGGCCGCGCGAGCGATCCGACCAGTGCGCCGAGGAACGCGAGCGAGAGGGTGGCGCCTCCGAGCGGGAAGGCGCTGAAGGCGGGGAACTGGTCGGCGATGAGTTTGGGGAACACGCTCGAGAAGCCGATGAACGACCCGAAGGTGCCGATGTAGAGAAGTGACATCAGCCACAGCTCTGGGGCGCGAAGCGCGGTGAGCGAGGCCTTCAGATCGGCCTTGGCATGGGACAGGTTGTCCATCCGACGCCACGCGCCGACGATCGCGACGATGATCAACGGCACCCAGATCAGACCGGCGAGCGGCAGCTGCAGAGACGCACCGGCCCCGATCGTGATGACGATCGGCACCGCGAACTGCGCGACGGCCGCTCCGAGATTGCCGCCGGCGGCGTTGAGCCCGAGCGCCCAGCCCTTCTTTCGTTGCGGGTAGAAGAAGGTGATGTTGGCCATGGAGCTGGCGAAGTTGCCGCCGCCGAACCCGGCCAGCGCGGCCACGAGCAGCATCACGCCGAACGGGGTCTGCGGGTTCGAGACGCAGACCGCGAGTCCGATGGTCGGGATGAGCAGCAGGGCCGCCGAGATGATCGTCCAGTTGCGGCCGCCGAATCGGGGCACCATGAACGTGTAGGGGAAGCGCAGCGTCGCCCCGACCAGGCTCGGCATCGAGATCAGCCAGAAAGTCTGCGCGGTATCGAAGTGGAATCCCGCAGCGGGGAGCGAGACGACGACGATCGACCAGAGCTGCCAGACGACGAAGCCGAGGAATTCGGCGAAGATCGACCAGCGCAGATTGCGCTGCGCGATGGCAGCGCCCCCGGCCTCCCATTGTGCCCGGTCTTCTGCGTTCCAGCCGTCGATCCAGCGGCCGGGCCGGACGACGAGAGGAGCGGGAGCGGCCGGTGTTCCGGTGTGGCCGGAGACGGTGCTGGTCATCGTGAACCTCCTGCGGATGAGTGGTGCCACCACGCTAGGAAGACCGTGTTTCCGTCGACCGCGCGCGACGTGAAGACTGCGTGACCAACACCTCTCCACCGTCCGGGGGGGATGTGAGGGGAACGCAACCCGACTGTGACCGGCGGGCAACGGGCGCGACACTGCCGGCCTTTAGCGTGTCCCCATGGATGCGATCGCACACACTGTCGAGACCTATCGCGCCGCGGTGCTCGGCCTGGTCCGTCCCCTCGCCGCCGAACGCGTCCAGGTGGCCGCGGCCGTCGGCCGGGTGCTTGCCGAGCAGACGATCGCCCGCACCCCTGTGCCCAGGTTCGACAACGCGGCGATGGACGGATACGCCGTGCGGGAAGCCGATGTCGAGGGGACCACACCCGGGCGTCCGGCGAGTCTCGTCGTCACCGCATGCGCGCCGGCCGGCCACCGGCATGGCCGGCTCGTGGTCGGGCCGGGGGAGGCGGTGCAGATCATGACAGGCGCGCCGATCCCAGAGGGTGCCGACCGTGTGATCCCGGTCGAAGAGTCGTCAACCGGGAGCTTCGTCGACCGCGGGAAGGTGCTGCTCTGGGATGCGGGGAAGACTCACATCCGCCGCACCGGCGAGGACATCGCGGCGGGCGACCCGCTGCTGTCGGCGGGGGATGAGCTCACAGCACGCGGTCTCGCACTGCTCGCTGCAACCGGCCACGAAGAGGTGCTCGTGCACCGACGGCCCCGGGTCGCGGTGATCTCGTCCGGGGACGAGCTCTCCGCGCAGAGTGCGGGGGCCATTCCGGACTCGAACGCCGTCTATCTGCGCGCCGCCGTCGAGTCGCTCGGCGGCATCGTGAGCAGCTGTCGGCTCGCCGCCGACGATCCGATATCGGTCGCGCGCGTGCTCGACGCCGCGGCATGCGAGGCGGACCTGATCGTCTCGACCGGAGGTCTCGGCGCCGGGACCCGTGACCTGCTCGGCCGGATGGCCCAAGCGACACTGGGCGGGATCCTCGCACGGGTGGCGATGCGTCCCGGACGCCCGCAGGCTCTCGGGACGTGGTCCGGCGTTCCCTGGCTTGCGCTCCCTGGAACCCCGACCGCCGCGTTCGTATCCTTCGAGGCCTTCGTCCGGCCGGCACTCAACAGGCTCTCCGGACGTCCGGTCTCGGCGGGACCCGCGGCCGAGACGGTCTCAGAGGGCTGGAGCGGGTCGCCGGGCGCCGTCCGGTTCGTGCCCCTCGACGTATCCGACAGCCCGGGTGGGCTGTCCATCCGTCCGATGGGGCACCCCGGGCGGGCCGCTCACGCCCTGTCGGCGATGTTCGCCGCCCCATTGATCGGAGTCGTCGGTGCAGAGACCGGCGACGTGCGCGCCGGGCAGCTCCTGCGGGTCATCGAGCCCGCATGAGTGTGGCCGCGGTCATTCTCGCGGGCGGCCGGGCTCGACGGCTCGGGATGCCGAAACCGACGGTCGTCATCGGCGGCGAGACACTTCTGGACCGTGCAGTGCGAGCAACGCGCGCGGTGCCGACCGTCGTCGTGGGTCCGGTGGAGCCCATCGCTAAGTACGCGTTGCTCGGCTCGGTATCCATCACCCGGGAGGATCCGCCGTTCTCCGGTCCGGCTGCGGCCATCGCCGCCGGCCTCGACGAAATCGCTCGACGCGCGGTGATTGCCGACCGGATCCTGGTGGTCGCGTGCGATCTGGCCCGCGCACCCGAAGCGGTTGCCTTACTGCTCGCCCACGAATGGCACGGGGACGGAGCCACCTTCGGGGACGGGGTCGCCTTTCTCGACGGGTCCGGCCGACCGCAATGGCTGTGCGGCGTCTATCGCGCGACGACGCTGCGTGCCGAATGCTCCCGCCTCCGCCGGAAAACGGGACTCGACTCTCTCCCGGCGCGCCTCCTCTTCGAGCGGTTGCAGCTGACATTCCTGCCGGACCCCGACGGCCTGGCTTTCGACATCGATACCCCAGCCGATCTGGCGGCCGCACGAGCAAGGACACCGGCATGACGGAGCTTTCCGAGTGGATGACCATCCTCAACGCTGAGCTGGGCACCGACGTCTCGCCCGAGATCGTGTCCGCGGTGCTCGAGCTGGCGCGCGACGCCGCCCACAACGTGGTGCGGCGAGCCGCGCCCCTCTCGGCGTACCTGGCCGGCTACGCGGCGGGGGTCGCGCGAGCCGAAGCGTTCGAACTGGAGACGGCGATCGCGATACTCCAGCGGGCAGCGCGACTGGCCGCGAAACGCTGACTGATGCGGGATTCCCGGGTCCTGCCCACTTCCGCCGTCGACGGCTGCGGTGAGCCGCTCCCAGGACGCGCTGAAAGCGGCGATCGCGGCTCCCGTAGGCTCGGGCCGTATCACCGACGTCGTCGAGCGCCGAACAAGCGACGCGGGGAATCGAAGAACGACGCACCGGACGCTAATCGTCTGTTGGAGGCGCTGCCTGCGTCTGCGATTGCCAACGGTAGATCGGTCGCACCGGATCCGCTACAGCGAGAAGGAAATGATCGGTTGCGCCGCCGTTGCCTGTCGCAGGGAGGTCCACAAATGGAGGGAGGCGACCGTCGACCAACTCGATCCGCCGAGCAATTGCGCCGCTCGGGGAGCGCAAGATCGCGTCACGCCAGCGACGCGGTGGCCGGCTGCCAGGCATGCCACGACGTTACGCCCGCCACGGCGAATCAGAAGCGGTCGCTCCACCGCCGAGGACGACTGGGAGCGCGGGTTGCACCCTGGCGTGAATCGGTCTGATGGAGGTGTAATAACGCCGTCAGAATGCTCACCGGAGGGAGGCATCATGTTCGGCTCGAATGACCTCCGGGTCGCGCTGGTGACAGGCGGCTCGGGCGGAATCGGTAAGGCGAGTTGCGAGCGTCTCGCTGCTGCGGGAATGGCGGTCGCTGTCCACTACGCAGGCAACAGATCGAAGGCCGAAGCGATCGTCTCATCCATCGTGAATGCGGGCGGCCGGGCTCTCGCAGTCGGTGGTGACGTCGCCGACGAGGCCGAGATGGTTGCGGCGTTCGATGCGGTGGAGGCGGAGTTCGGCGGCATCGACGTCGTCGTGAATACGGCGGGGATCATGTTGCTAGGGCCGCTGGCGTCGTTTGATCTCGACGACCTGGACCGGATGCACCGGGTCAACATCCGCGGAACCTTCGTGGTGTCGCAGCAGGCGGTTCGCCGGGTGCGGTCCGGCGGCGCGATCATCAACTTCTCGACCTCGGTGTCGAAGCTGCAGTTCCCCGGGTATTCCGCCTACGCCGCCAGCAAGGGCGCCGTGAACGCGATGACCCTCATTCTCGCCCGTGAACTGCGCGGGAAGGACGTCACGGTGAATGCGGTGGCGCCCGGCCCCACGGCGACCGATCTGTTTCTCGACGGCAAGAACGACGACGAGATCGGGGGACTGGCGAAGGTGTCCCCGCTGGAGCGGCTCGGCACCCCGGAGGATATCGCCGACACGGTCGCGTTCCTCGCCGGCCCCGGCCACTGGGTGAACGGCCAGATCATCTATGTCAACGGTGGGGCGATCTAGGCGCAGAGCCGAAGGCGGCGAGCCGTCATTCAGGTTTCGATACCGTTGTCTGCGCGAACCGCACGCGAGTCACCATCGAGTGAGGTGAAAGTCGAGGGTCGACCGAGATAAGTCTTGCCAAGCTAGCCACCGCGAGCGGACACTATCCGGACTCGTTCGGACGTCCGCAGCATGACCCGCACGATCACCGTCGTCCTCGGGGCGCGTTCGGATGCGGCCTCGGCGCCCTCAGCGGCCGAATTCCGTTCGGCGGATCCGCCTGGAAACTGATCGTCTGGGCGATCATCGCGATCGGCATCGGCCTCCTCCCCACCGACCGGCTCACTGCACTGCTGGCATCCGGCGTCTACGGCTACCTCCTCTGCGCCGTCTTCCTCTAGACGGCCAACACCAGCAGCACGCCCGCGACCCAACGCATCCTCTTCGCCCTCGCCGTCGCCCTCGTCGGCCCCCTCTGCTCCATCGCGCTCACGCTGCTCACGCGAGTTATCTCCGGAAGATCTCGGAAACGTCTAGAGAAACGGCACGGCGGAGACCGTGCCGTTCTGCGAGCCAGGAGGTCGCCTCCGCGCAGCCGTTCTAATTCTTCTCGGCAGAATTGCTCTCGGTGGCGGAGGGTGCGTCGGCCGCACCACCGGAGCCGGCGGCGCTGTCCGAGTCTTTGCCCGCTGCCTTGATGTCCGCTGCGGCGGCGTCGTCGATAGCCTTCTCGACGATCCGGTCGGCCTTCTCGAGCGCCTTGCGGATCTTGACCTCACCGGGATTCGAGACGAGGGCGATGATGCCGGAGTGCCCGGGCGCGATCGCCTCCTCGAGCTCCTTTTCGAGCTCCTTCTTGTGGTGGCGCTCGCGCAGCTTGCCGATGAGGCCGCCGCCGGCGCCCACCACTACGGCGCTGGCGATGATCGACGGCGGGAAGAGTACACCCAGGACCGCCCCGCCGACAGCGCCCCAGGTGAGGCCGTCGCGAGTGCTGTGGTCGGTGGCCTTCTGCACTTCGAGCTTGCCGGCGGCATCCCGTCTGACGACGACGACCCCGTCGATCTTGACTGTGGCGCCGTCCTCGACCTTTTTCAGTGCTTCGTACGCCTCCATGGCGATGTCGGTGTCGGCGAAATCGGCGGCGATCAGCGTGTAGGCGCCGTCGCTGATGCCCGCCGCATTCACGCCGGCGGCCGCGTCGGTCCCGTCGCGTGGGGTGGATGTTGCATCGGTCATGTCAGGTCTCCTTAACGAGCGGTGACTGCCGTTCGGCGGCAAGTATAGGAGGGGGCTTCGCCTGCGGCTATGCAGGATCGGGGAGCTCTTCAGCGGGTTTGCACCACCTGATCCGGCAACGGGTGGAAGCGCCGTGGATGGCGATCCGTCTCACGGGCTGCTGCGTATCCCAGGGCCGACGGACCGCGGTGATCGGGTCGGTCTTCCCGACCCGGAGGAGACGAAGGAGTGCGTGGAGACGGTTAGCCGGTACGCGGGCGAGGGGTGGGCGATCGCCGCCGACACGCGCACCCTGATCGGCCGACTAGCCGCGCTGACCACGGAAACGGCGTACGTACGGTTCGTGGCGTTCGACCGGGTCGTTCAGTCGACGACACGATCCTCGATCACGGCGACGTTCCAAGACGAACGAATGGAACACGGCGGCTTCAGCAGTGAGCGCGGCCAGCGCCCACCCATCCATCACGTAGCGCGATCCGCAAGCCTGTGGTTACGCGAAGATGGTCCATTCCGCCCGGTCGAGGATCATCGGTTGGCCCTGCGCGATGACCTGCCAGGTGTTCTCGTCACGGCCCGCGTACTCGACGACGAGGGTCGTGTACTTCCAGTCGCCGGCGACGCGGTTCCAGTGGACGAGGGAGATGGTCTGCCCGTTTCGTAGATACGGGACAGGGCCAATTCCTCGGGGTGTGGTTCGTGCTCTACAGCTGCATGGATCGTCACGATGTTCCCCTCTCCAGCGAGTCGACACGCACCGTTGCCCGTGCGTCGGAAGTGCCGAGTGTGGATAGTGTCCGCGCGCGGTAGCTAGCTTGGCAAGACTTACCTTGGCCCGGTGTTCGATTTTCACCTGATGGGAGGGACTCGCGCGCGGTGCGGGTGCGTCCACGAACACCCCCGTGCGTCGCGGGAATCTCTGATCACCGCGCGCGAGCGTCGCGGGATGTCAGGAGCGCAGTTCTCTGCCGTGGACGGTCACGGCGTAGATGACCAGGACGTCGAGCCCGATCATGATGATCGCCCACCAGGGCTGGGCGGGGAGCGAGAGGACGTGGCTGACCGCGTTGATAGCGACGACGATTGTGACGAGGATGCGAGCCCAGGCTCGGCCGGTCAGCAGGAAGAACGCCAGCACGACCATGGCCAAGCCGATGATCAGCGACCACCACCCCCATCCGGCGACGTTGAACGATGCCGCCCTGCCTTGCGGGCCGACGAAATACGCGGTGTTCGGGCCGATGATCGCCATGAGGCCGTAGATGATGTCGATCGCCGCGCCGATCAGCAGCACGATCCCTGCGAAGTAGATCCAGCCGACCCAGCCTGTGCGCTGAGCGGCGTTATGAGCGTCTGTCCTAGTCATCTGAACCAACCTCCTGAGCGGAGTCCGCGATGCGCTGTTGCCCATCTGGCTGCATGATGCAGCGACTATCGGGTCGTTGGCTACACAGCTCTCGGTCGCCTGCCGCCCGACGCTGCGGACGCTCTGTTCAGTAGTCGTAGAGGTCCAGGTCGGGCCACTCGTCTACCTCTTGCCGGGGTTGCGGTGGAGAGTACGGGCGGCGTCGCAGGTGTGGAGTCCGAGGTTCGCTTGAAGGTCGGCCCTTCCCGAACCTGGTCGTTTCACGCTGCGATCAAACGGATCAAGTTCCATTCGGGGTCGAAGCGAAAATGTCGAGGCCGAGTGAATGAGAGAGGAAGCGGGCCGCCCGCTGCCCCCGCACGCTGTTGCCGGCGGGGTCGAGGCGCGGTGAGAACGTTCCGAGTCCGCCCTTGCCCGGTGCGACCGTGACGATCCCGCCCGAGACACCGCTTTTTGCTGGAATGCCCACTTCGAATAGCCAGTCTCCGGAGAACTCGTAGAGCCCGCTCGTCGCCATTACGGCGAGCGTGTCCCGGCAGACGGATGCATCGATGACCTTATCCTGGGTGATCGGGTTGACACCTCCATCAGCGAGAGTGGCGGCCATGACGGCCAGGTCCTCGGCGGTCACCAGGAGTGAGCACTGCCTGGTGTAGACGTCGGTCGCCTGAATCGGGTCGAATTGCATCCGCCCGTAACTTTGAAGGAGCCGGGCAATCGCCATATTGCGCTGGTTGGTGGCCGACTCCGATGCGTAGACCTCATGGTCGATTTCAAGGTGTCGCCCGGCGAAGCGGGAGAGTCCCCGTTGGACGAAGTCCCACTTCTCTGCCGCCGTCGAGCCAGGCGCCAGGCTCGTCGTCGTGATCGCGCCCGCGTTGACGAGAGGATTCCTGGGGTCGCCGTCGCTGAGTTCAAGAGCCATGACCGAGTTGAACGGGAGGCCCGTGTTGTTGACGCCGACGCGGCGCGACACTTCCGCGTGCCCCAGTTCATGACAAACCAGGGCGAACACGAACACCTTGGAGATCGACTGTATCGAGAAGGGGTGGCTAGAGTCGCCGACGCTCGTCGTTTGGCCTCCGACACCGCACACGCTGATGCCGAAGAGGGCCGGGTCTGCTTCACCGAGCGAGGGGATGTAGTCGGCGACCTTCCCGTCGTTCAGGCTGCGGTAGCGTTCGTGGGCGGTTTCGATGAGTGCGTGGACTCGTTCGACGTCGGGAAGGTTGCCCGTGGAGACCACATTCTCCTGCGCGGGCACTTCGTCCGAGTGGACGGCGTCTGTTGAGAAATCGGGCAGCGGGATCTGTCGTTCAAGGTAGGCCATCGGGTCCTCCGTCTCGAGCGCTTGAGGGCACCCCCGGCGCCCGTGCACGATCATGATAGGCACCGCGTTACGCGCAGGGCGTGGCCTCAAAAATCCGCGGCCTAGAAACGCCCTCTGCGAGCACACGCGTCATATGAGTAGCGAGCTGGCAACAGTTCCGAAATTCACGGCTCCCTCCAGCGAAGCTCTCCGGTGGCTCGCTACGTGCATGCGATGAGCGGTTCGACCTTCGAGCGGGCCCTGGAGTGATGGCGCTCGATGACATGAAACCCGATCCCAGGGATTACGCGGTGTTGGACTGCGAATCCGGACGTGTGGGAAGCTGTCGCTGCGAGGGCCGTCGGCGCTAAGGAGACTCATGCCATCGTTTCGTGCGACGATTCTGCAGGCTCGTAAGACTGCCACCGGGATCCCGGTTCCGGATGAGGTCGTCGCGGAACTCGGGGCCGGTAAGAAGCCGGCGGTAACGGTGAGGCTGGGGTCGTACGAGTACCGATCGACGATCGCCCGAATGGGCGAGCAGTACCTGATACCCCTCAGCGCGGAACATCGTGCCGCTTCGGGTGTGAGCGCCGGCGACGAGGTCGATGTCGTCGTCGTGCTCGATGTCCTGCCTCGCGAGGTGCCGCTGCCCCCGGAGGTTCGGGAAGCGTTCGAGTCGGATCCTGCATTGGAGCGCGCGTACGCTGCCCTGTCCTACAGCCGCCAGCGGGCTCTCGTCGAGCCCGTCGATCAGGCGAAGACGGCGGAGACGAGGCAGCGACGGGTGGAGAAGGTTCTGGCGGAACTCGCGTCAGCGAACTGAGCCGCGCTTCCGCGCGAGGTCCCGGTGTGGGCTGCCGACCCGCTTTCGGCGTGGCGCGCTACTACCGGTTCACGACTTGTCCCACCTCGATGAGGTGGCCGTCGGGATCGCGCACGTAGCAGCGGATCTCGGCACCGCGGTCCATCGGTGGGGTGAGAAACTCTGCGCCCTTAGCGGACCACGTCTTGTAGATCTCTTGGATGTCGGCGACGCGGATGTTCAGGAACGCACTGACCCGGTCCGGGTCGGTCGGGGCTTCGAGGGTGACCGTCGGCTTGTCCTCGGTCGGGCCGCCGCCCTCGTTCATGATGATCCACGAGTTCGCGAGCTGGACCATCCACGGGCCCCCGCTCATGACGATCTCTCCACCCAGAACTTCCGAGTAGAACCGGGCCGAACGCTCGAGGTCGGTTGAGACGATGAAATGGGTGAGGGCGATGCCTTCTTCAGGGAAAGGGAGTGTAGCCACGGGGTTTCCAGTCTCTTGTTTGTCTTGCGTATGCGGAAGCGCGGGAGTGCGCCGTTTCCGTCGACGACGGCGGCTCCTTTTGACTCTAAGGAGTCCTGGCTTTCAACGGCTGAGGGCGTGTCAACGATCGACGCGCACTTCGCGTTCAGTCTGCTCGTACACGCGCTCTTGAGCGGCACGGTCGCGAGACTTCTCAGAGGACTTCTTGAGCTGCGCGGAGCTGTAGTAGCCCCCGGTGGCAGTCGCGAGCTCGGGGTCGGCAAGCAGCCGCACGACCCCGCGCGACCCCTTCTCCGGCGGTCCGATGAAAGGATTGGTCAACGCCTGGATGATTTTGAATGGCCCACCGGCTTTGCTGCCGAGCGTGGTTTTGACCGCTCCGGGGCTGACGGCGTTGAACGTCAGACCGTCGCCCTCATGGCGGCGAGCCAGAGCGTAGGTGTACATCAGGGCCAGCAATTTGGCATCGCCGTAGGCCTGGATCTGAGTGAACTTGCCCGGGTAACTCCAATCGGTGATCGGGTTGCCCTGCTTCTCGATCACCGCCGTCATATTCACGACCCGCGAGGGCGTCCCGAAATCATCAGCACCCCTCCGGAGCGCGTCGAGCAGGCCGCCGGTCAGTGCCGCCAGCGCGACGTGATTGATGGCGATGGTCCGCTCGTACCCGTCGGGCGACAGTGCTCTCCTGGAGAACGCGGCACCCGCGTTGTTGACCAGTCCGTTCAATCCCCGTGGGCTGACGTGGTGCACGGCATCAACCAAATCCCGGACGCCGGCAAGCGATCCGAGATCGCCCGCGAGGGCGATGTACGCCCCCTTGCCATTGCCGGTGCTGGCCAGCCGCTCGACTGCCTGCTGGGCATTGTCGGCGCCTCGTGCGTGAACCAGGACGGTAGCACCGCTGTTGCCGGCGCCTTGCGCGGTCTCATAGCCGATCCCGCCCTTGGCGCCGGTGACTAAGACGGTCTGACCGTCGAGCCTTCCAGCGAATTGGTCGGAGAACTTGCTCATTCGCTTTTTCCTTCGGACAGGTCGAGGCTCATCGCGTCGACGTCGTGGCGTTGGGGTTGGCGGATCATCAGGCGGTCTGCTCCGGCACGCCATCGATCAGGCGGAATCGGGCATCCATAGCGGCACCGCGAACCTCGATCAGCTCCTGGTATTCAGGAGAGTTGTACCAGGTCAGGGCCGCTTCACGGTCGGGGAACCGCATGATCGCCCCCGAGGACAGCGTGGGCTCGCCGTCCAGGATCTCCCACGGGCCGCCGGCGACAGGCTCGGCACCGGCCTTCTTCGCGGTCTTCCCAGCACTGGCGCTGTATTCGTCGCGATAGACCTCAGGGTCCTTGACCGTGAATTCGACGACAAGGTATGCGCTCATGGTGTTACTCCTCAGGTTCTGGTGAGCTCGCGGCTCTGTGCCGCTGTTCGTCCACTGGCCCGTACTGGGTCACGCAACTCAGTATCGTGCGGTCGTAATGGGTTGTCAAACCCAGAAAGTGCTAGCATTTGATCGTGCTTGACGAGATGACAGACCGACCCAAACTCACCGCCAAAGGCGCGCGCACGCGGGCGCGAATTGTGCAGGCGGCGGCGGCCCTGATTCATGAGCGTGGCGTGGCCGGCGCCACCTTGGAGGACGTCAAGGTGGCGGCGGAAGTCAGCGGCTCGCAGATGTACCACTACTTCCCCGACAAGAACGAGCTCGTACAGGCGGTCATCGACTACCAGGCGGAGACCATCGTCGAGAACCACCGGCAGGCCCTCAGCAGCGACAACGGAGTCGAGACCTGGCGGAACATGGTAATCACCGGAGTGAGTCAGGACCAGGGCAAGGGAGGCTGCCCGCTTGGTTCGCTGGTCGGTCAACTAGCCGAGAGCGACCCCGAGGCCCGCGCGCGCATCGCGACAGGGTTTGATCAGTGGGCCGCGACTATCAGCGAAGGACTCAGGTCCCTCCACGCCGACGGGGAACTTCCGTCTGGCATCGATCCGGATGACCTCGCCACCACCTTTCTCGCAGCTCTTGAAGGAGGGCTTCTGCTTGCTCAGGCGGAGCGGAATCCTCGCCCGTATGAGACTGCGGTCAACACTCTCCTCGCCCTCACGATCGGCGGCGCGCCACGATCTACCTCCAGCCGCCGCGACTGACGGGTCGAGCCCAGGCGCTTGCTCGCAGAGATCGAGACTCCCGTCTCAACGACTCGCGCTCCTGCCAGTTTGAAGTTCGCCAACGGAGTCCGGGACTATGTGGTGGGAACAGAGTGCATCGATGTTTCGACGAGCTTTGATTGGCCCGGTTTCGCGACGCGTCGACCTGAGTCTCGGTTGCCCGCTTCGACGCGGCATCCGACGATCGCTCAGCGTGGGGGAGCGGCTGTCGTCCCGCGGACGATGAGCTGCGAGCCGAGGGTTTCGGCTTCGGTGAGCGCGGCGCCGGCCAAGACCTGAAGAAGGAGGTCGACGGCAAGAGCGCCGCAACGCTCGATCGGCATCTTGACCGTCGTGAGGCCCGGGTTGACGGCGCTCGCCATGTCGATGTCGTCGATCCCGATGATGCTGATATCGGCGGGGCAGGAGCGGCCCATGTCGGACATCCCGGCCTCGAGCCCGAGCGCGACCAGGTCGTTGTAGGCGATCACGGCGGTCGCGCCGCTCGCGATCGCGGGCGCCGCCGCCGCTCGGCCGCCCTGGATCGACGCTGCCTGGTGGCTCAGGCGGGTGAGACGGATGCCGAACCGCTCGCACGCCTTCGTGATCGTCGCGGCGCGCTGGTCGTCGGCCCAGGAGCCGGTTGGTCCGGCCGCGTAGGCGACGTGCGTGTGGCCGAGAGCGGCGAGGTGCTCCACCGCCTGCTGCGGACCGTTCTCCATATCCATGAGTACGCAGGGGACGCCGGGTATATAGCGGTTCACGACGACGAAGGGCGCGTCCCCGACGAGCTCAAGGATTTCGTCGTCGGGCAGGCGGGGCGAGCAGAGCAGCATCCCGTCGAGCTTGCGCGCCCGTTCGATCTGCTCGCGTTCGCGGCGGCGGTCCTCGTCCGCGTCGAAGAGAACGGTGCGGTGACGGCCGTGCCAGGCTTGCGTGTGAATGGCCTTGAGCAGCGTCGCGTAGACGGGGTTGGCGACATCCGGGACGATGATGCCGAACGAGCGGGTCGCGGTCGCCGCCTGCGGGCTGTCGTAGCCGAGCTCGTTGGCGGCGTGCAGCACCCGATCGCGGGTCTTGCTCGCGAGGCGGTCGGGCTCGCCGAAGGCGCGCGACGCCGTCGCGATCGACACCCCCGCCCGCCGGGCCACATCGGTCAGCGTCGCGCCCATAGCCGCCTCTCCCGTCTCGTAGGAACAGATGTTCCCGCATGAGTTCATCTTCGTGTATGGAATGCTGCTTGACAATTTTGTACAAACCATTCACACTCTTTTCCATGCCGATCATCGAAGATCCCAGGACCCGCCGCCGGGCAGCGGACGCGGGAGTGCGCTCATGAGCGCCCCGCAGAATCTGTCCCGGTCGCGCCACGGTGCCGTCCCGATCCCGGAGACGCCCGGCCGCTCCGGGATCCTGCACCTCGGCCTCGGCAACTTCCACCGCGCCCACCAGGCCGTCTACACGGCAGCGGCGATCGCCGCGGACGGCGGCGACTGGGGCATCGTCGGGGTCGCCTCGCGCTCCCGCGCCGTCGTCGACGCGATGCGCGCACAGGACCACCTCTACTCCGTCGCGACGATCTCGCCCCAGGACACCACGCTGCGCGTCCCGGCCGTGCACACCGACGCGTTCGTCGCGGCCGACGACCCGCAGCGCGTGGTCGCGGGCATCGCCGATCCGGCCATCCGCATCGTCACGCTCACGGTCACAGAGAACGGCTACAGCTCCTCACCGGCCACGGGTCGCCTCGACATCGCCGACCCCGCCATCGCGGCGGACCTCCGCGGCGACGGCCCGCGGACGACAATCGGCCAGCTCGCCCGCGGCATCCAGCGGCGGGCCGCGGCCTCCGGAGCCCCGCTCACGGTGCTCAGCTGCGACAACCTCGCGGCCAACGGCACCCACACCAAGGGCCTCGTCCGCGAGTTCCTGCAGGAGCTGCCGACCGCGGAGGGAGCAGAGGCGCTCGCGTTCCTGGAGTCGTCGGTGTCGTTCCCCTCGAGCATGGTCGACCGCATCGTCCCGTCGACGACGCCCGCCCTCCGCGACGAGGTGTCGTCGCTGCTCGGGGCGTGGGACGAGGTCCCCGTCCCCGCCGAACCCTTCACGATGTGGGCGATCGAAGACGACTTCGCCGCCGGACGGCCGGCGTGGGAGGCCGGGGGAGCGGTGTTCAGCACGGAGGTCGACCGCTACGAGCAGCTGAAGGTGCGGCTCCTCAACGGCACGCACTCGCTCATCGCCTACTTGGGCGCCCTGCAGGGCGCGGAGACCATCCCGGATGCCGTGGGTCGGCCCGCGATCCGGGAGGCGGCGCGCGCGGTCCTCACCCACGAGTACACGCCGTCGATCCAGGTCCCGTCCGGCGTCGACATCGCGGACTATCAGCGCCAGCTGTTCCTCCGCTGGGGCAACACCGCGTTGGGCCACAAGACCAGCCAGGTCGGGACCGACGGCTCCGTGAAGCTGCGGCAGCGCATCCCAGGTCCGGCCCTCCGGCTGCTGGACCGCGGTGAGATGCCGCACCTGATCGCGCTCACCGTGGCGGCCTACCTCTCGTGCATCGCGCCCCGCCCCGGGTTCGACCCCGGCCCGTTCGCCTCGGCGATGACGGACGGCGCCCGCGACCGGCTGGCCGCGCTTGCCGGATCGGCGCGCACCGGAGCGGACCTGGCCGAGGCATCGATCGTCGACCTCCGGTTCTTCGGCGAGGACCTCGCCGACCGTCCCGCGTTCACGGAACGCGTCGGCGACCTGGTCGACACCATCGCTGGCGACGGCGTGCCGGCGGCCATTGTGGAGTGCGTGACGGCGGCGGACGCCGATGTCACGCACCGCGGATCGGAGGTTGTGGCGTGAGCACGGCGGATCAGGGCCAGAAGACGAACGAGGGAGGTGCGACGATGAAGGCGCTCGCCATCCACGGCGCGGAGGACATCCGCTGGGCGGACCGCGAGGTGCCGCAGCCCGTGTCCGGCGAGGTGCGGCTCCGTGTCCGCTACGTCGGCATCTGCGGTTCCGACCTGCACTACTACTTCCACGGCGCGAACGGCGAGTACGCCATCCGCGAGCCGCTGACGCCGGGCCATGAGCTGTCGGCCGTCGTCGATCTCGACCCGTCCGGCCGCCTCGCCGCCGGGACGCCCGTGACCGTCCACCCCGCTCGGTACGGCGCCGACGTGCCGGGCCTCGAGGACCGGCCCCACTTGCGTCCGGGCGGCGATTACTTCGGCAGCGCCGCCACCACTCCGCACCGCCAGGGCGGCGCCGCGGAGTACCTCATCGTCGAGGAGCACATGATCCGCGTGCTCCCGGAGGGCCTCCCGCTTGAACGCGCGGCCCTAGCGGAGCCGCTCGCCGTCGCCCTGCATGCCGTCGGCCTGGCGGGTGGCGTCGCGGGAAAGCGCGTGCTCGTCATCGGCGCCGGCCCCATCGGTCTGCTCGTCGTCTCCGCCGCCGCGCACGCGGGCGCTGCGACGATCGGCGCGAGCGACGTCCGCCCCGAGCCCCTCGACCGGGCCGCCGCGCTCGGCGCGAGCGAGCTCGTGCTCGTCGGCCGGGACGCCATCGCCGACGAGTCCTACGACGTCGTGTTCGAGTGCTCCGGCGTCCCCGTCTCGGTCACCCAGGCGGTGCGCGCGGCGCGCCGGGCCGGGACGGTCGTGCAGGTCGGGATGCTCGCCGACGCCGAGATCGGCGTGAACCTCGCGCCCATGCTCGCCAAGGAGCTGACGCTCCGCGGCGCCTTCCGCTTCGCGACCGAGATCGATGACGCCGTCGCGATGCTCGCCGAGTCGGACGGCCTCGACTCCGTCATCTCCCACACGATCGACGCGGCCGACGCCGTCGAGGCGTTCGGCATCGCGCGCGACTCGTCCGCGTCGGCCAAGGTCCTTCTGCGTCTCTGATCTCCAACCAGCACCACTCCACCCCTGGCACCACCCCAACCCGCTCATCCACGCACCGAACTCAGCTACGAAGGAGTAACAATGAGTAGTCCCAACGTCCCGGGTGTCGACGCACCCGCCGCGCCGCCGACCGTTCAGCGGTCCACCGGCGACCTCGTCCGCGCCGCCGTCTCCGGCTGGCTCGGCACGGCGCTGGAGTTCATGGATTTCCAGCTGTACTCGCTGGCCGCCGCCCTCGTCTTCAGCCAGCTCTTCTTCGCCGGCGAGTCGCCCGGCATGGCCGTCGTGCTCGCCATGGCCACCTATGGCGTCGGTTACATCGCCCGCCCGCTCGGCGCCTGGTACTTCGGCCGGATGGGCGACAAGGTGGGCCGCCGCAAGGTGCTGTTCTACACGATCCTGCTCATGGGCCTCGCGACGACGCTCATCGGCGTGCTCCCCACGTACGAGCAGGCCGGCATCATCGCCCCGATCCTGCTGGTCGTCCTGCGACTCGCGCAGGGCTTCGGCGCCGGCGCGGAGATCTCGGGCGCGGGCGTGATGCTCGCCGAGTACGCCCCGACCCGTCGCCGCGGCATCATCGCCTCCCTGGTCGCGCTCGGCACCAACTGCGGAACCCTGTTCGCCTCCGCGATCTGGGCGGTCCTCCTGGCCGTCATGATGGAGGATGACGTGATCGCGTGGGGATGGCGCATCCCCTTCATCGCGAGCTCCATCGTCATGGTGTTCGCCGTGTGGGTGCGACTCCGTCTCAAGGAGAGCCCGGTCTTCGAGGAGCGCACCGACGTCGTCGATGGCAAGGCGCTCTCCCGCGAGGAGCTGGTCGACGTCGCCACCAAGAGCAACGACCTCCGCTCGCTTCAGGCCCTCAACCGCAAGCCCGTCAAGGCGACGCTCGTGTCGTTCTTCCTCCGCTTCGGCCAGGCCGGCAACTCGGGCCTCATCCAGACCTACATGATCTCGTTCATCACGATCACGCTCGCCGTGCAGAAGGGCGTCGGCCCCGAGATCGTCATCGTGTCCTCGCTGATCGGCTTCGCCACCATCCCGCTCGTCGGCTGGCTCGGCGACCGCTTCGGACGCCGGCGGATGTACATCATCATGACGTCGCTCTCCCTCGTGCTCATCATTCCGAGCATGCTCGCGATCAACACGAAGGACGTCGGCTGGATCTTCTTCGGCTACGCCGTGATCCACAACGTCTCGGTGCTCGGCCTTGCATCCATGGAGAACATCTCGCTCCCCGAGATCTTCGGCGCGCGGAACCGCTACACGCTGACGGCCATCGTCCGCGAGATCGCCGCCATCATCGCGACCGGCGTCGGCCCGATCGTCGCCGCCGCCTGGGTCGCCGCCACCACCGGCAGCATCATCCCGGTGATGGTCCTGCTCGGCATCTACACGGCGTGCGCCCTGATCGCCGCGATCGTGGCACCCGAATGGACGGGACGCGACCTCACCGACCCGCGTCCCGCGATGTGACGGCGCACCAGGACACCCCCAGCACGTGACACCGGGGTGCGGCCGCAGGCGCGCGGCCGTATCCCGACAAGGAAGGACTTCCCATGACCGTCGAACGCGTCGACACCATAATCACCAGCCCCGGGCGCAACTTCGTGACCCTCAAGATCACGACGTCGGACGGCATCGTCGGCTGGGGGGACGCGACGCTCAACGGGCGCGAGCTGTCCGTTGCCTCTTACCTGCGCGACCACGTCGCCTCGACCCTCATCGGTCGTGACGAGGACCGCATCGAGGACACCTGGCAGTACCTCTACCGCGGCCCCTACTGGCGGCGCGGCCCGGTCACGATGGCGGCGATCGCCGCCGTCGACATGGCCCTCTGGGACATCAAGGCCAAGAAGGCCGGGATGCCGCTGTACCAGCTCCTCGGCGGTGCGAGCCGCTCCGGCGTCCGCGTCTATGCGCACGCCTCCGGCACCGACTACGAGGCGCTCGCGAACGCCATCACCGGCTACCGCGAACTCGGCTTCACCGCCGTGCGCGTGCAGACCGGCGTTCCGGGGCTCGGCCAGATCTACGGCGTCTCGGCGGCCGGTCCGGGCGTCCGTTACGACTACGAGCCGGCCAAGCGCGCCGAGAACGGACGCCCGAGCGAGGAGACTTGGGACACCCGCAGCTACCTCAACCACATGCCGGGCATCTTCGCGAAGATCCGCGAGGACTTCGGCACCGACCTGCGCATCCTCCACGACGGCCACCACCGGATGACGCCGATCGAGGCCGCGCGCTTCGCCAAGGACATCGAGCCGTACGACCTGTTCTGGCTGGAGGACTGCACCCCAGGCGAGGACCAGACCGCGCTGCGGCTCGTGCGCCAGCACTCCACGACACCGCTCGCGATCGGCGAGGTCTTCAACACCGTTTACGACTACCAGACGCTCATCACCGAGCGCCTCATCGACTATGTCCGCTCCGCCGTCACCCACACCGGCGGCATCACAGCGATGAAGAAACTCCTCGACTTCGCCGCGATCTACGGGATCAAGTCCGGCATCCACGGGCCGACCGACATCTCGCCCGTCGGCATGGCGGCGGCCCTGCACCTCGACCTCGCGATCCACAACTTCGGCATCCAGGAGTACATGCCGCACAACGAGCAGACGCTGGAGGTGTTCCAGACCTCCTTCACTTTCGACCGCGGCTTCCTGCACCCCGGAGAGCAGCCCGGTCTCGGTGTCGAGCTCGACGAGGATGCGGCATCCGCGTTCGAGTACACGAAGGCCTACCTCCCCGTGAACCGCCTCACCGACGGGACGATCCATGACTGGTGACCTCGCGCGGCTCCCGCTGCCGCAAAGAACAGCCGAATCGCGGCTCATCGTCGTCGCGCGCGCACGGCGCGCAGAGGACTACGCCCCCGTGCTCGAGGTGCTCATCGATGCGGGCATCCGCAGCGTCGAGCTCACCCTCACGACGCCGGGAACGATCGAGCACGTTCCGCGGCTGCTCGAGCGCTTCGGCAGCTACGCCGACGTCGGGATCGGAACGGTGACCGACGCCGACCAGCTCACGCGCGCGGTGGAGGCCGGTGCCCACTACCTCGTCACGCCGATCACGAATCCCGAGCTCCTCACCGGAGCGTTGACGGCGGGTGTGCCGCTCGTGCCTGGCGGGTTCACGCCGACCGAGCTGTTCTCCTCGTGGTCGGGCGGCGCGTCCGCCGTCAAAGTGTTCCCAGCGGGACGGCTCGGCGCGGGATACATCAAGGATCTGCGGGGACCGTTCCCCGACATCGAGGTTGTCCCGTCCGGGGGCGTCGACCTCGAGAGCGCTGCAGAGTGGCTCGCGGCAGGCGCTGCGGCAGTGAGCGTGGGCGGCCCACTGCTGGGCGATGCGTTCCAGGGGGGCGACCTCGATGCCTTGCGCGAGCGGGCACGGGCGTTCGTCGCCCTCGCCGGGGGTGGCGTTCGATGACGGCCCCCCTCCACCCCAGGCGCGTCGCGACTCTCGGTGAGACGATGGCCCTCGTGCGCAGCCGCGACATCGGCTCCCTCCGCCATGCATCCGACCTCGCCCTCGGCATCGGCGGCGCGGAGAGCAACGTCGCGATCGCCCTCAGCCGACTCGGGCTCGACGTCACGTGGCTCGGTCGCGTCGGCGACGACTCGCTCGGCGAGCGCGTCGTGCGCGAGCTCCGTGCCGAGGGTGTCGACGTGCTCGCCGTCGTGGATGCGGGAGCCCCCACCGGGCTCATGCTCAAGGAACGTCCTCGCCCGGCCTCGACACGCGTCCTCTACTACCGAAACGGTTCGGCCGGATCGAGGCTCGCACCCACCGACGTGCCCGACGGCTGGATCGAGCAGGCGAACCTCCTGCACCTCACCGGGATCACGGCGCTCATCTCGGAGTCGGCCCGCGGGACTCTTTCGGTCGCGATCGATCGCGCCCGCGCGGCCGGCGTCATCGTGACCTTTGACATCAACTTCCGGTCCTCGCTCGCTACCCGAGCCCTTGCGGGACCGTGGCTTCGCGATCTTGCCGAACGCGCCGACATCGTATTCGGCAGTCCGGACGAGCTGGCAGTGCTCTACCCGGGCGCGGACGCCGAGGTCGCGTGCGAACGCCTGCTCGGACACCGAGCTACCGAGGTCGTGCTCAAGCGCGGCGCCGACGGTGCGACGACCGTCCTCCCAGGGGGGCCGGTCGCGTCGCCGGGATTCGTGGTCGACGTCGTCGACACGGTCGGAGCGGGCGATGCCTTCGTCGCGGGTTACCTGAGCGGCGTGCTGGACGGCTCAGACGTCGAGGCGCGTCTGCGACGCGCCAACATTTGCGGAGCGATGGTCTGCATGACTCCAGGCGATTGGGAGTCGAGCCCCACACTTCGAGAGGTCACCGAGTTCACCTCAAGCGCCGGCGATCCCGTGCTCCGCTGATCCGGGGTCGGCTGGCAGGCCGTGACCGCTGATCTCGATGAGGCCGCTCTGGCTGGCACGACCACCCTTACGGTCGCGCCAGCCAGGCCCACTTCAGTTGGTGTAGGCGCCACTCATGGCGTTGGCCAGCGGTGTGACTGTCAGCAGCACGAGGCCGGCATTTCCGCCGTTGGCGGTGAGCGCGACTCCGTTGCTTCCTGCAGCGGGGAAGACGAGATCGGTGACCGACGCCCGGCCGTTCTGGGCGAACGCTTCGATCGAGGTCTTGTCCAGATACAGCTCGAGGCGAAGCAGACCATGGTCCAGCGGGACGACCGCGCCGTCGATGCTCGGGAAGGCGCTGCTGAAGCCGACGTTCCCCGAATGGGTTCGATCGACGCTCAACGTGCTGGTGGCCGTGTCGTAGGAGACGCCGACGTACTGCGACCCGTCGGCTGACCGGAACAGCTGGAGCCCGAAGCTCTTGGCCGATCCGGCGGCGAGGACCGCATCCACTCGGACTGCGTTGGTCGTCGTCGTCACCTTCAGCGGTTTCGTGCCCGCGGGAATGGCGGTCGGTGGCGCGAGCTGCAGCTTGTTGAGCTGAGCGAGCGCGCTCACCTGGCGAGCCACGGTCTGCACTATCCGCGGCTGGCCGTCGATCGTGCGCAGGGAGAGGACTCGGGGCACCGACTGCGTTCCACGCCATCCGTCGGAGGGGAGGGTGTTGGCGTAGTCCCAGTTGTTCATCCATCCCAGCGCGATCCGCTGGTTCGCGGGGGCATCGTTGAAGGTGACGGCTGCGTAGAAGTCGCGCCCTAAGTCGATCCAGTGGGCCCGTCGCATGGAGCTCTGAGCCGGCTGATCCGCCAAGGTGAACTGGTCCGCGATCAGGTGTCCCCATCCGCCCCCGTTGAGGTCGACCAGCTGCAGCTGCGCTTGCTGGCCCTGCAGGTCGCTCAGGTCCCAGTTGGCCCAGTCCAGCGTGCCGCTGTCGTTGCCGGTGGCGGTGCGCACGACCTTGCCGTTCACGAGCAGGTTTGCGCCGGTCTCGCTGTTCCAGGGCTTTGCGATCGTGTCCGAGAAGACGATGTCATCGACCATCATGTGACCCCAGCCGGCGCTGCCGTCGCTCTGGTCCACGATCTGCAACGTGGCCTGCTGGCCGATGTACGCGGACGCGTCCAGGTAGACCCAGTCCATGCTGCCCGTGTCGTTTCCCGTCACGCTCGCGACCACGTTGCCGCCTACGACGAGGTTGACCGCAGTCGGGTTGCTCTGCCCCCAGGGATGCTGCCCGCCCGCGGTGAGCAGATCGATGTAGGGGCGCGTGATGGTGAAGGCGGGCGATGTGATGGTGCCCTGCGCGGCGTCGCATCCTGCCTGGCAGGTGTCGAGGACACCGTTTCCGATCTGGCCGCTCAGACTCTCCTTCGACGGGGTGATCCCGGCGAAGTCACCGGTACCGGTCCAGCCGGGGAGCGAGTCGCCTTCGAAGTCCTGGAAGGTGTCGCCGGCTGGGGCCGCAATCGAGCCGCCCTCGACGTACGGGTGGTTCCCACCGGCGATCAGGAAGTTCAGGTTCTTCTTGTTGACCGTGAACGTGGGCGACGTCAGCGTGCCGGTCTCCGCGTCGGAGTTGTGGAACGTGTCCACATACCCCGACCCAACGTATCCGGACGCACCCGTGTCGTGTGTGGGACCGTCACCGAACGCGGTTCCGGTGCTGGTCCATCCTGCTCCGTACGTCGTTGATTCGAAGTCGTTCAGGACAGTGCCCGCCGGTGCGGTGTAAGGCGCC
Source organism: Leifsonia sp. fls2-241-R2A-40a (assembly GCF_030209575.1). Taxonomy (NCBI): domain Bacteria; kingdom Bacillati; phylum Actinomycetota; class Actinomycetes; order Micrococcales; family Microbacteriaceae; genus Leifsonia; species Leifsonia sp. fls2-241-R2A-40a. The sequence goes on along the minus strand of NZ_JARVRS010000001.1, from coordinate 943,275 downwards.
TCGCTGTTGACGAACGTGGTTCCGTCGAAGGTGCCGACGAAGTATTCGGCCCTCCCCGCGACACTGACGGTGAGGACCCACTTGGTGACGTCTGTTTTGCCGTCCAGCTGCATGGGGAACAGATCTGGGCATTCCCACACGGCCGAGGTCACACCGTCGGGTCCGAATTCGCTTTGTTCGGTCCAGTCCTTGAGGTTGCTGGAGCCGTAGATTGCGACCCTGTGCTGGTCGGAGAGGGCGACCACCATCCGCCATTGGTTGGCCGGGGCATACCAGAACACTTTCGGGTCGCGGAAGTTGTGCGAACCGATATCGATGACCGGGTTGTTGGCGTACTTGGTCCAGGTGGTTCCGCCATCGTTGCTGTACGCGATCGACTGCCGTTGCACCCCGGTGGCGCGCGGGGCGCTGGTGTAGATGGCGACAAGCGGTCCGGTCTTGCCGGTGCCCAAGCCGCTGGAGTTCTTGCTGTCGTTGACGACGCTGCCGGACCAGACTTCCTCGTCGGCGTCCGACGGGATGGCGATCGGGAGTTGTTTCCAGTGGGTGAGGTCGGTGCTCACCGCGTGGCCCCACGAGGCGTTTCCGCCGGTGTTTCCGGTGGCGTTGTACTGGTAGAAAAGGTGATACTTTCCGCCGTAGTAGATGAGCCCGTTGGGGTCGTTCATCCAGTTCTGCTGCGGGGTGTAGTGGTAATAAGGCCGCGTGTCGCTCGTAGCGGTCCCGTCCACCGCTACTGCCGGCGAAGCGCCCGCGGCAACGGCGCTGAAGGCGAGGATCGACGCGATGGTGAGCGTGATGACCCTTGGTGATGTCTTCATTGACTCAGCTTTCGTTGGATTCGGTGTGGGTCTTTTCGTTTCTCAGGAGCCTCCGCGCGCGGCGGGGACGGTTTGCAGGGCCTGGATCTCGTCGAGAGTGGGAGGCATAGCTCCCGCGCGAGCGACGGTGAGAGCAGCAACTCTCGACGCCAGTTCGCCGATCGATCGGAGCACAATGTCGGAGACATTGCCGCGCTGGAGCTGCCCGCGCGGTTCTGCCCCCATCAGTCCCGCCAGGAGTCCCGCCATGTAGGCATCTCCCGCGCCGATGGTGTCCACGACGTGAGCAGCAGACGCCTCGATTTCGATTTCGGCTGCGCGGCTACGCAGGAGACTGCCGTCGCCCCCGCGGGTGAGGACGGCGATGCCGGCTCCTCGGTCGAGAATCCAGTCCAGGACCGTCCGGTGCGTCCAGCCGGGGAACAACCAGTGCGCGTCCTCGTCGCTCAGCTTCACAAGGTGGGCGTGCCGGCTGTACCAGTCGACGCTCTTCAGAGTCTGCTCGCGGTCGGGCATGAGGCTCGGGCGCACATTCGGGTCGAAGGTGACCAGGGTATCGTCACCCAACGCGTTCACATGCCTGCGGACAGCGGTCGCGCCGGGTTCACGCAGGGCTCCGATCGAGCCTGTGTGCACGAGTTCGGCCGGCGGCAGCGCGGTCGGGGCGAAGTCCCAGTCGAGGGAGAAATCGTAGTGGGCCGCTCCCTCGGGGTCGATGCGCGCCGTGGCCGTCGATGTCGGGTTGCCATGGGACGTGTTGAGCGTGTCCACGCCCGCGCTGTGGAGATGGTCGGCGATAAGTGACCCATGCGGATCGGCGCCGTATTCGGTGGCGAACGTGACGTGAATGCCCAGCCGAGCCAATCCGAAGGCCACGTTCAGAGGGCTTCCGCCGGCGTGGACGGCGCGGGGGGACCCATGCCGTTCCACGACGTCGACCAAGGACTCGCCCATGACAAGAGCACGGGGAACGGAGTCGTCGTTCATGCGATCGGATCCAGCAGGGTCAGACGGGACCCGCCGCCGACGACGAGCGGGGCGAGAAGCCGATTGAAGCGCTCGCAGTATTCAGCCGCTTTGTGCGCCTCGAACGCCTCTTCGGACTCGTACTCCTCGTAGACGAAGAACTTCGCCGGATCTCCGTCGGGGTTGAACGCTTCGAACTGTCGGTTGCCCGGTTCCTCTCGCACCCGGGCTCCGTATCCGGCGAGCAGCATTCTCACTTCGTCCTCCGATCCCGGCAGGGAGTCGATCTCTGCGTACAGGTATCGGCGGTCGGTCATTCCTTCTGAGCTCCCGTCATGATCGCGACGGCCTCGGTCATCGAGTGCGACTGCGGTGTGATCGTCGCCGCGCGCTTGCCGAGGCGCTGGATGTGGATGCGGTCGGCCACCTCGAACACGTGCGGCATGTTGTGGCTGATCAAAACGACCGGCACTCCCTTGTCCCGCAGGCGCTTGATCAGCTCGAGCACCTGGTTGGACTCGCGGACGCCGAGGGCAGCCGTCGGCTCGTCGAGGACAACCACCTTGGAGCCGAACGCGGCGGCGCGTGCCACGGCGACGGCCTGGCGCTGACCTCCGGAGAGGTTCTCGATCGGCACGGTGACATCCTGCAGGGTCGAGATCCCGAGCTCGGTGAGCTCCGCTTTCGCGCGCTGACGCATCGTCTTCGTGTCGACCATCCGCAGCACCGAGCCGAGGAACCCCGGCCGCCGGAGCTCGCGACCGAGGTACATGTTCGCGGCCACATCCAGGGCAGGCGAGACGGCGAGGGACTGGTAGACGGTCTCGATCCCGGCTTCGCGGGCGTCCTGCGGCCGGCGGAAGTGGACGGGTTCGCCATCGAGGCGGATCTCGCCCTCGTCGGGGATCTCGGCGCCCGTCAGGCACTTGATCAGGGTGGTCTTGCCGGCGCCGTTGTCGCCGATGATGGCGAGGACTTCTCCGGCGTACAGTTCGAGGCTGACGCCGTCCAGGCCGACGACGTGACCGTAGGTCTTCACCAGTCGTCGAGCGGCCAGGACAGGTGTGCGGGTTTCGGTGATGGTGTTCACTTTCGGACCTTTCGGATCCACTGGTCGATGGAGACGGCGACGATGACCAGGACGCCGACGGCGAGGGTCTGGTAGAGGACGTCGAGGCCGGCGAGGGCCAGACCGTTGCGGAAAACGCCGACGATCAGTGCGCCGAGCAGCGTTCCCCAGATGTTGCCGCGGCCGCCGAAGAGGCTGGTGCCGCCGATCACCACTGCGGTGATCGCGTTGAGGTTGGCGTCGACGGCGGCGTTCGGGCTGGACCCGAAGTCGCGGCCGATCTGGATCCATGCCGTCAGGGCGACGACGGCGCCCGCGACGATGTACACGCTGAGCAGGACGCGGCTGACCCGGATACCGGTCAGACGTGCCGCTTCCTTGTCGTCGCCGACCGCGTAGACGTGGCGTCCCCACGACGTGCGCCCGAGCACGAACGACATCACGAGGTAGAGCAGGACCATGAGCAGCACACCGAAGGTGATGTCGACGCCGAAGACCTTGAGGGTGAGCCCGGTCCAGGTGAGGATGGGCGGCATCGTGTTGCCCTGGACGGTGGCACCGTTCGAGATCAGCAGGGTGAGGGCGGTGAATACGCTCAGTGTCCCCAGGGTGACGATGAACGGTGGAAGGTTCAGACGCGTAACCAGGAGACCGTTGATGACACCGGTCGCCAGACCGGTGACGAGACCGAGGAGCAGGGCTACGACACCCGGAAGTCCGAGGCTCACCGCTGCGTTGCCCATCACGATCGAGCTCAGGACCATCGCTGCGCCGACCGAGAGGTCGATGCCTGCGGTGAGGATCACGAGGGTCTCGGCGACACCCAGCGTGCCGATCACGGCGACCTGCTGTGTGATCAGCGACAGGTTGGTCGGCGCAAGGAACCGCGGATTGATCGCCCCGAAGACGATGATGGAGAGCACCAGCACGATCGCCGGGCTGAGGGCGGGATAGCGGTGCAGAACGCCGCGGACGCGCATCAACGGCGTCTGGCGGTTGATGAACTCGCTGGCGAGGTTCAGCGATGAGGTGGGCGGCGAGGACGTCGCGTTGGGGTTCGACATGGGTACTCCAGAGATAGATTGCGGTGCTTCGAGCGGGGCGCCCGCCGTCGGGCGCCCCGCTCAGCGGGTCAGTTGGCCCAGCAGGTGGTCGCGCCCTTGGCCGCGTCCACGCTCTCCAGGCCGGACACCGGCTTGTTGGTGATCAGGGTCGAGCCCGTGTTGAAGAAGTCGAGGCCGTTGGAGGTCTTCGGCTTCTCGCCGCCGCGGGCGATCTTCGCGATCGCCTCCATGCCGAGCGACGCCATCTTCGAGGGGTACTGCTGCGCAGTCGCGCCCAGGATGCCGTCCTTCACATAGCCGACGCCGGTGCAGCCGCCGTCGATGCTGACGATGGTGACGCTGTCCTGCTTGCCGGCCGCCTTGAGTGCCTGGTATGCACCGTAGGCAGCGGGCTCGTTGATCGTGTAGACGACGTTGATGTCGGGGTTCTTCGACAGCAGCGTCTCCATCGCGGTGCGGCCACCATCTTCGGCACCCTGCGACGGCTGGTGACCGACGATCTCGTACTGGCCGCCGGTGCCGCCGGTGTACTTCCCGGAGGAGGCCTCGCCGCCGTTCTTCTTCTTGTCGCCGACGTCGATGCCCATGCCGTTCAGGAAGCCGTGGTCGCGGTCGACGTCGACCGAGACGACCTGGTCGGAGAACAGGTCGATCATCGCGATGGTGGCCTTCTTGCCGTCGAGCGTCCCGGCCATCCACTTGCCGATGGACTGTCCGGCCGCGTAGTTGTCGGTGGCGTACGTGATGTCGACGGTGTCGGGCGGGGTCGGCACAGTGTCGAGCGCGATGACGTAGAGGCCCGCGTGCCGGGCTTTCTCGATCTCGTTGTTGACTGCGGAGCCGTTCGGGGTGATCAGGATGCCCTTGTCGCCCCGGGAGATGGCGTTCTCGATCGCCTGGATCTGGGTGTCGGTGTCGCCGTCCTTCTTGCCGGCGGCGAGGGTCAGCTTCACGTTGTTCTTCTTCGCGTCCGCCTTGGCGGCCGTTTCCATCGCCACGAAGTAGGGGTTGCTGGTGGTCTTCACGATGAGTGAGACGCCGACCTCATCGTTCGGTCCGGCCGTGGAGCCACCGGCGGTCCCGGAGGAGCACGCGGTCATGGTGGCGGCGACGGCTGCAGCCATCGCAAGCGAGGCGACGACGGCCTTGCGCGGTCGACGCGGGAATTGGGTGGGCATCTGCGGCCCCTTTCTGTCGGAGGGCCTGCAGCCCTGACAACGGTGTCATGAGGGATACTGACACACGAACTCGATTTCCGCTATACCTGAAGGAACACAGGAGTCCCGGTTATGACATCGTTATCGGACGCCAACTCGACGGACTCCCGCCGGGTGACGATTCGGGATGTCGCCCGTGAGGCCGGGGTGGGAATCAAGACGGTATCCCGGGTGATCAACGATGAGCCGCATGTCGCACCGGCAACGGCAGAGCGGGTCCGGACGGCGATCGCCCTGCTGCAGTGGGAGCCCGATAGCCTGGCGAGCAACTTACGCCGGACGCACGGACGTACGAAGTCGATCGGTCTTCTGCTCGGTAGCGTCGACAACCCATTCGCCGCGACCATCCACCGCGCTATCGAGGATGTCGCGGCCAAGCACGGGGTCGCCGTCCTGGCGTCGAGTCTCGACGAGGACCCGGTGCGCGAAGTCGCCGCGGTCGAGAACTTCCTGCGTCGGAAGGTGGACGGCCTGATCCTCACCTGCTCGACGGGCAGCCAGGCCTATCTGGCGGACATGGTGCCGGAGAAAGTTCCGGTGGTGTTCATCGACCGTGAGCCGGCTGAGTACACCGCTGACGTCGTTCGCTCGGACAATTTCGGAGGCGCCGCGATGGGAACGCGCCACCTGCTGAGTCGCGGGCATCGACGCATCGCCGGGCTTTTCGACAAACCGCGGATCTGGACGGCCGCCCAGCGCCAGGCGGGCTTCCTCAGCGCCATGGACGAGTTCGGCATCGGCGAGGGGGAGTATTCGATCCTCGACGACGTCAGCACCTCGGCTATCGCCGAGCGCGCGGTTCTGGAGATCCTGAGCTCGCCTCGGCCGCCGACGGCGATATTCAGCAGTCAGAACCTGATCACCATCGGCGCGGTGCGCGCGCTGCGGAAACTCGCCTGGCAGCGCCAGGTCGCGCTTGTGGGATTCGATGACATCGAGCTGGGCGATCTCCTCGATCCCGGTGTCACCGTCATCGCCCAGCGAGCAGCCGAGATCGGCGTGACCGCCGCCGAGCGCATGTTCGAGCAACTCGAGATGCGCTCGAGCGGCTCATCGCTGCCGAGCGCCGATCTGGTGCTCGGTGTCGACCTCGTGGTGCGCGGCTCCGGCGAGATCGAGCCCGGCACGCGCTAGCGGAGAGCGCCATCCGGTTCGTTCGGCGAGGGTTGCGGCGGCATAGCGGCTGGCGCCGGGGTCTAGGGCCGCCCGTGGGCGAGTCCTCCATGGAGCCGTCAGCTAAAAGCCGGCCGGTTTCCGTGGAGTGTAGGCGGCCTCGAGCCGGCTGACCTCGTCGTCCGTGAGCGCCAGGTCGAGCGCCGCCACGGCGTCGTCGATGTGGTGCGGCTTGGTCGCGCCGACGATCGGCGCCGTCACCGCGTGGCGGCTGGCGACCCAGGCGAGCGCGACCTGCGCCATCGGCACTCCCCGCTCGGAGGCGATCGCAGCGACCGCCTCCACGATCGCGCGGTTGGACTCCTCCTGCGCGCGGTACAGGGTCTTGCCGAACTCGTCCGTGTCGGCGCGGGTCCCGGACCCGGACGCGTCCCAGGGGCGAGTCAGCCGGCCGCGCGCGAGTGGGCTCCACGGCAGCACGCCGATGCCCGTCGCGCCGCAGAACGGGTGCATCTCGCGCTCCTCCTCACGGTCCAGGAGGTTGTATTGGTCCTGCATGGAGACGAACCGCGTCCAATGGTTGACCTCGGCGACCCGCTGGAGTTCCGCGAACTGCCACGTCCACATGCTGGAGGCGCCGATGTAGCGCGCCTTCCCGGCCTTGACGACGTCGTGGAGCGCCTCCATCGTCTCCTCCATCCGGACGTCCGGGTCGAACCGGTGGATCTGGTACAGGTCGACGTAGTCGGTGCCCAGCCGGGTGAGCGAGGCGTCGATCTCGTGCATGATCGCAGCGCGCGAGAGTCCGGCGCCGTTGCGGCCGTCGCGCATCCGCCCGTGGACCTTCGACAGGATCTGCACGTCCTCGCGGGCGCCGAGCTCCGTGAGAAGGGCGCCAGTGATCTCCTCACTCGAGCCGAGTGAGTACACGTTCGCGGTGTCGAACGTCGTGACGCCGGCCTCGAATGCGCGGCGCACGAACGGCCGCGCCTCGTCGATGCCGACGCTCCACGGGTGGTTGCCGCGCTTCGGGTCGCCATACGACATCATCCCCAGGACGAGGCCGCTGATCTCGAGACCGCTGCTGCCGAGCCGAACAGTGCGCACGGGGTTCCTCCGATTGTCGGGGTGGTGTCTCCCGACTCTATGCCGGTTCGGGAGGAAGGTCAGGCGTCCGGGCGCCCAGTGTCTTGTACCCCTACCCCGTCTACGCGTGCCCGTCTACCGGGCGGCGACGGCGCCAGAAATTTCGGAAGATATCAAGGTGAACAATCCCGCGACTCCGGTCCCGCTTCTGCTCGGGAGGTATCGGCCGGAGCGGCTGCTCGCGCGCGGCGGCTCCTCGATGGTATTCCGTGCTCGAGATGAGAACCTCGGTCGTGACGTCGCCGTGAAGCTGTTCTCTTCGGGAAGTCAGGACGACGTTGCGCGGTTCCGAGCCGAGGTGGGTGTGCTCGCGGGCCTGCGCCATCACGGAGTCGTGTCGATCCTCGACGCGGGCGTCGACGATTCGTCACCCAAAGACCCTCGCCCGTTCATGGTCATCGAGCTGGTCGAGGGCGACACACTCCGCGCGGTACTGAACGCAGGTCCGATGACGAGCCGGCAGATCGGAGAGGTCGCGTTCGAGGTCGCCGAGACGCTCGAATACGTTCACGCGCGCGGCGTCATCCATCGAGATGTGACACCGGCGAACATCATGATCGTCGACTACGGAACCCGGTTCTCGCGTCCGCGGGCGAGATTGACGGACTTCGGCATCGCCATCCACGCGACGCACCCTCAGGAGTTCACGGACGAGACGGTCGGCACGGCCGCGTACCTGAGCCCCGAGCAGGTGCAGGGTGAGACTCTCACCCCGGCCTCGGACATCTATTCGCTCGGTCTCGTTCTGCTGGAATGTTTCACCGGGACCGTTGCGTATCCGGGGACGCCAGTGGAATCCGCGCTCGCCCGGCTGGACCGCCATCCAGAGGCCCCCGACCACGTCTCCGAGCCGTGGCGGACGCTCATCCAGTCGATGACGCGTCGGGAAGCGTCGTGGCGGCCGTCCGCGGCGGACGTCGCGACCGCCGCGCGCGCGGCTCTGCGGGCGGAACGGGAACACCAGCCCATCTGAACTCGCGGCGCTCGGTGTTGCTCGCGACTTTCGTCAACCGCGACGACTGGAGGAGGCCTGCGCCGAGGGCGGAGCGGGCGGCTCCTCCGAAGAACTGTCCGCACCGTGCCGGTCGGCGTCCTCGTGGCCGATAGCTCGGAGGCTGCGATCGAGCACCGTGATGAGCAGGAAGATGACGGAGATCCCGATCACCACCCAGCCCAGGACGTGCAGCCCGCCCGTGCTGGCGTGGGCACCGTAGACGTTGCCGTAGACGACGGATGCGACGATCGCGCCCAGGTAGAAGAAGGTGCGCAGCAGGCCGGCCGACGATGCGATCCGCTCCGGCTCGGCCTGGTGGTACAGCGAGTTCTGGATGGCGAGATTGTTCAGTCCCTGGGGGATACCGAGCACCAGCATTGTGACGACGAGGAACCAGATCGGTGTCGTGGCCCCCATGAGCAGGACGAGGAATCCGGCCGCGAGCTGCGCGATGGAGCCGATGAGGAGCTTCCACAGCACCTCCGGCCGCCGGCCGAAGGCGAGCGCCACCGCGATCCCGGCGGCGAACACCGGCAGCAGCACGAGACCCGCCACCGTCGGGCTCAGCGCGCGTCCCTCCTCGAGCCACTGGGTGAAGCCGTACACGAACGTGTAGGAGATGGTCGCGGTGAGCAGTGAGCGCGTGTAGGTGAGCAGCAGCGGGCCGTTGCCGCCGAGCACGCGCAGGTCGATGAACGGCGCGTCCACGCGCAGTTCCCACCAGACCAGCGCGGCCCCGGCGAGCACCGCGACGCCGAGCATCCAGAGCGTCGTCAGCCCGATGTTCTGCAGGAAGATCAGGAGCGCCAGTATCGTGACCGCGAAGAACAGGATGCCGAGCCCGTCGATGCGAGGACGCTGGTCGCGGGGCGGCTCGAGGCCGGTGGTCCGCGGCAGCAGGAAACAGCCCAGGACGACGCTCGCGACGCCGAGCGGCAGGTTGACCGCGAACGTGGCGCGCCATCCCCACGCCCCGATGAGGAGGCCACCCAGGGTCGGGCCGATCACGGCGACGGTCTGCGTGGTCACGGACAGGACGGTGAGGATGACCGCCGGCGACGCCACCCCCGTACGCCGGCCTTCGGCACGGATGAGGTGCATCGCGGCCGGATAGCCCGCGCAGGTGCCGAGGCCCAGCACGACGCGGGCGACGACCAGCCACCAGATGCTGTCATGCGAGACCGGGATGGCGAGGCCGATCGCTCCGGCGAGGGCGACCAGGGCCCCGCCCGCCAGGAACAGCCGCTTCACCCCGTAGATGTCGACCAGCCGGCCGACCAGGGGCTGACCGATCGCGGTCGCGAGGTACAGGGCGGAGACCAGCCACACCGTCTCGGAGGCCGGTGCGCCGAGCGCGATCCCGATGGGCGCCAGAGCCACCGCGATGATGGCGGTGTTGATCGGGTTGAGGACCGCGCCGAGCATCATCGGCGCGAGCAGCCGCCGGTCGAAGCGTCCGGCGGGCGGAGGCTTCAGCGCCATCAGTCGAGGATCCGTTCCAGGATGGCCGTCGCCGCCGCGAGCGTGATGAGCTCGGCCTGCGACACCTGCTGGGCCAGCGTCTCGTCGAGCCACGCGAGGCCTGCTTCCTTCTGCCCGGCGACCTGCGCCCATCCCGCCTCGGTGAGGTCGACGATCTGCCGTCGTCCGTCGTTCGGGTCCTGGCTGCGGGTCACGAAGCCCATGCCCTCCAGCGCCTCCACGATCGCCGCCATCGACTGCGGACGGACGCGCTCGGCGAGCGCAAGGGCGCTCACGGTCGAGACGCCGCCCTTGCTCAGCCGCGACAGCGCCGACGCCTGCGACGGGGTGATCGCGTCCGCTGTCGTCTCGCGCAGCTTCCGGAGCAGCCGGGCGAGAACCGCCCGGAGGTCGACGGCGATCTGCTGCGGGGTGACTTCAGGTTTCGCGGTCGTCATATCGACAGCCTAGACTGTACAGTTGTAGCTGTCCAGATTCCGTCGAAAGGCCCCGCATGACCACCGCCCTGCTGCTCATGGACTTCCAGAACGGCATCGCCGGCCGCCCCGGCTTCGAGAGCACCGTCGACGCCGCCGGGCGAGCACTGGCCGCCGCGCGGGCGAACGGCATCCCGCCGGTCTTCGTCCGCGTCGCCTTCCGTCCCGGCTACCCCGAGGTCGCCGCCTCCAACCTCGCCTTCGGCCGTGCGGCGGGAGCCGGAGACAGCATGCAGCTCGACAACCCGGGCACGCAGATCGTCGACCGCCTCGCGCCCCTCGACGAGGAACCGGTCGTGGTCAAGAAGCGCGTCTCCGCCTTCGCGGGCAGCGACCTGGAGGTGCTGCTGCGCGGCCTCGGCGCCGACAGGTTGGTGCTGGCCGGGATCGCGACCAGCGGCGTCGTCCTCTCGACCGTCCGCCAGGCGGCCGACCTCGACTACCGACTGACGGTTCTGGCGGACGCCTGCGGCGACGCCGACCCGGATGTCCACAGAGTGCTGACGGAGAAGGTCTTTCCCCGCCAGGCATCCGTCACGACGGTCGCCGACTGGGCCGCCGCACTCTGACTTTCTCGCCTCCGTCTCATGCAGTTGCACGGGAGGGTATGACCGTGATTGACGAGAGCCGGGTGCCGCATGGTGATCGTGGCCGCGCCATTCGGTGGCGGCGAACTCGGACACTCCCATTGCTATTTAAAACTGCAAGTTGAATAATTATGCCAGCAGTCCATCGGCGTTCAGAGAGGAACACTATGAAAAGGACTATCGCGGCAACACTCGCGTCGCTCGGCCTGGTCGCAGCGGCGATAGCCGCGCCAGCGGTGGGCGCCGTCTCCACGGCTCCTTCCGCCGCTTCCACGCCAGGCTGGACGGCTCTTGCCTCCGGCTCTGAGCCTCAGTCCAACCCGCTCAAGGGATTCATTCCGTATCAGGGGTCGTACTCCAACTTCCCCTACACGACGGAGTGGGCCTACTTCCCCGTCAACGCGGCCATGACCGGCCCCAACGCCTTCAACTGGTCGCAGGTCGACAGCGTGCTCAACGACATAGCGTCGCGCGGACACCAGGCGGCCTTCCGTTTCTACCTCGACTATCCGACCAAGCCCAGCGGCGTACCTCAGTTCCTCCTCAATGGCGGCCTGACGACGCACTCGTACAACGACTATGGGAACAACGGCGTCAGCGTCTCGCCCAACTATGACGACTCGAATCTCCGTACGGCGATGGACCAGTTCATCGCCGCCCTCGGGGCCCGTTATGACGGCGACGCCAGGGTCGGCTTCGTCCAGGCTGGGTTGCTCGGTTTCTGGGGGGAGTGGCACACCTACCCGTACAACGGCACTGGTGGCCAGCCGAATTGGTTCGCGTCCAGTGCGACACAGGTGGCGGTCCTCAACGACTTCGTGAACGCATTCCACACGACGAAGCTCGAGGTGCGTCAGCCGGATTCACAAAACGCGTCGTTGCCGATCGGCTACCACGACGACTCGTTCGCGCTGGAGACCAAGACCAGCTCTCTGGGGTGGCATTTCATGGACAACATGGCCGCCGCTGGTGCAACCGACAAGTGGAAAACGCAGTCCATCGGAGGTGAGCTGAGGCCCGAGTTGCAGTCCTGCATTTTCAGCTCGTCCGGCTGCCCGGTGATCGAGGCGAGCGGGGACAACGATTTCTCGGGCAGCGTCAGCCAGACCCACGTGAGCTGGCTGCTGAACCAGTACGCCTTCCAGAACGGTTACTCCGCGGCGGACAAGTCGGCCGCGCTGGCGGGGGCGCAGTCGATGGGCTACTCCTTCCGGGCGACGGAGGCTCTGGTGCCGACCACCATCAGCGCGGGGAGCAGCGCATCGGTCGGCATCACGGTCAGCAACGTCGGCATCGCTCCGTTCTATTACAGCTGGCCGATCACACTCGCCTTGGTCGATTCGTCGGGCACGATCGTGAAGACGTCCACGACGTCGTGGCACGTCTCCGACATAGGAAGCGGCGGGTCGGCCCAATTCACCGGCACATTGGCGACATCCGGAGTGGCGACCGGCTCGTACCGGCTGCTCGCGCAGGTGACCAATCCGCTGTCTGGCGGTGCACCGATCCGGTTCGCCAACGCGGGACAGGACACAGTGAAGGCGGGCTGGCTCACTCTCGGCACAACGACGATTGCGGCCGGGGGAGCGACCTCGGCCAGCTACGAAGCTGAGGCGGCCTCGAATGTGCTGACCGGGACCGCCGCAGTGGCGTCGTGCGCGGCGTGCTCGGGCGGGTCGAAGGTCGGCTACGTCGGCAACGGCGCGACGCTCGCTTTCACCGGGGTGGCCGGCGGCGTGTCGAGCTTCCGGATCGCTTATGCGTCGGCGGTCGCTCGTACGGCCACCGTGAAGGTGGACGGAGGGACGACCACATCGGTGAGCTTTCCGGCGACGGCGGATTGGAACACTGTGGGGACCATCACGGTGAACGTCGCGATCCCGTCAGGAACCTCGCACACGATCACGATCGCCAACCCGTCCGGCTGGGCGCCCGACATCGATCGCATCACCACCGGCTGACCGAGAGTGACGGTTCCGGTGGGGTCGAGCAGTGCGCCCCCACCGGAACCGTGCCTCTCTCACCCGCGCAGGAGTTCCTTCGTCTCGGCCGTCCCCGGGAACGACTCCCGCTCCCGGACGGCCCCGTCCAGGACCGCGGCGAGACGATCGGCGGCGAGGCTGATGCCGCCCATCGCGACAGCTTCTGAGCCGAGGGTGGATGCGACGACGGTGGGAGCGAGGGGCACGATGGCGCGAAGGGACTGTTCGAAACGCGGAAGGAAGACGTCGGCGCTGGGTGAGCTGCCTCCGCCGATCACGAGCAACTCCGGGTCGACCGCCAGGGTCATCGCGGCTGCTCCGGTAGCAAGATCATCCGCGAACTCCCGTACGGCCTCCACCGCTGCCGGCTCGCCCAGGCGCGCCAAATCGAAGATCTGTTCCCGGCTGGGGCGGGGTGAGCCGAGCACCGCGGCGCCGTACTGCTCGTTCAACTCAGCCCAGCGCAGCTCGGGCATCTCGCCGACGATGCCGGCTGCGCCGTGCACGCCACGGTGCACCTTGCCGTTCACGATGGACGCACCGCTCGTGCGGGCGCCGCACAGGATGTAGACGACGTCGGTGTGACCGCGGGCCGCGCCCACGGCGAGTTCGGCCTGGGCGCCGAGGGCGACGTCCCCCTCGACCAGGACTGCGGCGTCGTAGTCGCGCCGGAAGCGCTCGCGCAGGTCGAGACCGATCCAGCCCGGCATGCCGGTGCCGCCGAAGTGCAGCACCTCGCCTTGAGTGCTGATCGCACCAGGGGAGCCGATGGTAACCGCCCAGAGGTCGGCGCGGGTCAGGCGGAGGCTCTCGAGCAGCTCATCGCCGATACGCAGCGCGGTGCCGATACGCACCTCCGCCTCGTCCGATTCCGCTGTCGCGGCAGTCCGGTGCCCGCGGACGTGGCCGGTGAGATCGGTGACCACCGCGTAGATGTGGTTGGCGCCGATGTCGAGCGCCAGGAAATGTCCGAGGCCGGGCGCGGGCTGGTACTCGGCGGCAGGCCGGCCCAGCCGGCCTGGGGCCGAGCTCTCGGAGGCCACCAGCCAGCCCGCCTCCATCAGGTCTGAGATGATCGCGTCGATGGCGGTGCGGGAGAGACCCGACTCGGCGGCGAGGTCCCGCATCGTCTGGGGACGCTCCAGGACCGCGCGCAAGATCCCCCACGAGTTCATCCGCCGCAGGAGTGAGCGGCTGCCGACGCCGGGCTCGACCCCTGCAATGAGAGCTTCTCGTGCCATCTGATCCTCACCTCTTGCGCTTTATAACGGCAACTTGCATAATTAACCCGTTCACTCGACTTTACCGCGAATGGGCAAACCTCGCGGTCCGCGAATCGCTCGCGGATCGATCCACCCTTATTGCGCCAACGACGGCAGCACGTCTGCGGCGACGAGAGGTAGTCATGACCGCCCTCCTCCCGAGAGCCGTGAACCGCACGGGCACGCTGCCAAAGCGTCGCCGCCTGCGGGACGACCGCAAAGTCGCATGGTTCTTCATCGCCCCGGTGCTCATCGGCTTCGCCGTGTTCTACCTCTACCCCACGATCCGCGGGGCCTGGTGGTCCTTCACCGACTACAGCCTTCTGGGCGACCCGAAATTCGTCGGCCTGGAGAACTACGCGGCGGTGTTCCAGGACAAGGAGTTCTGGAACTCGATGGGCGTCACCCTGTATTACGTGATCGTCAACGTGACGACCCAGACGGCCCTCGCCCTGCTGCTGGCCGCGCTCATGCACCGGCTGACACGATCGGTGATGCTGCGGACGACGCTGCTGCTGCCGTGGCTCGTACCCAACGTGACGGTCGGACTCGTGTGGCTGTGGCTGCTCGACACCAACCTCGGATTCGTCAACCATCTGATCACGTCGATGGGGCTGCCGGCGGTCGGCTTCTTCACCAACCCGGCCCTCGCCATCCCGACCATCTCGATCGTCAACACCTGGGCGTACACCGGCTACACCGCGCTCCTCTTCTACGCGGGCATGCTCCAGATCCCGAGCGACCTGTACGAGAGCGCATCGCTGGACGGCGCCGGTGAGTGGCGGTTGTTCACCCGCATCACCCTTCCGCTGCTGCGGCCGGTGATGGCGCTGGTGCTCGTCGTGTCGCTGATCGGGTCGTTCCAGATCTTCGACACGGTCGCCGTCACCACGAAGGGCGGCCCGGTCAACGCCACGCGGGTCATCTACTACTACATCTACCAACAGGCGTTCAACTTCTTCCATATGGGCTACGCCGCCACCATGGCGATCGTCCTGGTGCTCATCCTCGGCCTTCTGACCGCCGTGCAGCTGCGCCTCCTCCGCGCCTCCGAATCCCAGCTCGCCTAGGAGACGACCATGACCATGACACAACCGGTGACACCCGTCCTCTCCGCTGAGGCGGCCGCGCCTGCGGCTCCCGCACGCACCGCCACCCGGCGCAGGTTCTCGATCGGCCGCGCCCTCGGCTGGACCGTACTGATCGTCTCCCTGGTGCTGACGCTGTTCCCCTTCTACTGGATGCTGAAGACAGCGCTCACGCCGGCGGCCGACGTGATCAAGGACTCCGGATCGTTCTTCCCCGGAAGCCCGACGTTCATCAACTTCGCCCGGGTCCTCGGGTTCCTCACCCCGGCGCAGGACCAAGCGGCCGGGGGCTCCGGCGCCTCCATCAACTTCCTGCTGTACCTGTGGAACTCCATCGTCTACTGCGCGCTGATCGGGTTCTTCCAGACCCTGTTCTGCGCGATGGGAGGCTATGCGTTCGCCAGGCTGCGCTTCCCGGCCCGCAACCTCCTGTTCGCGATCCTGATCGCCGCACTCATGGTTCCCGGGATCTTCACTCTGCTTCCGAACTTCGTGCTGGTGCGTGACCTCGGCCTGCTCAACAACGTGTTCGGAATGGTGGCGCCGAGCCTCCTGATGACCCCGTTCGCGCTGTTCTTCCTGCGGCAGTTCTTCCTCAACATCCCGGTCGACGTCGAGGAGGCCGCGATGCTCGACGGCGCCGGCAAGATCCGCGTCTTCTGGCGGGTCGCCCTGCCGATGAGCCGCGGCCCGCTGATCACCATCGGCCTCATCACCGTGGTGTGGGCGTGGAAGGACTACCTGTGGCCGCTCCTGATCGGACGAGACGAGAGCGTGCGCACGATGACCGTCGCGCTCGGCGTGTACCTGCAGCAGTCCCCGAACACGCAGCCGGACTGGACCGGGCTCATGGCCGGATCCACGCTCTCGGTCATCCCCGTCCTCATCCTGCTGATCTTCCTCGGCCGCCGGATCGTCGAATCGCTCAACTTCACCGGCATCAAGTGACCAGCCCCACCCTCCCAACCCCTCATCCCGATGCACCATCCACACAGAGAGAGAAACGAATGAGAAAGCTCCGTCGCGTCGCCGCCATCGCCGCCGCCGCCGCACTACTCGCCGGAGTCACGGCGTGTTCGTCCACCGGATCCGGCTCGAATGAGAAGGTGACGCTGCAGTACTGGATGTGGGACGACACCCAGGTGCCGGCTTACCAGCAGTGCGCACAGCAGTTCACCAAGGAGAACCCCGACATCACCATCAAGATCTCGCAGTCGGCGTGGGGGCAGTACTGGACCAACCTGTCGACGCAGATCGCCGCGGGCAGTGCGCCCGATGTGTGGGTCGACCAGGCGTCGTACTACCCGCAGTTCGTGCAGGACAAGCAGATCGTCGACATCCAACCGATGGTGGACAAGGACAAGGTCGACCTCGGCCAGTACGTGGACGGCCTGGCCGATCTGTGGAAGGTCGGCGACGCTCGCTACGGCCTTCCGAAGGACTGGGACACGATGGGCCTCGTCTACAACAAGGCGGACCTCAAAGCCGCCGGCATCGACGAGGCGTCGCTGTCGGACCTCACGTGGAACCCCAACGACGGGGGCACTTTCGAGCAGACGATCGCAAAGCTGACCGTCGACAAGAGCGGGCACAACGGGCTCGACCCGGCTTTCGACAAGAACAACGTCAAGGTCTACGGCTTCCTGCCCGAATGGGCGGACGGCTCCCAGGGCCAGAACGGCTGGGGCAACTTCGCCTACTCGACGGGGTGGACCTACGCTGACAAGAATCCGTTCGGCACCAAGTTCAACTACAACGACCCGAAGCTGGCGAAGACGGTGCAGTGGCTCGCCGATCTGTCGGACAAGGGTTA
The DNA here is from genome assembly GCF_030209575.1 of Leifsonia sp. fls2-241-R2A-40a. NCBI lineage: Bacteria > Bacillati > Actinomycetota > Actinomycetes > Micrococcales > Microbacteriaceae > Leifsonia > Leifsonia sp. fls2-241-R2A-40a. The sequence continues at coordinate 926,195 of NZ_JARVRS010000001.1, read as the reverse complement.
CGCTCCCAAGCTCGATGTGCAGTCGACGCTTGCTCGCTCGGAGGTGCTGGCCAACAACGGGGGAGCGCTGACCACGCTCGGCTCGTTCAACCTCGCTTCCTACAAGGGCAAGACCGACCAGTTCGGCTTCGCACCGCTCCCGGTCGGGCCGGAGGGCCGCAAGTCGGCGATCAACGGTCTCTCGGACGCCATCTACGCGGGGAGCAAGCACAAGGACCAGGCCTGGAAGTGGGTCAAGTACTTGGCGTCGTCCGACTGCCAGAACACAGTGGCCGCGACCGGTGTGGTCTTCCCTGCCATCAAGGAGGCGTCAGAGAAGTCCGCCGCCGTCCGGGAGAAAGACGGTCTGAACGCGAAGGTGTTCCTCGACGAGCAGCAGGCCAAGGACGGCACCTTCATCATCCCGATCAGCTACCACGGCACGGAGATCAGCCAGATCGTTCAGGACGCCATCCAGAGCGTCGCGCTCGGCCAGCAGGACGCGAAGTCGGCGCTGGGTAAAGCGAACGACCAGGTCAACGGGCTCTTCAAGTAGCCGACGAGCGGGGGCGGCGACCGGTCGCCCCCGCTCCCCATCGACAGGCCCTCCGGCCCTTTTTCAGAAAGCTCAGCATGCTGCACACCTTCGACTTCGGCGGTCTCCGGATCCCAGCCAACCTCCCCGGCCGGCCGGAGGCGGCGCCCGGTGGGTTCATCGTCCCGGCCGGTCCGGTCGCACTCCTGCATCCCTTCGGGGAAACGGAGTTCTACCGTCACGGATGGAACTCGTGGAGCCCCTCCGGGTGGGCGCGCACCGACGGTGAGACGATCGGCATCAAGAACAGCCCACGCCGGCTCCTGACAGCGGACGATGCGGCCAACGAGACGCCGCACGCCCACTCCGGCGCCGCCGTCGGTGCGGTCACCGGAGCGGACGGCAACGTCCTCCTCCTCGGCGCGCTGGGCGTCGGGTCGCCGCGCGTGGGCGCCGACCGCAACGTCCTCTGGGGGCGAGCGGAAGAGGACCAGGCGGCCTGGTTCGTCGCATACGGCCCGGAGCGCGAAGTCTTCGCCGACTATGCGGACCGCGTCTCCGAACGCCTGGGACGTCGCTCCGCCAGGGCCGGCACGGTGTGGAGCAGTTGGTACTCCTTCTACGAGGACATCGACGAGGAGCTCGTCGCCCGCACTGCGTCGGACCTGGCCGGGTATCCGTTCGACGTCTTCCAGCTCGACGACGGCTGGGAGCCGATCGTGGGCGACTGGGTGGCCGGTCCGAAGTTCCCGTCGGGGATGGCGGCCACGGCCCGCACCATCGCCGACGCCGGGTTCACCCCCGGGCTCTGGCTGGCGCCGCTGATCGCCCTCCCCGGCTCGGAGGTCGCGCAGTCCCGTCCCGATCTCCTTGTGCAGGACGACGAGGGTCGGCCGCTGATCAGCGGCTACAACTGGGGCTCTCACTACTACTCGCTGGACACCACCCAGGAGGAGGTCAAGGATCACCTCCGCGAGGTGTTCGAGAGCGTCGTCGGCTGGGGTTTCCGCTACCTCAAACTGGACTTCATGTACGCGGGCGCCATCGCGGGCAACCGCCGCGTCGCTCTCCATCGCGAGGCCGCGTACCGGGAGGCGGTTCAGCACATCCGCTCGGTGGTCGGAGACTCCGTGTACCTGCTCGGCTGCGGCGTCCCGATGATCCCCAGCGTCGGGGTCTTCGACGGCGCCCGGGTCGGGCCGGACGTCGGAGCCTTCTGGGACAACGCGGAACGGGTCGGGGATCCCTCCGGTGTCGGCGCCCGCAATTCGATCGTCTCCTCGCTCAACCGCACCTGGATGAAGCGGCTCTACGAGGTGGACCCGGACGCGATCTACTTCCGCAGCGAGCGAAGCCTGCTCGACGACGCTCAGCGACAGGCGCTGCGGGATACGGCCGCCATCCTCGAGTTCCGGTCGACCTCCGACCCGGTCGCCTGGCTGAATTCGCGCGAGCGCGAGCAACTGGCCGAATACATGAAGGAGACCTCGGTCATCGAACAGACGGGCCGGTATTCGTTCCGGATCGACGATCGCGAGGTCGACCTGACCCCGATCATGACGGGCACAGCCGCGACCGACGCGGCATCGCTCGTCGTTTAGATGTGGAGGCGCGGCGACGCTCACTTCCGCCGCGCCTCCACTGCCGCGAATCCTCGCGGCCGCACACGCTCCACAGAACCCGGTGACGAGGCCGTCATCAGAAAGCGAGCCAGCATGCGCAAGACAGTTCGTACCATCGCCGCCGCCATGGCGGTTGCGGGGGCGCTCGCCCTCACGGCCGTCGCCGCCACGCCTGCAGCGGCCGGCGGCCCAGGATGGAGGCCGCTCGCTCCGGCCGCCGAGCCTCAGGTGAACCCGTTGAAGGGCTTCATCCCCTTCCAGGGCTCCTACGACAAATTCCCCTACTCGATGGAGTGGGCGTACTTCCCTCTCAATTCGGTGATGACCGGTCCTGGCACCTTCGACTGGTCCGCTATGGACACCGCCCTGGACGATATCGCCTCTCGTGGGCACCAGACGGCGCTGCGGTTCTACCTGGACTACCCGGGCCGTCCGAGCGGCATTCCGCGGTACCTCCGGGACGGCGGGCTCGTCACCCATAGTTACGACGACTACGGCAACAACGGCGTGAGCGTGTCGCCGGACTACGACAACCCGGCGCTGCGGTCGGCGCTCGACACCTTCATCGCGGCGCTCGGAGCCCGCTACGACGGTGACGCCCGCGTCGGATTCGTGCAGGCCGGTCTCATCGGATTCTGGGGCGAGTGGCATACCTACCCGTACAACGGGGATGCGGGCGAGCCGAACTGGATGCCCTCCGACGCCACGCAGCGAGAAGTGCTCACCGACTTCATCTCCGCCTTTCACTCGACCCGGCTCATGGTTCGCAATCCCAACGCGATGAACGCGGACCTGCCGATCGGCTATCACGACGACTCTTTCGCGCTGGAGACGAAGGCGAGCTCCCTGGGGTGGCACTTCATGGACAACATGGCAGCGGCCGGCGCAACGGAGAAATGGAAGACGCAGCCGATCGCCGGCGAGCTGCGGCCCGAGTTGCAGGGGTGCATCTTCAGCGCGGCCGGGTGCCCGGTGCTGGAGGACGGCGGCGACAACGACTTCCCCGGAAGCGTCACCCAGACTCATTCCAGCTGGCTGATCGACCACTACGCGTTCCAGACCGGCTACTCGGCGGCGGACAAGCCGGCGGCGCTGAAGGCCGCGCAGTCACTCGGCTACTCCTTCCGCGTCACGTCCGCCTTCCTACCGGCGGCGGCGACCGGCGGCCACGCGACGGTTGGTCTGACGATCGCCAACCGCGGCGTCGCCCCCTTCTACTACGACTGGCCACTCACTCTTGCGCTCGTGGACAAGAAGGGAACGATCGCGAAGACCATCGCGACCGACTGGAGGGTGAGCACCGTCGCCAGCGGGGCCAGCGCCCGGTTCACGAAGGATGTGGACGTCAGGGGACTGGGCGCGGGCCGTTACACCGTGGTCGCACAGGTGACGAACCCGTTGCCCGGCGGCGTGCCGGTGCGGTTCGCGAACCAGGCGCAGGATGCCGACCGTGACGGCTGGCTGACGCTCGGGGCGATGACTGTCGCCGCCGGCCACCGCTGATCGAAGGACCACCCGGTGGCGGGGACTCGCCCTGCCACCGGGCCACTCCGGCGGACTCAGGTCCAGGTTGCGGTCTGCCGCGGCGCCGCGTGCAGGGGATATGGTGCGTCGCGAGACGCACCACGGGTGTCGTGAACGGTGCGCTCATCCGCGGTGTCGCCGAGTCCGAGGAGGATAATGGACGAGCAGGCCAGGCAGGGTGTCGCACTACGTTTCGAGCGGTGGTTCGAGCTCGAAGTGGTCGCACCGATGGCGGATTTTCAGAACCCGCGACAGGAGTGGCGCCGGCTCTTCTCCGAGCTGTACGGGACGTTCCTGCTGGTGATCGTCGCGGCGGGCGGCGGAATGATGAGCCAGGCGTTCCCGGGCACGATCAGCCGGACGGCCGCGGTGGTGGCGCCCGGACTGATGGTGCTGGGGATCATCCTCTTCATGGGCAAGGTCTCCGGTGCCCATCTGAACCCCGCCGTGACGCTGGCATTCGCAGCGCGCGGTGACTTCCCGTGGCGCAGGGTGCCCGCCTACATCGTCGTGCAGCTGGCCGGAGCGACGTTCGCCGCATGGCTGCTGCATGCGATCATCGGGGTGTCGGCGAAGTACGGGTCCAACTATCCCGCGCCGGGGTACTCGTCCTTCCAAGCCTTCTGGATGGAAGCTCTGCTCACCCTCGGGCTCGTGAGCGTCATCCTCGGCACAGCGTCAGGCGCACAGAACGTCGGTGTCATCGGCGCCGTCGGCGTCGGGTCGTATATCGCGCTGGCGGGGCTGTGGGGCAGCCCCATCTCGGGCACCTCCATGAACCCGGCCCGCACTTTCGGGCCGGACCTCGCCAGTCTCGATTTCCGTGACTACTGGGTCTATGTCGCGGGGCCGCTCGCGGGTGCGGCCGTCGCCGTACTGCTCGCCTTCGTCCTGCGCGGGTACGGGGGCGGCCTGAGCGGGTCCGCCGCCGCTCAGGGCGATCTCGGCACTCAGGCGGGTCGCCCCGGCCAGCTCTGACCCGCGTGGGCGCGGGTGCAGAGGAACAGGAGCAGCGTCGAGCGTTCGGTACTGAGTCGCTCAGCCGTTGAACGGGACCGCGACAGGGCCACCGAACGACGACGTGTCGTAGCTCGGCGCCGGGGTGGCGTCCGAGCGGTAGTCCGTGCTGAGGGCGACCGGCGCCGCATAAGGCGCGACGGCTTCAACGGCGGGGCGCGCGTCGTCCGACGTCTCGAACGGGGCCTCTTTGAGGCCGATCTGCTGAAGCTGCTCGACCGTCCAGCCTTCCTTCACCGCAGCGTTCCAGCCCTCTTCGTAGGCGGCGAGCGCCTCGTGGATCGTCTTGCGCTGCTTGGCGAGCTCGCGAACCGCTGCGATCCGCGCTTGGATCTCCGACTCGAGCATCACGTGCGCGAGCGAAGCGGCCGCCTCGGGGTCGACAGAGGCACCGGGTGAAAAGGTCATGATCGTTCTCCTTCGATTCGGGTTCGAAAGTGCAGGAGCACGTCGGCGTGGTCCTGAGTCGACGTTCTCACAGCGGGGACCCCGGGGCAGTCCCCACTTCGGGTCGCGCGTCGAGAGGGCGTCCGGGGTCATCGCCGCTGGTGGCCGCAGCGGAATGCGCCCGCCGCCGCGAAGGGGTGGGCGCCAGTGCGGCGCGGAGGATCATGTAACCCGAGTAGAGCAGGAGCAGCACCCCCAGGGCCGGCACGATCCACGAGCGCTGCCCGTGGTCGATGGCGCTGTTCACAAAGCCCAGCAGAGGCACGCTGTACCAGACGACCCCGCGGACCTGGGCCGGGATGACCGGGGCATCCTTCTCCGCGTTGTTGTCTCCCTTGGTGGTGAACGTGAGGCCCCCGGTCGTGGACCGGGTGATCGCGACCACGCGGTGTGAGACGACGGCCGGGTCGCCGGAGCGGAGCTGGTAGGTCATGACGTCGCCGATGCGGATCTGGTGTAGCGGCACCGGCTTCACGATGACCAGGGTGCCGGGCGGAAGCGTCGGCTCCATCGAGCTGGTCAGGATGGTCGCGGGCGTCGCCCCGGCGACCTTCGGTACCACGATGGCGGCGAGTGCGACCAGGATGACGAGGCCCAGGAGCCCTGCACTCAGCCCGATGCCGAGGTACTCGAGCAGGGACTTCGTCTTCGCGTGTTTCATGGCGTCACCGGGTCCGGCGAGGGGGAGGAGGGCGCAGAGCCGGCGGCGGCCGGCTCGAGCACGACAGTGGCTGCCGGCGAGGTCAGGCCCACCGCATCCCGCGCCACCACCGAGTAGGTGTGTTCCGTGTCGGTGGTCGAACCGTCGTCGGTGAACGTCGTCGAGGAGGTGGACCCGATCGGTGCGGCCGTGCCGTTGCGGTACACGTCGTAGCCGACCACGCCCACGTTGTCTGCCGCGGCCGCCCACGACAGTTCCACCGCACCGGCGGAGCCCGCAGCGGTGCTCGCCGTCAGATTCGACGGTGCGGACGGAGCGAGGTCGTCGACGAAGGACTGTGTGGCTCCACCGGTCGCAGTGCTCGACCAGGTGCCGGCGCTCGCCGTCGTCGTTATCGCCAGGTCGACCGCCGACCCGCTGGCGATTCCGGATTCCGACGCGACGTTCATCGTCGTCTGGACGCAGAGGCTGCTCGATTCGCCGGGGCCGAGCGTACGGGTCAGGGCCAGACCCGCCGCCGACGCCCAGGTGGCGGAGTAGGCGGTCGACGGGGCGACGGCGGAAGCAGTGCAGGATGCGGTGCTCTCGGTGGGCCAGGCGAGGACCGAGATGGCCGCTGCCAGAGGGGCGGAGCTACCGGGACCGAGAGTCGCGACAGTGCTCACCGAGGTGGCCACACTGCTCGTATTGGTTACGAGCACGCCTCCGGTCGTGGTGGTGCGCCCGGACCGGAAGACGACGTCGAGGGGCGGCGCGATCGCCTCTGTCACAGAGACTGTGGCAGCCGTGACCGTCCCGGCATCCGTGGTCGCGACGCCGTTCCACAGAGCGTGGGTTCCGGTCCCGGGGAGGAGTGCGGCGACGACAGCGGCAGCGGCCAGGGCACCGGTCCCCAGCGCCTTCCACGCTCCCCGCAGATCGGACATCCTCGCTTCTCCTCCCCGGATGCTGGCTCGACTGGCTGAATTCGCTCGGCTACTGCTGGGCCAGCTTGAACGCGAGCTTCGTCAGGTCGATCGTGCCGCCCTGCGCGGCCGTGCCGGTCGCGTCGAACGGCGCGCTCAGCACGATGGTGACCGTCTTCGTGCCCAGGGCACCCGTGACCTTGTACGAGTACGGCGCCGGGCCGGTCGAGAGGCCGGCGGGCAGCGTGCCGGGGATCGTCATGGTCGCGGTCCGCGCCAGAGCGCTCGCGAGTTCCGAGCTTGCAGCGTTGCCGCCGATCGCGATCGACGACGGGTCGAGGCTCAGGATCGCGGAGAGGTTGTCGCCGGAGGCCGAGATGTCGACCTTCTGTGTGAGGGTCAGGGTGTCGCCCGGAACGATCCGGAAGGCGTCGATCGACGAGATCGGGGTCGTCACGCCGCCGTGGGTGACCGTCCATGCCGGCGCGGAACCGGGGGTCTTCGCGATCGTCATCGTCCCGGACTGCACGGTACCGGCCGCAGCGCTGGCGGTGCCGTTCCACAGGGCGAAGGATCCGGCGCCCCCGAGAAGGAGGACCACCCCAGCAGCCCCGGAGATCGCGCCTTTCAGGAACCTGTTCATCACACACTCACATTCTGTTCGGGTCAGGACCCGGCAGGCGTGGCCGTGCGCGCTCGAAGTGAGCGCGACAGGGTGCCGCGTCGTCGGGTCGACGTAGAGCGATGCCCCGGCATCGGGGCGAAGTTCATGAGGGGACGGGTTCCCCTTCATCAAGCCGCCCGCGACCGATATGTCGGGCAGTCGCGTCGGCTAGAGATGAATGTACTTGTCCGCATTATGGGGGACAAGACCGATCGGTACACCAAAACGGGGGCCACATTTCACGAGAGACCCAAGAGCAGGTCACGCGATGCCGGCGATTTTGTCGCAAAGCTCCAAAGCTGCGCGGGTGCCTCTGAGGCGCTTGTTCTGTGCGCCCCGGCGGAGTCGGCGCTCAATTATTGCGCTTCGGGGATCTTCTTTGAAGAGGCGGTCGGAGCGGGTGAGGCCGCTGTCAGGCGTACTCGGGGCGTCCGTCCACGTCATAGGTGAGAGCGACGATCCCACTCCCGAACACGCGAGAGTCCGTCAGCCGGAGGGCGAAGTCGAGCCCGCGCTGGGGGAACACGCGTTGGCCCTCGCCGACGATGACGGGGAACTGGATCAGGTTCAGCTCGTCGACCAGTTCGCTCTCCAGCAGCCACCGCGCGAGTGCGACGCTGCCGACGACGAGCAGTTCGCCGCCCGGCTGCGCCTTGAGTTCCCGGATGCGGGTGAGAGCGTCCTCGCCGATCACCGTGGTGTGTTCCCAGGTCGGATCGGCGAGGCTGGTCGAGACGACGTACTTGGGCTTGGACGAGATCGCCTCACCGAATCCACCGTCTTCGCTTCGTGCGCCCCAGTACGTCTCGAACAACCCGTAGGTCTTTCGTCCGAGAAGGAACGCGTCGGGGCGTCTCCAGGTGTCGAGGATGTACTGAACCGCGTCATCATCGTTCAGCGGGAGAGCCCAGCCGCCACGCGTGAACCCGGGATCCATCTCCTCGTTGTTGCCGCCGTTGGCCTGGGCGACGCCGTCCAGGGTGATCTGCAGGCTGATCGTGAGCTTCATTGACTCGTTCCCCCTCCATCGAGATGACCACACGGTAGCGGCGATGGCGGACGCTGGGAAGGGACCGCGACGCGCTGGCCTCGGGCGCACAAGGGGCCTGGCTGCGATCGAGCGCGGAGGGCCATTCCGTGTACCAGCGTCCGGGCTTCATGGACGTCGGCGCCTGGGAGTGCTGGCTGAGTGTCCGATCTCTGCTGAGGTCAACGGGCCGAGGCCTGCAGCTCGAGGCCAGCCAGCAGGAGATCGAGTCCCGCGCGGAACTGATCGCGGTCATCGTGCACGGCGAACTCGTCGACGATGTGGTGGATGAATGGGTACTCCACAGGGTCGAGCGCCCGCCACTGTTTGGTGGCCTCCGCGAGATACTGCTTCTGGTCGAGCTCGCCCGAGAGGACCGCATCCGGCAGCTCCTGGCCCATGTCGGCCGCGGTGCCGATGACGAAGCCCACCACCGCCGAGGCGGCGTAGAAGGACTGGCGGGCCCCGAGTCCGAGACGCATCACCTCCTCGCCGATCCGCTCGTACAGCTGGAGCGAGTGGACCTGCCGTCCGGTGTCGCGCATGGCGTAGGCGCCGAGCCAGGGGCGGTCGACGATGGCGTCGAAGAGTGTGCGGGCGATCGCGCGCAGATCGGCGATCGGATCCCCGGACGCCACGTCGGCGACGGACTCCAGCACGCCGGCGAGCACGGAGTCGGCCGCGAGGTCGAGGAGCTCGTCGCGTCCTGACACGTACCAGTACACGCTCGCTGGGCCGCCGCCGAGCCGGTTGGCGAGGGCGCGGATGGTGAGCCCTTGTGCGCCGGACTCGTCGAGAATCGCCACTGCCTCGGACAGTACGGACTCCAGGGAGTGCGAAGCCCGGGGTCGCTTCTGCGGCTCGTGGCCGCGTGCCCGCGCCTCTGCGTCTCGCCCTGGACTGCTCATGCCACCCATCCCATCACAACCTGTACCTTCGCTTGCAGATTATCGAACGGTGTTCTATTCTATCGAACGTTGTTCGAGACTCGAACACTGTTCGATTGAGGAGTTGTCATGAGCACTCTCACCTCTGCTCGGCCCCGCAGCTATGTGTCCATGAAAGCCGCGTGGATGCCGCTGGCCGCGCTGTGCCTCGCCTTCTTCGTCGAGATGGTCGACAACACGCTGCTCTCCGTCGCGCTTCCGACGATCGGGCGCAGCCTCGGGGGCGACACCACCTCCCTGCAGTGGATCACCGGCGCGTACTCGCTCACCTTCGGCGGGCTGCTGCTGACCGCCGGCTCGATCGCCGACCGCTTCGGTCGCCGCCGGGTGCTTCAGGTGGGGCTCGGGTTGTTCGGCCTGCTGAGCCTGGGCGTGCTGCTGGTCACCACCACCAGCGAGCTCATCGCGCTGCGTGCGCTGCTCGGCATCGCCGCGGCGGCGATGGCGCCCATCACCAACTCCCTCGTGTTCCGGCTGTTCGACGACGACAAGCTCCGGATGCGCGCGATCACCCTGATGATGGTCGTGGGCATGTCCGGCTTCGTTCTCGGCCCGCTGCTCGCCGGCAGCGTGCTCGCGCACCTCTCGTGGCAATGGCTGCTGCTCGTCAACGCGCCGATCGCCCTCATCGCGTGCCTCGGCGTGCACTTCGGTGTCGCGCCCGACACGGCCGATGGGCTCACGAAGGACCGGCTCGACGTTCCCGGAGCTGTCCTCAGCATCCTGACGATCGGTCTCGCCTGCTACTCCCTCACCAGCGGAGTGCAGAACGGGTGGTCGTCTCCCGTCACGATCGCGGTCGCGCTCGGCGCGGTGGCCTCCCTCGTCCTGTTCGTCGTGCGCGAGCGTCGAGCGGCAGCACCGATGCTCGACCTCGCACTGTTCCGCCGCGGCACCGTCCGGGGAGCCGCCATCGCTCAGATCGGCAGCTCGATCGCGATGGCCGGCGTGATGTTCGCGCTCGTACTGCACTTCCAGTACGCCTGGGGATGGTCGCCCCTCATGGCGGGGCTCGCGAACCTCCCGATCATCGTGACGATGATCTTCGCAACACCGCTGACCGAGTGGCTCGTGCGTCGCTTCGGGCACCGGATCGCCTGCTTCGTCGGTGCCCTGCTGCTCGCAGCCAGCCTCGGCATGATGGCGTCGAGCGTGCAGCAGAACTACGCGGCGATCGCCCTCTCGATGATCGTGATGACGATCGGCCTGCGCACCGTCATGACGATCTGCGCTGTCGCGCTCGTCGGGGCGATGCCCGAGAACCGAACGTCCATGGGCGCTGCGATGAACGACGCAGCGCAGGAAGTCGGCACGAGCATCGGCACCGCGGTCGTCGGAACACTCATCGCCGTGCTCGTCACCACCGTGCTGCCCAACGGCACGTGGAGCCACGCACTGGTCACGACGTTCTTCGACGGCGAGCAGGTGATCTTCGGCATCCTCGCCGTGGCGGTGGGGCTGATCGCGGGCTTCGGCGCCCTCACGCTGACGAACGCGCGCACCGTCGACGAGCACCCGCCCGCGGATGCGGAGACGCTCGCCTGAGCCCGGGGTCGGTCACGTCGGCGGGAGCTCGAAGGTAACGCCGAGGCCGACGAGCGCACCGTAGAGATCGGGTACGCCCCACCACTCGGCGGCCACACCGTCCTCGAAGCGGAGCAGGTGCATCGCGGGGAGGGTCACGTGCTTGCCGGTCGCCGGCAACCCGACGAGTGATCCGGTATGGGTTCCTGTCCACGTCATCCGGGCCGCGACTCTGTCGCCTTCCACCACGATGTCCTCCACCACGCCCCTGAGGCCCGACAGGCTCTCGTGCATCCCGTGCATCCACGCAATCACCCCAGCGGCGCCGGGAGGTTGATCGGGAATCCCACTGTGGTCGACGATGTGGGGGCTGATACGTGCAGCCAGGGCATCCGCATCATCGGCTTCGACGGCGGCGATGACGTTCTTGTAGGCCTGCCGCAGTTGGTCTGCATCGGGCATGGCTCCTCCTTGCATGGTGCGCGAGCAGCACACGACATCTCGAGCCGAAGGCTGCCGCACCCAGGTTGATTGGTGAGGATGCGCGTGGCAAGTGGTCGCGCTCGCCGGGTGGCCGCCCTGGGCGTCGTCGCGGTCGTCGGCATGGCGGCGATCCGCCTCTATGTCAGCGCCCATTACCTGACCGACGTCATCGGCTCGGTGCTGGTCGCCTGCACCGCCGCTGCCGTCCGCTGACCGAAGGCCCGAGCGCGGAGGAACCGCGAGCTCACGCCGAGGTCGTTGTCCGCCCCTCCAGTGCGGCGCGGTACCGCGAGTACTTGGGGGCGCCGACCCATCGCCAGGCCAGGGTGACCGGCCCCGGCAGGTTCTTGCCCATCCACTCGGTGCCGCCGTCCGGCTGCGCGGCCAGGATCGCGCCGAGCATGTTCCACGTCTGCCCCTTCGGCGTGCTGGCCCGGCCGTGTTTGGCGAACCACTCGACCTCCCGCTCGGTGAGGGTGTGCTCCATCACGGGGACGATGTTGGTCTCCTCGTCCGGGAGATGCTCGGCGAGGGCGGCGTTGATGCCGCCCAGGGCGGCCTGGACGGGTGCGGCCGTCTGCGCGCCGGGAGCCGCCCTCCAGTCCGGGACTGCGCGGTCCAGCTCCTGGAGGTGGACCAGCATCGTGGCGTGCTGCTGTTTCATCCGCTCGACGTGCAGGGCGCACGAGGGCCGTCGCTCGTCGATCATCGGCCAGAGCCGGGTGTCCTCGCCTTCGTGGTGGCCATGGAGGGAGACGGAGATCAGGTTGAGCTGCGAGGCCACGACGTCCGCATGTGCGGTGTCGCCCTCGGCGACGCCCTCGACCAGACCGGGGGCTTCTGCGAAGGAGTGGCGGAACAGCCGATGGATCTCGGCCATGCCGCTTGCGTCGCAGGTCTTCGGACCGTCGAGAGGGGGTTCATCACCGGAGGAGGGCAGGGAGGTCGCCGACATGGCGGAACTCTACGACTCCCGCGCCGGATGCGCGCTCCCCAGTTTCCGTCGGGCCCCTGGAATAACCGCAGCGGGCGGAGCCTTATATCGAGTACGCTCAAAATAGAGTCAACTCGAAAAAGAAGGATTTCATGAAAGCCGTCGTCCTCACGTCCTACACGAAGCCGCTCGCCGTCCGCGAGCTCCCCGAACCGGCCGTCGGTCCGCTCGACGTCCTCATCGACGTGCGCGCCGCCGGCCTGAACCAGCTCGACGAGAAGCTCCGCGCGGGCGACTTCTCCCGACTCATCCCGCTCGGACTTCCGGCGGTCCTCGGGCACGATGTGGCCGGCACCGTGATCGAGGTCGGATCGGAGGTTCGGTCGTTCCAGCTGGGGGACTCCGTCTACGGGCGCGTGCGCGACGGACGGATCGGGACCTTCGCCGAGCGGGTCGCCGCCGACGAGAGCGACCTGGCCCCGATCCCCGACGCGCTCACGATGGTCGAAGCCGCCTCCCTCCCGCTGGTGGCGCTGACCGCGTGGCAGGCGCTCGTCGTGCGGGCGGACGTGCGGCCGGGGCAGAAGGTGCTCATCCACGCCGGTGCCGGGGGAGTGGGTTCGATCGCGATCCAGCTCGCGAAGCACCTCGGCGCCACGGTCGCCACCACGGCCAGTGCTGCGAACGCGGAGTTCGTGGCGTCGCTCGGGGCGGACGTCGTCATCGATTATCGGGCCGACGATTTCGAGCAGCAGCTCGCCGGGTACGACCTCGTCCTCGACAGCGTCGGCGGCGAGAACCTGATGAAGTCGCTGCGCATCCTGCGCCCCGGCGGTCGGGCGATCGGCATCGCCGGACCGCCCGACCCGGCCTTCGCCCGTCAGCTCGGCCTCAAGCCGTTGCTGCGCGCCGGCATCGCCGCGATCAGCCGGAGTGTGCGCCGCGCGGCCCGGACGGCGGGCGTCGATTACTCGTTCCTCTGGATGTCCGCGAATGGAGATCAGTTGCGAAAGATCTCCACGCTCGTCGAGTCGGGTGCGATCCGCCCGATCGTCGGCCGCGTGATCTCTCTCGACGAGATCCCGGAGGCGCTCGCCGGCCTCGGAAAGAGCGGTGTCCGGGGCAAGGTCGTCGCCTCTGTCCCGGCCGAGTGAGCCACCACGTGCGGCGGGTTATGGTGATGAAATGACCGCCACCCCCGCCGCCCCCGGTCGGCGAGAGCGCAACAAGCAGGAGAAGCTCGACCGGATCATCGCCGCGGCGGGCCGGCTCTTCGCGGAGCGCGGCGTCGACGACGTCACGACTCAGGAGGTGGCGGACGCCGCGGACATCGGCGCGGGAACGCTCTTCTTTTACGCGCGCACGAAGGGCGAACTCCTCCTGATGGTGCAGAACGCGCTCTACGCCGACGCCCTCCAGGAGGGCCGCGACGCGGCGGAAGCGCTCAAGGACCCAGTGGATGCCGTCCTCGCCATCGCCGCGCCGGTCATCCACTGCAACCGCACGCAGGTGGAGAACGGGCGCACCTACCTCCGCGAGATGGTCTTCGGCGACCCGTCCGAGCCCCACCATGCGCAGGCACTCGAGATCGCCGCCCGGACCGAGGAGGCCATGGCCCAGACGATCGCGCGCACCACCGGCGCGACGGCCGAGCACGCCGCGGCCCTGGGGCACATCGCCTCCGCGATCCTCCTCCTCGCCCTGTCCACCAGCCCGGCCGATCGCGACGACACGACCATCCGGGACGATGTCCGCGGACAGCTCACCGCGCTTATCGCGTCGAACTCCTAGCCGGTAAGGGCTCGCCGAGCACCGACCTCGCCGCACGCAGCCCGGACTGCAGGGCCCCCTGGATCGACGGTGACTCCCGATGGTCGCCCGCGAGATGCAGGCCGGGGCCGATGCGCGCAGGGGACGAGCGCCGCATCGGCGGGGGCAGCGCGGGAAGGGCGTGCGGGATGTCGTCGCGCCGGAGGAGTCGCCACGACGCCGAGTCCTGCCCGTACAACCGCACGAGCTGGGCGCGGACATCGCTCTCGCTCGCGACCTGCCCGGGGGACCACAGGCAGGTCGCCTGCACGAGGTGGCGCCCGTGCGGCGCTGCCTCCGGGATCGTGGCGGAGATCGCCAGCGCGTTGACGATCGGACCGCCGCGAGACCCGTCGAGCGTCAGAAGGGTTGACGCCGGAGTCTCCTCGGCCGAGAACCACCACGTCTGCAGTCCCCGGGTGGAGGGGCCGGGCACGTCCACGAGCCCCTCGACAGCCTCCGCGCCCACCGCCACAACGACGTCGCGCGCGAGCAGGGTTGTCTCGCCGAGCGCATCCACCTCCCAGCGGCCGTCCCGTCGCCGCAGTCGGCTCACCCGGCGGTCGAGCCGGATGTCGGCTCCCGCGGCACGCGCGCGCGAGGCGAGCGCGACCGGGAGCGCGGCGATGCCCGCGCGGGGCAGTCCCGCGGCGGCGGGCAGGAACGATCGGGCGAGAAGACGCACGTAGGTATCGGACGTCGTCTCGGACGAGTCGGCGAGAACTCCCGAGAAGAACGGCGACAGGACCTGGGTGCGCAGCGCTCCGGTCAGGCCCGCGGCATCCCAGCCCTCGCCGATGGTGCGGTCGGGGCGAGCCACCGCAGTGCGCGGCCGGAGAACGATCGGCCCGAGCCAACGGGCGAGACCGACGACGTCGCGCGGTGTCACGAGTCCGCCGGCGAGCGTCGCCGGGAGCAGCTGCGGGTGCCGGAGCGGATGCGCGAGGGTGGCCATCGACCCGTCGGTGCGGCGCACCCGGACGGCGGTCGGGAACGCCGCCACGTCGAGAGCGCCGACGTCCACCGCGGAGCGGACGGCCGGGTAGGCGGTGTTCAGGACATGGAACCCGCGGTCGAGGGTGAAGCCGTCGACGCGGTCGGTCCGCTGGCGCCCACCGACGCGATCCGCGGCCTCGAGCACGACCACCTCGCGCCCGCGGGCCGCCAGTTCGGCGGCACACCGCAGGCCTGCCAAGCCGGCTCCGATCACGACCACGTCCTGCGTCTGCATGAGCCGAGTGTAGAAGCCGATCCTGCACTCCGGGCCGGGAGGACGTGGTCGCCGTCTCCTCCGTGAGGGGAGGCGTCCAGCGAGAGCTGCGGCACTGATCGCCGGTGCGCCGCGGGACCTTCCGCTGAGCGGCGGCTAGAGCTGCGCGAGCCGCGCCCGGAAGAAGGCGTAGATGCCGTAGGCGATCCACCCGATGCCGATGGCGATCAGCACGAACACGCCGAAGGGGACGCTCAAGAACGCCTTGAGCGCGCCATCCAGCCCGGTCGTCTTGCCCGGATCGTTGGTGGAGGCTCCCACGACGAACAGCACCCCGACGGCGCCGAGCGCCACACCGCGGGCGACATAGCCGACGACTCCGAGAACCCTCACTGCCGTACCCCGGACGCCGGAGGGAACCCGGATGTCGCGCTCGAATCGCCGCGTGATGCCCTTGAACACCATGAAGCCGCCGACACCGAGAAGGACGAGCCCGATCGCGACCACCAGGAACACGCCGCCCGGGGTCGACAGCAGCTTCGCCCCGAACTGGCTGGTGGATTGCGCGGAACTCGCTGCGCCACCGATCGCGAAGACGTAGGCGGTGTACGCGAGGACGAGGTACACGATGGCCTTGACGATGTTCTCCACGATGTGCGCCGCCCGCGAGCGCGCTCCCTCCCAGGAGCGGTCGAGGAAGGCGCTGAGCAGCAGCCAGAGACCGAGCGCGGTGAAACAGAGGGCGGCGGCCCACAACAGGAACTGGCCGCCTGGAGCCGCCGCGAGCTCTGCGAACGCCCCGGACTGGTCCGCCTCTTTGCCGCCGCTCGTGCCGGTCGCGAGAGCGATCGCGATGAGGCCGATCAGGATGTGCAGGAGCCCGCTGGCGACGAAGCCGGCGCGGGCGAGCCCCCGCACGACCCTGCTGTTCTTGGCCGTGCGTGCCGCCTGCTTCGCTGAAGGGCTCATCGGGCTCAGCATACTGAGCGACGAGCCTACGATCGGAGGGTGGACGAGAACATTCAGCACGTCGTCGAGAGCGATGCGCCCGCTGAGGTACGCATAGCCCGATTGTGGTGGGTCGTGTCCGGCGTCGTCGCCCTGCTGCTCGTCGTGGTTCTCGCGGGCGTGATCTTCTACCGGCAGTCCGACAAGCCGTTCGGGTTCGAGGTCGAGTGGATGGGGGAGCTGGTCGAGGCCCGCGCTCCGGTGTGGACCATCCCCGCTCTCGTCTTCAATTGGATCGGCGGCGGCATCGCTTCCATCGTCCTCGTCCCTCTCGTCATCGTGGGCGGCCTGCTGATCTGGCGGCGCCCGTGGGGTGCCCTCTATTACGTGATCGCCGCCGTGACGAGTGTGACGCTGACGACGATCATCAAGAACCTCGTGGGTCGTCCGCGGCCGACGGAGATCCTGGTCACCCCTGACTTCAGTTCGTTCCCCTCCGGTCACAGCGCGAACGCGGCGCTCATCGCGACGACACTCGGCTTCATCTTCTGGCGGGTCTGGGTCTGGGTCGGCGGTGCCATCTACACCGTCCTCATGATGCTCAGCAGGACGTACCTCGGTGCCCACTGGATCTCGGACACCGTCGGCGGGATGCTGATCGGGGCCGGAGTCGCGGTCATCCTCTGGGCGCCCTTCGCCTTCCGGCTGTATCGGGAGCGACGGTTGCCCCACCCACCGATCTGGGTGAAGGTGCCGGACGCTGTCAGCCGACCAGGCGTCCGAGATTCTCCAGCTCATTCGCGCGGCCGGTGACCAGCCGCTCGGTCCACACGTCGTCGTGCATGTCCTCGACCTGCATGACGATTCGCGTGCCTCCGGCCGCCGGTTCGAGGTCCACGACCGTGAGCTGCTCATACGGCTCGTGGTCCGGTACGAAGTCGATGATCGACCGATAGGAGATGCGCCCGGGACGATCCAGGTCCACGAACACCTTGCGCGACGTGGTGCTGAGGGGCAGCCCGTTCTGCTCCATGAACGCGACCTGTTCCGGCGCTTCGGCCGTCATCGTATAGACGAGCTCGCCGCCCGGCCGGAGCTCCAGGCTGAGCACGTCGGTGCGGAAGCCGTCGGGTGCCCACCAGCGGGAAATGCCCTCCGCGGTGGTCCACAACTCCCACACGGCTTCGGGCGGAGCGGAAACGATGCGCTCGATGGTCTTCATGCGGGTCTCCCTCGTCGGTGTGTCGAATGATGCCGAATTGCCCCACACGATATATTCGTCGTGACGAATGTGTCAAGTACTGTGGAGGCCTGATGGATGTGCGGGAAGCGCTCGCGGCGATCGGAGAGCCGGCCCGATTCCACATCCTGACCGTGCTCGCCGAAGGTCCACGGACCGTCGGGGAAGTGGTCTCAGCCGTCGGGGCGCTGCAACCGCAGACGACCAAGCACCTGCAGGTCCTCGAGGCGGTGGGTCTGCTCACGCTCCAGCGCCTCGGCCGCCGGAAGCTGGCGAGCCTCAACCGAGATGCGCTGGCGGATCTGGCCAGGTGGTTCGACGGCATGGCTGCACAGACGCCTGACGACCGTGCGCTCGAGGACTATGCGAGGGCGGTCGACGCCGCCGAGCAGCGTGCCGCAGGCGAGGCGCTCGGAACCGAGTTCACCCTGCAGCGCCGGATCGACGCCCCCAGAGAATCGGTCTGGAGGGCGTGGACCGAAGCCGCGGTGGCTTCCCAGTGGTGGGCGCCTCGCCATTTCGAGGTCGTGCGATGCGCGATCGATGCCGTGCCTTCCGGCCGCGTCGAACTGATGCTTCGGGAGGGCGACGGTGCGGAGTACGCGTCTGCCGGCTCCGTTCGCACGGTCCAACCGTTGAGGCGCCTCGTCTTCGAGCTCTCGCCGGTGGATGCGGAGGGCCGGCGCCTCTTCGAGGTGCTCGTCGAGGTCGCACTCGAAGGCGGCGCCGACACGGTGCTGACGCTGACGGTCCGGGCCGGCGGGGCGGACGCCACGACCGCGGCGATGGTCGCCGGCCTCCAGCCGGGCTGGTCCCAGCAGCTGGATCGACTGCAAACCCTGCTCTCGGATCCGTCCGAGTCCTGAGCGTGGTGTCGCGCGAGCGTCACGGCAGCGTCGAACGAGAACGGCGGCTGAGTGCTCAGCCGCCGTTCTGCTCATGTCCGGAGCGTCGAGCGCCCCCTCGCGTCACCCCGCCACACGGCTTCCGGGCTGCCGCTCACGGTCTTCATGGTGGCGACGTACTTCCGTGCGGTGCCGCGCGAGATGTTCGAAGCGGCCACGCTCGACGGCGCCGGAGTGATCCGCCAGTTCTGGTCGATCGGCGTGCCTGTGGTGCGGAACGCGATCTTCACTGTCGGTCTCGTGCAGTTCTTCTTCCTCTGGAACGACCTTCTCATCGCCCTGACGTTCACGAACAGCGAGGACTTGCGGACGATCCAGGTCGGCCTGCTCAACTTCACCGGGCAGTACGGGCAGGTGCAGTACGGCCCGCTGTTCGCCGCGATCTGCGTCAGCATCTTCGGCACGCTGCTGCTGTACCTCTTCCTGAACCAGCGGGTGATGAAGGGACTGGCCGCCGGCTCCGTGAAGGGCTGACGAGCTACAGCAGCGCCTTGCGCATTCGGTAGTTCGTCAGCTGCACCCCGAGCCTCACGGGATGCTGCTCGGCTTCGACGTGGAATCCGTGTCGCTCGAAGAACGGTCGCGCTGTGATGCTCACGTTGGCCCACAGGTCGTGGCTCCCCTGGCAGCGAGCGGTCTCCTCGATGTGAGTCATCAGCGCGGTGGCCGCGCCACCTCGGAGGAATCGCGGGGACACGAACATCATGTCGATGTAGCCGTCCGGTCCCACGTCGGAGAAGCCGGCGACCCGCCCTCCTACGACGGCCACGAGGCTGTCGCGCCCTTTCATCGCCTCATGCCAGGAAGCAACGTCGCGACGCCCCGGCTGTGCCCAGACCTCGATCTGTTCTGGTGAGTAATCCGCGGACGCCGTCTCGGTCACGGCCCCGAGGAAGATGGCCAAGGTCTCCGCTGCGTCCTCCGGCTCGTACGACCGCACCGTGATGTTCGCCGGTCTCCGTCTGGGCGGGGTCATGGGGACATCTTCGCACACGGGCCAGATTGTGATCCCTCACATTCTGGTCTCGCGCATGCTCGGGCGGCCTAATCATCCCCGAGTGAATTGCGGCAGTGCGCCTGGCCGTTACCCAATCGTTACCGCAATCATGTTGCTCCGGAACCGAATGTGAAGGCTAACATTGCGACCATCCTGCTTCGGATCCCGATCAGCAGGCACAGTCGCCGGCGACGTCCGGTACCCGAACAAGGAGGTTTGGAATGAAGAAACTTGGCGCGGCTCTCGCCGCCGTCGGACTCATGGCCGTCGCACTGACCGGCTGCTCGGCGGGCGGCGCGGGCGGGGGCGGTGGCGACAAGGTCATCACCGTCGGCTTCGCCCAGACCGGCTCCGAGAGCGGTTGGCGTGCGGCCAACACGCAGTCCATGAAGGAGGCCTTCTCATCGAAGAACGGCTTCAAGCTGATCTTCAACGCGGCCGACAACAAGCCGGAGAACCAGATCGCCGCCGTCCACAGCTTCATCAACCAGGGCGTCGACGCGATCGTCATCGCCGCAGTGGTCACCACCGGCTGGGACGACGTGCTGAAGGAGGCGAAGGATGCGAACATCCCGGTCATCCTGGAGGACCGGACCATCGACGCCGACCCCAGCCTCTACGCCAGCTGGATCGGCGACGACTTCAAGAAGGAAGGCGAGACGGCGGGAAGCTGGGCGGCGAAGACGGTAGGCAGCACCCCGACCAACATGGTGGTGCTCGAAGGGACGACCGGTTCGGCCCCTGCGATCGACCGCGCGAAGGGCTTCTCGTCGAGCATCGGCGGAACGTCCATCACGACCCTCGACTCGCAGACGGGCAACTTCACGCGCGCCGACGGCAAGACCGTCATGGAGGGCTTCCTGCAGAAGTACGGCAAGAAGATCAACCTGCTGTTCGCCCAGAACGACGACATGGGCCTGGGAGCACTCGACGCCATCAAGTCGGCGGGACTGACGCCCGGCCAGGACATCAAGATCGTCACGATCGACGGCACAAAGGACGGCTTGACCGCCCTCTCCAACGGTGAGTTCAACTACGTCGTGGAGTGCAACCCGCTGCTCGGGGAACAGGTGGCGAGCGTGGTCAAGGACGTCATCGACGGCAAGAAGGTCGAGAAGGCCTACACCGCTAAGGACCTCGCGTTCGACCAGGCGGCGGCCAAGGAAGCCCTGCCGACGCGCAAGTACTGACCGGATGAGCCTGGCCACGGGGCGCCAACGCGTCCCGTGGCCTTCTCGATAAAGAAAGTAGGGTCCAGGACGTGACCGACAACGTTGTCGAGATGCGAGAGATCTCCATCTCATTCCCCGGGGTGAAAGCGCTCGACCAGGTCGACTTCGCCTTGCGCCCGGGAGAGATCCACTCGCTGCTCGGCGAGAACGGGGCCGGCAAGTCCACCCTGATCAAGGCACTGACCGGGGTGTACCCGATCGACAGCGGGCGCATCGCCGTCGACGGGGAGACCCGGACATTCGCCGGCACGGCCGACGCCCAGGCCGCCGGCATCGCGACCGTGTACCAGGAGGTCAATCTCTGCTCCAACCTGTCGGTGGGGGAGAACGTGATGCTCGGCAACGAGAAGCGCGGCCCGTTCGGGGTCGACTGGCGCGCCACCCATCGGGAGGCGTCGCGGTTCCTCGGGGAGCTGGGCCTCGACATCGACCCGCGATCGCCGCTCGCCTCCCACTCGCTCGCAGTGCAGCAGCTGGTCGCCATCAGCCGGGCCGTGGTCGTCGACTGCAAGGTCCTCGTGCTCGACGAGCCGACGTCGAGCCTCGACCGGTTCGAGGTCGAACAGTTGTTCGCGGTGATGCGTGCGCTGCGGGATCGTGGCGTCGCCATCCTCTTCGTCTCGCACTTCCTCGACCAGATCTACGAGATCTCAGACCGGCTCACCGTGCTGCGCAACGGCCGGCTCATCGGCGAGTACGCCATCGGTGCGATCACCCGCACCGAGTTGATCGCGGCCATGCTCGGGCGGGAGCTGGCCGAGTTCGAATCCATCGGCCGGTCGGCCGACCGACAGGTGGACCGTCAGGGTGCGCCGGTGCTGAGCGCGACGCTGCTGGGCCGGAAGGGCTCGGTGGAGCCCTTCGACCTCGAGGTGTACGACGGCGAGGTGGTCGGCATCGCCGGGCTGCTCGGCTCCGGCCGCACCGAGCTCGCGCGTCTCGTGTACGGGGCCGACCGCGCCGACCACGGCACGGTCTCGGTCAGGGGCTCGTCGGCGCGGCTGACCAGTCCGCGCCATGCCGTCGACCAGCGCATCGCGTTCTCGTCGGAGGATCGCCGGGAGGAGGGGATCGTCGCCGACCTCACCGTCGCCGAGAACCTCATCCTGGGCGTGCAGGCGAAGCGCGGCTGGCTGCGGCGCGTGCCGAAGGCGGAGCAGACGCGGATCGTCGGAAAGTACATGGAGTCCCTCGGGATCCGGCCGGCCAACCCCCACGCGCTGATTCGCAACCTGTCGGGCGGGAACCAGCAGAAGGTGCTGCTCGGCCGGTGGCTGGCCACCGATCCGCAGCTG
Source organism: Leifsonia sp. fls2-241-R2A-40a (assembly GCF_030209575.1). Lineage (NCBI taxonomy): Bacteria > Bacillati > Actinomycetota > Actinomycetes > Micrococcales > Microbacteriaceae > Leifsonia > Leifsonia sp. fls2-241-R2A-40a. The sequence goes on along the minus strand of NZ_JARVRS010000001.1, from coordinate 904,290 downwards.
CTCATCCTCGACGAGCCGACCCGCGGCATCGACATCGGAGCGAAGGCCGAGATTCAGCGACTCATCGTCGAACTCGCCTCGGGCGGCCTCGCCCTCATCTTCATCTCGTCCGAACTGGATGAAGTGGTGCGCCTCTCGCAGCGGGTGGTAGTCATGAGGGATCGTCGGAAGATCGCCGAACTGGACAATGAGAGTCACGTCGATGTCGACGACATCGTCGCACTGATCGCCAAGGAGGGCGCAGCATGAGGACGATCTTCAAGCATCGGCTGGTCTGGCCGATCGGGGCGCTCCTGGCGCTGATCGTGCTGAACACCATCTCGCGGCCGAGCTTCCTCAGCATCACCGTCAAGGACGGCGAGCTCTACGGCTCGCTCATCGACATCCTGCGCAACAGTGCGCCGCTGATGCTCATCGCCCTCGGAATGACGCTGGTGATCGCCACCCGGGGAATCGACCTCTCGGTGGGCGCCCAGATGGCGATCTCGGGCGCGGTCGCCCTGACGATCATCAAGGGTTCCGGATCGCCCAGCAGTCTGGGGACGGTCAGCACGGCGATCCTCACGGCCGTAGTGATCTGCCTGCTGTTCGGCCTGTGGAACGGTTTCCTCGTGGCGGTGCTGGGCATCCAGCCGATCATCGCAACGCTGGTGCTGATGCTGGCAGGACGAGGCATCGCCCTGCTGATCACGGGCGGCTTCATCACCACGATCACCAGCGCCCCGTACGCGTACATCTCGCAGGGTTATGTCTTCGGGCTGCCGTTCGCCTTCATCGTCTCGATCGGCGCGATCATCGTGATCAGCCTCCTCGTGCGCCGGACCGCACTCGGCGTGCTGACGGAGTCCGTCGGCATCAACCCGTCGGCGAGCCGACTCGCCGGGGTCCGGTCGCGCGGGATCGTCTGGAGCCTGTACGGGCTCAGCGGACTGCTCGCCGGGATCGCCGGCATCCTCTACAGCTCCAACATCATGGCGGCGGACGCCAACAACTCAGGCCTGAACATCGAGCTCGACGCCATCCTCGCGGTCGTGCTCGGCGGAACGTCGCTGGCCGGCGGCAAGTTCTCGCTCGCGGGAACGGTGATCGGCGTCTTCATCCTTCAGACGCTGACCTCGACCATCACCTTCCTCGGCGTCCCGCCGGCCGTGACCCCGGTGTTCAAGGCGATCGTCGTCATCATCGTCTGCCTCTCCCAGTCGCGGCGCGTGCGCACCTGGCTCGGACGGCTGCGACCACCGCAGCCCCGCATCGCCACCCGTCCCGCCGAAACCGAAAGGAGCGCGGCATGAGCGCCACCCCGATCCTCGAACCGACCCGCAGCGTCCGCGTCTCTCCCAGCTGGCGGCACCGGCTGAGGAACAAGGCATCGTGGGCGCCGGTCCTCGCTGCGGTGACCATCCTGATCCTGATGCTCGCGGCGGGGCAGGCGTACTTCGGGGTGTTCGTGACCCCGCGCATCCTGTCTTCGCTCTTCGTCGACAACGCCTACCTGATCGTGCTCGCGGCCGGAATGACCTTCGTCATCCTCAGCGGCGGCATCGACCTCTCGGTCGGCGCGGTCATGGCGTTCACCGGGATCCTCGCGGCGAAGATGCTCGCCTCAGGGGTGCCGACTCCTCTGGTCATCCCGCTCATGATCCTGGCGGGGGCGGTGTTCGGCCTGACCATCGGCATCATGGTCCACTACTTCGACGTGCAGCCGTTCATCGCGTCGCTGGCCGCGATGTTCCTCGCACGCGGCCTGTGCTTCGTCGTCAGTCTCGAGGCGATCCAGGTGAAGGAGCCGTCGGTCCTGTGGCTGCAGTCGACGAAGCTGGGCGCCGGCGGCTGGTACATCACGCCCACCGTGATCATCGCCCTGCTCGTCGTTGCGGTGGCCATCTGGGTGCTCGGCTACACGCGGTTCGGGCGGACCGTGTACGCGGTCGGCGGCAACCAGCAGTCCGCGCTGCTGATGGGTCTCCCGGTCGCGCGCACCCGGGTGCTGGTCTACGTGATCAGCGGGACGTGCGCCGGGATCGCGGGACTCCTGTTCACGTCCTACACCGCGGCGGGTTACAGCCTGAACGGCATCGGAACCGAGCTCGACACCATCGCGGCCGTGGTCATCGGCGGCACCCTGCTCACCGGCGGCAGCGGTTACGTCATCGGCTCCCTGGTCGGCGTGCTCGTCTACGGCGTGATCAAGGTGTCGATCACGTTCCTCGGAGCCGACGCATCGTGGACGCGGATCACGATCGGCATCCTGCTGCTGGCGTTCGTCGTGGTCCAGCGCCTCATCGTCGCCCGCACCAGCAGGAAGTGAGACCCGGCCGATAGTAGTGTGGTCAGCGTCACCCAGGGCGGACAAGGAGCGCGAGGCGACGATGCATGTCGACCCGGTCGTCGAGGTCAGCGGCGCGTCCGTGCGGTTCGCGGGGGACGCGGCGCTCTCGAACGTCGACTTCCGGATGTTCCCCGGCGAGGTCCACTCGTTGATGGGCGAGAACGGCGCCGGGAAGTCGACTCTGATCCGGGCGATCACCGGGGTCATCCCGCTCGACTCCGGTGTGGTGCGACTGGACGGTGTCCCGCGCACGTTCGCGAACCCGCGGCAGGCCCAGAAGGCGGGCATCCGCACGGTCTACCAAGAGGTCGACCTGCTGCCCAACCTGACGGTCGCCGAGAACATCATGCTCGGGCGCGAGCCGCGGCGTCGCGGCGGTATCGCCTGGGGTCGGATGCGGTCCGACGCACGCGACGCGCTCGGCAGCCTCGGGCTGGACATCGATCCGGCGAGCCCGCTCGGCTCGTATTCGTTGGCGGTCCAGCAGCTGGTGGCGATCGCTCGTGCCGTCTCCGCCGACCTGAAGGTGCTGGTGCTCGACGAGCCGACGTCGAGCCTCGACCAGGACGAGGTGACGGAGCTGTTCCGCGTGATCCGGGAGCTGCGTTCGCGCGGCGTCGCCATCCTCTTCGTCTCGCACTTCCTCGAGCAGGTGTACGAGATCTGCGATCGGGTGACCGTGCTGCGCAACGGCGAACTGGTCGGCGAATACCTGACCACCGAGCTGCTGCGCATCGACCTGGTGCAGAAGATGCTGGGGCGCGAGGCTGCCCAGCTCGAGAGCGTGGAGGTGCGGCCCGAGACCCAGCCCAGCGTCGTCGACTCGACACCGGTGCTGTCCGCGACCGCGATCGAGCGGCGCGGCATGCTCCAGCCCGCCGACGTGGACCTCTACGAGGGAGAGGTGGTCGGGCTCGCCGGCCTGCTCGGCTCCGGCCGGACCGAGCTCGCCCGGCTGCTCGCCGGCATCGACGGCATCGACGGCGGTGCGATCCTCATCGGCGGTGCGCCGGCCCGGATGTCCGGGCCGCGGGACGGGCTGCGTGCGGGGATCGCCTACTCCTCGGAGAACCGGAAGCTCGAGGGAATCATCGGGGAGCTGACCGTCCGCGAGAACATCACGCTGGCCCTGCAGGCCGAGAAGGGCTGGCTGCGCCGCATCCCGCGCGCACGGCAGGACGAACTGAGCGCGAGCTGGATCGAGGCCCTCGACATCCGGCCCGCCGATCCTGAGCGCCCTGCGGGCTCCCTCTCCGGCGGCAATCAGCAGAAGGTCATGCTCGCCCGCCTCCTTGCACTGTCCCCGCGGATTCTGGCGCTCGACGAGCCGACGCGGGGCATCGACGTCGGCGCGAAGGTGGAGATCCAGCGACTGGTCAGCGAACTGGCGGAGTCCGGGATGACCGTCCTTTTCATCTCTGCGGAACTCGAGGAGGTGCTGCGTGTCGGCCATCGCATCGTCGTCCTCCGCGACCGCGAGGTCATCGCCACCCTCGACTCCGAGGACGTGAGTTTCGAATCCCTGCTGGCTCTCGTCGCGAGCGCGGACCCGGACGACCCGCAGGCGGGAAGCGGGATCGCATGAGGCGGACAGCGAGGTGAGCGCCGAGGACAGACCCGCGAAGGCGGCGAACATCTTCGACGTCGCACGCCTGGCCAGCGTCTCGCATCAGACCGTGTCCCGTGTGCTCAACGACGTGCCCGGAGTGAGGCCCGCGACGCGTCAGCGTGTGGAGCAGGCGATCAAGCAGCTCCGATATACGCCGTCGCCGGCGGCTCGCGCCCTGGTCACCCGGCGGACCCGGATGATCGGGCTGATCACGCCCGGAAGCGCCGACTTCGGGCCGTCGTCGATCGCCATCCACTTCAGCGAGGCGGCGCGGGAGGCGCGCTACAGCGTGATCAGCGTGTCGTCCATCTCTGCCGACGTGAGTTCGATCCGTGGGCTGGTGGAGTCGCTGCTCCGTGAGCGGGTGGAGGCCGTCGTCCTCATCGCGGAGGATGTGGCCCAGCTCGACGTGGTGCGGAGCCTGGAGGCCGGCGTCCCTGTCGTCGCGGTCGCCGCCGGCCAGCATCGTGGACCGCTCACCGTGTCCATCGACCAGTACCGCGGTGCGCGCGAGGCTGTGCGCCATCTCGTGGAGCTGGGTCACCGCAGCATCGCCCATCTAGCCGGCCCAGCGGTCTCCCCGGACGCCATCGAACGCGAGCGGGGCTGGCGCGACGAACTCGCCGAGGCGCGCCTGGCCGCGACCCAGATCGGCCGGGGCGACTGGTCGGCGGCGAGCGGCCACGAATTCGGGATGGGGCTGACCGCCGACACCACGACTGCGGTGTTCGCCGCCAACGATCAGATGGCGATCGGACTCATGGCTGCTCTGCGTGCCCGAGGGCTGCGGGTGCCGGAGGACATCAGCGTCGTGGGTTTCGACGACGTGCCTGAGGCGGCGTATCTCGTGCCGCCGCTGACTACCATCCGCCAGGACTTCGCGTCGCTGGGGGCTCTCACGATGCAGCAGGTGCTCATCGCCCTGGAGGAGCACGAGACCGTCGCGGAATCCATTCCGATCCCTACCCGGCTCGTGCTCCGCGAGTCGACCCGCCCGCCGTCGCCGTGATCAGCCCTGCGCCTGGACCGGTTCGGCCTTCCGGCTCTCGCCGCCTGCAGCGAGCCGCATCAGATCGGTGTCGAAGTCGACGTCCGAGGCGGTCTTCCCCGACAGGGCGGCGTTCCCCGAGAACTGGTGCTTGTAGTCGGTCCACGCGCTGTCGGTGATCGTCTTGGTCACGTTGCTCCCGAGGAGGCCCACGAGTTCCGTCGCCGCGCGGGTGATGCGTGTGCTCAGCGCCGGAGACCCCCAGTCCTCAGGTGCCACGAATACCGACGTGGGGACGGGGAGTGCTCGAAGGAAGGCGAACAGCGGACGCATGTGGTCATCGACCACCATGGCGTGACGCGCGGTTCCGGCCGATGCGGCGAGGACCACGGGCTTGGCGATGAGCAGGTCGTTGTCCAGCACGTCCGCGAACGATTTGAGCAGTCCGCTGATCCCGGCTTTGTAGACGGGTGTGCTCACGATGATCGCATCCGCGCGGGCCAGCAACTGGATCGCCTCCTGGACGCGGTCGTTCGGGAATCCGGACACAAGCGCCTGAGCGACGTCGACCGCGATCGCGCCGAGCTCGATGACCGCGATCCTGGCGTCCTTCCCCGACCGCCTCAGCAGGTCGGCGCTCTTCTGGGCGATCCGGTCTGCCAGGAGGCGGGTCGACGACGGATCGCTCACGCCGGCGCTGACAATCACGAGTTGCAGGGGAGTCCTGGCGTCGCCGTCGCCTGAACCCGGCTGAGTGGTGTTCATCGAATTGCTCCTTATGGTCGGACGGTCAGATGGATAGCGGGAAGCGGGCCTCGGTCGACGGGTCGCTGTCCTGGTAGGGCGAGGTGCCGGAGAGGTTGTCTCCGCGGTTCGGATTGGGCCGAGGTTGACGCGGGGCGGAGTCCCCGTACTTGCGAGTGACGAGGTCGCCGTGGCTGGGCGCTGCCGCTGCCCCGGCGGATCGGCGTGCCGCCATCTCCTTCCGCAGGACGGGTACGACCTCGGTGCCCAGCAGCTCGACCTGTTCGAGAGCGACGTCGACAGGCAGGGCGAGGCCGTCGAGTGCGAACAGCTGCCGCTGGTAGTCGCCGAAGCCCTCCTGGAAGGTGAGCGTCTTGTCGATGACTTCCTGCGGGCTTCCGACGCTGAGTGGGGTCCGCGCGACGAAGTCGTCCAGGGAGCTGCCCCGGAACAGTGGGTAGTTCTCGAAATAGGGGCGGAACCGCGCCCACGCGTCCTGCGAGCGTTTTGCGATGAACGCCTGTCCGCCGAGACCGATGATGGCTTGTTCCCTGGTGCCGTGCCCGTAGTGCTCGAATCGGTCGCGGTAGAAGTCGACGAGCGGCTTGAAGTGCAGGTTGGGCGCGAGCACGTGGTTGGCGAAGTATCCGTTGCCGTAATACGCGGCCTGTTCCGCGATCTCAGGGGTGCGGATGGAGCCGTGCCAGACGAAGGGCGGCACGTCGTCGAGCGGGCGAGGCGTGGAGGTGAAGCCTTGGAGCGGGGTACGGAACCGGCCCTCCCAATCGACGACGTCCTCCCGCCAGAGGCGATGCAGCAGGTTGTAGTTCTCGAGTGCGAGCGCGACGCCTTCGCGGATGTCCTTTCCGAACCACGGGTAGACAGGAGCGGTGTTGCCTCGGCCGATCATCAGGTCGAGGCGCCCGCCGGCCACATGCTGAAGCATCGCGTAGTCTTCGGCGACCTTCACCGGGTCGTTGGTGGTGATCAGGGTGACGGCCGTACTGAGGGTGATCTGCTTGGTCAGCGCGGCGATGTAGCCGAGCAGGGTAGTGGGAGAAGACGGGACGAATGGGGGATTGTGGTGCTCGCCCAGTGCGAAGACGTCGAGTCCTACTTCGTCGGCTCGCACCGCGACACGGGCGATGTTGCTGATGCGCTCCGCCTCGCTCTGGGTGTGGCCGGTCGTCGGGTCGGGCGCGATGTCGCCGACGGAGAAGATTCCGAATTGCATCCCGAGTTCCAGAGGGAAAGCGCCTCCGGTGGTACTCGCGTTTGGTGATTGCGTATTCATTTGTGGGGACTTCCTGCGTTGCGTCGTGTAATTGACGTGTCAATCAAGTAATTGACATGTCATCTAACTGCCCTGCACGAGAATCTATTCCCGGAGCGCTCGGCGCCCCCGGTGGGCCGGCCTGAACCGGCCGGCCCACCACTTCCGGCTACGGTCGTCCGAGGCCGGGATCGTTGGGGTGCGAGGTGAGGGGCGTGACCGTGTCCTGCCGCCACGCGCGCAGCGGCATGGATGCGAGAACGCGTTCGAGCGCGTCGGCGTCGTCTGCTGAGAAGATGCCCCAGCTGCGCCATTCGCCGTGCGCGAGCGGCGGCCGCCAGAGGCGGCGCAGGCTTCCCTCGTGCGCCAGTTGGGCCGATCGGGCCGCTTCGCGTTCCCTCATGTCGGTCACGGCGTCCGGCGAGGTTCCGTCAGGGACGGTCGTGACCATCTCCACGAAGAACTCCACAGCGTCGTCCTTCCGTTCGCAGGCAGACTACGCGTCGATCTTCGACACGTGGTACTGCTGAATGAGCCACTCCCCGCCCGTCCGGACGAGCGCGAGGGTGAGGTGGGTGGGGATGACTTCGCCCGAGGGTCGGATGAAGTCCACATCGACGAACGCGATGAAGGCGTCCTCGCCGAACGACCGGGACTCCTGGATGCGGTACTGGACGTCGAGTCCGACCGGCTGCTTGTCGTAGTAGGCCGCGACCGCGGGTCGGCCGACGGTGTGCGCGCGGTCGAAGCCTTGGAAGACGGCGTCGCCGGCGAACAATGCGGCGACCGCTTCCGGGCGGTGCTCGCGGATGCCGTCCGCCCAGTCCGCAAGGATGCTCCCGAGGATGATTACCTGATCGCTCATGATCAGTTCCCCGCGCTCTGGCCGCCGTCGACGTGCAGCCACTCACCGGTCACGAAGGGCGACTGCTCCAGGTACAGGACGCCACGCACGATGTCGTCGATCGTCCCCATCTGCCGCACGGGGTGGAGCCCGGCGAAGAACTCGTGGTTCTCTTCGGCGTGCATCGGGGTCTTGATGATGCCGGGGGAGACCGCGTTGACGCGGATGCCGCGGTCGGCGTACTCGATGGCGAGTGACTTCACGGCGGAAGCAAGTCCGCCCTTCGTCAGCGACGCCAGAGCCGACGGCACGTTGGAGTTCGCGTTCTCCTGCAGTGTGGTGGTGATGTTCACCACGTGGCCGAGGCCGCGGGGGAGCATGTCGGCGATGGCCTTCTGAGTGATGTGGAAGAAGCCGCCCACGTTGATGCTGATGGCGGCGTCGAAGTCCTCCTGGGTGTAGTCGGTGAACGGCTTGGCGATGAAGATGCCGGCGTTGTTCACGAGCGTGTCGACGCGGCCGAACCGGTCGATGGCGGTCTCGATGATCCGCGTGGCGACCTGCGGGTCGGAGATGTCGCCTGCGACGGTGACGAGGTTCTCCTCATCGCGCGGCTCGATGGTCCGGGAGTTTGCGACGACGGCGTAGCCGAGGCTGAGGTAGCCCTCGACGAGTCCTGCGCCGATGCCCTGCGATGCGCCGGTGATGACGGCGACTCTGCGTGTGTTCATTCTTTCTGGTCCTTACTAGACGGTCGGTCAACTATTGACCAGCACCAGTTATAGACGACTGGTCGTATAATTGCAACCATGGGACGGACATCAGACGCGCGAGAGCGCATTCTGGCGGCCGGGGCCGACTTGTTCGGGCGCCGGTCCTACGCGAGCATCGGCGTCGCGGAGATCTGCGGGGCGGCCGGTGTGCCGAAGGGCAGCTTCTACTACTTCTTCCCCTCGAAGCAGGCACTGGCGCTTGAGGTCGTCAATCAGCACTGGCAGTGGCAGCGCGGCGAGTGGCTGCGCATCCTGAGCACGTCGGCGCCGATCGTCGGTCGGCTGCACGACCTGTTCGTCGCCACCGCGGAGATGCAGAGCCAGGCGCTGAAGGGCACCGGAGCCGTCGTCGGGTGCCTGTTCGGCAACCTCGCCCTCGAGCTCAGCGCCGAAGACGACCCGGTGCAGCAGCGACTACGCGAGATCTTCGAGGAGCAGATCGACATCGTCGAATCGGCTCTTCGCGATGCCGCCGCTGCAGGCGAACTGGAGCCCTCCGACCTCCGCGAGTCGGCCAAGGCGATCGTCGCCCAGATCGAGGGCCTGGTCCTGCTCGCCAAGCTCTACAACGACCCCGGCCAGCTCGACAGCCTATGGCGCAACAGCATGCGGCTTCTCGGCCTGGGCGATGCGACTGCGGGCGCGGCCGCGCAATAACTCGAGGACCATATCGGGGCCGATCGAATTGATCGGCGGGTTGTCGAAGACGACGGTCCAGGACGGGTCGGAATAGACTCGTACCACTCTGAGTTGCAAAAGAATACTCAGGCGGATACTCGTCAGAACGCAGACCCTCAGAGCCTTCGATGTGAGGACGAATCATGACACTCGATACCGGCGCACTATCGCTTCCGGTGCGCAAGGCCGAAGCGCTGACCCTCCCGGCCCGAGCCCGGTTCTGGACCGCGGCAGCCGTCGCAGGCGTCGCGCTGTGGACCAGCGCCGCCCCGACGACCAGCTACCCCCTCTACGCCAGCACCTGGCATCTCACCTCCGCGGTGACGACCGGCATATTCGCGATCTATCCGATCGTTCTGGTGGTGTTCCTGCTGGTCTTCGGACAGGTCTCCGACTTCATCGGCCGACGGAACGCCATGCTCTTCGGCGTCGGCGCCCTTTTCGTCGGCGTGCTGCTGTTCGCGATCGCGCCGTCGGTGGGCTGGGTATTCGCCGGACGGGCCTTCATGGGCGCAGGCGTGGGACTCGCCCTGGCGCCCGCGACTGCCGCTGCCGTCGAATTCAGCCGAGCGGGCTTCGAAAACCGCGCTTCCTCGACCGTCACCGCTGCTACGGCCGCTGGTCTCTCGCTCGCAACGATCGTCGGCGGCGCGCTCATCCAGTACGCACCTCTACCGCTCCATCTCGACTTCTGGGTGCTGCTCGCGGTGGTCGCTGCGGTACTGGGACTGGTCTACTTCCTGCCGCGAGACTCGGCCAGGGCGTCCGAGGAGAAATGGCGACCCCGCCCCATCAGAATTCCCGCCGGCATCCGGCTGCTCTATGCGGCGGCCGCGGCGGCCGTCACCGCTGCCTACGCCTTCGGCTCGGTCTTCCTCGCTCTGGGAGCCGATGTCGCAAAGGACCTGATCGGTTCGCGGAATGTGCTGGTCACCGGTTCGGTGCTCGCCATCATGTCCGTGATGATCGGCGTCACCGCCGTGCTGGCTCGTCGCATCCCACCTGGTCGGCTGGTCGTCACGGGAGCGGCGGTCACGCTGGCCGACCTGGTACTGCTCGTGCTGTCGGCACAGTCGCACTCGCTGCCCTTGTTCATGGTCACCACCGTGTTCAGCGGCGCGGGATACGGCCTCCTGTTCTCCGGAGGTCTCGCCCTGATCGCCACCCACGCGCCTGCCCTCCATCGTGGCGGAACGATCTCAGCGGTGTACCTCGTCGCCTACGTCTTCCAGGGAGCGATCGCCTTCGGCCTGGGCGCCGTCGCCACAGCGGCAGGCCTCGGCACTGCGCTCTTCACCGGCGCGATAGCGATCGGTGCCCTCGCGGTGGGGGCGCTCGTGCTGGCCACCACCGTCAAGCGCACAACCACGCAGGAGAGCTGAATGCCGTCGAAGTCACGACCCGAGCCCAACTGCTCGATCGCCCGCACTCTCGAGCTGGTCGGAGACCGCTGGTCGTTCCTGATCCTGAGGGAAGCGCACAACGGGATCACCCGCTTCGCCGACTTCCGCGACCTGCTGGGAATCGCGCCGAATATCCTGACGGCCCGTCTGGCTTCCCTGGTGGAGGCGGAGATCCTGGTCAAGCGCGAGTATCGAGAGGATGGTGCGCGCTCTCGCACCTCTTATCACCTCACGCAGAGGGGGGCGGATCTCAAGCTCGTCCTGGGGGCGCTGCAACAGTGGGGCGACATCCACGCTCCGCGCGATGACGGCCCCACGGTGATCCGGAGGGATGCTGAGACCGGCGAACAGCTCGATGTCGCTTTCGTCGACCCTCGAGGACGCTCCGTCGACCCGGAGCAGGTGGCCTTCGAGCCTGTCGTGGGCGGCCCGGCGGACCGGTATTCGGCCTGGCGATGAGGAGGTCGCGGGTCCGACTCGCCTCGTCAGCAGCGGATTTGAAAAATCGGTCGACCGGTTGACCCGCTGTTCGGGCCGCTTCTGGGCTGAGCCTCGCTCCCGGCCGGGCACAGTTCTGCACCACGCATCGGATTCACGGAGACAGGGACGGGCATGGAAGAAGTCGAGTACGACGTCGTGATCATCGGCGGCGGAGCCGTCGCAGAGAACGTGGCCGAACGCGCTGTCCAGGGAGGCTTGACCGCCGTACTCATCGAGCACGAACTGGTCGGTGGGGAGTGTTCCTTCTGGGCGTGCATCCCATCCAAGGCGCTGCTCCGGCCGGCGCGGAGCCTCCGCGAGGCGCGCGCGGTCGACGGCGCCGCTCAAGCCGTTTCCGGGCAGGTGGATGTCGAGGCTGTTCTGCGCCGCCGCGACCGCCTGGTCTACGACTGGTCAGACCAGAGTCAGGTCGATTGGGTGGACGGGGCCGGCATCTCCCTGATCCGGGGGCACGGCCGCCTCGCCGGCGCGAAGCGCGTCATCGTCGCCGCTGCCGACGGATCGGAGACGCAGCTGTACGCGCGCCACGCCGTGGTCATCTCGACCGGCTCCGACCCCGTCGTCCCGGACATCCCCGGGCTGCGCGCCAGCGAGCCGTGGACCAGCCGTGACGCCACCAGCGTCGAGCATGTTCCCGACAGCCTGGTCATCCTCGGCGGCGGTGTCGTCGGAACCGAGATGGCGACCGCCTACGCGGGATTGGGCTGCGCAGTGACCCTGATCGCGCGAGGCGATGTGCTGAGCGGCATGGAGCCGTTCGCGGGCGAACTGGTGTCCGACTCGCTGCGGAGCATGGGGGTGGACGTGCATCGGAACAGCGGAATCGCCCGGGTCTCCCGCACCGAGGAGGGCGTCCTGGTCGAGACCGACGCCGGTGAGTCGCTCAACGCGGACCAGATCCTGGTCGCCACCGGCCGCCGTCCGCGCACCGACGCGATCGGACTCGAGACGGTCGGCCTCGAGCCGGGGGACTGGCTGCCCACCGACGACACCATGCGACTGCCCGGCTTCGACTGGCTCTACGCGGTCGGCGACGTCACACACCGCGCACTCCTTACACATCAGGGCAAGTACCAGGCGCGGATCGCGGGCGACGTCATCGCGGCCCGAGCTGAGGGGGACGATGTCGACGACCAGCCGTGGGGTGCGCACGCAGCGACGGCTGATCGGGAAGCTGTGCCTCAGGTCACTTTCACGGAGCCCGAGGTGGCCTCGGTCGGGCTGACCGAAGCCGCAGCACGGAAGGCCGGCTACCGGGTCAGCGTGGCCGACTACGACATCGGCTGGGTGGCGGGCGCCGTCGTGCGCGCCGACGGCTATTCCGGCAGGGCTCGCATGGTCGTCGACGACGACCGGCGCGTGATCCTCGGCGTCACGCTCGTCGGGCCCGACGTCGGCGACATGTTGCACGCGGCCACGACCGCCATCGTCGGCGAGATCCCCATCGACCGGCTCTGGCATGCCGTTCCCTCGTACCCGACGGTCAGCGAGATCTGGCTGCGGTTGCTCGAAACCTACCGGCTCGATCAACGCAAGAAATCCCAACGGAAGGCGGAATGAGAATGTACATGAAACTGGAAGTCGTGGTCCTCCCCGTCACGGACGTGGACCGCGCCAAAGCGTTCTATCAGTCCCTCGGCTGGCGCGAGGACGCGGACTTCACCGTCGACGAGGGATACCGGGTCGTTCAGTTCACGCCGCCCGAGTCCGAAGCGTCGATCATCTTCGGCACCGGGGTCACGAACGCCGCCCCGGGCTCCGCACAAGGGCTGCAGCTGACGGTCTACGACATCGAAGAGGCCCGCGACGCGCTCCTCGCCGCTGGTGTCGGAGTTTCGGAACTCTTCCACGATGAGACCGGCATCTTCCATCACGCGGGCACCGCAGCGCGCATCTCGGGGCCCCACCCCGAGCGCGCCGACTACTCGACGTTCGCCTCCTTCGAGGACCCCGACGGCAACGGCTGGATCCTGCAGGAGATCAAGAAGCGGCTGCCGGGACGATGACCGCCGCAACGAATGAGCCGGAGGCCGTCGACACGATCGCCGTCATCCTGGATCACCTGCGTCAGGCAGCGGACGCTCACGGGATCCATGAGAAGGAGGACCTGGGCGGCGTCTACGACGAGCAGTGGCCGGAATGGTACGCGCAGCACATGGCAGAGACGCTTCGCGCGGCGGGATACCGGTTGGAGAGAGCTCAGTGACGGAGATCGGCGCCCAGAGGAGGCCCTTCGGCGTCGGTGTGATCGGTGGACCGACTGCAGTCATCGACGTCCACGGCCTCCGGATCGTCGTGGACCCGACCTTCGACCCTCCGACAGACTACGGGTACTTGCGCAAGACCGCCGGGCCCGCGACGACAGCGGCAGCACTTGGACCGGTCGACCTGGTGCTCGTCAGCCACTCGCAGCATCCCGACAACCTCGACACCGGCGGACGGGAGTTCGCCGTCTCGTCGCCGTTGGTGCTCACTACCCCGAGCAGTGCGCTCGACCTCGGACCGCGGGCGCGGGGGCTCGTCCCCTGGGAGCGCTTCTACCACCACCCGTCGGGGGTGCGGATCACGGCCACGCCGGCTCTCCATGGGCCGGCTGACGGCCTGATGCCGGAGGGTTACGTCAACTGCGAGGTGAGCGGCTTCGTGATCGAGGCGCGCGACTCGCCCACCGTCTACGTGGGAGGCGACAACGCTTCCCTGAAGGCCGTCGCCGACATCGGCCGAAGGTTTCCCCGCATCGACGTCGCCCTGCTGAACGCCGGCGGGGCGCACGTACCCACGAAATTCGACGACCGGCCCCTGACGTTCACGGCCGACCGGGCAGCCGCCGCTGCCGAGATCCTCGCTGCACCGTCCGTCGTCGTGGCGCACCAGGACGGGTGGGCGCACTTCGCTGACGGCCCCGCGGATACGGCCCGTGCGTTTCGTGAGGCCGGTATCGAGGGTGTGCTCTCGACTGCTCCACTCGGCTCCTGGAGCGTGGACGAACCGGCGAGCATCCTCTCTCAGGTCTGAGGGAGCGCCTTCTCACCCACGCTCTCCCGCGATCTGCTCCAAGAGGCTGGTGTCCCGGGCCGCCGATCCGACGTGGACGCGAGCCGGATCCGCGTCGTCGTCGGCGGCGGCTGTACGGCCTCTGTCCATTTCCAGCGCCGCGCGGTTCTGGCGCGCGAAGGCGGGATTCACGGGCGCGGCCGCGACGGCGAGGGTCCGGAGGAGCCCTCGAGGGATGTGGCGCAGCGAGCCGTGCCAGCCGCGTGCCTCCTGCAGCGCTCGCGCGAGCTGATTCATGCTGACGGCTTCCCCTGTCACGTCGAGGATGCGCCCGCGTAGGCGTGCATCCAGTGCAGCCCGGACCGTGATGTCGGCGACCTCGGCGGCGGACACGAATGGAATCGGCTGGTCGCCACGACCGAATACGAGAGGGCGACCCGTGGATCGCGCGGTCTCCGTCAGGATCCCGAGCCACGTATCGACGTGGGCGGGCGCTCGCACGATCGTCCAGGGGACGGCGCTCGCTCGCAGGTACTGCTCGGCGGCGTACTTGGCGCGGAAGAGATCGAGCGGATGGTCCGGTGCCGCGCCGCTCACGGACATGAGCACGAACTGCGCGCCGGTCGCGGCGGTGGCGTCGATGAGGTTGAGGTTTCCCCGCTCGTCGACCTCGGCGGGGCCCGCGCCGCGGCCGCCGAGGAATCCGTGCACGCACGAGATGACGATCTCGGCACCCGCGACCGCGGCAGCCAGCCCCTGCCGACGGCGCACATCGGCGCCGACCACCTCGACCGTGGACCCGAGTGCCGCCCGGGCGCGACCGACGTCTCTCACGAGGACGACGACGCGTTCCTCCTGGGAGAGGAGCCCCGCGACGATCAGTCCTCCGAGTCGGCCGCTGCCTCCGGCCACGACGATCACCCTGCGCCCCCCGCGTGCACTTGAGCGGACACCGCCTGGTCGACCGTCGATTGCTCGGCATCGACCGGCTCGAGATAGAAGCGAGCCGAGGTCGCTCGATCGTCCACCACGGTGAACACGATCACGCCGCGCATGTGATGGGCGGTGCCGTCGAGGCGTGTGCCGCTCATCTCCCACTCGGACCAGACGACGTCGCCGTCGACCGTCTCGCGGAGGATGGTCGCTTCGACGTCCGGGACGAACGTGAAGATCTGGCTCCAATTGCTGCGGATCTGTGCGGTTCCCACGAAGTCGCGGCCGGGATGCGCGGGTGCCTCGTTCCGATATCCCGGCGCGAAGCAGTCGGTGAGGGCTTCGAGGTCGTGGCCGTTCGTCGCATCCCGGAGGCGGTGGAGGAACGGGCTTGATTCTCTGGACATTGCTGCCTCGATTTCGTTACAGTCATCTGTAACTATTTATTCGAGTATGGAGCGCGGGATGGCCGGCGTCAAGCGGCAATACGACGGGGAGGCCCGGCGAGCCCGAGCGGAGCAGGTGCGGACGCGCATCGTCGGGGAGGCCCGGGAGGTCCTGCTGCGTGACGGCTATGCCGGTCTTACGATCCCCGGGGTGGCTCGGGCATGCGGCGTCTCGGCGGAATCGGTGTACAAGCGGTTCGCCGGCCGTGCCGCGCTCACCCGCGCGGTCGTCGAGGAGTCCCTGCGCGGAATCGGCCCGGTGGCAGCCGAGAGCCGCTCGGACGCGCTTCCGGCCGGCGACCTGAAGGCGCTGGCCGACGGGTGGGGACGGCTCACGGCCGAGGTCGCGCCCCGCGTGGCACCGATCCTCTTACTGCTGGACGCGGCTGCCGTCCATGATTCCGAACTCGCGGAACTCGCTCGGGGGCTCGCCGACGACCGGCGGACCCGGATGAGACAGAACGCTGGCCGTCTTGCGGAGGCGGGGCATCTGCCGGAGGGGCTGTCCATCGAGCACGCGACGGACGTCCTGCTCACCTACAGTTCTCCGCAGCTGTACGAGATGCTGGTCACCCGCGGCGAGTGGGCGCTGGACGAGTACGCCGGCTTCGTCAGTGCCGGCATCTCGGCTCAGTTCTCGACAGCACAGCGGTGAGCGGCGACCGGCACTGACCGGACGGACGCCCGTGTCCGGCGCGTGAGGAAGAGCAGGAGGACCAGAGCCGCGAGCGCGATCGAGACGGTGGTCACCAGGCCGAGCGGAAGGATCGTGAGCGAGCCGGCCACCCCGACGATCGGCGCGGCGACACCGCCGAATGCGAAGCGCGCGGCCCCGAGGACCGAGGACGCGGTGCCGGCGATCTGCGGATAGTCCTCGAGCGCCAGCGTGGTCGACGGCGGGCTGGTGATCGCGGTGCCCGCCGCAAGCAGCAGCAGGGACACCATGACCACGACGAGCGGGACGTGCCAGAGCCCGGCGGCGAGCAGCCCGGCGGCGCCGGCGCCGGCGACCGCGAGCCCGACCACGAGCGTGCCCGTCACGCTCCAGCGCTCGCTGGAACGACCGGCCAGGTAGCCGAACACCATGAATCCGGCCGAGTTCAGCCCGAACGCGAGTGCGTATCCCTGCGGCGAGAGCCCGTAGACGCCCTGCAGCACATACGTCGCCCCGCTGAGGTAGGCGAACAGGGCGGCGTAGACGAACCCCAGCGCGACGACGGCGCCGACGAAGCGACGGTCGGAGAGCAGCAGTCGCAGGTCCCGGCCGATGACGGCGAAGCCCGCGGCGGTCCGCGCGGTCGGCGCCAGCGTCTCAGGGAACGCCAGCGCGACCCAACCGAGGATGACCGCACCGATGGCGGCGAGTACCAGGAACAGGCCGCGCCAGTCCAGCACCGCGGTCAGTGCGCCTCCGAGCAGTGGACCGACGACCGCCGCGAACCCGCCGATGACGGTCAGCCTGCCGTAGAAGCGGATCAGCCGGCCGCCGTCGTAGACGTCGCGCCCTGCAGCCTGCGCGATCACGATGCCGACACCGCCGGCGATGCCCTGCACCAGCCGCGCCGCGACCAGCACCTCGACGGTCGGGCTGACGGCGCACAGCGCGGACACGATGACGTACGCAGTCACCCCGATGAGGACGGGACCGCGGCGGCCGAACCGGTCCGAGAGCGGACCGGCGACCAGCTGCCCGGCGGCCAGGCCGATGAGGCAGGCGGTCACCGTGAGCTGCGCCATCGAGGTCGCCGCGCCGAGTTCGATGGTCAGCGCCGGAAGCGCTGGGAGGTAGAGGTCCATCGAGATCGGGCCGAACACCGTGAGCACGAGCAGCAGGGTCGCCAGCGCACGGCCGGCGCGGACGGCGGGGACGTCGGGGCGGGAAGCGGAGGATGCGGTCACGACATCCAGCACACCGCGATCCGCCGGCGGGAGGGAGTCCCTGATGAAGGAGGTACCGGCAGGGCACCCTTCACGGCGCGATCGTCCCCGAGGGGGAGGGCTGCACGGGCCGCACCTTCTGGGTGAGGAAGAGGGCTGCGCGGTCGAGCGCCTCTGCCGCTTCGTCCAGGGTTCCGACGTAGGCCGGGAAGACGTGGGGCACGCCGGCCGTGATGTCGAGGATCACGTCGACACCCGCGTCGCGAGCCCGGTCGGCCAGCCGAACGGAGTCGTCGAGGAGGAGTTCGTCCGTCCCGACCTGGAGGAGGATCGGCGGCATCCCGTGCAGGTCGGCGTGGACCGCCGGGGCCAGCAATGGCTGGGCGGGGTTCTGGCCCCCGAGGTACAGCTCGCCGGTGCGGCGCATCCCGTCGGCGGTGAAGAAGGGGTCGACGCCGTCCTTGGTGGACATGCTGCTCCCGGACCGGGTGTGGTCCAGGCCCGGGGAGAATGCGACGATCGCGGCGGGCAGCGGCAGGCCGGCATCTCGCGCAGCCAGGCTCGTGGTCACCGACAGGCCGCCGCCTGCGGAGTCGCCGACGAAGGCGATGGTGCTCGACGGCGTGCCCGACGCGAGGAGTTCACGGTAGGCGGCCACCCCGTCCTCGATCGCCGCCGGGAAGGGATGCTCCGGAGCGAGACGGTAGTCCACGGAGATCGCCGAGATGCCTGATCGCAGGACGAGTTGTGCAGTGATACTGAGGGCTGTCGTCGGCGAACCGAGCACGAATGACCCGCCGTGGAAGTAGAGCAGGGTGCCCGGCCGCGGTTCCGCTTCCCGCTCGACGCGGACCGCCGGACGGCCGCCGAGATGGGTCGGCGTCGTCCGGATTCCCGACGGGATGGGGAAGGTGCCCATGAAAGCGGCGAATCCGGAGCGGAGTCGCTCCACTGAGGCGGGCGGCTGAGGTCCCGAGGCCTCCCGCAGCTGCTCTGCCAGGTTCTTCCGCTGTTCCGCGCTCATGACGTCTCCGATCGTAGATATATGCCTCGGCATCTAGTAACTACACTATATGCCATGGCATATAGCTCCGCGAGCAACGATCTCGTCACCTTCTTCGACGACCTCGTCCGGTGCGAGACCCGGCTGTACAACGCGGTCAACGAAACACTCCGGCTGCAGCACGGGATGGCCGCCTCTCAGTTCGAGATGCTGCGCTACCTGGCCGCCCGGCCCGGCGCCCGGGTCATCGAGATCGCGGAGAACTTCGCAGCCGGGGTGGGCGCCATCAGTAAGGGAGTGGACCGCTTGGTCGACCGGGGCTGGGCGCGCCGCCATCCGAACCCCTCAGATGGGCGCTCGTCCCTGGTGAGCCTCACAGCGGAGGGGGAGCGTTTGGTCGCCGACGCCGAAGCCGCGTTCCGAGCGCAGCTCGCCGCGCTGATCCCGCTCCCGCACGATCGACTCGAGGCCGTCATGACGGCGCTCTCGGACCTCCGCGCGTCCCTGGAGGAGTCGAAGGCCGGCATCCCGGTCGGTTGACGCGATCGACACTCTCGGATCAGCCGAGCTCGCGGGCTCCGATGCCGGCGAGAGTCGTGGCCACGATTTCGCGCAAGGCCGTCTGGAAGTCGACGCGCAACGGCTGGAATTCCGGATGGGCTTCGTACGCTGCGCGCATCCCCTCGCTGGGTTGCGACGCCGCCCACAGCCCACCGATGCTCAGGATCACCGTGCTCACGAAAACCAGGCCCGCGGGCGATTCGAGCCCATCGAATCCGGCGATCCGAGCGAGGCGGTCACCCGTCTCGAGGGAGGAGCGCTTGTAATCGGCGGCGACGTCGCCCGAGACATTGCGCTCCAGGACGCCGGATGCGCTTGCGGTGAGGTCGCAGAACACCGGGCACGCGGCCGCGGCGGCGGCGATGCACGCCGGCAGCGACGGGTCACCGGAGTCGGCCAGTCGGGCGTCGATATCGTCGAGCCAGCGTTGCGTCTCCCTGTCGAGCAGCTGAAGCAGCACGGCCTCACGCGATGGGAAGTAACGCAGCACGTTGGACTTCGCCAGGCCGACTCGTCGGGAGAGCTCGTTCAGGGTGATGTCCGCGACGCGCATCTCCGACAGCATCTCGTCGGCGGCGCTCAGGATGGCGGCTGCGCGCACTGCGCGCTGCTCATCGCTTCGCGCGCGGGAGAACCCCGTCGACATCGCCTCGCCCTTCATTTATAGACCACCGGTCTGTTACTCTCGGTTAAAGAGACCGCTGGTCTATTATCCCGCAAGGAGAGCACATGTACATCGTTCCTGATCAAAGCGGCCGTCGCGTCGTCGTCACCGGCTCCAACAGCGGGACCGGCCGGGAGGCGGCGGAGCGACTCGCCGGCGCGGGAGCCGAGGTGGTCCTGGCGGTCCGCAGCGTGGAGAAGGGCGAGGCCGCCCGGGCGGACATGATCAGCCGTCACCCGTCCGCGCAGATCGAGGTCAGGGCGCTCGACCTCGCCGACCTCGCGAGTGTGCGCCGATTCGCCGGCGGGATCGACCGCGTAGACACGCTGGTGAACAATGCGGGCGTGATGGTGCCGCCCACGCGGATGACCACCGCGGACGGCTTCGAGCTCCAGTTCGGGACGAACTTCCTCGGCCCCTTCGCCTTGACCCTGCTGCTGTTGCCGACCCTGCTGCGGTCGGAGAAGCCCCGAGTCGCGACCATGTCCAGCGGGACCGCCAATTTCGGACGCATCCGCCTCGACGACCCGCAGTGGCAGACGGGCTACAGCGCCAGCAGGGCGTACGCGCAGTCCAAGCTCGCGGATCTCCTCTTCGCGACGAGCCTGGCGCAGATCTCCGATGAGCGCGGGTGGGCGTTGAGGAGCACTGCGGCGCATCCCGGCTACACCCGCACGAATCTGCAGACCGCGGGACGCAACCTCGACGGCGGCAACCGCGCCCCGGTCGAGCGGACGCTGCTCCCCTCGCAGGGCGTCGAACAGGGAGCCGAGCCGCTGCTCTTCGCCGCAGCCGACGACGCGGCGGAGCAGGGGGCGTACTACGGCCCCTCCCGGTGGGCGTTGACGGGTCCCACGAAGCGCATCGCCCGGCTCCCCCGGAGTGCGCGGCGGGACGGGGTTCGAGAGCCCCTGTGGCAACTCGCCGAGCGACTGACCGACACCCGCCTGCCCGAGACCGCCTGAGCTGGTGAGCGGGCGGGCAACAGCGGCCCGCAGAAACTCGAGAGGGCAGTCAGCAACGGGCGGACGGATGCGATGCTTGGCTACGACAAAGACGTTGGGCGGGGAGAAGGGCGCGAGGATGGCCGAAGGAACGCAAGAGGACCCCTGGCAGCTCACCACCGCCCCCGGGTCCTCGCACTACCTGATGTACATCGACGGCGATGAGCTCGTCTGCCAGGTCGGCTCCACGCAGCTGAAATACCAGGCGCGTGCGATCGACGATCTGCACGCGTGGCTGGTCGAGCAGGGCGACTGGGTCCCGCTCGGGGCCGCGGATGAACAGAAGCCCGCCGCCGAAGGGACTGTCGAGGCGTGGGGCCGGTCCGAGTCCAACCCGGTGGGCGGCTGGTACGGGCTCCGAAAAGGCTACCGAGGCCGGTTCGGGATGTATCTGCCGCCCCTGCTCGAGGAGCTCGGCCGGGCGGAACTCACCCACACCCCGCGCAACAACGCCGTCCGCGCTCTCTGACGCGCGTGCGTCGTGCCATCCCGGTTCGTAGGCCTGCAGGGCGTTCGAGGGCTACGCGACGAGCTCTATCTCAACGCGGGCGCCCAGGGGGAGGCCGGCGACGGCCACGGTGGTGCGAGCCGGGTAGGGCGCGGTGAAGACGGTCTCGTAGACCTCGTTCATCGCGGCGAAATCGATCATGTCGATCAGGTAGACGTTCACCTTGACGACGTCGTCGAGGGTTCGGCCGGCCGCGGCGAGCACGGACGTCAGGTTCGCGAAGACTTGCACGGTCTGGGCGGCGATGTCGCCGCCCACCAGGCGACCGGTGGACGGGTCGATCGGCGTCTGGCCGGAGAGGAACAGTGCGCCGTTCGGCGCGCTCGCCGCATGCGAGTACGGCCCGACGGGCTCGGGGGCGTTCGGATCTGCGAAGGTGCGCCGGGTCATGCGAGACCAGAGTTCGCGGCGGGCACGTGTTCGAGGGCCAGGCCCGGCTGTCCGTAGGTGCTGATCACTTCCGAGATCACGATGCGGTAGGCGCCGATCCAGCGGTCGTGGAGGCGCTTCGCCTCACGGTGAGTGTCCATCCCGATCAGCTGATGCAGTGCTTCGCGGCTCTCCCAGTAGTAGACCTCCGAGGACAAGCCCGTCTCTTCGTTGGTCCACGCCTCTTCGCCCAGGAAGCCGGGGATCGCTCGCGCACGCTCCGCGATCTCGTCGTTCAGTCGGTGGAAGTCGTCGTCGTAGGGCTTGGCCTCGAAGATGAAGGTGGACACGAACATGCGCACTCCTCTTGTCCCGACGATGCTAATCGCGGTGCCGGCGGTCCGCGACCGATTCGCGAGCGATGAAACGGGTGGGCAACGAAGGGGCGTGTTCCTCGTCACCGTCGTCGATCTCCACCAGAAGCCGGTGCACGCCCGCCTCGCCCAGCTCCCGGAGGGGACTCTTGATCGTGCTCAGGGCGGGGGTGGGGAGGTCGGCTCCGAAGATGTCGTCGAAGCCGATGATGCTGAGCTGGCCGGGGACCTCGACACCGCCCTCACGTGCTGCGCGGAGCAGGCCCAGCGCCACGAGATCGTTGTAGGCGATCACGGCGCTCACGTCGGCAGCGAGCACGCGCGGTAAGGCTTCCGCGCCGCCCTCGCGTGTCGGCGACGTCGAGGCGATCTCGACGATCGACATACCGCGCTCGACGGCGTAGGTGAACAGCGTGCGCCACCGGACTCCGTTCATCCACGAGGCGTCCGGGCCGGAGAGGTACGCGACGCGACGGTGACCGAACTCCTGAAGCTGGTCGAGGGCGGCGCCGATCCCGGGCCGGGGATCGGGCACCACCGCGGTCACGCCCGGCACGAGCCGGTTGGCGATGATGAGCGGCTTGATGGAAGCCAGGTCGGCGATCTGCTCGTCCGCCAGGCGCGAGGCGACGAGGAAGAGCCCGTCGACCGAGGTCTGCAGCCGCCGGGCCGTTGCGAGTTCGAGCTCGGGCGACTCCTGGGACTCGGCGAAGACCAGGGTGAGGCCGTTCGCGGTGGCGACCCGTTCGGCGCCGCGGACCACGTCGAAGTAGACCGGGTTGGTGATGTCGGACACCAGCAGCGCGAGGGTGCCGGTCTTGCCGGTCGGCAGGGCGCGGGCCATCGGGTTGATGCGATACCCGAGTTGATCGGCCGCGTCGCGGATCCGGCGCTCGGTGGCTTCCTTCAGCCGCCCCGGCTTGTTCAACGCTCGCGAGACGGTCGAGGGGCTCACGCCGGTGGCCTTGGCGACGTCGTAGATGGTCGCGGGGGGCCGGCGTGTGCCTGTACGGCCCGGCGCCGTCGCCTCTGATTCGCTCACGGGCTCCCTCATCGATGGCCGTCGTTGTTCCGGCAAGCGGTTGGCACAGTCTAGCCGAACGTGGTCGCAGCGCGCAGAAGTCACGATCGATGGATGCCAACCTTCGCGTGCTGATGCGGACGGGTGGAGGGGTTCGGCAACCGATTGACAAAATCTGGTCGACGCGATGGAATGGGCGAATGCACCAGCCGCGACGCCGCGACCCCGACCGCCTTCTTCCTGTGGATCCGCGTACCCGCGAGATCGCACGCGACCTGTATCGGCGGGTCGCGGACGCGCCGATCGTCTCGCCGCATGGTCACGTCCCGGTGGAATGGTTGGCGGAGAACCACCGCTTCCGCGATCCGGCCGACCTTCTCGTCACGCACGACCATTACGTGACCCGCCTGCTCCACGCCGGGGGTGTCGACCTGGAACTCCTCGGCGTCGGTCATGCGGCCGATCCGCGCGAGGTCTGGCGCCTGCTCGCGGAGCACTGGCACCTCTTTGCCGGTACCGCCTCCGGTTACTGGCTGGAGGAGGAGTTGCGTGCCGTGCTCGAGGTCGACCTCGAACTCACTCCGGCGAACGCGGACGCCGTCTATGACCACATCGCCGCCCGGCTCGCCGAACCGGACTTCACACCGCGCGCCCTGTTCGAACGGTTCGGCATCGAGGTGCTCGCCACGACCGATGACCCCCTGGCCGACCTCGCACACCACGACGTCCTCCAGGACTCCGGTCTCCGCGTCGTACCGACGTTCCGGCCGGACAGATACGTCGATCCCGACGCAGCCGGATTCGCCGAGAACGTCCTCCGGCTTCTGACGGTCGGTGGGCAGCCGGCCACGTTCGCCGGCTACCTGGCTGCGCTGGAGGCGCGTCGTCGTCACTTCCTCGACCACGGTGCCGTGTCGGCCGACCACGGTGTGGAGGAGCCCCTCGCGCTCGAGTTGTCGCCCGACGACGCGGAGCGCCTGTTCGCAGACGCCGTCGCGGGCAGGGCGGACGAGGCAGGCAAGCGCGTATTCCGGGCACACATGCTGTTCCAGATGGCCCGCATGAGCGTGGAGGACGGCCTGGTGATGACCGTCCACGCCGGGGTGCTCCGCAACCACCACACGGAGACGTTCGAGCGCTTCGGTCCGGACACCGGTCACGACATCCCTGTACGCACCGACTTCGTCCGGGGGCTCCGGCCACTGCTGGAGCGGTTCGGGAACGCAGACGGGTTCCACCTGGTGCTCTTCGCCGTCGATGAGACGGTGTATTCGCGTGAGGTCGCGCCTCTGGCCGGCTTCTACCGCAGCGTGTACATCGGCGCGCCATGGTGGTTCCTGGATGCGCCGGATGCGATCGGCCGGTTCAGGTCGGCGGTGACGGAGACTGCGGGCTTCTTCCGAGGATCCGGATTCATCGACGACACCCGCGCCTTCCTCTCCATCCCGGCTCGGCATGACACGGCACGGCGGGCCGATGCCGCATTCCTCGCCCGCTACGTGGCCGAGGACAGGATTGCTCTGCGCGCGGCAGAGCAGATCGCCGACGAACTGGTCGGGCCGTTGCCGAAGCGGGTCTTCAAGCTGTGACCTCCGCATCCACCGCTCCGCGTCTCACACATGACGCGCTCACGGACCCGGGGAGTGTGCCACCGGTCCGCATCGTGCACCTCGGACTCGGCGCATTCCATCGCTCGCACCAGGCCTGGTACACGGCGCACGCCGCGGATGCCGATTGGTGGGGGATCGCCGCATTCACAGGTCGACGGCCGGAGGCGGCGGAGGTCCTGGCCGAGCAGGGTTGTGTCTACACCCTGGTCGAGCGCGGCCCCGAGGACGACCGGTTCGAGGTCATCGGGAGCATCGTCGAAGCGTCGGCGGCCGATGACATCGCCGGCTTCCTCTCGACGTTCGCATCCCCGCAGATAGCGGTCGTCACACTGACCGTCACAGAGGCCGGATACCGCCTGAATACGGCCGGTGAGCTGGACCTCGACGATCCGGACGTCCGCTCGGACATCCGTGTCCTTCGCGACCTGCTCGCCAAGGCGGATCCCGTTGTGCCGGACGCCGATGCCGGCCCTCGAACGGTCATCGGCCGCCTTGCGCTGGGCCTGCACCACCGGCGGTTGGCGGATGCACCACCCCTCGCCATCGTGCCGTGCGACAACCTCCCTGAGAACGGATCGCTGGTCCGCGGCGCCCTCCATCGGCTGGCGCGGGAGGTCGACCCCGCTCTGGCGGATTGGCTCCCGGCCGGCGCCTCCTTCGTCTCCACTTCGGTCGACCGCATCACGCCCAGGCTCGAACCGAGCGACCGCGAGCTGGTCGCCACCGCGACCGGGTGGTTCGACGCGACGCCCGTCGTGACCGAACCGTTCGCCGACTGGGTGCTTGCCGGAGACTTCCCGTCCGGGCGACCGCACTGGGAGACCGCCGGCGCACGCTTCGTCGACGACATCACCCCGTGGGAGGCGCGGAAGCTGTGGATGCTCAACGGCGCGCACACTCTGCTCGCGTCGTCCGGGCGGTTGCGCGGGCATGCGACCGTGGCCGAGGCGTTCGCCGACCCGGTTTGCCGCGCGCAGGTCGACCAGTTGTGGGAGGAAGCCGCCCGGAACCTCTCCAGCGTCGAGACGACCCAGTACCGGCAGGCACTCGAGGAGCGGTTCGCGAACCCGCGGATCGTCCACCGGCTCGACCAGATCGCCGAAGGGTCCCGCACGAAGATCCGGGTCCGCATCGTCCCGATCGCAGCGGCCGAGCGCGCCGCAGGCCGCAGCGCTGTCGGATGCGCGACCGCCATCGCCGCCTGGATCCTTCAGGAACCGGACGGGGCCGACCTCCTCGCGACGGTTCGGGACCTCCATCCGGAGCTGGCCGAGGACGAGGAATTCACCGACACCATCCAACGCATCCTGTCGGCCATGGAGGCCGCGCGGGCGCCCGAGAAAGTAGGAACGAACCGATGACGACCTTCCCCGACGGCTTCCTGTGGGGCGCATCGACTGCGCCGCACCAGATCGAAGGCAACAACCTCAACAGCGACTTCTGGGTCAACGAGGGCCGCGTCCCCGGCATGGAGCGGAGCGGCGACGCGTGCGACAGCTACCACCGCTACCGGGAGGACATGCAACTCCTCGCCGACGCGGGCCTGAACAGCTACCGCTTCGGCATCGAGTGGGCACGGATCGAGCCCGAGCCCGGCCTCATCTCCCACGCCGAGCTGGCGCACTACAGCCGGATGATCGACACGGCGGTCGAGCTGGGGCTCACTCCGTTCGTGACCCTGCACCATTTCACCAACCCTCGCTGGTTCGCAGAGCAGGGCGGATGGACCGCTCCGGGGGCCATCGACCGCTTCCGCTCGTACGTCGAGACCGCCACGACCATCCTGGAGGACGTGGAGTGGGTGGCCACCATGAATGAGCCGAACATGCTCGCGATGATGACCGGCATGGCCGTCTTCATGCAGCAGGCGCAGGAGCACGGCGAGGGCTGGCAGAGCCCGACCGTCGACACGGATGGGCCGCGACCGGCTCTGCCGGCGCCCAGCCCGGAGATCGGCCGGATCTTCGTGGAGGCGCACCACGCCGTGCGCGACATCGTGCGGGAGCGCACCGGAGCCAAGGTCGGCTGGACCGTCGCCAACCGGGCGTTCGAGACGCGCCCCGGCGGGGAGGAGAAGCGCCGTGAGCTGGAATACATCTGGGAGGACCTCTACCTGGAGGGCTCGCGCGGCGATGACTTCGTCGGCGTGCAGTCGTACTCCGCACAGTGGGTGAACGCGGACGGCATCGAGCCGTATCCGCAGCGTCCCGACAACACCCTGGTGGGAACGGCATACCGTCCGGACGCTCTCGGGATCGCGGTGCGCCACACGGCCGAGGTCACGGGCGGCATACCGATCGTCGTCACGGAGAACGGCATCGCGACGCACGACGACGCGCGCAGGATCGCCTATACGGACGAAGCCCTCCGGCACCTCGGCCTGGCCATCGCGGACGGGGTGGATGTGCGCGGCTACCTCCACTGGTCCCTGCTCGACAACTACGAGTGGGGCCACTGGGACCCGACCTTCGGCCTGATCGAGGTCGACCGCCAGAGCTTCGTGCGGACCCCGAAACCCAGCCTGGGCTGGCTCGGCGACGTGGCGCGCCGGAACGGCCGGCTGGACCGAGCGGCCTGACGACATACACAGAGAAGGGCGCCGGGCGGATCGACCGACCGGCGCCCTTCTCGTCTGCGCCCTGTCAGTCCTGCGACGTCACCGTGAACGGGCCGGGACCGACCTCGATGGAGCGACCGTCGGGGAGGACGACGACACCCGATGTGGCGGCGGGGACGCGTCCCGCGACGGTGAGCACGCCGCCCTCGATGCGCCACGACGCCTCGATCGTGCCCTGCGGCGTGACGTGGGAGCCCTCCGCCCAGGTGACGCCGCCGCCGGGGATCGGCCGCAGGACGAACGACTCCCAGGCGACCGATTCCGGATCCTGGTCGAGACCCAGCAAGTGGGTGTGAAGGAATCGCACCACCGCGCCCTTCGAGTAGTGGTTGAGCGAGGCGAAGGCCTGGCCGTCCTCATCCACACCGTCCCAGTCCTCCCAGATCGTCGTCGCGCCGCGGTCCAGCATCCCGAGCCAGGACGGGGAGGTGCGCTGGAGGAGCAGCTCGTAGGCGACGTCGGAGTGCCCGGTCTCGACGAGCACCGGAAGCAGGTCTGCGGTGGACAGGAAGCCGGTGCCGAGGTGAGTGCCCGCCCGCCGGATGAGCCCGACGAGGCGGTCCGCAGCTGCTGCGCGCAACGCGTCCGGGATGAGCCCGAAGCTCAGCGCTCGCACGTACGCCGCCTGCGTGTCCGTGACCGTGCGGCCGTCGGTGGCGAGGAATTCGGTGCGCCATGCGTCCCGGATCCGCTCGGCCGTCTCCGCATAGCGCGCCGCGTCGGTCTCGCGACCGAGGACGGTCCCGATGCGCGCGAGCGTCGCGGTGGAGCGGTACAGGTAAGCGGTGCCGACCTCGCCTTTGTCCTCCATGAACCAGGCCATGGGGTCGTCCTGCACCGGGTCGATGAGGGTGCCGTCGGCGGCTCGTTCCTTCGGTTCGCACCATTCGCCCCAGTGGAACGAGCCGTCCCACAGGTACCGCTCGTGCGGGAGCGGCTCGGCGGACCGCTGCACGCGGGAGGGGTGGCGGCGGGTGCGGGCGGTGTCGAGGGCCCAGTCGACCCAGCGGGTCATCGCATGCCAGTTCGCGGCGAGCTCGTCGCGATCCCCGTACGCCTCGTAGAGCACCCACGGCACGTGGACGATGGCGTCGCCCCACCCGGCGGACCCGGTCATCTGGGCGACCTGCAGCTCGGGGTGGTGCTTGACCTGACGGCCGTCGGGCGAGAAGTTCGCGATGCGGCCGTCCTCGAGCTGGTCGTCCCGGACGGACTGCAGCCACTTCCGCGTGAAGCCGTGCACGTCGAACAGCCGCACCGCGGTCGAGGCGAACACCTGGTAGTCGCCGGTCCAGCCGATCCGCTCACGCTGCGGGCAGTCGGTCGGGATGTCGACCGCATTCCCGCGGAAGCTCCAGTCGGCGACCTCGTACAGCCGGTTGAGATCATCGTCGCTGCACCGGAACGACCCGGCGGGCGTCAGGTCGGTGTTGACGACCTGCATGGTGATCGCGTCGGCGGACAGCGGCAGGTCGTCGCGCTGGATGCGCGCGTACTGGAAGCCGTGGACGGTGTGGCGCGGCTCGAACATCGACCCAGCGACGCCGTCCGAGACCACCTCGTCCCGCTGGTCGAGCATCACACGGCCGTCGCCCTCGCGCTCGGAGTCCAGATGCGACATATCGAGGTCGCCCGACGGATCCAGGTGCTCGCCGTGCTCGATCACCGTCCGGGAACCGCGCGGGCCCAGGTCGGTCAGACGCGTCCATCCCGAGGCGTTCTGCCCGAAGTCCGCGATCCAGCAGCCCGAGGCCAGCTGTGTGAGCGAGATCGGTGCGCGTTCTGCGACGCGCCGCACCGGTGGCGCCGGCGACCAGCTGATCGGGGGCGTCGAAACGATGTCGACCCGCACCCTGCCCAGCGGGGACGGCTCGACGGTGAGGTCGGTCGCCTGCCCGTCCATGAGTCCGGCGCGGACGATCGGAGAACTCCAGCTGGTCCAGGATGCGTCGGTGCGGATGACCTCGGTCGTCCCGTCCTCGAACAGCAGGTGCAGCTCGGCACGTGCGGCGAGGTCGTCCCCCTCTGTCCAGGCGGCGCGAGCGTGGAAGGCGCCCACCTGGCCCTGGTACCAGCCGTCGGTGAGCACGATCTCGAGGGCGTTGTCGCCGGACTTCAGCGACGATGCGACGTCGGCAGCCTGGGCGTACACCGTCGTGTCGTACGAGGTGGAGCCGGGAGAGAGCTCCGCCGTTCCGACCCGGTCGCCATTGACGAACGCCTCGTAGACGCCGAGCGCGGTCGAGTAGAGGCGCGCGCGCCGGACGGGGCGCTGGAGGGAGAACCTCCGCCGGAGGGCGCGGCCGGGCCGCTTGCCGAAGACCGCGTCCACCGGTGCGGGCGGGGAGATCCAGTCGGCGGTCCAGTCGGTGTCGAACAGCCCCGCCTCGAACGTGTGCTCCTCGCTCCACTCGCCGCCCGGGACACGGACGCGCCAACGGACGCGCTCGCCGCTGCGCAGTGGCGTCCACGGCCAAGCGTTCAGCCGGTGACCGTCGGCGCGGGCCGGTTCGAGAGGGGCATCGTCGACCGTCGCGGAGACCTCATAGTGTCCGGTCGAGTCGGGGGTGGGGAGCCAGGAGAGGCGCGGGGTCGGCCCGGAAACGGGGAACTGGTCACCTCCCGCATCGATGCGCAGACCGTGCGGAGCGGATTCGGTCATCGGCGTCATCGCCTCCAGATCAAGTGTTGAGCGGCTTGTATCGCCCAGTATGGCAATCGCTTGCCGAAATCTCAAAAGCGTGTTGTACTGAGGTACTCGACCCGCAGTGCCGTGTAGGAGAAGAATGCTCAGCACCCGAACCACCCCGACCCGCGACGTCATCGGCCTCGACGGCCTCTGGCGGTTCGCACTCGACGCCGCTGTCGGCGCCGAGCCGTGGACGGCCCGCCTCGACACCGAGCTGGAAGCGCCGGTCCCTGCCAGCTACAACGATCTCTTCGTCGACCCGGCGATCCGCGATCACGTCGGCATCGTCTGGTACCAGCGCGACGTGCGAGTCCCGCGCGGCTGGACGGGCGAAAGGATCGTCCTCCGCTTCGGCTCCGTGACCCACTCCGCCCTGGTCTACGTGAACGACGCGCTCGTGGCGGAGCATGTCGGCGGCTACACGCCCTTCGAGGCCGACCTCACAGAGGCGATCCACGCGGGCGAGGAGTTCCGCCTGACTGTGGCCGTGGACAACCGGCTCACCAACGTGACGATCCCGCCCGGCTCGGTGACCACCGGACCGGACGGCCGCCAGAAGCAGACCTACTTCCACGACTTCTACAACTATGCGGGCATCGCGCGTTCGGTGAAGCTTTACAGCACTCCGCGTTCGTACGTCGAAGACATCACCGTCATCACGGGCATCGACGGCGCAGCGGGAACGGTCGACTACAGCGTCCGCATCGGCGGCGTGGACGATGCCGGGGTGGCCAGCCGCGTCCGCGTGCTCGACGAGGCCGGCGTCCAGGTCGCGGCGGCGGGCGGCCCGGCCGGCTCACTCCGCATCCACGACGTGCGGCTGTGGAAGCCGGGCGCCGCCTACCTCTACGACCTGGTGGTCGAGCTGGCCGCCGGCGACGAGCTCGTGGACAGCTACACGCTCCCGTTCGGTGTGCGCACGGTCGAGGTGCGCGGCACCGAGTTCCTCATCAACGGAGAGCCGTTCTACTTCACCGGCTTCGGCAAGCACGAGGACACCCCGGTCCGCGGCAAGGGCCATGACGACGCGTATCTCGTCCATGACTTCCAGCTGCTGGAGTGGACGGGCGCGAACAGCTTCCGCACCAGCCACTACCCGTACGCGGAGGAGGTGCTCGACTTCGCCGACCGCCACGGCATCGTCGTGGTCGACGAGACCGCAGCGGTCGGGCTGAATCTGGGCGTCCAAGGCGGTCTCACGGGCATCCCGCCGACACCGACCTTCGCCGAGGAGAACTTCGGGGGCGAGACGAAGAACGTGCACGCGCAACACCTGCGCGAGCTGATTGCGCGCGACAAGAACCACCCCAGCGTGGTCATGTGGAGCAT
Organism: Leifsonia sp. fls2-241-R2A-40a; assembly: GCF_030209575.1. Taxonomy (NCBI): domain Bacteria; kingdom Bacillati; phylum Actinomycetota; class Actinomycetes; order Micrococcales; family Microbacteriaceae; genus Leifsonia; species Leifsonia sp. fls2-241-R2A-40a. Next base: position 873,148 of record NZ_JARVRS010000001.1, on the reverse strand, counting down.
CGCCAACGAGCCGGCTTCCAACGAGGAGGGCTCGCGAGAATACTTCGAGCCGCTCGTGAACCTGGCGCGAGAGCTGGACCCGACCCGTCCGCTCACCTACGCAGCCGTCATGTTCGCAACTCCGGCGAACGACAAGATCGGCGACCTCTTCGACGTGCTGTCGATCAACCGCTACTACGGGTGGTACGTCTTCACCGGCGACCTGACGACCGCCGAATCGGTCCTCGAGCAGGAGCTGCGCGGGTGGGTGCAGCGGTTCGGCAAGCCGATCATGATGTCGGAGTACGGTGCAGACACGCAGCCCGGGCTCCACTCGGTGTGGGACATGCCGTGGACCGAGGAGTACCAGACCGACCTGCTCGCCACCTACCACCGCGTCTTCGACCGCATCCCCGAGTTCGTCGGCGAGCACATCTGGAACTTCGCCGACTTCATGACCGGTCCCGGCATCCACCGCGTGGACGGGAACAAGAAGGGCGTCTTCACCCGCGACCGCAAGCCCAAGGGCGCCGCGTTCTCATTGCGAAGCAGGTGGCGCGGCCTCGACGGGCGGAAGCCCGGCAGCGACTCCTGAACCGTATCCGTCACCATTCCGAGGAACATCCCATGCGCATCGACAAAGCCGAGGTCATCGTCACGAGCCCGGATCGCAACTTCGTGACGCTGAAGCTCACCACCGACGACGGACTGACCGGGCTCGGTGACGCCACCCTGAATGGTCGCGAACAGGCGGTTGTCGCCTACCTCGCCGAGCACGTCGTGCCCTTGCTGATCGGACGTGACGCCTCCCGGATCGAGGACACCTGGCAGTTCCTCTACCGAAGCGCCTATTGGCGACGTGGCCCGGTGACGATGGCGGCGATCGCGTCGGTGGACATGGCGCTGTGGGACATCAAGGGCAAAGCGGCTGGGATGCCGGTGTACCAGTTGCTCGGCGGCGCGTCCCGCAACGGCCTGCTCGCCTACGGCCATGCGTCCGGACGGGATCTGTCCGAACTGTTCGACAGCGTGCGCGAACACCAGGAGAAGGGTTACCGGGCGATCCGCATCCAGTCGGCCGTGCCGGGGCTCAAGTCGATCTACGGGATCGCGTCGAACGCCACCTACGAGGCCAACTCGGGCGTGCGGTACGACCACGAGCCCGCCCAGCGCGGCGGCCTGCCCAATGAGGAGGACTGGGACACCCGCTCCTACCTCCGGCACATTCCGACCGTGTTCGAGGCAGTGCGTAACGAGTTCGGACCGGAGCTGCCATTGCTGCACGATGGGCATCATCGGATGACGCCCATCCAGGCTGCGCAGCTCGGCAAGTCGCTCGAACCGTACGACCTGTTCTGGCTCGAGGACTGCACCCCGGCCGAGAACCAGGAAGCGCTTCGACTGGTTCGCCAGCACACGACGACGCCTCTGGCGATCGGCGAGATCTTCAACAGCGTCTGGGACTACCAGCAGATCATCCGCGAGCAGCTCATCGACTACGTCCGCTCAGCTGTCACCCACACTGGCGGAATCACGCACCTCAAAAAGGTGCTCGACTACGCCAGCCAGTACCAGATCAAGTCCGGCATGCACGGCCCGACCGACATCTCCCCGGTCGGGATGGCCGCCGCGATGCACCTCGGACTGGCCATCCACAACTTCGGCATCCAGGAGTACATGCAGCACGGCGAGAAGACAGATGCCGTGTTCCAGCAGTCCTACAGCTGGCAGGACGGGTTCCTGCACCCCGGCGACAAGCCCGGACTCGGCGTCGACCTCGACGTGGACGAGGCCGGCAAGTACCCCTACATCCGCGCCTATCTGCCCTATAACCGGCTCGCCGACGGCACCGTCCACGACTGGTAGAGGCCCCGAGCACCGTTCACTTGACGAAGGAGTCAATGCAATGCGCAAGTACAACAACCTCGACACGAAATCGTCGCGGGCCGTCCGAGTGGAAGCGACCACGGTCCTGCCGACCACCGCCGGGCCCGCCGCAGGGCCCCAGAACCAGGAAGTGAACGGGCCGGACCTCGTCGCCCCGCCCCTGAAGAGGGTGAGCGCAAGCTTCCTGTTCTGGATCACGGTCGCCAACTTCGGCGCCAGCCTGGCGTTGATGGTGCCACTGACCTACTCCCTCGCCGTGCGCGTCACGCAACTGGCTCCCGGCCACGAGGAGGTACTCGGGTACGTCACTGGAACGGCCCAGCTGATCTACCTGGTCCTCAGCCCGTTGCTCGGCGTCTGGAGCGACCGCTTGCGCTCGCCGTTCGGCCGGCGCACCCCGTTCATCGTCGTCGGATCGCTGGTCGGCCTGGTCGCCGTCGCCTTCATCGCGGTCGCCCCGAACATCTTCCTCGTCGGGGTCGGCTGGGTCGTCGGTCTGCTCGGCTGGGCCACGGCGGGACAGGGGATCCAGACCCTGCTCGCCGACCGGGTCCCGGAGGAGCAGCGCGGACGTGCGTCCGCACTGACCGGGGTGACGACGCAGATCGCACCGGTATTCGGCATCGGCATCGCTTATGCGGTGGTGTCATCCACCCTGATGATCTTCGTGCTTCCCGCTGTCATCGGTCTGGTGCTGATCCTGGCGTTCGTGTTCATCAAGCGCGAGGGCAGCTCGCGGGACATCGTCCGCAACGACACCGTCGGAGTGAGGACGCTGTTCAGCTCTTACGTGTTCAACCCGCGCAAGTACCCGGACTTCGGCTGGAACTGGCTCGGGCGATTCATCTTCTTCATGGGGCTGTACTTCAACACGACGTTCGGGACGTTCTTCTACGCCCAGCGCCTCCACATCCCCGTCGTCCAGGTCGCCGGCGTGGTCGCGGCGATCGGGATCATCGGCGTGATCGCGGCGGCCGGCGGCGCGCTGCTGGGCGGGTTCCTCTCCGACAAGCTGGGCCGCCGAAAGCTCTTCACCCTGATCGGATCGCTGCTCTTCGTCGCCGGCGCGTGTGTCGAGGCGTTCGCCCACTCGTTGCTCCCCTTGATCGTCGGTTCGGTCATCATGCAGCTGGCGATCGCCGCCTTCAGCGTCGTCGATCAGGCGATCGTCTTCGCCGTCCTGCCCAGCCGAGCCGAGGCCGGTCGTTACCTCGCGGTGGTCGCCTTCGCCCAGAAGATCCCGAGCGCCATCGCGCCGCTCATCGCCCCCCTGATCATCACCATCGGCGCGGTCGGAGCGGACAAGAACTACACCGCGCTCTACCTGATCGGCGCGGTCTTCGCGCTGATCGGCGGCCTCATCATCTTCACCAAGGTCAAGGCGGTCCGCTGACATGAACACCTCCGTGCAACCGGCCGCCATCGTGGTGATGGGCGTGTCCGGATCCGGCAAGACCACGGTCGGCCGCGAGCTCGCCCGTGCGCTCGGAGTGCCGTTCATCGACGCCGACGACCTGCACCCGCAAGCCAACCGCGACAAGATGGCCGGGGGCACGCCCTTGACGGATGACGACCGCGGTCCCTGGCTGCGGACTGTCGGCCACACCATCGGAGAGCAAGCGGCTGCCGGCCGGGGCGTCGTGGTCGCCTGCTCGGCACTGCGACGCCGATACAGGGCCGCCATCGCTGATGAGGCCGGCGTCCCCGTTCGATTCGCCCATCTGACCGGTCGGCGGGAGGTCATCCGGGAACGGATGGACGACCGAGCCGGGCACTTCATGCCGCCCGCCCTGCTGGACTCGCAGTTGGAGACGCTGGAACCGCTCGCCTCCGACGAGGACGGCACCGCCTTCTCCATCGACGCCGGGCCGGCCGAGATCGCCGCCCGCATCCGCGACTGGGCCGCCTCCGATCGCCGCGAGGAGGCTGCCGTATGAACGACACCCGTGAACGAGCGGCCCACGAGGCGGAGGTGCAGGAGATGGTCGACGACTCGCTCGGGCCGATCCGGATCTCGACAGTTCCCCTTCCCGGCCATGTTCGTGCACCCAGCGCGACCTACACGCCGAGCGGCCGGGTGTTCCTCCTCTTCCGCACTCAGGAGGATCCCTCCGACACCGTGCGAGCCGCCGTCGTCGACGACAACGGGGCGCGCTTCACGGAGATCTTCGCGGGGACCATTCCGCAGAAGCGCACCGCCAACGGGATCCGTCATATGCCCTTCACCGACAACAGCCGGATGCTGCTCGGAGACCACGTCCTGGAAGCCAGCCCGAGCCTCGACGACGCGGAGCACGTCGAGCTCGTCCCCGTCGAATACCCCTGGAACCTCGCGGACGACCCGCTGACCTCCCACCACTGGTCGGAGATCATCGTGTCGCCCGACGGCGAGCGGATCGCCTGGACCATCCTGCGCACCGACCTCACCGCCGTCGTGGCGCTGGGGCGCCTGCGCCGAGATGAGGACCGATACACGATCGTCGATCCCGTCGTCATCAGCAGTACGGATGCGCTCGTTCCCGACCCCGAGCGCGAAGGATACTTCTCCGCTCGGCACATGCTCGGCGGCGAAGTGAAGCAGTTCGTCCGGGGCGGGACGGCGATCTCGGCGGTCGGAGACGGCGGCGCGCCGCTCACCGACTCGGTCGTCCAGGACCTGGTCTCCGACGCCCTCGAGCCGATCACCCGCACGCCCGGATACGACGAGACCACCATCCTCTCGCCTGACGAGCGGCTCGGCATCGTCATGACGTCGCGGGCGTCGAAAGGCACGAACCCGGCGTTCCTCGGGCTGGTGCCGCGGCCGCACGCCACGCTGGTCACCATGTCCATGGCGTGGGTCCTGTACATGTATGCGGTCGACGGCGTCCGCCGTTTCCGGCCGGGCAACATCGGTCCGGTGCTGATCGAGATCGAGCGTTCGAGGGCCGACCGCGATTACGCGGGGGTGCCGCTGAACAGCGCGGACGACTCCTGGGTCTACGTGTCGCCCATGTCGTGGCATCCCGATGGCCGGAACGTCATGTGGATGGAGATGCAGCGCGGCAGCGGCGGCGATCTCGGACCCACGCTGCGCATCCGCACCGCCGAGCTGGCGGACTACGCGCCGGGGGAGCCCGTCCCGGTCGCCGCGACACCGGCGACGACGCCGTCGGCGCTCTCGGGTCGGGAGGCCGAGGAACTACTCGCCCGGACGGCCGAGTTCACCCCGGCAGGCCGCATCGCGGGCGCGCACTCCGGGTATCTGGAGTTCGACCGTTCGTCCGACGGCCATGGCACCTGGTCGGCGGCCTCGCGCTATGTCGACTACAGCGACGACGGCCGCAACGTCTACAACGGCGTCGAACGCTCGAGCGGCTCCATGACGGCCGGCGCCGTGTACGAGGCCGACCTCGAGCTCGTCGGCGACATCGGCGGGGAGATGCGCGTGCGTGCATCCTGGTCGGGCGTCGGCGACGGCACGCGGCTCCTCTTCGGGCAGGCCGATGACGGGACGCCGCAGAGCCACGGGTTCGCCCGGTACGGCGACACCGTCCTCCGCATCCAGGACCTGGCCGAATAGCCACCCACCCGCAGAGCCACCCGAACCCAGGAGGTCTCCCATGCCCTATCCCTTCGCCGATGTCTCCGGCGTCTCCATCGCCGAGCTCGTCTCGCTCAGAGGGCGGCGAGCCGTCGTGACAGGCGGTGCGCAAGGCCTGGGCAAAGCCATCGCGGCCCGGCTGGCCGAAGCCGGCGCCGATCTCCTGATCGTCGACCTCGACGAGGAGGCGGCGCGTGCAGCGGCGGCCGAGCTGGCCGAGCGGTACCCGATCACCGCGATTGGCACCCGTGCCGACGTCTCCGACACGCCGTCCGTGATGGCCGCCGCCGACCTGGCCGTCGCCGAGCTCGGAGGCCTCGACATCTGGGTCAACAACGCGGGACTGTTCCCCAACGCTCCGGTTCTGGAGATGCCGGATGAGATGTGGGATCGCGTCTTCGCGGTCAACGCCCGGGGAGTGTTCCTCGGTTCCCGGGAGGCCGCTCGCCGCATGGCCGCCGACGGCTCCGGCGGAGTCATCGTCAACATCATCTCGACGGCAGGCTTCCAGGTCGCCTTCCCGGGCATGGCCGCCTACGTGAGTTCCAAGCACGCTGCGCGCGGGCTCACCAAGTCCCTGGCTGTCGACCTGGCCCCGCTCGGAGTCCGCGTGCTGGGTGTCGCTCCGAGCTTCGTCCCGACGGAGGGCAACATCGCCGCAGGGAAGGCGGCGGCCGAGCAGGCGGCCGCGGCCGGCGTGGAGCTGCCTCCGCTGGACGTGATGACCCACAGCCGGATCGGTCGCCTGGGTACTCCGGACGACATCGCGCGCGTGGTCCTGTTCGCGGTCAGCGACCTGTCGTTGATCATGACCGGCAGCACGCTGCTGGCGGATGCGGGGGAGACCCTCTAGCCGTCAGTCGCCGCTCGGGGTCACACGGTCGATCTCCTCCATCGTGACCCCGAGGATGCGCTCGATCAGGGACTCCAGCTCCGCGGCGATGTCGAAGTCCTGCTCTGCGAGCCACTGCAGCTGCAGTCCTTCCCACGCCGTGTGGATCCACCGCGAAGCGCGGTACGGCTCTATCGCCGTATCGATCACCCCAGCGGCCTGAAGTCGCCGGATGCTCTCCACCATTCGTTCGTCACCCGCGCGCCAGCGCTCCTTGAAGTACTCGTACGCCGGATGCGACGGGTCGCTGGACTCTCCGAACATCGCCGTGTGGAGCCGGACGACGTTGATGCGGCGCAGACTCTCCGCCGCGCGGGCCGGCGCTCGCCGCACCGACTCCCCGAGGGGCATCGTCGACCACTCGAATTCGTCGGAGAGGCGGAGGGCGGCGAGTAGGAGGTCGTCTTTGGTGGGGTAGTGGTAGAGCACGCCGGGTTCGCTCAAGCCCGCGCGCTGGGCGACATCCGCCGTGATGAGGGCCCGGTGACCCTTCTCCAGGACGAGTTCGAGCGCCGCCTCCGCAATGGCCCGGCGACGTTCCTTCGTCTTGGCGTAGCTTCCGCGGGGCCCACGCACACCGACCGTGTTCGTCATGCAGAAACCCTAACGCAAGCACTCTCTAAAACTATTGTCGATTAAGAATTGACATCGCGCGGGCGGGCTGGTTAGCATCGCTGTGCGAACTCTATAAGAGACTCAGAGTTAGCAGACTGCATCACATTCCCGGCCTGGGCAGCGTGCCCCGGCGTCTTTCAAAGGTGAGGACGAATGCTTCCACGCAAAATGAATCGATCCAAAATCGGCCGGAGTGCCGCGCTGGCAGCCGGCGCGACCGTCGCAGCCGCGGCTCTGCTGCTGACCGGCTGCAGCGGTAGCAGCCCCGCAGCCACCCCGTCCGCATCGGCCGAGAAGGACGTCCATCTGACGTTCCTCAACCAGTCCCGTGGCCAAGAGGCCGTGCTGAACGAACTCGCCAAGAAGTACGGCAAGGAGACCGGCGTCACGGTCACGATCGACACCCCGGGTCCGGTGGACTACCTGCCGAAGCTCCAGGCGGATGCCCAGTCGAAGCAGATGCCGGACATCTACTCGTCGTTCAACCCGGTTTCCATGGCGCCGTTCTACAAGGCAGGCTGGGCGCTCGACCTGAGCAAGGAGCTGAAGGGCGACTGGAGCAAGAACTTCACTCCCGAGGTGGTCAAGCTCGCCACCTTCGCCAAGGGCAACAACCTCGGCGTAAAGCCCGGTATCTACACGGTCCACTGGGAGAATCAGGCCTACGGTCTCATCTCCGACTCGGCCAACTCGGGCATCGACGCCTCGACCCCGCCGAAGACGGTCTCCGACCTGATCAAGCAGCTGGCAGCCAGCAACAAGAACGCCAACGGCGGGTTCTCCGTGGCCGCGTCCCTGACGCCGCAGTTCGTGCAGTACCTCGCCTCGAACTGGCTGACGGACAAGCAGATCAACGACACGTTCGCCGGTGATTACAAGTGGACGTCTTCCGGCTGGGAGAAAGCATTCCAGGTGATCGCCGACCTCAAGAAGGCGGGGGCCATCCAGGGCGGGGCCATCCCGGGCGGGCAGACCGACAACCCGACGGTGGAGACGAACTTCTTCACCAAGCACAGCGTCGGCACGATCTTCGACGCGTCGCCCGGAGTCTCCGTCGCCCACAAGACGGCACCGGACTACACCGCGTTCTTCTCGATGGCGCTGCCGAAGGCATCCGACGCCAAATACACGCCTCGCTCGCCGGGCGTGCCCGGAAAGGGCGCGGTCATCAACCCGCGCGGCCAGCACGTCCAGGCGTCGCTCGACTTCGTGAAATGGCTCACCGCGCCGGCTCAGCAGGAGGTGTTCGCCAAGGAGGCCTACATCATTCCGACGAGCCCGGCGCTCCTGAAGAGCGGGAGCAAGCTCCCGGAGACGCTTACCGGCTTCGCGCAGGCGGCGAAGACCCAGCAGGTCATCCCGAACACGTTCAGCGCCCAGGTCACGGACGCCGTCAATCGCGACGTGCAGAGCCTCGTGCTCGGGCAGATCACGGTCAAGGACCTGCTCGCAGACGTCCAGAGCGCACAGGACGCAAGCCAGTGACCAGCACCCTCAGCACCACCACTGCGCGGCGCTCCCTCGGAGCGCCGCGCAGGCGGCGCCGGGTAGTCGGACGGAAGGCGCTCACCGGCTATCTGTTCCTGGCGCCGGCGATCGCCTTGATCGCCGTGTTCACCCTGGTGCCGTTCGTCGAGTCGATCGTCCTCAGCTTCCAGGCGTGGGATGGTGTCAGCCCGGAGACGCCCTGGGTCGGAGTCCTCAACTACCAGGCCGCCTTCAAGAACGTCGCGTTCTGGACCTCGATGAAGAACGTGCTCATCTTCGGCGTGGTCGGCTTCGTCGTGGGCAACGGCATCTCGATGATCATGGCGCTCGCCGTCAACGCTGTCCGAAAAGGCCGAACGTTCTTCCGCACCGTTTACTACCTGCCGAGCGTCTTGTCGGTGGTCGTCGTCGGCATGGTCTTCTCGGCCATGTTGGACCCGCGCTCCGGTGTCGTGAACAAGATCCTCGGCTGGACGGGCCTCGGTTTCCTCCGGCACGACTGGCTGAACGACCCCAACGTGGCCATGTTCGCCGTGATCGCTGTGTTCCTGTGGTTGCACTGGGGGTTCGGGTTCATCCTGTTCCTCGCCGGGCTTCAGGACATCCCGAAGTACCTGTACGAGGCGGCCGAGCTCGATGGCGCTCGCGGATGGGCGAAGTTCCGCTACATCACCTGGCCGCAGCTCGCCCCGGTGACGACGGTGGTCAGCCTCCTCACGCTGCTGGCCGCATTGCAGATCTTCGGCACGGTCCAGGTGCTCACCAACGGCGGACCCGGTTACACCACCATGGTTCCCACGCTGCAGATCTTCACGCAGGCCTTCACTTACAACAATTACGGCGCTGCCGCCGCCATGTCGGTGATCTTCGGCGGCGCCCTCATTCTCCTGTCGCTGCTCCAGCTGGGCTTCTCGCGCCGCCGCGCGAACGCCTGAGGGGACAAGGAAGACCACCATGACCACGACAACGAACGCGCCCGAGTACGTCGGGCTCCACGACACGACGGCGACCACGCACGAACGCAGCGGCCCCCGACCCCTGCGCCCAGGCCGCGTGGCCCTCTACGCCCTGCTGGTCGCCGCAGCGCTGAGCGCGCTCTTCCCCATCCTCTGGATGATCTCGGGGTCGATGCAGAGCCTGCCCGAACTCCTGAAAGGCGACGCGCTGCTCCCGGCGGTGCCCCAGTGGCAGAACTTCGCCACAGCGTGGGTCAAGGGCAACCTCGGCGTCTACATGACCAACAGCATCATTTACACGCTGTGCGCCGTCGCCGGCATCCTGCTCGTGTCGAGCCTGGCGGGATACGCGCTCGCGCGGCTCGAATTCAAGGGAAAGGGCCTCTTCACCGCCCTGATCCTCGCCGTGATGATCATCCCGGCGCCGGCGATGTTCCTCGCCCAGTACAAGGTGCTGCTTGCGCTCGACCTGGCCAACACGCGGCCCGGGTACGTCTTCATCCTCATCACGACCGGCATCCCGATCTCGACGCTGATCATGCGGAGCTTCTTCGCCTCCCAGCCGAAGGACCTCGAGGAGGCCGCAGCCCTCGATGGCGCCTCCGCCCTGGGGACCTTTTTCCGCATCATGCTGCCGCTCGCCAAGCCCGGGCTCGCCGCTGTCGCGGTGATCCAGGCGTTCGCCGTCTGGAACGAGTACCTCATGGCGCTCGTGATCTTCAACGACAACTCGCTGATGCCGGTACAGCGCGGCCTGACCAGTTTCGTCTCCGCGGAAACACCCCAGCCGCAGATCCTGCTGGCCGCGACGCTGATCTCCATCGTCCCGGTCGTCGTCTTCTACCTCTTCGCACAACGTCAGATCGTCGACGGCATCAGTGCCGGCGCGATCAAGTAACAGGGCCCCGCCCTACCGGAAGGAAGTCCGTCCCGATGCGTCCCGTTTTCACTGACAGCCCTTGGTTCGGCGGCGACTACAACCCGGAGCAGTGGCCGGAGGCGGTGTGGGACGAAGATGTCGATCTCATGCGTGGCGCCGGTGTGAACCTCGTCACTGTCGGTGTCTTCGCCTGGGCGCTGCTGGAACCGGAGGAGGGCCGCTACGAATTCGGCTGGCTCGACAGCGTGCTGGACCTGCTGCACGAGAACGGCGTGAAGGTGGACCTCGCCACGGCAACAGCCGCACCGCCGCCGTGGCTGTCGGACCAGTACCCGGAGTCGTTGCCGGTGACGGTGGACGGCATCCGGCTCTCTCCAGGATCGCGCCAGGGATACTGCCCCAGCTCACCGGCGTACCGCACGGCCGCCCGCCGGCTCACGCGCACGCTGGCGGAGCGGTACGGCGCGCATCCCGCAGTCGTCCTGTGGCACATCAACAATGAGTACGGCTGCCATGTCTCCCGGTGCTACTGCGACGAGTCGGCCTCCGCCTTCCGCCGCTGGCTCGAAGCGAAGTACCGAACCATCGGCGCGCTGAACTCCGCATGGGGAACGGCGTTCTGGTCGCAGTCGTACGGATCTTTCGAGCAGATCCTGCCGCCGCGCGCGACTCCCGCCTTCCCCAACCCGACGCAGTCCCTCGACTTCGACCGTTTCAGCTCGGACGAGCTGCTCGCGTGCTTCCTCGAAGAGAAAGCAGTGCTGCGCGAGGTGACGCCGGACATCCCGGTCACCACGAATTTCATGGGTACCTTCCGCAACGTCGACTACTGGACCTGGGCCCCACACGTCGACGTCATCTCCGACGACCTGTACCCGGACCCGGCGGACCCCGATGCGGCCAGAGGGGCGGCGATGGCACGCGACCTCATGCGCTCACTCGGTCGCGGCAAGCCGTGGCTCCTCATGGAGCAGTCGACCAGCGCCGTCAACATGCGTCCGACCAACGTGCCGAAGGCGCCGGGGCAGATGCGTGCGCTGTCGTACCAGGCGCTCGCGCGCGGCGCCGACGGCATCCTCTTCTTCCAGTGGCGGCAGTCGGCCGCCGGCGCGGAGAGGTTCCACTCCGCGATGCTGCCGCACGCCGGAACCGATACACGCATCTGGCGGGAGGTCGAGCAGCTGGGCGCGGAGCTCGCAGCGCTCGGGTCGGTCGTCGGGACGCGGACTCGCGCGCACGCCGCGCTCGTGTTCGACTGGGACAGCCGGTGGGCGATCGAGCAGGCCGGCCTTCCCACGACTTCCAGCTACCTCGCCCTCGCCGCGCACTGGCACGCCGCCCTGACCGAGGCCGGACTGACGGTGGACCTCGCCCCCGGTGACGAGGACCTGAGCGCGTACCCGATCGTGATCGTCCCCAGCCTGTTCGTGCTGACCGACGCCCAGGCCGCCGCGATCGATGCCGCAGCGGCTGCTGGATCGACGGTGCTCGTCACCAGCCAGACGGGCATCGTCGACCAGGATCTGCGCGTGCGGCTCGGAGGCTATCTCGGCGACCTGCAGTCCACGCTCGGTGTGTGGATCGAGGAGTTCTGGCCACTCGGCGGCGCGTGGGCGCGGCCGGGCGCCATCCCGGTGGCCCAGGAATCGACTGTCGCTCCGACTGTGCGCGTTCGCGGCGACGTCTTCGGACCAGAGGCGGCGACGGGAATCGAGTGGAGCGAGTGCGTGCACGTTCGTGATGCCTCCGTGCGCGCCGTCTTCGAGGGCGGCCACCTGAGCGGCTGGCCCGCGCTCACGCGGAAAGCGAGAGGGGTCGGCGCCGCATGGTATCTGGCGACCCGCTTGAGCCGAGAGGACACGGCCTCTCTGGTAGCTCAACTCATCGCGGACAGCGGACTCGCGCTCAGCGCGTCGGTCGTCGGCGGAGAGAGCGGTTTCGTCGAGACGGTGCAACGCGGCGACGCCCTGTTCGTCATCAACCACGGCTCCACGGCCGTGACTCTGGCGCAGGAGGGCGTCGACCTCTTGAGCGGTGCGGACGCGCAGGGAATGACGCTCGAACCGCAGGGCGTCGTGGTCATCTCCCCACGCGTGGCGCTCGACAGCGCCGAGCCCGCGGTGGCCGTCGTCGCCGCGGGGTGAAGCGACAGAGGTCGCTCGTCGGCCCCTCGTGAGGTTTCACCGGATCTCCTCCGTGGTCTCCACCTGTTGATCGGCGGTGGCCACGGGCTCGGGGTCACGTCTTCCGCCTCGCTGCGCGAACGCCCCGGCGATCACGACCAGCGCGATCCCCGCTAGTTGCAGGGGCGTCGGGGTCTGCGCCAGCACGAGCAGCCCGATGAGGATGCCGAACGCCGGCTCGATCGAGAGGAGCGTGCCGAACGCCGTGTGCGTCATGCGACGCAGCGCCAGCATCTCCAGCCCGAAAGCGATCACCGGGGTGACCAGCGCGATCCCCGCGGCCGCGGGGAGCACCCACCACGTGAAGTCACCCGAGATGACCTGCGGCAGTCCGACCGGCAGTGTCGCCAGGGCAGCGATCGGGATCGTGAGCGAGAGGCCGCTGATGCCGGAGAACCGACCGCCGATGTGCTGGGTGAGCACGTTGTACAGGCCCCAGCAGGCACCCGCAGCGGCGGCGAACCCTGCTCCGACGAGGTCGATCCGCTCGTGCCAGGGTTCGGTCAACAGCACCACCCCCGCGAACGCCAGCAACGGCCAGATCAGGGCTTTGCGCTGCTTGCTCGTCACGGTCGCAACCGTGAGCGGGCCCAGGAACTCGATCGCCACGGCCGTGCCGAGGGGGATGCGCGCTACGGCGGCGAGGAAGAACGTGGTCATGAAGCCGGTGACCACTCCGAGCGCGAGCAGGCCCGCCGCATCCGTGCGACGAACAGAACGCAGCGCCGGACGGCCGATGATCACCAAGAACACGGCGCCGAAGCACATCCGCAGCCACGCGGTCCCGGCCGGGCCGACCTGATGGATCACCGGCACGGAGACGGCGTTGGAGAGCTGTACGGCGAGCATCGCCGCGATCGCCATCGACCAGGGCGGGATCCGGGTGCCGGCCCTGCGAGGCATTCCGTGATCAGGCATTCGGCGTCTCCGCCCTGCGTACGCCGACTCCGGGTTCGAAGACGGCGAGTGAGAACCGCGCCGGCCCCGGATGGGGGTTGGCGTACGAATGGCCGATGTCGCCGTCGAACGTCAACGCGTCGCCGGCCTGGAGGTCGAAGCCCTCGTGGCCGACCGCCACCGTGATCGCACCCGACTGGACCTGCAGCAATTCGCGAGTGCCGCCTGTGTGGGCCTGGCTGTCGTGGCGTTCGCCGGGCATCAGAGTCCAGTCCCACAGTTCGACCACGTCCGGGGGCTCCGTCCCCGCGACCAGTACGCCTTTCCCCCCGAGTTCGCCCGTCCACAGTGCGGCACCCTCGCCGGCGCGCGTGAGCCTTCCCGTGCGCGGAGCCGGCGGTTCGACGAGCGCGGGCAAGCCGACCCCCAGAGCGTCCGACAGCCGCAACAGCGTGCCGACGCTCGGGTTGACCCCGCCCTGCTCGACGTTCACCAGCATCCGGCGGCTCACGCCGGCGAGTTCAGCGAGCTGGTCGAGTGTCCAGCTTCGCCCTTTGCGCTCCTGCTTCACCCGCACGCCGATCGCACGAGCGAGGGACACCGCGGCTTCATCCATGTAGTGCAGCATAATGCACCATCAGGGCACGCGCGTCAGAGGCGCTTCGCGCGGCGGCGGACCAGCTCTCCCCCCAGTCCGACGACAGAGACGACCGCCCACACTCCCTCGAGCAGCAGAAAGCCCCACTCGCGCCCGACCGCCGCATCGACGGCGAGGACCAGGGATCCCGCCGCGTTGAGCGCGAGATAGAGCGGCGACTTCGGATCGAGCCGGCCGCGCTGGGCCGCTACGAAGGCCGCCAGGATAAGAACCGAACCGAACACCTGGACGAACTGATCCAGCACGAGCACTCTCCTCAGCGTCGTCGTGCTGACTGGGTACGGCGCGTCTCGTCCAGGGGCCGCGCACTCGCGACCGACTCCGCCAGGATCGCACGTCAAGCTGTGCAACGCTGGAACACGAACCGCCGGTCGAGTGACGGGCGGGCCGGGCCCGCTACGGGTTCAGCTGGTCGTCGATCGCCTTGGCGAAGGCCTTGAGTTCGATGGTGTCGCCCTCGTAGACCCTTCCCTGGTCGCCCCAGGCGAGCGCCAGCGTGCCGATCGTGTCGTCGCCGGTCACCTCGGCGCCCTGGAAACCGAGGTGATCGATGACGTCGTCGTGGCTCCCGCTGCTGTGGTCGTCGTCGAGGAAGTAGATCCTGTCCGGGGTCAGAATGAGCCGGCCGGCATGTCGGCCGTCCTCATCCAATCGATCGGCTTCCACTTCTGTGATCTGTTGCTCGCCCGGTGGAAGCCGGTCCGGGTGGCCCTTTCCATGTTCAACCATGACCGCACCCTAGACCGGAAGTCGGGCGGTCGTGAAGCTCGCGCTCGCCGCGGCCCTCCTCTGGCTCTCCTCGCCCGCCGCCACCGCGTCCGCCCCGGCGGCGTTCGGCCCGAAAGGACTGGCGATCTGCACACACCCCCGCGGAGATGCGACGTAGCCTGAAGGGACGGGTAGCTCCCGCGCATCGCCGTCCACTGGACTGTTCCGTCGACGTGGGGCGTTGACGATGACCTTCGCTGAAGTCGTGTGGCGTCGCAATGCAGACAGCATCTGCCCGGGCGGTGGAATCGTGCTGGATGAACTGTTTCCCAATGACACGCCGGCACAAGCGGAAGAGCGAGAGGATCGGGTGTGGGAAACGTTGCGCTCCACCCCCAGGGACGATCCGGACCGGATCCAGAAGGCGCGTGACGCGTATCTGGCGGACCCGGACGAGAACGCCGGGTGACGCGGCTGATTCAGATGCCCCGCTCGTGGGTGGTTCCGTAGACGCTTTCGCCGTGCTGGTCCACAACGACGAGCCCGGTCGAACTGGCGGCGGAGATGCTGAGCTGCTCGATCCAGTGACGGTCGAGCGAGGGCGCCCGGCCCCCCTCGAAACGGAAGCGCAACGGGATGGCGACGTCCAGCCAGACCGTGCTCCGTCCGCTCCCGTTCTCCAGAGGTTCCCGCCAGGTCAGGGCGAAGGACTCTTTTCGGCGCAGTTTGCTGACGATGACCACTTCGAGGTGCGCCAGAACACGGTCGTCGAAGCCGATCTTGGTGGTGCTGTCGTACATCATGTAGCCCAACGGCGTGACCCTTCTCGCGCGTATGGCGCCGGGCGCACTCGCTCCGCACCACGACTTCGCTCACGGTATCGCTCGCCCCGGACTCCCGCACGAGGGTTGCGAAGACAGCGCGATCGTGTCGAGCGCGGCCTGCCGCATCCTGCGCACTCTTGACTTGAATCCTGCACGATGTACCGTGGCCGCATACGCCACCCTGGACCCTGGTCGGCGCCTTATGGGATCGAGGGGTCATGAAGAGCATTTCCGTCGGGGTGCACACGTTACTCACCGGGACCGAGATCGCGGAGGCTGTCCTGCGATTGGGAGTGGCCCTGGCCAGACATCGGGAACTCGACACTGTCGACATCCCTGTCATCGTCGAGGACGGCACAACAGCACGGGCCGGGTTCGCGGTGGGATGGCAGAGCGACACGCTGACCTTGACGGCCCCGCTGCCGGCGGGCGTCGAAGAGCTCGTCGAACCGGGCACCGTCATCGACCTGCTGGATCGGGCGGAGCGGGTCGGATGCGTGCGAGGCCAGGCCTTTCGTGCAGACGACCTGACCGACCAGTGGCCGAATCTGGATCTGGACTGGCCGTGACCGCGACGCCCGGCCGGGGTTGGTTCTCCCGGCCGTAGCGGTACCGTGAGGGTATGAGTCGCGGGTGGCTGTATGGATGAGTCCGAGAGCCGCGGCGCTCCTCGAGCGCAGGACAGCGCCGGGCAGCGCGCGGAGTTCTCCGCGCTCTTCGTGCGTCTGCTTCCGGTCAGCGGCAGCGCCGTCTCCACTGTCGGCGATCTGCTGGGCAGCGAGACCATCTCGGCCAGCGATGCGCAAGCGGCGCGCTTGGACGAGTTGCAGTTCGACCTCGGCG
Organism: Leifsonia sp. fls2-241-R2A-40a; assembly: GCF_030209575.1. Lineage (NCBI taxonomy): Bacteria > Bacillati > Actinomycetota > Actinomycetes > Micrococcales > Microbacteriaceae > Leifsonia > Leifsonia sp. fls2-241-R2A-40a. Next base: position 856,755 of record NZ_JARVRS010000001.1, on the reverse strand, counting down.
AGGGCCCGTGCTGGGACGCGTTGCGCTACCGGCGACCGATCCTGGAACCGGATCTTCAGACGCGCCCTCGCAGATGGTGGCCGATGTTCAGCCCCGCTGTCTCGCAGGAGGACGTGGGGGCACTGTTCGCCTTCCCGATGCTCGTGGGGTCGTTGAAGATCGGGGCCGTGGACATCTACTCGCGCGAACCCATGTCGCTGACCGACCGGCAGACCGAGCAGGCGGTCGAGTTGACCCAGCGGGTGGCACGGAGTGTCCTCCAATCGGCGTTGCTGCCCCTGGATGAGGAGGAGCAGCGCGACACGGTAGCGCCGAAGTATTCACGCCGGCTCGTGCATCAGGCAACCGGCATGGTGCTGGCGCAGCTGGGGGTGACGGCGGAGGATGCGCACCTCGTGATCCGTGCGCACGCGTTCTCGACCAATCGCACGATGATGGCCGTGTCTCGCGACATCCTCGAGGGCCGGCTCGACTTCTCCGAGCCGGAGAATGCGGGGGAGGGGCGCGATGGCTGCGACCCGTGAGCAGCGATTGCTGCGCGCCTTCGCTGCGTTAGCAGACACCCTGGTGGCCGGTTACGACGTGGTGGACATGCTGCAGAACCTGGTCGACACCTGCAGCGACCTGCTGGGGGCGTCGGCAGCGGGGGTCTTGCTCGCCGACGGAGACGGCGACCTCGATCTGGTGGTCTCCACCAGCGAGGCGAGCCGGCTGGTCGAAGTGATGCAGTTGAGCGCCTACGCGGGTCCCTGCATCGACAGCTACCGGTTCGGCCGGGTGGTGTCCGTCCCGGACATCCGTACGAGCCCCAGCAGCTGGCACGACTTCACCGTCAGAGCGACGGAGCAGGGGTTCCTGGCGATCGACGCCATCCCGCTTCGCCTCCGAGAGAACACGATCGGGACGTTGAACCTGATGCGCACCCAGACGGGTGAGCTGAGCGAAGACGACATGGTCGCTGCGCAGGCGTTCGCGGACGTGGCGACGATCAGCATCCTGCACGAGCGGACGCTGGCGCGGAGCAATGAGGTGCGGGAGCAGCTCCAGCACGCGCTGAACAGCAGAGTGGTGATCGAGCAGGCCAAGGGAGTGATCGCGTACAAGCGCAGCATCGGGATCGAGCAGGCCTTCGAGTTGCTTCGGACGTACGCCCGCAACCACCAGCTCGGGATCGCCGCCGTGGCCAAGGCTGTGGTGGAGCAGAAATTGGAGCTCTAGCCGTCCGGGTCAGTGCCGCTGGGTCCGTGCGGTCACCGGTAGGCCCTGCCGGTCCACGACGACCAGCCCGTGGGAACTCATGGCGCCCCGGGTCAGCTGCTCCAGCCAGTCGCGATCCAGTCGGCCGACGCTCGGGTGCGCGAAACGGAACCTCAGAGGCAGTCCGGTGTCGATCCAGACGCTGGTCCGCCCTCCGCCGTCGTCCTCCGGTTCCTGCCAGCTCAGGGCGAATGACTCCTTGCGCAGGAGCTTGTTGATCACGACGACCTCCACATGGGCGAGGGTGTCGTCGTCGAACTGGACCCGCGCGCTGCTGTCGTATGCCAAGAAACCCACGGTCACCTCCTGACGACGGGTCTTCTGCCGGTCGGTGTCACTTGCGCGGAAGGGTGCCCACCTTCTGACCGCCGTTCGCGTAGATCACCAGGTTGTCGCCCGAGACCTTGGCGGTGCTGGCGCGACTCAACCAGGGGTTGACGCCGTCGCAGGCTTTCAGCGTCGAGGCGAAGGGGCCGAAGGTGAACGTGTCACCGGACACGGACCCCTTGCCCGACATGGCATTGCAGCCGTCCGATCCGGAGAACGTGCCGTCGTCCTTGATGGTCAGGTTCGGTTGTCCCTGGGCTGTGGACCCCCAGCTTCCGGTGAAAGCATCCGAGGCCGACGAGCACCCGCTGAGGGCCAGGACACCGGCCACGATGAGGACGGCGGAGAGACGGAAGCTCTGCGAAGTGCGCATGCGGTCACGGTAACGCCTGGTGCATGCGCAGCGGCAGTACCGAAAAGCCACCTGGTGACTAGCCAGGCGGCAGCCGGGTCAGCGACGATGCGGGCGTTTGGTCTGATTCGCGAGGGGGTTCAGGAATGGCTGACCAGGGTCGCTCTGTGGTCGGGAAGCCGCTTCCGCCGGCCCGCACACTGCCGTTCCCGCCGAAGCGGTCCGGCAGTGTCGCGGGACGCACGATGCAGGAGTCGACGTACTCGCCCCTGCCACCGGAGAAGCACCTGGGTCCGGATGCCCCGAACATCCTGCTGGTTCTCATCGACGACGCCGGCCCCGCTCTGCCGGCGCCGCTCGGAGGCAAGGTGGCGACGCCGACGCTGGAGCGCATTCGCGAGAACGGGATCGGCTTCAACCGCTTCCACACGACCGCCATGTGCTCGCCGACACGCGCATCGCTGCTCACGGGGCGCAACCACCATCGGGTGGGGGCCGGGCAGATCGCCGAACTGGCCAACGACTGGGATGGATACTCCGGCCACATCCCGAAGAGCAGCGCCACCATCGCCGAGGTGCTCGGGCAGTACGGTTACGCGACGGCCGCCTGGGGAAAGTGGCACAACACTCCGGCCGAGGAGACGACGAAGGCCGGCCCGTACGACAACTGGCCGACCGGTGTCGGGTTCGATTACTTCTACGGCTTCCTCGCCGGGGAGGCGTCGCAGTACGAGCCGAACCTCGTGCGCAACACCACCAGCGTGCTGCCCCCGAAGACGCCGGAGGAGGGCTATCACCTCAGCGAGGACATCGCCGAGGACGCCATCTCGTGGCTGCGCGACCACAACGCCCTCGCTCCGGACCAGCCGTTCTTCATGTACTGGGCGACCGGGGCCATCCACGGGCCGCACCACATCATGAAGGAGTGGGCCGACAAGTACGCCGGAGTCTTCGACGACGGCTGGGACGTCTACCGCGAAGAGGCTCTCGCCGGCGCGAAGGCCGCGGGCTGGGTTCCGCAGGACGCCGAGCTCACTCCGCGCCCGGAGTCGTTGCAGGGGTGGGATGAGATCCCCGAGCACCAGCGGCCGTTCCAGCGAAGGCTGATGGAGGTGTGCGCCGGGTTTGGCGAGCATGCCGATGTGCAGGCGGGCCGGGTCATCGACGAGGTCGAGCGGCTCGGGTACCTCGACAACACGATCGTCATCTACATCTGGGGCGACAACGGCTCGTCCGGTGAGGGACAGAACGGCACGATCAGCGAGCTGCTCGCGCAGAATCAGATCCCGACGACGATCGATCAGCACATCGCGGTGCTGGAGGAGATGGGCGGTCTGGACGTGCTCGGCACTCCGCAGGTGGACAATCAGTACCACGCGGCGTGGGCCTGGGCAGGCTCCACCCCGTACCAGGGGATGAAGCTGCTGGCGTCGCACTTCGGCGGAACGCGGAACCCGATGTTCGTCCAGTGGCCGGGACGCATCGAGCACGATCCGGAGCCGCGAACGCAGTTCCACCACGTGATCGACGTCGCGCCGACCCTGTACGAGATCCTCGGGATCTCGCACCCCGAGATGGTGGCGGGCATCCCGCAGGATCCGATCGACGGCGTCAGCCTGGCCTACTCGATCGACGATAAGACCGCCGAGGGCCGGCGGCGCACGCAGTACTTCGAGATCATGGGCAGCCGCTCGATCTACTCCGACGGCTGGATCGCCTCGGCACTCGGCCCGCGCATGCCCTGGGTGCCGGGCGCACCTCCCGGCATCCGCACCTGGACCCCGGATCAGGACACCTGGGAGCTCTACGATCTGGAGCACGACTGGAGCCAGGCGCACGACCTCGCGGCGGAGAATCCGGAAAAGCTGGGGCAGTTGAAAGAGCTGTTCGCCATCGAGGCCGCGCGGAACGACGTTCTGCCGGTCGGCGGCGGTCTGTGGGTGGTGACCATGCATCCGGAGGACCGCATCTCGCCGCCGTACACCGAGTGGGAGTTCTCCGGCGACACGGTGCGGGTGCCGGAGTTCTGCGCACCCGCCCTCGGCACCCGGGCGAACCTGGTGACGATCGAGGCGGAGCTGGGGGAGAAGGCGAACGGCGTGCTCTACAAGCTCGGCGGGGCAGGCGGCGGCCTGACGGCGTACGTCGTGGACGGTGCGCTCACCTACGAGTTCAACCTGTTCCTCATCCAGCGGACGATCATCCGCGCGGATGTGCCGCTCCCGCCCGGCGCTCACACCATCGAGATCGAGACGACCGTGCTCGAGCCGCGGCCGGCGTCACCCCTCCGGATCGACCTACGGGTCGACGGAAGCGCGGTCGGCTCCGGGACGGTGCCGGTGAGCATCCCGCTGCTGTTCTCGGCGAACGACTGCCTCGACATCGGGCGCGCCTATGGCGGGGCGGTGTCGCGCTCCTACATGGACCGCATGCCCTTCCCCTTCGACGGCGAGATCGGGAGAGTGCGGATTGCGTACACCGGCAGGTGAGGCGGGTGTGATCCTCCGGCCGCTCGAGGTGCTTGACCCAGGGACCCGGGCGCGAGTTGAATATGCGCGTCGAACCGCGTCCACGATCCGCCTTCGGGCGGTGGTCGTCCCTTCGGCGAATCACACCCCTGGGGAGGGTTCGTGACACAGACCGATGTAGCCGCACAGCAGCAGGCGCCGGCGGCCAAGCTGTCGATGCTGACGATGACCGGCATGGTCGTCGGGTCCATGGTCGGCGCGGGAGTGTTCACGCTCCCGCGGCGATTCGCCCAGGAGACCGGCGTCGCCGGTTCGTTGATCGCGTGGACGATCGCCGGTGTCGGGATGCTGATGCTGGCGTTCGTGTTCCAGACGCTCGCCAACCGGAAACCGGAACTCGACGCGGGCGTTTACGCGTACGCGAAGGCGGGCTTCGGTCAGTTCCTCGGGTTCTACTCCGCGATCGGCTACTGGGCGAGCGCGTCGATGGGGCTGGTGTTCTACTGGGTGTTCATCATGTCCACCGTGGGGGCGGTCGTGCCCGCGCTCGGCGAGGGCGACAGTCTGCTCGCGATCGGGATCTCGTCGGTCGGCCTGTGGGGGTTCTTCCTGCTGATCCGGCGCGGGATCAAGGAAGCCGCGGTGATCAACCGGATCGTCACGATCGCCAAGATCGTGCCGATCGTCGTCTTCATCCTGCTCTGCCTGTTCGTGCTGAAGCCGCAGGTCTTCGCTGAGAACTGGGGCGGCGCAGACTACGCGGGATCGCTGTTCGACCAGGTGACCGGGACGATGCTGGTCACGGTCTTCGTGTTCCTCGGCGTCGAGGGGGCGAGCGTGTACTCCCGGCACGCGAAACGGCGTGCCGACGTCGGGCGCGCGACGGTGCTGGGCTTCCTGAGCGTGTTCGCGATCTTCGCCTCGGTCACCATCGTCTCGTACGGCATCCTGCCGATGGGGCAGATCGCCGAGCTCCGGCAGCCGTCGATGGGTGGCGTGCTGGCGGCCGCCGTCGGGCCGTGGGGCGCGTGGTTCGTCAGCATCGGATTGATCGTCTCCGTCCTCGGCGCCTACCTGGCGTGGTCGCTGATGGCGGCGGAGGTGCTGTTTGTCGCCGCCAAGGACGACGACATGCCCCGCTTCCTCTCGCGGTCGAACCGATCCGACGTTCCGGTGCCCGCGCTGCTGACGACCGCGATCTTCGTCCAGGTGGTCCTGATCATCACCTACTTCTCACACGACGCGTTCAACCTGGCGCTCGACCTGACGAGCGCGCTGACGCTCATCCCGTTCTTCCTGGTCGCGTGCTACGCGATGAAGCTCGTGCTCACCCGGGAGACGTACCGGGATGCGCCGCGGGGCTGGGGCAGGGAGTTGACGGTCGGCATCCTGGCGACGATCTACACCGCGTATCTGATCTTCGCAGCGGGCCTGACCTTCGTCCTGCTGTCCTTCATCATCTACGCGCCCGCGACGGTGCTGTTCGTCATGGCCCGGCGCGAGCAGGGACGCAGAGTCTTCACCGGCCGCGAGTACGTGATCCTCGCCGTCGCCGTCGTCGGGGCCGTCGCGGCCGTCGTCGCGCTGGTCGTCGGCTGGATCCACATCTGAAGCGTCACGAGGAGGAACGATGACAGACTCACCCGCCGCGCCCGCGTTCGGTGTCCACTCGGAGGTCGGGCAGTTGCGCAAGGTCCTGGTCTGCTCGCCGGGTCTCGCGCACCACCGGCTCACGCCGGGCAACGCCGACGACCTCCTGTTCGACGACGTGATGTGGGTCGACAACGCCATCCGCGACCATGCGGCCTTCGTCGCCGATCTGCGAGGAAACGGCGTGGACGTGGTGGAGCTGCATGAGCTGCTGGCGGACACCGTCACCGACCCGGAAGCGAAGTCGTGGCTGCTCGACCGGAAGATCGTCCCCGCCGAGGTGGGCCTCGGCCTCGTGGAGGGCACGCGCGCCTACCTCGATTCGCTCGCGCCGGCGGATCTCGCCCGCTACCTCATCGGCGGCCTGGCCACCTCCGACCTGCCCGAGGATTACCGCACCGATTATGTGGCGCTCGCCCGCGAATCCACGGGTGTCCGGGAGTACCTCATGCCCCCGCTTCCCAACACCCTCTACACGCGGGACACCACCTGCTGGATCTACGGCGGGGTGACCCTCAACCCCCTGTTTTGGCCGGCACGCCACGACGAGACGCTGCTGATGAAGGCCATCTACGCGTTCCACCCCGACTTCGTGGACGCCACGGTCTGGTGGGGGGACCCGGAGGCGGACTGGGGGCAGGCCACGTTCGAAGGCGGCGATGTGATGCCCGTCGGGAACGGGACCGTACTCATCGGCATGAGCGAGCGCACCTCGCGGCACGCCATCACGCAGGCGGCCGCTGCGCTGTTCGCGCGGAACGCCGCCGAGCGGGTGATCGTCGCGGGGATGCCGAAACTGCGCTCGGCGATGCACCTGGACACCGTGTTCACCTTCGCCGACCGCGACATCGTGACGCTCTACCCGAAGATCATGGATGACGTCCACACCTTCACGCTGCTTCCCGACGACGGCGCCCCCGGCATGCGGGTGATCGACCACGGGTCGACGCCGTTCGTGGAGGTCGTCGCCGACGCCCTCGGGCTCCCCAGCCTGCACGTCGTCGAGACCGCCGGGGACAACTACGAGTCCGAGCGCCAGCAGTGGGACAGCGGCAACAACGCCGTCGCACTCCGGCCCGGCGTGGTCTACGCCTACGACCGCAACACCTCGACCAACGCGCTTTTGCAGAAGGCGGGCGTGGAGGTCATCCCGATCGTCGGTGCGGAACTCGGCCGCGGGCGCGGCGGCGGACACTGCATGACCTGCCCGATCATCCGCGACCCGGTGGAGTTCTGAGGAGTCTCCACCCGGCGTCGTAGTGTGGGCGCATGCGCGTACTGGTGTCGGTCGATATGGAAGGCATCGCCGGGGTCGTCGACCGGTCGGATATCGCCCCGGGCGGCCCAGGCTGGGAACGCGCACGCGAGTTGATGACGGACGAAGCGTCCGCAGCGGTCCGCGGCGTCTTCGCCGCAGACGACGAGGCCGAGGTCACAGTGTGCGACTCTCACGCGAAGGGCCTGAACCTCCTGCCCGACCGGCTGGATCCGCGGGCGCGGCTGATCCGCGGCATCCCGCGCCCGCTGGACATGGTCGCAGGAGTCGACCGTGGGGTCGACGCGGTCCTGCTGATCGGCTATCACGGCCGAGCGGGCCTCGCCGATGCGGTCCTCCCGCACACGCTCAGCGGCCGGACCATTGATTCCGTTCGCATGAACGGCATGGTCCTGGGCGAGGTCGGGTTGAGTGCAGCAGTCGCGAACTCGCACGGTGCGAGAACCGTTCTCGTGACCGGCGACGACGCCGCAACGCGCGAAGCTGCGGAGGTTCTTCCCGGTGTGACGTCGGTGACGGTGAAGCGGGCGCTCGGCGTGCGGGCGGCGGACAGCGTCCATCCGACCGTCGCCTGCGCGCTCATCGAGGCGGCTGTGCCGGACGCGGTCGCGGCCACCGACACCGGCAGCGGACTCGCATTCGACGGTGCGGTGGACCTCGAAGTGGATGTGCGCCTGACGGAGATGATGGAACGGCTCCTCCTCATTCCGGGATCCCAGCGTCGCGGTCCACGCACGTTCGGGTATCCGGACCTGGACCTGTCGACGGCTTACGGCCTGGTCGGCCTGGTGGCGGACATCGCCGAGATCGCCTGACCGAGGCGTCTGTGTCCAGATTCCTCCTCCCCACCCCCGCGGTCGCGGTCGTGGGCTCCGCGAACCTCGACATCGTGGTCCGCGTCGCTCGGGCTCCTCGGGCGGGGGAGACCCTGTTGGGCACCGGATACGAGACGGCTCCCGGGGGGAAGGGGCTGAATCAGGCCCTCGCTGCTGCGGCGGTCGCCGCGACGTCGTTCGTGGGCGCGCTGGGAGACGACGACGCCGGGCGCCGGTTGCTGGACGAGTTGACGGCGCACCGGGTGGATGTCACGCAGGTCGTCACTGCGCCCCAGCCGACAGGAAGGGCCGTCATCTCCGTGACGCCGGACGGTGAGAACTCGATCGTTGTGATTCCGCTGGCGAATTCGGAGCTCACCGGCGGGCAGGTCGAAGCCGCGTTGAACGCACGGATGCCGCAGGTGGTGCTGTGCCAGTGCGAAGTCCCGTCCGAGGCGGTGCGGGCAGCCGCCGGGTGGGCACTGCAGAACGGGGCGCGCTTCATCCTCAACGCGAGTCCGGCCCCCGGGGTGGACCCACGGGTGCTGTCGTCGGCGGATCCCGTGATCGTCAACCTCGAAGAGGCCGCCGTGTTGGTGGACCTGCCTGAGCAGGCGAGTCCGGGCACGATCGCGGAACGGTTACGTCCCCTCGTCCGATCGTCTGTCGTGACCCTGGGTGCCAGGGGTGCGTGGGTGGACGACGGTACGGCCGGCCGGAGCATCGCTCCCGTGGCCGTCGCTGCGGTCGACACGACGGGTGCCGGCGACGCGTTCGCAGGAACGCTCGCTGCAGAACTCGCCGTCGGAAAGGACCTTCTCGACGCGGCACGGTCGGCGAATGCGGCGGCGGCCCGGATCGTCGGTGCGCCGCGATCCGAGCGAGGCCGCAGCCAGGTCATCGACGGCTAGCCGGCGAGACGGCGCGGCCGCCGACCCGCATTCGTCGGCGTTCACTCGGGCATGCAAGACTCCGCTTATGGCAAAGCAACCAACAGACGAGGACACCATCCAGCAGATCGTCGAACGGCTGCAGGAGAAGTTCCCGGATACGCCCCGCGCGGAGATCGAGGACATCGCCCGTGCGGAGTACGGGCAGTATGCGGGGCGCCCGGTGCGGGATTACCTCGCGATCCTCGTCGAGCGCTCCGCGAAGAAGCAGCTCAAGAAGACCGGGAGCTGAGAGAGCCGAGCGGAACCGCGTTCAGCTGGTCATGCGTCTGCCCGGGGCTGGTCGGCTCCGAGGAATTCGATGATCAGTCGGTTCACTCGATCGGCCTCATCGTGGTGGACCCAGTGGGAGGCGCCGTCGATCCGTTCCACACGGACAAGATTCGGCACGTCCTCGGCGTGCGGCTCCGCGAGATCGGCACCGAGGAAGCGGTCCTGCTGCCCCCAGATGACGAGGGTCGGCGTGGCGATGGTCAGGACCTTCTGTTTCGAGCCCAACCGGACGGCCGCGCGGTAGTAGTCGATCATCCCCTTGGCAGCTCCGGGCTGGGACCAGGCCTCGCGGTACCGGTCCAGTTCGTCGTCCGTGTACGGCGGCTGCGCGTCGCGGAGGAAGTGGACGAAGAACTCCCAGTTGTGTCGCTCGGCATGATGTTCCGGGGTGCCCTTCAGTTGGAAGTAGAAGAAGTACCAACTGCGTTCCAATTGGTGCGGGTTCTTCAGACCTTCGTTGAGCTTGCGCGGGTGAGCAGCGTTCAGGATCACGAGGCGGTCGACCACCTCCGGGTGATTCATCGCCAGGGTCCAGGCGATCGACCCGCCCCAGTCGTGCCCGACGACGGGCGCCTTCTCAGCGCCGAGGACGCGGATCAGCTGCTGGATGTCGTGAGCGGGTTTGTCTGCGGTGTACTCGGTGTAGTCGTCGGGCTTCGACGACAGGTTGTAGCCGCGGAGGTCCGGGGCCACCACCCGGTAGCCGGCCTCGACGAGCGGCGCGATCTGCCGTCGCCAGCCGTACCAGAACTCGGGAAAGCCGTGCAGAAGCACGACCAGCGGGCCGGTCCCGGCCTCGACGTAGTGCAATCGCACGCCGTCGCCGACCTCGGCGTAGCCGTCGCGGAGGTCGACCCCGATCCCGAAGGCGGAGAGGTCGGTGGAGTTGTCGTTCATGATGTCGTTCCTTCCCCGGGTGCCGTCGGCATGGTCGGCGCGGCGCATCGGGCGCGGGGCGCCGGGGCCCGGCGCGCCGGGGCCCGAGCTGGCCCTGCCGTGCATCCCGTCGAGAGAGACAGCGATCGGATGCGTGTCTCGTTTCGAGGGAAGGGTACCGCTGAGCAGCCCGCGCGAGACCGCCTGATCTGGCGCGCTAGCGGAGGGTCGACAGCTTCTGCTCGAACCGTGCGTACAGCGCCCCGTACTCGGCGGCTGAGGCGGGGTCGGCGGGCACGCGCTGCAGGGCCGACGGGCGGCCCTCGGTTCCGGTGGCCACCCTCTCGCAGAGCAGCGCGGCGCCGAGCGCGGGAGCCTCGTCCTCGCTGCTCACCGACAAGGGAGCGACGGCGAGGTTCGCCCGCAGCTGCTGCCAGACAGGACTGGCGGCGGGGATCCCCGACGCGACCACCTCCGTGATGGGTCTGCCGGTGAGGGCGATGAGCTCACGGTCGACCAGCAGCGCAGCGCAGGCGAGACCTTCGAGGAGGGCGCGCAGCAGCGTTCGGCGTCCGGCGTCCGGGGCGAGATCGAACACCGAGCTGCGCACGTCCGTGCCGAATCCGGGGACGACGGTGGTGCCGAGGGAGCCCAGCGGCTCTGCGCGGAGCTCCTCGGCTTCCCGCGCGCGGGAGGACTCGTCGGCCAGACCGAGCAGCCCGGTCCACTGCCGGTACAGGTGGCCCGACGGCAGCTGCCGGTGCAGGTAAAAGTGCTCTCCGTCGACGAACCGACCGGCGCCGACCTGCTCGGGCAGGAGCCCCTGCGGCAACTCGTCCACGATCAGGCAGTGCGCCTCGGAGGTGCCGGCGGATACGTACAGCTGGCCCTCGCTGCGGATGCCGACGGCGAAGGCGCCGCAGAAGTGGTCGTGGCCGCCCAGGACGATAGCGGCGGTGCCCGGGATGCCCCACCGTTCCGCGAGCGGGGATGCGAGCGTCGACACGGCGCTCCCGGCCGGGACCAACGGAGGGAGGAGCGAGGCCGGCCACCCCGTCGCCTCGAAGAGCTGCGGCTGCCAGGTCGCTGCCCCGACGTCGAAGAATCCGGTGCGCGAGGCGTGCGAGTCGTCGATCGCGAAGTCGGAGTCGTCGCCGAGGGCAGCCGCGATGTAGCTGTTCAGCGTCGTGACGCCCCGAACATCCTCCGCCGCATACTGTTCGGAGGCCCAGCGCAGCTTGGACCACGAGAACGACGGGTCGATCCCTTCGCCGCGTGCGGCTTCTGCTGCGACGCCGGTGTACCAGGCGGGCATGGGGGATATGGAACGACCGGATGCGTCCAGCAGCACCATCTCCTCACTGAGCGACGTGATGCCGATCCCGCGAACGGCTCCGCGCTCGGCAGGCGGGAGCCCCTCCAGAAGCCGGTCGATGCACGAGAGCACAGTGGCCACCACGGCGTCCGCGTCGCGGAGATCACCGTGCGGTGTCGGGACGACGGGCGTGGGTTCGGCGATGACCGTGCGCTCCGGAGACTGCGGGTCGTAGAGCAGCGCCTTCGTCCGGTCGTGCCCACGTCGATGCCGATGAACGTCACGATGCCGTCCCTGTCGAGAGCCGGTGGACGACGGTCTGCTTCACCAGTTCGGTCAGCTGAGGGTCGGGCCCGAGGTCCGGGACCAGAACGGCGGCGTTGGCGCTGGCGGCCGCGACAGCGAACCTCAACGCGTCCGGCAGCGGCTCGCCGTCGGCGCATGCCGCCGCGAAAGCGGCGAGGAGGGTGTCGCCGGAGCCCGTGGGGTTCTTGACGATCACCCGTGGAGCTGCGACCTGGATCGCCTCGCTCGCGGTGGCGGCCAGCAGGCCGTCCGCGCCGAGCGTGACGATGACGAGCTCGACGCCCGTCGCCGTGAGCGCGCGCATCGCGCGGAGGAGGCGGTCGCGGTCGGCGTCCATGGCGAGCTGCCGTGGCGCATCGGGCATGATCGCCGCGAACTCCTCGAGGTTGCACTTCAGCGCCCAGGGGCGGGCGGCGGCAGCGCGCACGAGCACGTCGCCTGCCGCATCCACCACCGTTCGGGCGCCGCGCGAATGCGCGAGCTCGACCAGTTCCGCATAGAAGCCCGGGCGGAGTCCGTGCGTGAGGCTGCCGGAGAGGAGCAGGAGGTCGTCGGCGGCCAGGCCGGCGCCGACAGCCCGGACGAGCGCGTCCGCCTCGGCCTCGCTGACCGTCGGCCCGGGTTCGTTGACGACGGTCGCCCCGCCCGTCGCGCCGTCGACGACGATGGTGTTGATCCGCGTCTCTCCCACGATCGTGACGTGACGGTCGTGGATGCCCAGCTCGGCGCATTCCGACCGCAGATACTCTCCGGTCGTGCCGCCGAGGAACCCGTAGAGAGCAACGGGCCGGCCGAGGCGGCGGAGGGCCCGGGCGACAATGAAGCTCTTGCCGCCGGCCCGCGGGCTGCTGACGGTCGCCCGGTTGACCTCGTTCGGGCGGAACTCCGCAATCGCCTCGGTCCTGTCCATCGCCGGGTTGGGGCCGACCACCGAGATCCGCGGTCGGACGCCGTCAGCGTCCCGCGCCTGCTGACCGGCGACCAGCCGGAAGCCGACGAACGGGGCGAAGCCGCGATCGACCAGGGAGACCTCGAACCCCGCCAGGCTCTCCAGCTGCCGCGCGGCCCGGAGCGGTCCGGCATCGACCGGCTCCGCGTCGAGCTGGCGGACGAGGTCGGTGACGGTGCTCTTCGCGTCCTCGTCATCCGAGGCCACGAACACCTGCACCGCGGGGGAGCCGGCGTCGGCGCCCTCGGCGAACCATTCCGCGTAGACCGTGTTGAACGCCTTCACGACTCTCGCCCCTGGGGCGACCGCCGCCAGTCGTTCGCCGAGCGACTCGGAGCCGGCGTACCGGCTCTCGAACGATGGAGGATCGAGCGGGTTGTTGAGGTCGATCACGACGGCGCCGGCGAGGACGTCGGCGAGGGACTCGGCGATCCGCAGAACCTCGGTGTCGTGCAGGGCGAGGATCACCACGTCGGCGCGCGCCGCGAACCGGTAGTCGCCGGCGCCCGCGGCGCCGAGCTCCTCACTCACGGCGCGCGACCGCTCGGGGTCGCGCGAGCCGATGAGCACCTCGTGCCCGGCTCGCACGAGCCGGGCGCCGAGCGCGATGGTCATCGCCCCCGTGCCGAGGATCCCGATTCTCACAGCGTGCTCAATCAGGGAAGCCGGAGCGCCTCGGGGATGAGGTCGCCGTGCGCCTGCAGCAGTTCGTCGCACATGCTCCGGATGTCGTCGATTCCGAGCGTAGCGGCCGTGTTCGGGTCGAGCAGCGCTGCGTGGTAGACGTGGTCGCGGTTGCCCTCGAGGACGGCCTTCACGGTCAGCTCGACCACGTTGAGGAAGGTGCGGTTGAGCGCGACCAGCTGCGGCGGCAGAGCGCCGACGGCCTGCGGGTGCAGCCCGTCCTGGTCGACGATGCCGGGAACCTCGATGCAGCACTCGGCGGGGAGGTTCTCGATGAGTCCGTTGTTCTGCACGTTGACGTAGAGGCTCGCGGGCGCGCCGGTGACGTGGGCCCGGATGAACTCCGACGCCATCTCCGAGGTCGGCTGGAGATCCAGATCGCCCTGCGCCTGCAGCGTCGCGAGGGTCTCGTCGAACTCCTCGATGTTCCGCTCGGACCGGGTGAGGTACTCCCCGACGGGGATGCGGAACCGCTCGATCGCGGCGTCGCTGCGCATCAGCCACGGCACGTACTCGGCGCTGTGCTCGCTGGACTCGGTGGGGAAGTAGCCGAACCGGCGGAAGAGCTCCACACGCACCCGGCGCTGGAGCTCGGGGTCGCCGTCGATGACCTCGCGCAGCCGCGGGTAGAGGTCCTCGCCGTCCCGCTCGAACCGCAGCACGAACGCCTGGTGGTTGAATCCGGCGGTCTCGAACGTGATCTCGTCCTCCGGGACGCCGACCAGTTCCGCGAGGAGGTGGTGGGTGTCGCGCACCGAGTGGCACAGGCCGACGACGCGCGAGAAGGGTGTCCCGGCGGAGACGGCCCACGGGAGCATCGCCATCGGGTTGCTGTAGTTGAGCAGGTACGCGTCGGGGGCCACCTCGGCGAGGTCCTGGCCGATCCCGGTGAGGACGGGGATGGTGCGGAGCCCGCGGAAGATGCCGCCGATGCCGATCGTGTCGCCGATGGTCTGCCGCAGGCCGTAGCGCGCCGGGATGTCGAAGTCCTTGCGGGTCGCGGCGTAGCCTCCGACCTGGATCTCGTTCACCACATAGTCGGCGTCGGCCACCGCCGTCCGGCGATCGAGGCTGGAGGTGACCCGGGCGTCCGCGCCCAGCTGTGCGCTGATCCGCTTCGCCAGTGCATCCGCGTAGCCGAGCCGCTCGGCATCGATGTCGTGGAGGGACAGCTCGAACTCGCCCTGCAGCTCACTGAAGCTGCAGAGATCGGTGACGACGTTGCGGGTGAACTCGACGCTCCCGGCGCCGATGAAGGCTACTTTGACCATTCGGCCAATATCGCACGAGCGCATCATTCGCACAATAAATGTGCACGAATCGAGCGGATTTCTGCGCGTTAGGCAGCCGGTGTGGGATCAGGCGCAGATGACGCGGCATCCCCGGCGCTGGATGGCGTCCACCGCCGACTGCGGAGCACGGGAGTCGGTGATGAGCACATCCACCTCGTCCATGGAGCACACGCTCGCGAGCGCGACGCGGCCGATCTTGGTGGCGTCCGCCAGCACGATCGTCATCCGTGAGCGCGCACGCATCGCTCCGTTCACGCGGGCGCCGATGGGGTCGTAGTTGGTGCAGCCTGCCTCGGTGTCGACGCCGTCCACGCCGAGGAACGAGACGTCGATGTTGTACTCCGAGAGGAACGCCTCGGCGCTCGGGCCGACCACCTCCTGGCTGCTGCTGCGCACCTCGCCGCCGGCCGCGAAGACGCGGAGTCCCGGGCTGCTCACCAGGCTCGTGGCGATGTTGAGGGCGTTGGTCACGACCGTGAGGCCCCGGCGGCCGAGCAGCTGCCGAGCGAACTCGTTCGTGGTCGTCCCGCCGGTCATGCCGACGACCCTCGCGCCGTCGAGGAAGGCGAGCGCGCTCCGTGCGATGCGGCGCTTCTCGTCCAGATCCTGCGAGGTCTTGAACCCGAGGGGGAGGTCGTTGAAGGCGACGTGCGTCGTCGCGCCACCGCGCGTGCGGCTGACCAGCTGCTGTTCTTCCAGCAGCTCCAGGTCGCGGCGGATGGTCGCCTCCGAGACGTCGAACCGTGCGGCGAGCTCGGGCACCTCCATCGAGAGGTTGTCGACGATCGCGGAGACGATGTGATGAAGGCGTTCTTTGCGCTGCACAATGGAACTATAGCGAATGAGCAGCAAAAGTGCGCGCACAATCAGTTTCTCGCCACAAGATTGTTCATTTGGGCGGAATGTGCGGTTTTCCGCTCCCATTTGTTGAAACCGTGCGCACTGCATGTCATCGTTGCTCAAATCGCGTGTCGCTCAGCACCGCCGCTGACACGCTCCCATTGCCAAGGAGGAGCACCATGACGCTCAAGCTCAGACGCAGTACCCGGAATGCCGTCATCGCCGGCGCCGTCGCCCTCGGACTCACGCTGACCGGATGCACCGGCGGCAGTGGATCCTCCGGTGGTTCCACCCAGACGAAGGGTGCGACCATCACCGTCGCCTGGATGAATCCCGCGCCCCCGAAGGCGGCCCTCGACGCGTTCACCAAGGAAACGGGCATCACCGTGAAGTGGACGAGCATCGACTGGGACAACCTCCAGACCAAGATCGCCGCAGCCGCGACCTCGAAGACCTACTTCGCCGATGTGACGGATGTGGACTGGTCGCGCGTCGGGCAGCTCAGCAAGCTCGACTGGTTCTACCCGATCGACAACTACATCGACACGAAGAAGCTGAAGGCGGACATGCCGCAGCTCACGTCGTTCGAGTCCGGCGGGAAGGTCATCGGCATCCCGTTCGACTCCTCCTACATGGTGACGACGGTCAACAAGGACCAGTTCGCCAAGGCCGGGATCACCACGATGCCGACCACGATGAGCGAGTACACCGACGACCTCAAGCAGATCAAGGCGAAGGGCATCTCGGCGACCCCGCTCAACATCCCGTTCGCAGCGGCGGAGGGCCTGTCGACCTACTGGTACGAGGCCACCGAGGCGTTCGGCGGCACGCTCCTCGATGCGAAGGGCAAGCCGCAGTTCGCCAGCCCCGACTCCGGTGGCTACAAGGCCGCCAAGTGGATGATCGACTCGCTGAAGGACGGGCTCGTCCCGGCCGGCAACATCAACGTCACCGACTCCCAGGGCATGCAGAACCTGATGGCGAAGGGCGTCGTCTCCTCGACCTTCTCGGACTACTCGGGCAACGTGGGCAGCCTCTACGACGTACCCGCCTCGTCCAGCGTGGTCGGCAAGACGGGCTACATCCCGACGCCGGGCGTCGACGGGACCACGAGCAACCTCGGTAACCCGGACGGCATCGGCATCCCGAAGCAGGCCAAGTACCCGGCCGCCGCGGCCAAGTTCATCGAGTGGATCACCGCCTCCGAGAACCAGGCCGACTTCGCCGGCGCCAACGGGCCCGACAAGGTCATGCCGAACTACCCGACACCGTCGCGTCTGTCGGCGATGAAGATCCTCACGGAGAACGGCAAGCTGGCCCAGGGCGCCGAGCTCAGCGAGCTGCTGTCGAAGTCCAAGCCGGTCTTCGCGACGGGTGCGCCGTCCTGGTACCCGGAGTTCTCGCGGTCGGTCAGCACCAACCTGCACTCCGCCGCCGTCGGCACCATCAGCGTGGACGCGGCGATCAAGGCGATCGCCGCGCAGGCGACCAAGCTGGCGAACGGCTCTTGAGCGTCGACGTCCAGTCCCGCCGCCGGCCGGGCACGTCCCGGCCGGCGGGAGGGGGTCCCACGCGTTCGCGGCTGGTCCGCCGCCTCGACTTCCTGCCCTATGGCCTCGTCGCTCCGCTCGCGATCTTCATCATCGGGCTGGCTCTCGTCCCGGCCGGGATCACCCTGGTCGAGGCGTTCTTCAAGATCCAGCCGCTGAACCCGCCGGACCGCTTCAACGGCATCGACAACTTCGTCACCCTGTTCAGCGACCCCGCCGTGGTGGCGAGCATGGGCAACACGGTGCTGTACGTCATCATCGGCGTCCTGCTGTCGACGGCGCTGGGCGTGCTGTTCGCGGTGACCCTGCAGAAGCCGTTCCGCGGCCGCTCGGTGCTCGTCGCGATCCTGATCCTGCCGTGGGCGCTGCCGGGCGTGGTCGAGGGCATCGTCTGGTCCGGCATCTGGGACAGCAACAACGGCCTGCTCAACAGCGTGCTGTCGTCGCTGCACCTGATCGACCACTACCAGGTGTTCCTCGGCCAGAACCAATTCGTGACGATCCTCGCGATCGAGCTCGTGCAGGTGTGGCAGATCACCCCGCTGTCGGCGCTGCTCGTTCTGGCGTCGCTGCAGAACATCCCCGGCGAGCTCTACGAGGCGGCCGCGCTGGACGGCGCCACCGGGTTCAACATGTTCCGCCGCATCACGCTGCCGCTCGCCCGACCGGGCATCGCCATCGCCATGGTCCAGGCCGTCATCGCGACACTCAATGTGTTCGACCAGCCCTTCGTGCTGAACGGCGCCGCCGCGACCGGCTCGTCGGTGACGATGCAGACCTACTTCATCAGCTTCCAGAACCTCGACTTCGGTCAGGGCTATGCGCTGTCCCTGCTGATCACGCTCGCCACGCTCATCGTGTCGCTGGGCGTCGTGAGGCTCGTCTACCGCCCCGTGGAGTTCTGATGAAACGACGTTCCATCGCGCGACCGATCGGTGTCGCGTTCATCCTGGTCTGGACGCTGCTGCCGCTGTACTGGGTGCTGAACACCAGCCTCCAGACCGACGCGCAGATCAGTGCGAAGCCGGCGAACTACCTGCCGCCCACGCCCTCCCTGAAGAACTACTTCACACTGCTCGGGGGCAGTGGCGACCTGGCCGACTCGGTCCGGCAGTCGACGCTCAACATCTTCATCGAGTGCACGGCGGCGACCATCGTGACCGTCGTCCTGGCCACGCTCGCGGCCTATGCGTTCGCCCGCATGAAGTTCCGCGGCCGCGACGTGCTCTTCTACGCGGTGCTCGCGACGATGGCGTTCCCCGCGTACGCCACCCTCATCCCGCTCTACCAGATGATGTCGGCGCTCGGACTGGTCAACACCTATACGGGCATCGTGCTGGTGTACATCTCCGGCTTCCTGCCCCTGGCGACCTGGATCCTCTACAACTACATGAGCAGCCTCCCGGTCGCGCTCGAGGAGGCCGGTCAGGTCGACGGGGCCAGCAGGATGCGCGTGCTCTGGCACGTCGTGCTGCCGCTCGCTCGGCCGGGCATCGTCTCGGTGGCCATCATCACGTTCCTGTCGGCCTGGGCGCAGTTCCTGTTCCCGCTGGTGCTCTCGAGCGACCTGTCGACGCAACCGCTCACGGTGGTCATCGCGGCGCTGCAGGGCCGGCACACCGTCCCGTACTCGCTGATGAGCGCGGCGGGCGTGATTGCCGTCGCGGTTCCCGCCGTGATCGCGGTCGTGCTCAACCGGTACATCGTCAGCGGACTCCTCACGGGGAGCGTCAAGTGAGAAGGAGCGCGCGATGACGCAGGAGGCGTTCGTCCTCATCGGTGCCGGAAGCACCGTGTTCACCCCCGGGCTGCTCAACGACCTGGCGCGGTCGCGCACGTTCGGCGGCGTCGCGGTGCGGCTGGTTGATGTGGTCCCGGAAGCGGCCGAGACGATGGCCCGCCTGGGCCGCCGGATCGCCGAGGCGGCGGGCTCCACGATGCGCGTCGAAGCGGTCGCCGATCGCCGGGAGGCGCTGCGGGCCGCCCGTTTCGTCGCCACGACCATCGCGGTGGGGTCAGCGGCCGGCTGGAAAGCCGACCTCGACATCCCCGAGGCGTACGGCATCCACCAGACCGTCGGCGACAGCGTCGGACCCGGCGGCGTGCTGCGCGCACTCCGCCACGTCCCCGAGCTGCTCGCGATCGCGACGGACATCGCCGATGTGGCGCCGACCGCCCAGCTGATCAACTACAGCAACCCGCTCACCGCGAACGTCCGCGCCGTCACCAAGCACACGCCGGTGAACGCGGTCGGACTGTGCCACGGGACGATGCACACCAAGGCGGCTCTCGCGGGCGACCTCGGCGTCGACCCCGAGTCGGTGAGCGCGCTGTTCGCCGGGCTGAACCACCTGTGCTGGCTCCTCGACATCCGCACCGGTTCTGAGGACCTGTATCCGCGACTGCGAGAGCTCGTGCGGACGCGGGGCGGCGGCCGAAATGCGGAGACCTCCCGCAGCGAAGGCGTGCACTCGGCGGTGTCGGCGGATCTCCTGCAGACCTTCGGGCTGTACCCCGCACCGGGCGACCGGCACGTGTCCGAGTTCTTCTCGGGCTACCTCGCCCGCGGCGGCGACGGCGGACTCGGCTGGGGACTCCAGGGCGGCCAGGACATGACGCGCGAGTACATCGACGAGAAGGGCCGGCTGTGGGACTCGCTGCGCGCCCAGGCCGAAGGGACCGAGCCCCTCGCCCCGGCGCGGAACCAGGAGGCCGAACGCCTCGTGGCCATCGCCGAGGCTCTGAGGACCGGGAACGAGCACGTCGAGCTCGCCGTCAACCTGCCGAACGCCGGGGTCATCGCGAACCTGCCTCCGGAGGCCGTCGTAGAGGTGCCCGCCGTCGTCGGCGCCCACGGCATCCACGGCGTCTCGGTCGGCCGGCTCCCGGACGCGATCGCCGCTGTGCTGACCGCGCGTGCGCAGCAGCAGGAGCTCACCGTCGAGGCCGCGGTCAGCGGCTCGCGCGAGCTCGCCCTCCAGGCGCTCGTGCTCGACCCGCTCGTCCCGGACGCGCAGATCGCCCGCGGCATCCTCGACGACGCCGTGGCGGCCGACCCGTCGCACTACGATCGCTTCGCCTCATGAGCCTCGCCAGCACCCGGAGCCTCATCGAGGAGGCGGTCGCCCAGGAGAGCGCTGTGCTCGCCTTCAACGTGATCACCCTCGAGCATGCGGAGGGGATCGTCGCCGGCGCCGAGCGCGCGGGCGTCGGGGTGATCCTGCAGATCAGCGAGAACGCGATCGCCTACCACGGCGGCCGGTTCGCGCCCCTGCTGGCGGCCTGCGGACTGGCGGCCGAGGAGAGCACCGCGCCCGTCAGCATCCACCTCGACCACATCACCGACAGCGCGCTCGCCGACGAGCTCATCCAGCAGGCCGGACGCTTCGGCGCCTCCTCGATCATGGTGGACGAGGCCCACCACGACTACGAGCTGAACGTGTCGCGCACCCGCGACGCCGCCGCCCGCGCCCACGAACGCGGGCTGTGGGTCGAGGCCGAGCTCGGTGCGATCGGCGGCAAGGAGGGCGCGCACGCGCCGGGCGTCCGGACCGACCCGGCCGAGGCCGTCTCCTTCGTCGCGGCGACCGGGGTCGACGGACTGGCCGTCGCCGTCGGATCGTCCCACGCGATGACCACGGCCGACGCACGCCTCGACCTTGCGCTCGTGGGCGAGCTGGCGCGGGTCGTCCCGGTGCCGCTGGTCCTGCACGGGTCGTCGGGAGTCCCGGTGAGCGGGCTGAACGACGCGGTGGCCGCCGGCATCTGCAAGATCAATGTCGGCACGGCGCTCAACGTCGCCTTCACCGGCCGCGTCCGGTCGTTCCTCGACTCCAACCCGTCGGCGACCGACCCGCGGCGCTACCTCGCGCCCGGACGGGACGGCATCGCCGAGACGGTCGCCGCACTCTGCACCCAGACCAGCACCACCCGATCCGAGGGAGCAGCATGACGGACCAGCTGTGGGAGACCATCCGGCGGCACAAGGCCGGCGAACCGGTCGGGGCGTACTCGGTGTGCTCCGCGCATCCCGTCGTGCTCGAGGCGGCGATCGCCCAGGCCGCCGCCGATTCGAGCTTCGTCCTCATCGAGGCGACCTCGAACCAGGTGGATCAGTTCGGCGGGTACACCGGGATGCGCCCGGCCGACTTCCGCGAGCTCGTGTACTCGATCGCGGATCAGCAGGGCTTCCCGCGCGACCGCATCGTGCTCGGCGGCGACCACCTCGGGCCCAACCGCTGGCAGGGGCTCCCGGCCGAGGAGGCGCTGGCCCACGCCGACGCCCTCGTCGCCGCGTACGTCGAGGCCGGGTACACGAAGATCCACCTCGACTGCAGCATGTCCTGCAGCGGGGATCCCGTCCCGCTCGGCGACGAGCTCGTCGCCGAGCGGAGCGCACGGCTGCTGCGCGTCGCCGAGCAGACGGCGCGCAGTCTCGGCATCGAGGGGCGGCAGCTCTACGTGATCGGCACGGAGGTGCCGGTGCCCGGCGGCGCGCACGAGACGCTGGCGGAGCTGACGCCCACATCGCCCGACGCGGCACGGCGGACGCTGGAACGGCACCGTGAGGCCTTCGCGGCCGCCGGGGTGCTGGACGCGTGGCCCCGGATCATCGCCCTCGTCGTTCAGCCCGGTGTCGAGTTCGACCACCTCCAGGTCATCGACTACCGTCGCGACCGCACCGCGGACCTGCGCGCCGTGCTCGACGACGAACCCGGGATGGTCTTCGAGGCGCACTCGACCGACTACCAGCTGGAGTCGCGGCTGACCGAGCTGGTCGACGACCACTGGGCCATCCTCAAGGTCGGTCCGGGACTCACCTTCGCGATGCGGGAGGCGCTGTTCGCGCTCGCCGCCATCGAAGACGAACTGGTGCCGGAGGCCCAGCGTTCGCACCTCGTCGGAGTGATCGAGGAGCGCATGCTGGCGGAACCCGGGTACTGGCAGGACTACTACGAGGGCGACGAGGACGAGCAGCGCATTGCGCGCCGCTACAGCTACAGCGACCGCCTCCGCTACTACTGGCCCGACTCCGAGATCGAGGCGGCCGAGGCCGTGCTGTACGCCAATCTCTCCAGCAGGACGCTGCCGCTCCCGCTGATCGCCCAGTTCCTGCCGGACCAGTACGACCGCGTCCGAGCCGGAGAGCTCGATCCCCATCCACGTTCACTCGTGACGGACAAGATCCGGGATGCCCTGCGCCCGTACGCCGCCGCCACACGCCCAATGACCGCACGCAACCAGGGGGAAATCCTTGTCTGAAACACGCCCGACCACCGCACGCCCCGACTCCAGCGGCGCCCAGTTCACCATCGGCGAGATCAGCCACCAGCCGGAGGTGTGGCGCGAGGCGGCGGCCAACATCGCGGCCGAGCGCGCCGACGTGGATGCGTTCCTCGCCCCGCTCCTCGCACGTCCCGACCTGCGCATCGTCCTGACCGGCGCCGGGACCTCCGCCTTCGTCGGCGGTGTCGCCGCGCCTGAGCTGTCGCGCCTGCTGTCGCGGCGGATCGAGGCGATCGCCACGACCGACCTCGTCTCGAACCCGCGCGAGTTCCTCGCCGAGGACGTCCCCACGCTGGTCATCTCGTTCGCGCGTTCCGGCAACAGCCCGGAGAGCGTCGCGGCCACCCGGCTGGCCGACGAGTGCCTCACCGACGTGAGTCACCTGATCGTGACGTGCGATCCGGCCGGCCGGCTCAATCTGGAGCACCAGGGCCGCGAGAAGTCCTACGTGCTGCTGATGCCCGCCGACGCCAACGACCAGGGCTTCGCGATGACGTCGAGCTTCACGTCGATGCTGCTGTCCGTGCTGCTGGTGCTCGGCGGTGGAGGCCCGGAGACGGTCGCGCCCCTCGTCGCGGCGGCGGCCGGCATCGTCGACGGCGGCTGGGATGCGATCGCCGACCTCGCCGACGACCGGTACGACCGCGTCGTCTACCTGGGCAGCGGTCCGCTCACCGCGCTCGCCCGCGAATCCGCCCTCAAGCTGCTCGAGCTGACGGCCGGGCAGGTCGTGAGCTACTACGACTCGGCCCTCGGCTTCCGGCACGGCCCGAAGTCGGTCCTCGATGAGCGCACGCTCGTCGTCGTCTTCATCTCGTCCGACGAGTACACGCGCAAGTACGACCTCGACATCTTGGCGGAGCTGCGGGATGCGCTCGATCCCTCCCGCGTCATCGCGATCGCACCCGACGGCGTCACCACGGCGGACGGCCTGTCGGTCCCGTTCGAGGGTCTCACCGCGGTGAACGACTCGTTCCTCGCCAGTGTGTACGTGGTCGTCGCCCAGATCCTCGCGCTCTCGTTCGCTCTGGGTGTCGGGACGACGCCGGACAATCCGTTCCCGAGCGGGAACGTCAACCGCGTGGTCAAGGGCGTGCGCCTGCACGCGCTCGACGAGGCCGCGAGCGGAGTCGCGTGAGTCGCTTCCTGGGCGTCGACGGCGGCGGCACCAAGACGGCGTTCGCCCTCATCGATTCCGAGAGCGGTGTCCTGGCGCGCTCGCAGCAGGCGAGCAGCGACTACTACGCTCTCGGCGTCGAGGCTGTGACCCGGACCTTCGCGGACGGAGTCGACGACATCTGCCGCCAGGCCGGGATGGCTCCGGACGCGATCGCCTTCACCGTGGTCGGACTCCCCGGCTACGGCGAGGTCAGCGCCGACCAGGCCGCGCTGGACGCCATCCCTCGCCCGGCTCTCGGTCACGACCGCTTCCTCTGCGTCAACGACATGGTCCCCGGGTGGGCGGGTTCGCTGGGTGCGGCGGACGGGATCAACGTGATCGGCGGCACCGGATCGATGACCTACGGCGAGCGGGACGGCGCCGGCCTCCGCGTCGGCGGCTGGGGCGAGCTCTTCGGCGACGAGGGGTCCGGCTACTGGATCGCCGACCGCGGTCTCAACGCCTTCACCCGGATGAGCGACGGCCGCCTTCCCCGCGGCCCGCTCTACGACCTGGTGAAGGAGCGCACAGGGATCGCGCACGACCTCGACCTGATCGGGCTCGTGCTCACCGACTGGCAGAAGCAGCGGACGCGCATCGCCGCCCTGTCCAGCACGGTCGCCGAGGCCGCGACCGCCGGCGACCCCGTCGCCGCGGACATCCTCGCCGCCGCCGGAGTGGAGCTCGCTGGTCTGGTCGAGGCCACGCGCCGGCAGCTCGGCTTCCAGGAGGACGAGCAGGTGGCTGTCTCGTACTCGGGCGGCGTGTTCCGCGCGGACGGAGTGCTCCAGGCGTTCACCGGCGAGTTGGGCCGGCTGCACGCCGGGTACGATCTGCGCGCACCCCTGTACGAACCGGACGTCGGAGCCGCGCTCTATGCGGCGAAGGTCTCCGGTGCGCCATTGACGGCGGATGCGCTGGGCTCACTGCCCCGGCGATGAACAACGGATCGGAAGGAAATGTGATGGACCTCAGGATCGGCGTCGTCGGCTACGGCAACCGCGGCAGCGTGGCGCGGGAGGCTCATCGCCCCGGCGCGGGGGCGGCCGTCGTCGCCCTCTGCGATGTGAGCGAGCGGTCGCGCCAGGAGTTCCGTGCGGACTTCCCGGACGCGACGGTCACGAGCAGCCTCGACGAGCTGCTCGCCCTCGACCTCGATGCGGTCCTCGTGCTGACGCCGGACGACCAGCACGCGGGCGTGGCCATCCCAGCGCTCGAGGCCGGCGTGGCGGTGTTCTGCGAGAAGCCGCTGGCGATCTCGATCGACGACTGCGACCGCATCCTCGAGGCCGCCCGCCGCACCGGCTCGCGACTGTACGTCGGACACAACATGCGGCACATGCCGGTGATCACGCTGATGCGCAGGCTGATCCAGGAGGGTCGCATCGGCGAGGTCAAAGCGGTGTGGTGCCGTCACTTCGTCGGCAACGGCGGCGACTACTACTTCAAGGACTGGCACGCCGATCGGTCCAAGTCGGTGGGCCTGCTGCTGCAGAAGGGCGCGCACGACCTCGATGTCATCCACTGGCTGGCGGGCGGATACTCGAGCCGTGTCCAGGCGTTCGGCTCGCTGAGCGTCTATGGGGCCATCGACGACCGCCGCGACCGCTCGGGCGAGCGGGTCGGCGACTGGTTCAGTCTCGACAACTGGCCGCCCACCGCGAGCGAAGGCCTGAACCCCGTGATCGACGTCGAGGACATCTCGCAGGTCAACATGGTGCTCGACAACGGCGTGCTGGCCTCGTACGAGCAGTGCCACTTCACGCCCGACTACTGGCGCAACTACACGGTCATCGGCACCGAGGGGCGCATCGAGAACTTCGGGGACGACGCCGGATCCGAGGTCGGGCTCTGGAACCGCCGGCACCCGACCGCGGCACCCGCCGACGAGACGTTCGTGGTGTCCGACGGGATCGGCGGCCACGGGGGAGCGGACTCCGTCATGGTCACCGAGTTCCTCGAGTTCGTGCGCAGCGGCACCGCAGTGCAGACCTCCCCGGTCGCCGCCCGGAACGCCGTCGCGACGGGCCTGGTGGCCACCGCATCCCTCCGAGGAGACGGCAGCGCCCTGCCGGTGCCCCCGCTCGCCACGGACCTCGTGGAGTACTTCGCCGCCGGCCAGCCCGCGCGATGACCTCCCCCCGCGAAGCGGCCGAGCCGCGCCACGCGTTGCGCGACATGCTCGCGTCCGGCCGCCGGCATCCCGTGCCCGGTGTCGGCCGGCAGGAACTCGTCACGGCGATGGACGCGTTGCGCGACGAGGCGATCGCTGCGCTGGTCGCTCGGGGACTTCCTCCCGCTGACGCTGCTGACTCGCTCGCCGACATCCCCAGGAAATTGGAGCTGTACGGCGAACTGGTCGACGTCGACTGGCTGCTGGCGGTGTTCACCGGCCAGGTCGTCACCCTCGGTCGCCTGCAGTTCGAGGTGGAGCCCGAGGGGGCCGGCCGCAGCATCCACATCCCGGAGACCGGGCCGTTGACGCCCGCGTCCGTCGACGACGCGATCGCCCGGGCGGCCGAGTGGTTCGGAGACGACGTGCCTCTGGTGTGCGACAGCTGGGTGTTCGACGACCGGCTGCGCGACCTTCCGGCGACCAGCAACCTGCGCCGCTTCATCGAGCGCTTCGACGTGCCGCCCACCGTCCCGGACCTGGAGGGCGCGCGGAGCCTGGCGAAGTTCGTGTTCCGGTCGACGCCCGCGCGGGTGACGGCTGCTCCTCTGCGCCCGAACGCGAACGCTGTCGAACGCATCGCCTACGCGGCGCTGGCCGGCGACGGGCTGTGGAGCAAGCCGCTGGCGACGCTGCGCTAGGGCGTGCCGAGCGCGCCCTGGGCGTAGGCGAGGTAGGCGCCGGACTGCCCGGGCTGCTGGACCCGGAACACGGGGCGGAGGCCGACCTGCTCGAGCACGGCGACCTGCTGCGGAACCTCCTCGTTGGTCATCATGACCAGATCGTCGAGACCCCAGTCGTCCGTGATCCAGCGGAGCACAGCGGCGAGCAGGCGCCGGTCGAGCCCGTCGTCGAGCCGCGAGCTGCGCACCCAGAAACTCACCGTGCCGCGGACCCGGTCCCATCGGTCGTCGGCCAGAGGCGTGATCTCCGCGGTCGTGTACGAGCGCGCGTCACCGGGCATGAAGTAGACGCAACCGAGGCACTCGGACTCGTCCGGCGTCAGCACCGTGTAGGTGAAGCGCCGCCCGTCGCGGTGCCCGTGCTCCAGCCCTTCGACGTCGGAGAGGTCCTCCTCGAGCGTGAAGTCGTCGGCCGGCCATCCGGTCTGCTCCCACGGCCGCAATTGCTCGCGGCTCGCCATCACGGCCTCGTAGTCGAGCTCGACATCGGCGGCGACGAGCGGACGGAGCACGAACTCCGGCGTCGTCAGCCGCTCGGGCACGGAGACCAGATCGGCGAAGTCCACGTGGTGATGCTAACGCGCAGCGAAGTCACGACCTCAGCGAGTCCCCTGAAGTGGGGTACAAACGTGTCCTCTAAAAATAGGACAAAACCCAGAGTTACGTCGTACCCTCATCAATAGATGAGCAAAGCTCACCTAGAAAACCCGACGATGCGTCCCCGATCAGACGCGAAGGAGGGCGAGGATCTTGGTCTCCTACGCCGTTCACCACACCCCGCACTACGAGACGCCCCGGCGCCGCCACCACTGGTGGTTCGTCGCCCTGGCCATCGTCGTCGCCGCCATAGCCGCCGTGGTCGCCGTCGTCTTCGGCGGCGGCGCGATCTACGCGGGCTCCGTCGCGTCGACCTTCGACTCGCATGTGTCGCACATCCAGCAGGCGTTCCCGGCGTCGGGGACGCGGCCGGCGGCGACCCAGACGGGTGCGATGAACATCCTGCTCCTCGGATCGGACTCCCGCGGCGCCCCCACGGACGTGGGCTCCACCGGCGTCTCGAACCAGCGCGCGGACACGATGATGCTCGTCCACATCGATGCGGACCGTCAGAACGTCTACGTGATCTCGATCATGCGCGACATGTGGGTGCCGATTCCCGGGAACGGGTCAGCCAAGATCAATGCTGCGCTCGCGTGGGGCGGCACTCCGCTCGTGGTGCAGACCCTCGAGCAGCTGCTCGGAGCTCGGATCGACCATGTCGCCATCGTCGACTTCAGCGGCCTCAAGGACATGACGAACGTGCTCGGAGGCCTGGACGTCGACAGCCCGGTGGCCTTCACGACCGTCAGGGCCCCGCACTACAGCTTCGTGAAAGGGATGAACCACGTCGACGGCGACCAGGCGCTCGCCTTCGCCCGGGAGCGGTACGCCTTCCCCACCGCGGACTACCAGCGTGTGGCCGACCAGCAGGCGCTGATCCGGGCCTTCGGCTCCAAGCTGATGAGCTTCTCCGTCCTCACCGACCCGGGCAAGCTCACGGCCTTCGCGGCCGCCACCGGCTCTTACGTGAGTGTCGACCAGGGCTTCGGGCTGCAGACGATGCTGGGGCTGGCCGCCAGCATGCGGTTGTCGGGTCTGTCGAGCATCCACACCTTCACCCTCCCGACCGCCGGGACGGGGACGTCGGCAGACGGGCAGTCCATCGTGAACGTCGACCCGGCCGCGATCGCGCAGCTCCGCACAGCCCTCGCGAACGACACGCTCTCGACGTTCACGAAGTAGGGGTCAGCTCGGCGACGCCGATCTCGAGTTCCGGCTCGATGCCCACGTGGCTGCAGGCACCTCCCTTCGCGCCCAGTCCTCGAACGGGGTCGCCGGGCGGCCGAGCACTGTCTCCACATCCGCGCTGAGATACTCGTCGGCGCCCGATGCGATGCCGCGCAGCATCGCCATGCGCCACTCGATGTACCCCGCGGGAAGGCCCTGCGCCTGCAGTCGCTCGACGTGGGCCTCATCCGGCTCGGGGATGTAGCGGACGGCGGTGCCGGAAACGTTCGACAGCGTCGCTGCAGCTTCCTCGAAGTCGAGCGAGCGCGGGCCCGAGAGCTCCAGGATCCGATCGCCATAGCCATGTTCGGTCAGAGCGGCCGCCGCCACGTCGGCGATGTCCTGCACGTCGATGAACGGCTCTCGGCCGCCCGCGACCGGGGCGAAGATCACTCCGCCGTCCGGCACGAACATCGCCTCCGTGAAGTTCTGAGCGAAGTGGGCGGGCCGAAGGATGGTCCAGCTGAGCGGCCCGTTGCGCAGGGCCGCCTCCGCGTGTGCGACCGCGCCGTCCGGCAGGAACTCGACGCCGCGAGCGGAGAGAAGCACCGCGCGGCCCACGCCGTGCTCGGCGGCAGTCGTGAGGAACCGATCGAGCAGCGGGCTCCAATCCGTCGCAGAGCCCGGGCCGACGATGAAGACGCCATCCACACCCGTCAGCGCAGCGGACCAGGTGGTCTCATCGCGCCAGTCGAAGGGAGGCGTGGAGGTCCGGCCCACGGCGCGGACGTCGTGGCCGTTCGCGCGCAGGCGGTCCGTGAGGCGGCGGCCGACTTTGCCGGTCCCGCCGAGGAGAAGGAGTGTGGACATGACATGGGATGCTACGCACGCTGAGCCGGACGTAAAATGTCTGATCCATCCCACTTCATTCGTCATCGTCTAGGCTGCCCGCATGGATGTGCTCAGCGATGTACTCGAACGGGCGCGTGCGCGCGGCGGTGTCTTCTCTGTGCTGAGACGCGTCGAGCCATGGGGGCTGTCCTTTGCGGGCGAGCGGGAGCTGACCGCTCACATCCTCCTCGATGGTCGTGCCTGGCTCGAACAGGAGGGCGCGGCTCCGGTCGAATTGGAGCGGTACGCCGTGCTGCTGATGACTGCGGGAGCGGAGTATGCGATCGTCAGCTCGCCCGGGGCGCCGCGCGAGCGCATCGGTGACGCACGGGCGACGGGCACCTCGACCGCGGACGGATCGGCGGCGACAGTGCTGTGCGGCGCATACACCCTGGAGGGCAGCGTGGGGGCGGCCGTGCTGGCGGACCTTCCCCGGCCGGTGCTCATTCCTGCGGCCTGGCAGGAGCCGGCCCAGCGCGCGGCGGTCGGACTGCTCGCCGAGGAGGCAGCGCGTGAGACTCCCGGTCAGCAGGCTCTCCTCGATCGGCTCCTCGACACCAACCTGGTGTACGCGCTCCGGGCGTGGTGGCAGCACTCGGCGGCAGCCGCACCAGGATGGTTCACCGCTCTCGCGGACGACCCGCTCCGCCGAGTGCTGGAGGCGATCCACGACCACCCGGATGACTCGTGGACGCTTCCCGAGCTGGCGCGGGTCGCGCGGATTTCCCGTTCCGGTCTGGCAGCCCGCTTCCGGCAGCAGGTCGGGGTTCCGCCCGCCGCCTACCTCACCGCGGTCCGCATGCAGCGTGCGGAGGAGACCCTGCGCTACACCGACGCCACGCTCGCCGAGGTCGCGGCCGGCGTGGGGTACAGCAACCCCTTCGCCTTCGCGACTGCCTTCCGACGGCACCACGGGATGCCGCCGGGTCGCTGGAGGCAGCGCGCGCGAGAGGCCGAGGCGGGTGCCGAACCGTTCTGATCGCACTCGTCGCCGTGTCGTCCTAGATTGAGGGATATGGCCATCCCGTTCGACATCGGTGCCGCGGATCTGACGGACCTCCAGGCGCGCCTCCGGTCTACCCGCTGGCCCGAACGATGGCCGCTCGACGGGACAGCTGAGGCCTGGAGTGCGGGCACCGATCCGTCCGTCCTGCGCACCCTGGTCGAATACTGGGCCGACGGCTTCGACTGGGAGTCGCAGCGGCGCCGGATCGAGGCTCTGCCGTGGAGCGTTTCTGAGGTGGACGGGGCGCCGATCGCCTATCTCCGCTTCGATGCCGAACATCCGGGCCGCCTTCCGATCGTGCTCACCAACGGCTGGCCGAGCACGGCGCTGGAGCTGGTGCCCCTGGCGGAGCGCTTGGCGACGCCCTCCCGCTTCGGCGGGGATGCGCGTTTAGCGATGACGGTGATCATCCCGGCGCTCCCCGGCTTCCCCTTCTCCCCGCAGCGGCCGTCGCTTCCCGCATCCGGTGCGGACGACGGCACCCGAGAGCAGACCCACGAGCTGTGGCACCGGCTGATGACCGGCCTCGGTTTCGACCGTTACGTGGCGCACGGAGGCGACCTCGGTGCGGGGATCACCTCCCGGCTGGCGCAGGCGCATCCCGAGGCCGTCGCCGGCATCCACCTCCTCGCCGTCGCCGCTCCGGTGACGTTCGACGAGGCCACGCTGACGCCGGAGGAGCGGGAGCACCTGCGCCGGGTGGATGCGTGGGTCGCCTCCGAAGGCGCCTACCAGCATCAGCAGCAGACGCGACCGCTCACCCTCGCGCCCGCGCTCTCCGACTCGCCTGCGGGGCTGCTCTCCTGGATCCTCGAGAAGCACCGGGCCTGGAGCGACTGCGGCGGCGACGTCTTCACCCGCTTCACCCCGGATTACCTACTCACCCTGGCCTCCGCGTACTGGTTCACGAACTCCATCGGCACATCGTTCCGCCCGTACTGGGAGTTCGCGGCGGGCCTGGTCACCCGGGTCGAGTGGGTGGAGGTACCGACCGCAGTCGCCCTGTTCCCGCACGACCTGTCCAGGCCACCGCGCAGCTGGGCGGAGCGCAGCTACCGGGTCACCCGGTTCAGCCGCATGCCGCGCGGCGGCCACTTCGCCCCGCACGAGGAGCCCGACCTGCTCGCCGCGGACATCACGGCCTTCGCGAGCGCGCTCTGACGTCAGTCCAGCGAGAAGTCCACGGCCGCCGTCGCGTGGAGCGCAGTGGTCGGGAAGACCGGGACCGGCGAATCCTCGGGCCCGATGAGGAGTTCGATCTCGGTGCATCCCAGGATGACGCCCTGTGCGCCCTGGCCGACGAGGTCGGCGATCGCGCGCTGGTAGACCTCGCGCGATCCCGCGTCGACGATCCCGCGCACGAGCTCGTCGTAGATGATCCGGTTGAGTTCGGCCTGTGCGGGAGGAGCGGGCACGATCACGCGGAGGCCGTGCTGCTCCAGCCGATCGCGGTAGAACGTCTCCTGCATGGTGAACCTGGTTCCGAGCAGGGCGACCGACGTGATGCCTGCGGAGAGGACGGCCCGGGCGGTTACGTCGCCCAGGTGCAGCAGGGGGATGCGGACGGCAGCCTGGATGCGGTCGGCGACCTTGTGCATGGTGTTCGTGCAGAGGACGACGCAGTCCGCGCCCGCACGCTCCAGGTGGACCGCTTCGGCGGCGAGGAGCTCGCCGGCCCGATCCCAGTCGCCGTCCGACTGCAGCCGCTCGATCTCGGCGAAGTCCACCGAGACCATCACGAGGTCGGCGGAGTGCAGGCCGCCGAGCCGATCGCGAACGCCCTCGTTGATCAGCTGGTAGTAGAGCGCGCTGCTCTCCCAGCTCATGCCGCCCAGGAGCCCGATCCGTCTCATGCGATGCCCTCCCTGACGTCACGTCGGCTGCCGGAGCCGGCGCAGTGGTTGCGCCGAATGTACCCGATGCAGAGCATCCACGGGACCGGCGAGCGATCTAGGGTGGGGCTGAGCGCACGGGCGACCCTCGGGCGACAGGGGAGGAGCGGTATCCAGCAGTGAGCGCATCCACCACGACCGGGGACGACCGGCAGTTGCCGGGCGGCGCGGCGTACCGCCATGTGGTCAGACCGCACGGATTCCACCGGCTGGGCACGCGTCCGGAGCGCTGGGTCGACTCCGCCGGGGAACCGGTCACCGCTCCGGCCGACCTGGAGAGGCTCGCCCGGCTGGCCATCCCTCCCGCCTGGACCAACGTGTGGGCCGCGGCGGATGCCGGCGGCCGGGTGCAGGCGACCGGCGTCGACCTGCGCGGCCGCACCCAATACCGCTACTCCGATGAGGCGCGGGCGGACGCCGAGAGGGACAAGTTCGCTCGCCTGGTCGAGTTCGCGGCGGCGCTGCCGGAGATCCGCCGAACCGTGGACGGGCACCTTCAGGAGGATGCCGCGCCCGATGTACGGGACGTCGAACGGTCGACCGCAGCGGTCGTGCGGCTGCTGGACCGCGGACTCTTCCGCGTCGGCAACGAGCGCTACGCACGCGACAACGAGACGTACGGCTTGACGACGCTGCGCCGGGAGCATGTGCAGGTGGGCGGCCCGCTGATGACGTTCACCTTCGTCGGCAAGGAGCACATCCCGCACCGCATCGCGGTCGAGGATGACGCGGCCGCGACGGTCGTCGGCCGGTTGCTGCGACAGGAGCCGCATCCCGAGGGGAGGCTGTTCGCGCTTCCCGACCCGCCGATCTGGCGGCTGGTCGACAGTGCGACGGTGAACTCGTACCTGCACACGTACGGCGGGTGCGCCGTGACGGCGAAGGTCTTCCGGACCTGGGGCGCCACCGTCGCCGCCTGCACGATCGTCGCGGGCGCGCGCGTAGTGGACCCGCCGCGCACGCGGCGGGACACCTCCCTCTATGCGTACGACGGCGCCGCGCTGCTGCTCGGCGACACTCCGACGGTCGCCCGGGCGTCGTACGTGCACCCCGACGCCCAGCGCATCGGGTCGTCCGCGGCCGTACAGACAGCGGTCGCTGCGGCGATCGCCGAAGCGGCGGACGACGACTTCACCCGCATCTACCAGGACGGCGACGTCCAGGCCGCAGTTCTCGGGGAGCTGAAGCCCGCCTAGGGCGCGACCACGATCTTGGCGCGCGCGTGGCCAGTGCCGACGTGATCCACGGCCTCCGCCGTGCGCTCCAGCGGGTACACGGCGTCGATCACGGGCCGCAGCGTTCCCTCGGCCGCCAGTGCGGCGAGCTCCCGCAGGTCGTCCGTCCGCTCGCGGGCCATGAGCCCGACGAGTTGCTGCTGCGTGAAACGGTCGAGCAGCGCCGCACCGAAGGTGCGCTGGATGCCGCCGAGCAGCGCCCCGCCGGACTCGCCGCCCACCAGCACGACCGACCCCGTCGGCGAGAGGATGCGCCGCAGCGCGGCCAGCGGGCGGTTGCCCGCGGTGTCGATGATCGCGTCGTAGATCCGTCCGAGAGCGAGGACGTCGGTGGTCGTGTAGTCGAGCACCTCCACGGCGCCGAGCTCCCGGACCAGCGGCGCCTTCGGCCCGCTGCAGACGCCCGTCACCCGGCCGCCGCGCGCCACGGCCAGCTGGACGGCGAGGTGGCCGACTCCGCCGGCCGCCCCGAGGACGAGGACCGCGTCCCCATCGCGGATGCCCGCCCGCTTCACCGCTTGGAGGGCCGTCACCCCGGACACCGGAAGAGCGGCCGCCTCCTCGAAGCCGACGCCGTCCGGGATCCCGACGAGATCGTCGGCCTTCGCGACGACGAACTCGGCGAGGGCGCCGTCGGCCGAGCCGAACACCGCGTCGCCGACGCGCCTGCCGTGCGCGGATCCGGTCGTGACTGCGTCGGTGCCCACCGCCTCCACGACACCGGCGAACCCGAGGCCACGCACACGGGCCTTCGGCCCGCTCCAGCCGAATCCGATCGCCCGCATCAGGTACGGTCGGCCGGTCGTCAGGTGCCAGGTCCCCGCATCGACGCCCGCCGCGCGCACCCGGACGAGCACCTCGCCGGGGGCGGGCGAGGGCACCGGGATGCTCTCCACGTGCAGAACGCTGGGCGGCCCGTACGAGTCCTGGGTCACCGCGCGCATCATCGATGTCGTCTCCATCACCGTTCGCTCTCAGTCCTCGGGGTAGTGGAAGACGTCGTCGAGCGGGACCCCGAACACCCGCGCGAGCTGGAACGCCATCTCGAGTGAGGGGGAGTACCGCCCCTGCTCGACGGCGATGATGGTCTGGCGGGTCACGCCGACCCGGTCGGCGAGTTCCGCCTGGGTCATCTCCCCGGCTGCGAACCGCAGCGCGCGGAGCGAGTTGGTCACCCGCGTCGGCTTCACCATGCGGGCATCCCGCGACGGTAGGCGATGAGACGCGCGATCGAACCGACCACTGCGGAGAGGACGAAGGCCAGGTAGACGGCGTTCGCGATCCAGAACCAGGGGGCCTCGAACAGCGCCAGGACGAGTGCGGCCACGCCACCCACGACGACGAAGGCGCCCCCGATGCGCTCGCCGAACGCGTGGACCTCGCGGTCGCGCTGATCCCGCTTGTCGGCCTCTCTGGGATTGCTGATTCCCAGCACGATGCTCGCCGCGATGTTCACGGCGATCGCTCCGCCGATCGTCCACAGGAGCAACGGGACATAGGATTCCGCGCCGAACGCGGCCAGCAGCACCAGGTAGGTGGCGTAGCCGACGACCGCCGTCACCAGGAACACCCAGGAGTTCTTCTCGTCGAATGTCACTGGACACCTCTCATGTCAAACTTTCTAGACATGTCGAGGGTAAAGCAGCGGTTACATCGTGTCAAGAATTACTTACATGTCGCCTTCGATGCCACCCCTAGCGGGCGACGAGCACCGGGCATGGCGCGTGCGCCGTGCACTGGGCGCTGACCGAACCGAGCAGCAGTCCTTCGAACCCTCCGTGCCCGCGCGAGCCGACGATCAGCATCGCGGCGCCGGCGCTGTGCTCGAGCAGGACCTTGGCCGGACTGCCGTAGAGCACGAGCGGGGTCAGCAGGGTCGGGCGGTCTGTGCCGTACGCCGCCGTCAGCGCCACGTCGAGCGTGTCCTCCGCGGCCTCTTCGAACGTGGGGTCCTCGGCCTCCGCCTCCGGGTTCGTCCGGGGCGGGTAGGTCCAGGTGGTCACGGCCTCGATCCGCGCGCCCAGCGCGCGGGAGATCAGATCGGCCTGCTGGAGCGCCTTGATCGACGGCTCGGACCCATCCACCCCCACCACGATCCGGGGCTGCGCCGTGCGGGTGTCCTGTTCGGGCAGCGGGGACTCGTCCATGGGATCAGGATGCGCCGAGCGCGACCGCCGCGCTAGAGCCCGCTGGCGCTGCCGCGCGCGTCAGGTGTCGGCGCCCGCCCGGATCGGCGCGAGCGCGGCGGCGAGCGTCGAGAGCTCTTCGAGCTCGTGGGCGAGGATGCTCTGCTCCTTCGCCTGCGGCTGGAACACGCCGTCCACGACCTGCTTACCGCCGAACGTCAGCTCCACGTTCGCCCCGACTCGGACGAGGCCCAGGCCGGTCGTGGTCGCGAGCAGCCCGACGACTCCGCGCGTGCCGCTCGAGACCCCGCCATAGCTGACGAAGCCGACCGGCTTCCGCCACCACTCGTTGCTCAGGTAGTCGAGCGCGTTCTTCAGCGCGGGCGAATAGCTGTAGTTGTACTCGGGCGTGACGAAGATGAACGCCTCGGCGGCTTCCACGCGCTTGCTCCACGCGATCGTGTGCGGCTTGGTGTACTGCTTCAGCCGCGGGTGGTTCGGCTCGTCCATGAAGGGGAGGGCCAGCTCGCGGAGGTCGACGAAGTCGATGTCGAACCGGTTCGTCTTCTCGGCTTCCTCCCTCACCCACTCGGCGATCGGGAGGCCGACACGTCCCTCGCGGACGCTTCCAACGATGATCATCAAGTTCGTCATGAAGGCCCTAACCGCGAACGCCGCCCCACAAATTCCTGGCGTGTGTACAGTGCCCCCATGGAATCGATCACCGTGACCCCGGTCCTGGTCGGCAGCCTCCTCGCGGGCGAGGAGCGGCTGCCGGTGTACGTGCACGTCATCGACCATCCCGACGGTCGCATCGTCGTGGACACCGGGATGACGCGGCTTCATCCGGCGGTGGACGACATGGACCCGCGGCTGGAGCCGCTGGACACGCACGCAGAGCTCGACCTCGACAGCATCGCGGCCGTGGTCAACACGCATCTGCACTTCGACCACTGCGGCGGCAACCACCTCTTCGCCGGGCGCCCGATCTACGTGCAGCGCCAGGAACTCGAGGATGCGCGCACGCTCGAGGACTACACCATCCCCGACTGGGTGGATGCGCCGGGGATCGACTACGTCCCGGTCGACGGCGAACTCGAACTGCTCCCGGGCGTCCGGCTCCTTCCGGCGCCCGGGCACACGCGTGGTTCCCAGATCGTGGTCGTGGAGACGGACGAGCGCCCGATCGTCATCGCAGGCGACACCGTGGTGTGGGCCGCCCAGCTGGACGAACCCGACACCGAGGGCCAGCGGCTCATCCTCGCGCTCGAACCGCAGCAGGTGTGGCTCTCGCATGCGGACGAGCCGTGGCGGCCTGCGCGGTAGGCCGGGCGTCAGTCGCCCGATGATTCGGGGTCAGTCCTTCCGGGAAACGGAGGGTTCTCCCGTGAGCGCCAGGAGCGCCCGGTGGAGTGCCGAGCGCTCGTCCTCGTCGAGGGGTGCGAACAGCTCCGGCAGCACGGTGGATGCGATCCGGTGCCCGGCCTCGAGGGTCGCCCGACCGGATTCGGTCAGCGTGTGCTCGAGACGGCGGCCGCGGCTCGTCGAGCGGACGATGAGTCCGCGGTCGACCAGCCGAGTCGCGAGCGTGCCGAACGCCTGATCGCTCTGGAAGGTCGCCGCGGCCAGGTCGTGGCCGGAGGCCCCGGGCATCCGGTCGATGGCGCGGAGCGCATCCCACTGCACCAGGCTGACGCCGACTTCGTGCAGCGCGGTGTCCATGGTGCGGTGATTCCGGTACTGCGCCCGCTTGACCGCCAGTCCGAGCGCTTCGAGATCCGTCGGCATGGTGCTACTGTATCAACATCTTTATCTAAATATGTTGATTTAGGAGTGCGTCATGACGACCACCGTCCTTGCCGACCTTCCCGTCCAGGCGGCGGGCGACCCAGGCGCGCGCCCCGCGCTCGTGCTGCACGGCGGCGGGGGACCGCAGACGATCGCGCCGATCGTGGGGCACCTCGCGGCGACCATGCATGCGACCGCACCGACGCATCCCGGATGGGAGGGCACCGCTCTTCCCGACTCGATCGCCTCGGTCGCCGACCTGGCGGCTGCCTACCTGGCCCTGCTGCGCGAGCGTGGTGAACGGGATGTCGTCCTGGTCGGGTCCTCGATCGGCGGCTGGATCGCGCTGGAGATGGCGGTGCAGGCGGCAGCGGATGACGATCGGTACGCAGGCGTGATCGGTGGCCTCGTCGTCATCGACGGGGTCGGCGTGGTCGTCGAGGACGAACCGATCGTGGACTTCTTCTCTCTGGATGCCCGCGGTCTCGCAGAGGCCGCCTGGCACGACCCGGACCGGGGATACCGGGATCCGGCGGCCTTCACCGACGAGCAGCGGGAGACGCAGGCGTCCAACGGACGGACCATGGCCGCGATCGCGGGCCGCGGGATGAGCGACCCCGAGCTGCTCGGCCGGCTGCACCGGGTGAGCGTCCCCACCCTCGTGGTGTGGGGCGCCAGCGACCGGGTGGTCACCCCGGCGTACGGGCGCGCCATAGGTCGCGCCATCCCCGGCGCCCTCTTCGTAGAGATCCCGGAAGCCGGGCACCTGCCGCATCTCGAAGCGCCCGAGGCGACCTGGGAGGCGATCGACCCGTTCCTGGGGAGGTCCTAGCCCGAGGTCACTGGAGGCAGAACTCGTTGCCCTCGGGATCGCGCATCATGATCGCGAACTCCTTGTACGGGCCCCAGGCGCCGTCCAGCACCTTCTCGACGGTCGCGCCCAGCCCGATGAGCCTGTCGCGCTCGGCCTCCACTTCGGCGCGGGTCGCGTGGACGCCCGGGGCGGAGGGCGTGATGTCGATGTGCATCCGATTGCGCTGGCGGCGCTCATGCCGATAGCGAGTGAAGTAGAAGCGCTGGTGGGACGGATCCCCGTCCCATGCCAGCCCGCGGCCGGCGATGTCCTCGTCCGTCAGCCCGGCCGACTTCAGTTCGGCGATCTCCTCCTCGGAGAACACGGACTCGGGGTATCCCATGACCGCACTCCAGAAGCGGGCGAGGGCGACGGGGTTCTCGGCGAAGAAGGTCACGTTCGCGATTCTCGGCGACATGCCCTCACCCTAGGACTGCCCGAGGGCGCCGGGCGACAGTGCACCGCGTTGCGCTGCGAGAATGGGACCATCATGACCGACACCGCCCGCGCATCCACGATCCGCATCCGTCCCGCGGCCCCGACCGAGTACCCCGCGATCGGCGAGCTGACGCACGCGGCCTACACACACGACTACGACGACCTTCCGGCGGGCTACCGCGAGGAGCTCAAGCACCCCGAGGCGCTCCTCGACGCCTTCGACGTGTTCGTCGCAGAGGATGCGGACAGCGGCGAACTCGTCGGAACCATCGCCCTGCTGCGGCCGGGTCAGACCTTCGGCGGCCACATCCGCCCAGGCGAGCTGTACTTCCGGCTGCTGGCCACCCATCCCTCCGCACGCGGGCGCGGTGTGGGAGCGGAGCTGACGCGGTTCGCCATGGACGAGGCCTCCCGGCGCGGCGACCGGGTCGTGGTCCTGAACAGCGGGCCCGACATGCTGGGCGCCCACGCGCTCTACCGCAAGCTCGGCTTCTCGCGCCGCTCGGAGCGCGAAGAGACGCTGGTGCTTCCCGACGGCCGCGAACTCGAGCTGCAGACGTACGTCCTCGACCTTCCCGCCTGACGCGACGTGGCGCGGGGCGCAGGCACTCGCCGTGTAGCGTGTGCCCATGTTCTCCAAGACGCTGACCTCGGGTGGTGAACTGCGCCCGCTGGAACCGTGGCGGGCGGAGGAGTTCGCAGCCCACATCGACCGCGCCCGTGAGCACATCCGCCCCTGGGTGGGGCCCTCCTTCGTCACGACCGACGTGGATGGCGCGCGCGCGACGCTGGGCCGCTACGCCGACCGGGCGGCCCGGGACGGCGCCGGCATCTACGGGATCTGGGACGACGGAGTCCTCGTCGGCGGCGTCATGTTCGTCGAGTTCTCGACGGGGACGCGCTCGTTCGAGGTCGGATGCTGGCTCGAGCCGGGCGCCGAGGGGAAGGGCCACATCACCGGCGCGGTGCGCGAGCTGCTCGCGTATGCGTTGGAGGAGCGCGGGATGCACCGGGCGGAGTGGCGCTGCCGCAGCGACAACGATCGCAGCTCCGCGGTCGCCCGTCGCCTGGGGATGACGCTGGACGGTGTGCTGCGCGAGGCGTGGCCGGTCGGTGGCGTGTTCTACGACAAGCAGGTGTGGTCGCTGCTCGCCGGGGAGTTCACGGCGTAGCCCGCGGAAGCGTCCATCACGCGTCGTCGCGCAGGGCGACGATCATGCTTCGCAGCGCGCGGAAGGCAGCGGTCTGCTCGTCCGCTGACATTCCGGACAGCATCTTGAGCTCGACCGATCGGACCGCGGCGCTCGCCTGCTCGAGGTTGCGCCTGCCGCGCGGCGTGAGGCGCGTCGGGAGGGCCTTGCCCACGGGCGCCGCCGTGGGCCGTGTCACCTCGCCGTCTCGCTCCAGGGCCTGGAGCAGCACATTCATCGTCTGCCGAGTCACGAAGGCGCCGCGGGCCAGCTCGGAGTTGGACAGGCCGGGCCGCTGGGCCAGCAGCTCCAGACACGAGTAGTGCGTCACGCTCATCCCGAGCGGTCGCAGCACCTCCTCCATGGCCGTCCGGAGCGCGCTCGATGCCTCCTTCAGCAGGTAGCCGAGCGAGGTCTCCAGATCGACAGCCGCGTCTTGACTCATGTCAGTATTCTGACATAGCCTGGTCGTGTCAGAAAGCTGACACGCGATGAAGGAGTTTGACCATGCCCGCAACCGGCCCCGATTTCCTGTCCCTGCAAGTGCGCGACCTCGCCGCATCGCAGGCGTTCTACGAGCAGTACCTCGGCCTCGTCCGCTCCCCGGCCGGCCCGCCGCACGCGGTCGTCTTCGAGACGAAGCCGATCGCGTTCGCCGTCCGCGACATCGCGCCCGGCACCGACCTCGCATCCGTCGCTCAGCCGGGGATCGGCGCCGCCGTCTGGCTGCACGCGACCGACGTCCAGGAGATCCATGACGCGCTGGTCGCGGACGGCCTGCCGATCGTGTCGGCGCCGATCGACGGACCCTTCGGTCGCACCTTCACCTTCGCCGACCCCGACGGGTACCACATCACGCTTCACGACCGGGCGTGAACCCGCCGATCAGGCGGCCGGCAGGGTGATCCGCACGATGCAGTGGTTCTTGCCCTTCGCACGCACGTACTCGAATCCGGCCTGCTCGAACACGCTCCGGGTGGCGTTGTAGAGGAACGTCGACGAGACCGGCTTCTCGCCGACATCCTGCGGGTAGCTCTCCACGGTGCCGCCGCCCGCCTCGGCGATGAGCTCCAGCGCGCCGGCGACGGCGACGTGGGCGACCCCGCGATGCCGCTCGCGGCGATCCACGAAGACGCACGTGATGCGCCAATCGGGGAGGGGGTCGCCCGACGACTCGACCTCCCTGCGGTGATTGATGCCGGGGAGCTCGGAGGGCGGTCCGTACTGCGCCCAGCCGACGGCCGCGTCTCCGTCGAACACGAGGGCCGCGTGCGCTCGGCCGGCGGTGACCAGCTCGTGCTTGAAGTCGCGGGTGAAGGAGGCGGGCCGCGCCTGCGACTCGGCCGTCGGCGCCGCGTGCTTCTCCCGGTGGAACCAGGTGCAGTAGCACCCGCCGAAACCCCCGCCGCTGTGCCGGTCGCACAGGGCGACGAAAGCGTCCCAGGTGTCCTCGTCGAGAGGACGCACCCGGTATTCGGTGAGGTCGGTTCCTTCGGTCACGTGGCCTGGCGCTGCCGGGAGCCGCCGTAGGAGGCGATGAACGTCCCGCCGTAGAGCGCGGCCGCGACCAGGAAGCCGCAGGCCATCAGGTAGGACGCCCAGTCGCTGCCGAAGACGACGGTGGCGACGCCGGCGAGGAACGTGAGCGAGATGACGACGAGCCCCCACAGCGCCAGCCGCTGGCCGACCCCGGCCTGTCGCGCAGCGAGCAGCACCCGGACGGCGACGACGACCAGCCCGATCGCGATCAGGATGTGCAGGATGATGATGATCGTGTCGACGACGGCGACGAAGCCGCCGTCGGGTTCACCGATGAGGTTCGCGGCCATCCCGAGCAGGAACTGAAGGGCGAGGGCGCTCAGGGCCTCGCGCGATCGACGGCGAAGGCTCTCGCTGGGACTCGCCACGGTGGCGGATGCGGACATGGGCGCTCCTTCCGGAGGGATGGTGCGAACGGGGTCATTCTGCTCCTCCGCAGGCCCGTCGGAACAGGCTTCATCCGCGCGCGGTGCCGGGCGGCGACGCATCCAACTCGCGCGCACGGGCCAGCAGCGTGCCGGCCACCAGCTCCAGCGGGCGCAGGCTGCGCTGCAGCCGCGCGAGCACCACGGCCCCTTCCGCGGACGCGACGAGCACCGTGGCGAAGTCGGCGGCGTCCGCGCGCGGGACGCCGCGCTCCTCGAACAGCGCGGCGAGGTGGTCCATCGATGACGCGAACACCGACCCGGCCTTGTCGAACAGCTGCCCGTCGGGGGCGGACACGGCGACGGCGAGCACCGGACACCCCGACTCGAACCGGGAGCCCTCGAGCACGGCCTTCCAGAAGTCGAGGAACGCCGCCGCGACGCTCTCCGCCGTCGGCCCGGCGTGGGCCTCGACCCAGCGGTCGTGCCTGCCGGTCGTGCGTTCGAGCGCTTCGCTGAACAGCTGGTCGCGTCCGCCGGGGAAGTGGTGGTAGATCGAACCGCGCGGGGCGCCGGTCGCCGCGAGCATCTTTCCGAGGGAGGCTCCGCGCACTCCGTCCGTGGCGAGCAGTCGGATGGCGCCATCCAGCATCCGGTCGCGGGTGTCGTCCATCCGGCCCTCCTCGTCGATTATGACGTTGATCATAATGCACGCGACTGCGAGAGTCGGAGCTACTCCTTCTTCCCCTCGAACAGATGTGGACTCCGCCGTGCCGATGATTGACCTCTACGCGCCCGCCGGTACCTTCGCCGACCCCCACGCCCTCGCGACGTCAGCCGCGGCCACGGTGAAGGAGGTGGAAGGGGTGCCCGACATCCCCATGTTCCGGAACAACACCGCGGCGTTCGTCCACGAGCTCCCCGAGTCCCACCTGTCGGATGTGGACGGCCGGAGCGATCACGTCCGCGTCCAGGTGCTGACGAACGCCGGCGCGCTGGACCGGGACAAGCAGCTCGCGGTCGTGCAGCGGCTGACCGCGCTCGTCGCGGAGGCCGCAGGCGACGAATCCCTCGCCGATCGCACCTGGGTGCTGCTGACGGAGGCCGCGCCCGGCGGCTGGGGGCTGTGGGGGCACGCGCACACGAACGACGAGCTCGTGCAGGCGGCGCGTGCCGAGATCGCCCGCCTTCAGGAGGGACGCGCGTAGCGCCTCAGCTGTTCACCCGGATGATCTCCTCCTGGTACGGCGCGACCACCGTCCCGGAGATGCGCAGGTCGAGCAGCAGGAAGGGCCGCTCGTCAGCCGGACGCTGCGTCCAGTCGGCGAGGACATCGAGGTCGGCGAGCTCCCGGACCGTGACCGCCTCCGCCCCGACGGCGCGCGCGAGGCCGGCGAAGTCGACCTCGGGGATGCGCATCGGCTCCTGTGCGAGACCCTTCAGTCCGTAGAGGTTGACCTCGGCGCCGTAGGCGGCGTCGTTCCAGACGACGGCGAGCCCGCGGCCTCCGGCCACGCGGACCGCCGACTCCAGGTCGGACAACGCCATCAGGCCGCCTCCGTCGCCGGTGGTGAGCACGACGGTCGCCTCCGGGCGGGCCAGGGCGGCGCCCGCAACGCTGGGGAAGCCGAGGCCGATGGACTGGTAGGCGGTGCCGACCATGATCATCCGTTCGGGCGAGGCGACCGGCCAGTACATGTTCGCCCAGCCGATGAAGTGACCGCCGTCCGAGACGACGACCCTGTCCTCGGGAAGCAGCTCCGCGATGCGCGCGGCGGCCGAGCGCGGGTCCAGGCGTCCGTCGTCGGCCAGCGGTGCGCCTGCTTCCTGCGTGCGCGCCGCGGCGACGTCGATGGATTCGCGCCAGCCGCTGGCGCGCGCGTCGCGGGCCCGCAGCCCCTCGACCAGTCGGCCGGCGACCACCGCGGCGTCGCCGCGCAGGTAAGTGCCGACGTGCGGGTGCGTCGCGGTGGGGGCCACATCCACCTGGACGACGTGGGTGCCGGGCGCGAAGAGGGCGCCGAAGCGCATCGTGAACTGGTTGAGGGAGGCGCCGAACACCACGGCGACATCAGCCTCGCGCACCAGCCGCATCGCCTCCTCGGCGCCGAAGCCGCCCGTCGCTCCCAGGTCGTAGCGGCCGTCGGGGAACACTCCGCGGCCGAGCGCCGTCGAGGCGGTCAGGGCGCCGGTCGCGTCCGCAAGCTCGCCGAGGGCCGGTCCGGCGCCGGCCAGCCAGGCGCCCCGGCCGGCCAGCAGGAAGGGGCGCTCGGCCCCGGCGAGAGCGGCGGCGACCGCATCCACCGTCGCGAGCGCGTACGCGTCGGTCGGGGCGAGCGGCGCCGGGAGGGCGAGCTCGGGGGCGACCGGCACCGGTCCGGCGTCGCGGGTCGCCACGTCGTACGGGATGGCCAGGACGGTGGGCAGCCGGTAGGTGAGGGCGTGCTCGACGGCGATCGCCGTCGTCGCGGCGGCATCGGCGCGGCCGACCGTGTAGGTGCGGGCGCCGACGGCGGCCGCCAGCGCGATCTGGTCGACGTCCCACGGTCGCGGCCCGGAAGTGGGCTCGTCGCCGACGACGAGGATGAGCGGGATGTGCGCCTGCACCGCCTCGGCCAGCGCTGTGAGCGTGTTCGTGAAGCCGGCGCCGTAGGTCGCGCTCGCGACGGCGAGGCGACCGGAGGCCCGGTAGAACGCGTCGGCGGCGACCACCGCGCCGGCCTCGTGGCGCATCGCGGTGTAGTGGATCCCGTTCTGACGCACCAGCGCGTCGAGGAAGTACGCATTGCCGTTGCCCATCACGCCGAAGACGTGCTGGACGTGGCTGGCGAGAGTGGCGGCGACGTGGGCGGAGACGGAGGGCATGGCGGAGCCTTTCGAGACGACGGAGTGACGGATTCCGTGTGTGTCTCGCGCGGCCAGGCGCTTCGTGCCCATTTTTCGAGCACCGGCGACCCCGAGGTCGTCGGACACGCGAAGTCTAGCGCCAGCGGCTCACGCGCTCCAGAGCGCCGGGACCAGCACCCACAGCACCTCGGCCCCGTCGTCGGAGACCACAGTCCAGCTGTGCGGCTCGTGGCCGCTGAAGGTGAGCGTGTCGCCCGCCTGCAGCTTCCACTCCCGGTCCGAGAAGCGCACCTCGACCTCGCCGCGGAGCACGTGGAGGACGTCCACGTCGGCGGCGACCGCGTACAGCTCCTCCCCGCCGTGGCCGCCCGGCGCGATCACCGAGCGGATGACCTGCACGCGCGACTCGGTGCGCGGCGAGAGCAGGCGCTCCTCGACCTCGACACCGCCCAGGTT
Source organism: Leifsonia sp. fls2-241-R2A-40a (assembly GCF_030209575.1). Taxonomy (NCBI): domain Bacteria; kingdom Bacillati; phylum Actinomycetota; class Actinomycetes; order Micrococcales; family Microbacteriaceae; genus Leifsonia; species Leifsonia sp. fls2-241-R2A-40a. Next base: position 811,881 of record NZ_JARVRS010000001.1, on the reverse strand, counting down.
GATCTTCGCTCCGGCGCCCGCGGGGACGAGCTGCACATCCGGCTCTTCGAACAGCGACCCGACCGGGATGGAGAGGACATCGCACAGGCTGATGAGGGAGCTCACGCTGGGCGAGGTCATGTCCCGCTCGACGCGGGAGAGGAACCCCTTGGTGAGCCCCGTCACCCGGGCCACCTCGTCGATCGTGAGCTGCTGAGCGCGCCGCGCCGCGCGCAGCCGGGGACCGATCGCCACGCGTCGGTCGGTCGGCTCGAGGGGCATCGGTCGCATGCGACCACCGTAGCTCGAACATCCCGGATTGACCTCGGAGCGCTGGCCGTTGTAGCCTCTCACGCAACAAAGGTTCAGTTATAGGCAACACGCACCAAGGAGGGCGCGCGCATGTCGCACCACGTAGGCCCGGTCGACTCGTCGAAGATCCCGCGCTACGCGGGACGGGACGGCTTCGCCCGGCTCCCTCGCCGCGATCAGGTCGAGCACGCCGACATCGTCGTCGCCGGCATCCCGTTCGACTCGGGCGTCTCGTATCGCTCAGGAGCTCGCTTCGGCCCGAACCACATCCGGGAGGCGTCGCGGCTGCTGCGCCCCTACAACCCGGCCCTCGACGTCTCGCCGTTCGAGCTGACGCAGGTCGCCGACGCCGGCGACATCGCGGTGAACCCGTTCGACATCAACGACGCCATCGAGTCCATCCAGGCGGCCGCGTTCGACCTGACGGCCGACGGGACGCGCCTGGTCACCCTGGGCGGCGACCACACGATCTCGCTCCCGCTGCTGCGCGCCGCGGCCGAACGCCACGGACCCGTCGCGCTCCTGCACTTCGACGCGCACCTGGACACGTGGGACACCTACTTCGGCGCCGAGTACACCCACGGGACGCCGTTCCGGCGCGCGTTCGAAGAGGGGATCATCGACACGGAGGCGCTCAGCCACGTCGGCACGCGCGGACCGCTCTACGGGAAGCGCGACCTGGAGGACGACCGCCGCTTCGGCTTCGGCATCGTCACCAGCGCCGATGTCTACCGTCAGGGCGTGGACGAGGTGGTCGACCGGCTGCGCGACCGCATCGGCGACCGGCCCCTCTACATCTCGATCGACGTCGACGTGATGGACCCGGCGCACGCACCCGGCACCGGCACCCCGGAGGCCGGCGGCATCACCAGCCGCGAGCTGCTCGAGATCCTCCGCGGCTTCCGCGGCCTCAACCTGATCGGCGCCGACGTCGTCGAGGTCGCCCCCGCCTACGACCACGCCGAGATCACCGGCGTCGCCGCCTCCCACCTCGCCTACGACCTGGTCTCGCTGCTGGCCCTGCAGCACGAGGCCGCCGCGGGCACCGCCCCAGCACCCCTTCCCGATGAAAGAGACACGCATGTCTGACAACGACGTCGCCCCTGCGCTGAACCCGCGCCCGAAGATCACGGATGTGGAGGCGCACGGCATCGACACGATCCCCGACGCCGACCGCACCTCCACCTGGGTCGACCTGGCCCGCATCCAGTTCGGCGGCGTGAACACGTTCGCGACCATCCTGCTCGGCACGTTCCCCATCGCGCTCGGGCTGTCCTTCTGGCAGGCCGTGGCAGCGACCGTCCTCGGCGTCGCCGTCGGGATCGTGTTCCTCGCGCCGATGGGCCTGTTCGGGCCGAAGACCGGCACGAACAATGCCGTGTCGTCGGGGGCGCTGTTCGGTGTCCGCGGACGTGTGGTCGGGTCGTTCCTCTCCCTGCTGACCGCGATCGCGTTCTACTCGATCTCGGTGTGGGTCTCCGGCGACGCGATCGTCGGCGCGCTGACCCGGCTCGCCGGCGTGCCCGACTCGGTGGGCCTGCGGCTCGGGATCTACGCGATCATCGGCTTCATCGTGATCATCGTCGTGGTCTACGGCTACCAGTTCATGCTGCTCGTGAACAAGGTCGCCGTCGTCGCCAACACCATCCTGATCCTGCTCGCCCTGGTGGCGTACGCGGGCGTGTTCGACGCCGGGTACGACCCGGGTCCGAAGTCCCTGGCGATCGGCGGCGCCTTCTGGCCGACCTTCATCGCGGCGGCGCTGATCGTCATGGCCAATCCGATCTCCTTCGGTGCGTTCCTCGGCGACTGGTCCCGCTACATCCCGCGCCCGACCAAGCCGCGCAAGCTGATCGGCGCGACGGTGCTCGGTCAGGGGCTGGGGCTCATCCCGCTGCTGTTCGGCGTCGCGACGGCCACGCTGGTCGTCGGCAAGTCCGACTACGTCGTGTCGCTCATCCAGGCCTCGCCGCTCTGGTACGCGCTCCTCCTGCTGGTGGTCGCGTTCATCGGCGGCCTGTCGACGGGCACCACCTCGCTGTACGGCACCGGGCTCGACTTCTCGTCGGTCGTGCCGCGCTTCAGCCGCGTGCAGGCCACGATCTTCATCGGCAGCATCGCGTTCGTCTTCATCCTGGTCGGGCGCCTGGTGTTCGACCTGCTCGGCACGGTTAATGCGTTCGTCGGCGCGATCGTCGTCACCACCACGCCGTGGATGGTGATCATGACGATCGGATACCTGGTCCGTCGCGGCTACTACGACCCCTCCGACCTGCAGGTCTTCAACCGCGGCGAGACCGGTGGACGCTACTGGTTCAATGCCGGCGTCAACTGGCGCGGCATGACCGCCTGGATCGTCGCGGCGGTCGTCGGGCTGCTGTTCGCGAACTACCCGCCGATCATCGTGGGACCCTTCAGCAACCTCGCCGGGGGCATCGACCTCAGCCTGCTGTCGAGCGTGGTCGCCGCCGCCGTCATCTACCTGGTGCTGCTGGCGGTGTTCCCGGAGCCGCGCTACGTCTTCGGGCCGAACGGTCCGCGCGGTGTTCGGGCACGCGACGGGGTCATCCCCGCCGTCCGCCTCGACGAGCGCTCCTCCGCCGCCCGCGCGCACGCACGCCGCGCCCAGACCGGCGCACTGACGTCGCAGGAGACGGAAGCATGAGCGAGCGGGACGTGCTGGACGCGGTCGACCGCATCATCGACGACTTCGGTCATCACCGGCGCGACGCGTACTTCCGTGGCTTCGCGGAGGACGCGACGTTCCTCCTCCACACCGCGCCGGCGCGCCTGGAGTCGCGCGCCGATTACGAGGCGGCGTGGGACGGCTGGGAGGCCGAGGGCTTCCAGGTGCTCGCCTGCCGCTCGACCGCGCGCCGGGTGCAGCTGCTCGGCGACGACGTGGCCGTGTTCTCGCACGACGTCGCGACGGACCTCGCCGACGGCGACGGGCAGACCACGGTGCTAGAACGGGAGACCATCGTCATGCAGCGCCGCGACGGCGCGTGGCTGGCCGTCCACGAGCACCTCTCCCCGCGGGAGCAAGGATGACCACCGGCGCCGTGCCGTCGCGCGGCGGCAGGATCATCGACCTGAGCCATCCGCTCCGGTCCGGGATGCCGGTTTTCCCCGGCGACCCGGAGGTGCGCATCGGGACCGCGGCGACCATCCCGGAGGTCGGTGTGCATGTGATGAGCCTCGAACTCGGAAGCCACTCGGGCACGCACGTGGATGCGCCCTCGCACTCCATCGACGGCGCCGCGACGATCGACACCGTCGACCTCGGGCGCCTGATGGGTCCGGTCCGCGTGATCCCGGTGACGGGCCTCGAGCCTCGGACGCGGATCGAGGTGGATGCGGTGAGCGAGCACCTCGCGGCCGTCCGGCCCGGCGAGATCGTGCTGTTCCGCACCGACTGGTCGACCCGCTTCGGGGAACCGGAGTACCTCGACCATCCATTCCTCGACGCGTCGGTCGCCGTCGCGCTGCTCCGAGCGGGCGTGACGGTGATGGGCGTGGACACGCTGAATCCCGACGAGACCCCGCTCGACGATGCGGCGCCGCGCCTGCCGTTTCACGACGTGTTCCTCGCCGCGGGCGGACTCATCATCGAGAACCTCACGAACCTGGGCAGGATCACCGCGGCGGCGCCGCACTTCGTCGGGCTGCCACTCGCGATCGCGGGCGGCGACGGGTCGCCGCTGCGCGCGGTGGTGATCGAGGAGGCGGACGCCGCCGACTGAGTCAGCGTCTTCTATTGTGGACGGAATGCCCGGCCCGAACCCCGATGGGCCGTCGCTCTGTTGGAGGAGACAGTGCCGCTTCCGTCGCTGGATGAACCGCACGACCGCCGGCCCCGGCGCCTGGTGCGGGACCGCGCCTATCATTCGATCCGGGATGCGATCCTGGACGGATCGCTGAGGCCGGGGGAGCGGCTCGACGACGCCCAGCTGCAGAGCTGGCTGGGCATCTCGCGCACCCCGATCCGGCAGGCGCTGTTCGCGCTGACCCTCGAGGGCTTCATCGAGACGGCACCGCAGTCGCACACGCGCGTGGTCACGCCGCGGCCGGAGGATGCGGCGATGCTGCTCCAGACCGTGGGGGTCCTCGTCGCCGGCCTGACCGCCGTCACGCTGCCGGCGCTCAGCAGCGGCCAGCGGCAGGAGCTCGGTCAGCGGCTGCGGGCGGCTCTCCGGGCGATGGATGCGGACGACTGGGATGCGCTCGTCGCCCATCTCCGCGAGTACTACGCCGACCTGGCCCGGCTGTGTCCGAACCGGCCGCTGGCACGGCTGGTGGACCAGTCCGCGACCGCGCTGGGGTACAACGTGCTTCTCGCATCCCCACGGTCCGACATCGACTGGCCGACCACGCGCCGGCAGCATGAGGAGCTCGCGCGCTGCCTGGAGGAGGAGCGACACAGCGACGCGGAGCTGGTCACAAGAGAGGTGTTCGGGGTTACCCGGATTGTCCGCGGGTGACCTCGCGGTGCTTCAGCGAAGATGAGCGGCGCGTCGCGCAACGCATCCTTGATTAGAGTTCCAATTTCGCATACGGTCAATCCTGGCTCGCGGTCGACCCGACTTCCGCATAGTTCGAACGTTCCATTGAGAACGTTCCCAGTGCAGGAGGATACGAGTGAGTCCCTGGCGGCGCGAGAGCGAGATCATCGCCTGGGCACACCGGCTGGACGCGGCCCGCACGACGGTCGAGACGCACGACGCAGTGGAGGCCATGCTCGCCTCCTACCTGAAGAGCGGAGCGTCGCTCATGCCCGCACTGCCCCGGCTGCCCTGGAATCCGTCGACACCCAACGCGGAGCTGGTCCCGGAGCCGGTGAGCGAGGCGGTGGCGCGCATGCAGGCTCCCGCGTTCGTCGTCGGTCGACTGATGGACGTCCTGTGCTCCAACGGCCAGGCCCGGGCGCTGGGGTCCTGCTTCTCGCCCGGCAGCAACCTCGTCCGCTCGGTCTTCCTGGGGACGGAGGCGCGGGAGCGGCTGGGGGACTGGGAGCAGGCGACCGAGTCGATGGTGCGCCACCTCCTCGACCGCGCCGAGCGTGAGCCCGGCGACTCCGGCCTGCAGTGCCTGATCGGAGAGCTCGCGGTGCGGAGCGCGCGGTTCCGGCGGCTGTGGGCCGACGAGGCTCCGGCCCCGCAGGTGTCCACGACCGGCGAGTGGCACCATCCCATCGTCGGGCAGTTGCGCCTGACGCGCGAGAAGACGCCGATCGCCGGGACGGACGGCATGCTCCTCGTCGTGTTCCGCCCGGAGGAGAGCGTGTCGGAATCCGCCCTCGAGCTTCTGCGAGCACTCCCGGTCGGGGCGTCCGACGACTGACGGGCTTCCTGCCCGCGGGAGTATCCTGCAAGGCATGTGGCGGCTGAGCGACCCGAGATGACGCAACTGCAGTCGGACCCGCCCGCTGCCCCGGATTCCCGTCCCAGCGAGCAGGACCGCACCGTGATGGTGCACCCGAAGCGGACCTTCCACGGCATTCTGCGAGCGGGCGCACTGGCTTCCGTGCTCCTGGTGGCCGGTGTCGTGGTCGCACTGGTGTGGGCGAACATCGGGGGCTACGAGGACTTCTGGGAGCAGCCGCTCGGAGTGAGCTTCGGACAGTTCACCCTCTCCTACGACCTGCGGACCTGGGTGAACAGCGGCCTGATGACCCTGTTCTTCCTGGCGGTCGGGCTGGAAGCGCGGAGGGAGTTCGACCTCGGCGACCTCCGTGAGCGCAAGCGCCTCATCCTCCCGATCACCGTGGGGCTGGTCGGGATGGCGCTGCCGGTCGGCATCTACCTGCTGATCAACCAGGGTCTGGATTCGGCCCGGGCCTGGGGTGTCGCGATGTCGACCGACACCGCACTCGCACTGGGCATCCTCACTCTGCTGGCCAAGAAGGCCCCGAAGCGCACGCGGACGTTCCTCCTGACGGCCTTCGTCGTGGACGACGTCGCCGCGCTGATCATCATCGCCGCCCTCTACAGCGGACCGGTGTCGATGGGGCCGGTCATCGTGGCCGTGCTGGCCTTCGCCGGCATCATCGTCGTCCGGCGCCTGGACCGCACCCTCGGGCGGAATCTGGCGATCGTCCTCGGCGTGATCATGTGGCTCGCCCTGCTGCTCAGCGGAGTCGATCCTGTCGTCGCGGGGCTGGCCATCGGCCTGGCGACGACCGCGTACATCCCGCTGCGGGCGGACCTGGAGCGGGCGACCGGGCTGGTGCGCAGCTACCGGGAGAGCCCGAACGCTGAACTCGCGCTGTCGGCCGCGGCAGGGCTGGCGGACTCGCTGTCCGAGAACGAGCGCATCCTCTACCGGTTGAGCCCGTGGACCAGTTACGTGGTCGTCCCCGTCTTCGCGCTCGCCAACGCGGGCGTGCGGATCACCCCGGAGCTCCTCGCCCGCTCGGCGAGCAGCGCGATCACGATCGGCATCGTCGTCGGCTACGTCCTCGGCAAGCCCATCTCGGTGGTCGGGAGCTCGTGGCTGCTGAGCCGTGTGACACGCGGTCGTGTGCATCCACAGGTCGGCTGGCTGTCGGTCCTCGGCAGCGGGACGGCCGCCGGAGTCGGCTTCACCGTGTCCCTGCTGATCGCGAGCATCGTCCTCACCGGTCCTCAACTCGCGGAGGCGAAGATCGGAATCTTCTTCTCGGTCATCGGCTCGGCCGTCCTGACCTGGCTGGTCTTCCAGTGCGTGCGCTTCATCCCGTCGAACAAGCGCACGCAGGCGCTCAACGGCCGCCCCGACCCGACCCTGGATCTGCTCGCCCCGATCGACCAGCAGGCGGATCACGTGCGGGGCGCCTCGCAACCGGCGGTCACGATCGTCGAATACGGGGACTTCGAGTGCGGCTTCTGCAAGCGCGGGGAGCCGACGGTGCGCGAGCTCCTGGAGCGTCATCCCGATGTCGCGGTGGCGTGGAGGCACCTCCCGCTCACCGACGTGCACCCCAATGCGCTGCTCGCCGCGGAGGCGGCCGAAGCCGCGGGCGCGCAGGGCGCCTTCTGGCCGATGCACGACATGCTCCTGGCGAACCAGGACCGTCTCGGCATCCGCGACCTGGAGAGCTACGCCGAGCAGGTGGGCATCGACCCCGAGCAGTTCGTCGAGGACCTGCGCTCGCACACCTTCGCCGACCGCGTCCGCGCCGACATCGCCTCCGCCGAGGCGAGCGGTGCGGCGGGCACTCCGACCTACTTCATCAACGGCCAGCGTCACGAGGGAGCGGTCGACATCGACAGCCTCTCGAAGGCGATCAATGCCGCCCGCGCGGGCGGCCCGGGGAAGGAGAGCGCCGGAGTTCCCGCCTAGCCGTCCACTGAGGCGGCGGCCAGCTCGGCGAGCCGGCGCTCGGTGACGCTGCCGGGTTCAGCGTGGTAGATCACGACGGACTGCCCGACGCCGGGGGAGGCGACCGCGAGCTTCTCGTACCGGAGGTCCAGCCGTCCGACGAGTGGATGCTCGAGCACCGAGCGCCCGTGCCCCTTCGGCTTCACGTCGTGTTGCGACCAGAGCTCGGCGAACCGCGGACTCTCGGCGGTCAGCGTGCTGACCAGTTCGCCGACCGCCGGGTCGTCGCGTTCGTCTCCTCCACCGAGGCCGTAGCGCAGGCTGGCCAGGGTGGCGGCGACGGTGCGGTCCCAGTCCCGGTACAGAGCCTTCACCGCAGGGTCGAGGAAGGCGGAGCGCACCAGGTTCACACCGGGGGTGAAGATCGGCGAGAGCGCTCGCGCCATCCGGTTGGACGCGAGCACGTCGAGCACCCGCCCCTGCACATAGGCCGGCGTGGTCGTCCACGCGTCCAGCAACTGGCGGATGCCCTCGGGTGCCGCCTCCCGCGCGGGAGGATGTCGGGCTGCGGCCGGCCGGGCGAGCTGGAACAGGTAGGCGGTCGCATCGTCGTCCAGCCGCAGGGCGCGCGCCAGGCCGACGATCACCGAGTCGGACGGGTGCTGGACGCGTCCCTGCTCCAACCGGAGGTAGTACTCGCTGCTGATCCGGGCCAGCATCGCGACCTCCTCGCGGCGCAGGCCGGACACGCGGCGGCGCGGCGTCGACTCCAGGCCGACGTCGGCGGGGCTCAGCTGGGCGCGGCGCGCCCGCAGGAATCCCCCGAGGCGGTTGTCGTCGGCTGAGGCCATGTGCTCACGGTACAACCTCGTGCGACGGCCCGGAGCGGGCTCAACCTGTCCCTCCCGATACCAGGAAGAACTGCCCCATGACCAGGGGGATTGCGGGATCGTTCGTCGGTGTTCCAGCCCTCGACAACCCACTCCGGGCTGTCTTCTGAGAAGGAGTTCCACCCATGGCAACCACCACCATCCCGTTCGGTTTCGCCTCCACCGCCGAGGAGGTCTCCGCCGGAGTCGACCTCACCGGCAAGCGTGCCGTCGTCACCGGAGGGTCCTCGGGAATCGGCATCGAGACCGCTCGTGTCCTCGCACTGCGCGGCGCCGACGTGACCCTCGCCGTCCGCAACCCGAGCGCCGGCGAGTCCGTCGCCGCGACGATCCGCACCGAGACCGGCAATGAGAACGTCCACGTCGCACAGCTGGATGTCGCCGACCTCGCCTCGGTCCGGGCGTTCGTCGAGAACTGGACCGGCCCGCTGGACATCCTCGTCGACAACGCCGGCATCATGGCCGCTCCCGAGCAGTACACGGCCGATGGCGTCGAACTGCAGTTCGCGACCAACTTCCTCGGTCACTTCGCGCTGACCGTCGGGCTGCACGACGCGTTGGCGGCGGCGGACGGCGCTCGCGTCGTCGTCGTGAGTTCGAGCGGGCACCTCATCTCGCCGGTGGTGTTCGACGACATCAACTTCCGGTTCCGTCCCTATGACCCGCTGCTCGCCTACGGGCAGTCGAAGACCGCGTCCGTGCTGTTCGCCGTCGCCGCCGCGGAGCGCTGGGCGGCCGACGGCATCACGGTGAACGCCGTCATGCCCGGTGCGATCGCCACCAACCTGCAGAAGCACACCGGGGGCTTGAAGACCGCGCCGGAGCTCCACAAGTCGGTCCCGCAGGGAGCGGCCACCAGCATCCTCGTCGCCACGTCTCCGCTGCTCGACGGCGTGACCGGCCGCTACTTCGAGGACAACCAGGAGGCCGAGGTCGTCCACGACGGCAACGGCTGGGGCTCGGGGGTGGCCGACTACGCGCTCGACCGCACCAACGCCGACCGCCTCTGGCAGGCCGCGACCGAGATGGCGTCGCTGTGATCGTCGGATTCATCGGTCTCGGCGACCAAGGAGCGCCGATGGCGCGCGCCATCGCGGACTCGCCGTTCGACCTGCACGTCTGGGCGCGCCGGGAGAGCTCTCTCGACGCCCTGGCGGGGCACGCCTACACGGCCGAGGAGAGCCCGGCCGTGCTGGGCGCTGTCAGCGACCTCGTCCTGATGGTGCTCCGAGACGACTCCGATGTCGAGGACGTTCTGCGCCGTCAGGGCCTGCTGGCCGCCTTGCGACCGGGGAGCATCCTCGTCAACCACGGAACCGGCGACCCGGATGCCGCCATCCGCTTCGCGCGGGAGGCGGCGGAGCGGGGCATCGAGTTCCTCGACGCCCCCGTCAGTGGTGGCGGCTTCGGTGCCGAGGCGCGCACCCTCGCGACCATCGTCGGAGGCGACGAGCAGGCGTTCACCCGTGCCGAGCCCGTCTTCGGCACGTTCTCGTCGTCGGTCGTCCGGATGGGCGGCCCGGGCGCCGGCCAGGTGGCGAAGCTGCTGAACAACGCGCTGACCATGACGAACCTCAAGAACGCCGAAGACGTGCTCGGCATCGCCGATGCGATCGGCGTCGACGTCGCGGCGTTCCGCGAACTGCTCGCCACCTCCAGCGGCGGTAGCTTCATGATCCGGGCGCTCGGGCAGCAGATCACCCCCGACATTGCACCGCACCTGCAGGGCCTCATGCGAAAGGACATCGAGCACTTCGCCGACGCGGTGGGACGCCTGGGGGTGGATGTGTCGGCCGTCCGCGAGCGCGGCCTCGCCGGCGCCGAAGGCCTGCCCGCTGTCGCCGACCTCGTCGACCGGCATCTCGCCGGCCGGTGATCTGACGGGAAGCGCCGCACAGATTTGCTAGACAGGCTAGCGACTGCGGCGTGCGCAGCGCTAGCATGCCGCGCATGAGCGACCACGACCTGCCCACCCTGCTTTTCGTCCACGGAGCATACGCGGAGTCCGCGAGCTGGACGGGGGTCGTGCAGCGGCTCCCCGAATTCCGGTCGGTGGCGGTAGCCAACCCCTTGCGGAGCGTGGCGACCGACGCGGACTACCTCGCCCAGATCATCGCCGGCATCGAAGGCCGCGTCCTCGTCATCGGCCATTCGTACGGCGGGATGGTGATGTCGCAGGGCGCGGCGCGCGGCGACTCGGTCGTCGGCCTGGTGTACGTCGCCGGCTTCGCGCCAGCACCCGGCGAGAGTGCAGGGGACCTGGCCGGCAAGTTCCCCGGCGGGACGCTCGGCGAGACGCTCGTGATGTTCCCGCTCGGAGAGGGCGTGAACGACACCTTCATCGATCAAGCGAAGTTCCACCGCCAGTTCGCGGAGGACCTGAGCGACGAGGATGCGGCGGTGCTCGCGGTCACCCAGAGGCCGATCACTGATGTCGCTCTGAACGAAGCGTCGTCCGGCCCGCAGGCGTGGCAGTCGCTCCCGTCGTGGTTCGTGTTCGGCGAGCGCGACCGCAACATCCCGGTCGCATCCCACCGGTTCATGGCGGAGAGGGCTCGCGCTCGCCGGACCGTGGAGGTGCCGGGCGCGTCCCATGTGGTCGGGATCTCGCACCCGGATGTGGTCGCCGACCTGGTGCGAACTGCAGCGACGGAGAGCTGAACAGGACGCGATGATCCGCCCCGCGCCGGCGTACGCCTCGCTTGCCGCGGCGGATGATGCCCTGCGCCCCCTCGTCGACGCCTACGGCGACGCCGACCCGTTCACGTACCCGGACGGCGGCCGAACCGAGGGCAGCAACTTCGCCGGCATGGTCCTCCACATCGCCGCGCAGCAGATCTCCACCGCCGTCGCACTTCTCCTTTACGACCGCCTTGCGGCGGCGACCGGCGGCGTACCCACTCCCGAGGCGGTGCTGCGACTCGACGTCGACCGGCTGAGAGAGCTCGGCATGTCGCACGCGAAGGCGACCTACCTGCGGAGCCTCGCTGAAGCGGTCGTCTCCGGGACGCTGCCGATCGATGACCTCGGCGACCTCACCGACCAGCAAGCGGTGGATGCGCTGACCAGCGTCAGAGGCATCGGCCCGTGGAGCGCGGAGATGTTCCTCATCCACCAGCTGCACCGGGCAGACATCCTGCCGGCGGGGGACCTGGGCATCCGCATGGCCGTGCAGCGTCTGGATGGCCTGGAGGCGGTGCCGAGCATTGACGAGGTCCGTCGCAGGGGCGAGCGCTGGGCGCCCTACCGGACCTACGCCTCCGCGCTCCTCTGGCGGTCCCTGGTCACTCCCTGAAGATGTGCATCGCCTCACGGAGGGCGTAGAACACCACTACGAGTGCCGCAAGCGGGTCCGCCCACCAGAGTCCGAACAGCAGGTCGAGCAGGAGTCCGGCGAGCACTGCGGTCGCCAGGACTCCGTCGATCAGGGTCACCCGGCCCTCCGTGATGAGCACCGGATTCCCGAGCCGCGTCCCCACCCGGTGCTTGCCCCAGGCCAGCGCGAACATCACGACCGCTGTCGCAGCCGTCCAGCCGACGCCTCCCAGGACAGGTGAGGAGTGGTGGCCCGTGGCGAGCGCGACGACGGCCTGCACCAGGAGGTAGGCGGCCAGGAGCACGAACGCCCATCCGATCAGCCGCAGAGCGAATCGTCGGCGCGCGTCGCCGCTGCCGCTGAGCTCCCAGACGACGACGGCGCTCGCACCGATCTCGATGAGGCTGTCGAGACCGAAGGCGAGAAGCGCAACGGATCGCGACTGCCACGCCAGGACGCCGAGCAGGACCACCCCGACCACGTTCCACGTCAACGTCACGATTTCGAGACCGATGCCGGTTCGACGCAGCCGCGCGGTGTCTGTGGCGCTCACACCCCGAGCCTAGGTGCGGGAGCGTAGTCGGCCGGCTACAGGCTCCGCGTCGCGCTGATGAGGGTGCTCATCGCGCGGTGCAGTTCGCGCAACTCGTCGGGCCCCATCCCGAGCCGCTTCATCATCGTCGTCGGGATGGTCTCCGCATACGTGCGCAGCTCCCGTCCGGCCGTGGTGAGCGTGACCTCCATCACCCGCTCGTCCATGGCGGACCGTTGCCGGGTGACATAGCCGAGCGCCTCCAGCCGCTTCAGCAGCGGGGAGACCGTTGCGGAATCGAGGGCGAGGAGGTCGGCGAGCTGCCGGACCGACAGCGGCTGGTTCTCCCAGAGCGCGAGCATCACCAGGTATTGCGGATGGGTCAGGCCGACCGGCTCGAGCACGGGACGGTAGAGGGCGATCACCGAGCGGGCGGCGACGGACAGGGCGAAGCAGACCTGGCTCTCGAGGGCGAGCGGGTTCGCCGTGCCGGTCACGGGCAGTGGATGCGCGTGGAGGTGCGCGAGTCCGCGAAGCGTTCGATGCGGTGCTGGTCGAGCGGCTTGCCGCAGAGCGGGCAGGCGGCGTCGGCGCGGCGCACGTCGGGCTCCTCCGGGTGGCCCGCTCCGAGCTGTGCCGGGCCGGTGAACGTCCGGACGACCCGGTTGGCACTTTCGTAGAAGCGCCAGAAGCGGCTGGCCATGAGGTTCCTCTCGTATAGAATCCGGATCATTAGTACGCAAACCATTATTGCACTAAATGACCGCATCTGCACGGCTGACGCCCCGACAGGGTTACGACTCGACGTACTCCAGCCCGACGGCCGACTCCAGCGTCGCGCTAGCCGCATGCAGGGAGACGCCCCAGGTCTGGTCGCCGACGATCCCGTCGACGGTGACGCCGCCCCACCCCTGGAACGCTTCGACCGCCGCGCGGGTGTGCGGGCCGAAGATGCCGTCGATACCCTGCGGCGTGACGCCTCCCCACTGATCGGCGCCGTTGGTCAGGATGGTCTGCAGGCTCGACACGACCGGTCCGGTGGAGCCCTCGCTCAGGACCGGCATGGGCCCTCCGTCCGGCAGCGCGGCCCAGGTCAGGGGGCCGACGATGCCGTCGGGCACGAGCCCCGATCCCTGCTGGAACTCGACGACCGCCGCGTGTGTCGCCGGGCCGAAGATCCCATCCACGACGATGCTCGGATTCGGCGTCCGCCGGAGCGCGCGCTGCACCCTCCTGACCGCCTCGCCGCTATCGCCCTGCTGCACCGTCGGCTGACCTGGATTCGACATGTCCCGCTCCTCCGCTCGTTTCCGCGAGAAGTTTCGCAGCCTGCGCCGCGCACGGCTAGACGGGATAGCGTGTGAACATCTCGCGAGGTGCGGGAGGGTGGTCGGACTGAGAGGGAAGACGATGACGGACGACACGAGCGGATCGTTCGAGTACCCGGACGAGGCGGGTTACCCGGACGGCACCGGCACACTCAGCGAGACGCAGCAGGTGCTGGTCGACGAGGTGAAGACGACCGGGGAGGCGCAGCCCGGCATCGACTTCTTCGTCGTGGAGAACCCCGAGACGAAGACCTACGACGCGGTCAGTGGCGACACCCTCGTCGGCGGCATCACCTACGAGCGCCAGGGCGACGTCATCACGCTGATCGCCACCTCTGTGTTCCCGGAGTTCCGGGGCCAGGGCGTCGCGACGGCACTCATCCGCCGCGTGCTCGACACCATCCGCTCGGAGGGGCTGCTGGTGAAGGTGCAGTGCCCCATCGTGAAGACGTTCATCGACGCGCACGACGAGTACGCCACGCTGCTCGACCGGAGCTGAACCGCCGCCTCACTCGTCCGCGTCGAGCCTCTTGCCGCGCATCACGATCAGCGGGTCCGGACGTTTGACGACCGCCGGGTCCTTGCCGTCGTAGTCGAACTGGCCGAGGAAGTACCGCATCGCATTGACGCGGGCGCGCTTCTTGTCGTTGGAGCGCACGATCGTCCAGGGGGCGTGCCGCTTGTCGGTGCGGCGGAACATCTCCTCCTTGGCGGCGGTGTACTCGTCCCACCGGTCGAGGGAGGCGATGTCCATGGGCGAGAGCTTCCAGCGGCGCACCGGGTCCAGCTGACGCATCGCGAACCGCGTGCGCTGCTCGGTGCGCGACACCGAGAACCAGAACTTGGTGAGGTGGATGCCCGAGTCGACCAGCATCTTCTCGAACGCCGGAGCCTGCGCCATGAACGTCTCGTACTCCTCGTCCGTGCAGAAACCCATGACGCGCTCGACGTTCGCCCGGTTGTACCAGGAGCGGTCGAACATCACGATCTCGCCGGCCGTCGGCAGGTGCTGCACGTAGCGCTGGAAGTACCACTGGCCGCGCTCGCGGCTGTTCGGCTTGGTCAGCGCGACCACCCGGGAGGTGCGCGGGTTCAGGTGCTCGGTGAAGCGCTTGATGGTGCCGCCCTTGCCGGCCGCGTCGCGGCCCTCGAACACGATCACCGCGCGGCGGTCGTTGTCCTCCAGCCAGTACTGGAACTTCAGCAGCTCCACTTGCAGCTGGTACTTCTCGAGCTCGTACTCCTCGCGGGACATCCGCTCGGCGTAGGGGTACCCCTCCTGCCAGGTGTAGACGGGGTTGCCCTCGGGATCGATCAGATCCGGGTCGGGGGTGTGACCGCCCTGGACGGTGTACCCGGTCGCCCGCAGATGCTCGATGTACTCGCGAAGCTCGCTCGTGGGTGCCTCGTCGGCCATCGTTCCTCCTGGTCGCCGGTGTCGATGTCCGGAGTGTACGCGGGATGGATGAACGGCCGGTTCGAGTGTCGGCGGCCTGTGACCGAGCAGGAATGGAGAAGCGCACGTCGTCGACGCCGACCTAGATTGGTCGCACCACATCGGAGGAAGAGGACGCCATGACCACCACGTTCAGCAAAGAGGAGAAGGCCGCGATGAAGGCGGCCATCGCCGAGAAGAAGGCGCAGCAGGAGGGCGCGGATGCGGCGGCCGCCTGCGAGGCCGCGATCGCCGCACTGACCGGCACCGACAAGGAGCTCGCCGAGGCCTTCCACCGGCTCGTCGCCGAGAACACGTCGCTGGCCGCGAAGACCTGGTACGGGATGCCCGCCTACGCGGACGCCGACGGCAAGACGGTCGTCGCGTTCAAGCCGGGCTCGAAATTCAAGATCCGCTACGCGACCCTCGAGTTCCAGCAGGCGGCGACGCTCGACGACGGCAACCTGTGGCCGGTCGGCTTCGCCGTGACGAAGCTGGACGCCGCAGAGAAGGAGCGCGTCGCCGCGATCCTGAGGGCGGCCGTCGGCCGCTGACTCAGCGCGGCGCGGCCGTCTCCTCACGAGCCGAGCGGATGCGGTTGAGGCTGTTCTGGTACCGCTCCTCGTGGACACGGGCGTGCATCCACTCGTTGACGAACTTCACGCCGGGCGCGGTGCGCAGCCGGGAGAGCAGGCTGGTCAGCTCGTCGAGGCCGCGGAAGGTGATCGTGGCGACCAGGTCGAACCGGCCGACGCCGGACGCCAGGAACTCGAGCATCGGCTCGGCCAGCAGGAGCTCCAGAGCCTGGGCGTCGTCCCCGTCCAGCACGATGCCGAACCCGAACGCCAGGCCCTCGGCGTCCGCCCGCTCGCGCCGGACGACCGCGCCGATCTGCATGGCCCCCGAGTCGATGAGCCGCGTGAGCCGGGTGCGGCATCCGCTGATGGAGAGCCCGACCTTCTCGCTCATCTCCGCGTAGCCCAGCCGGCCGTCCTCCTGCAGGAGCTCCATGATCTGCAGGTCCACCTCGTCCAGTGAGTGGGGGATGAGGCGGGGCTCCGCGCCGAGGAAGAAGCTGCGGAGCATCCGCTCGTAGAGCATGACCGCGACCTCGTCCACGCCGGGCATCGCGCGCACCTGGCGCACGACCGTCTGCAGCTCGGTGAGGGTGGTCAGGTGCACCTCGATGACCAGCTGCATGGGGCCGGTGATCTCCGAGATGAAGACCGTTGCATCGATCTGTGCGATCCGCCGGGCCAGCGCGTAGACGTCGCCCTGCGCGCGCACCATCAGGTGGGCGAGCACGTCGAGCCCGAGCAGCCGGGGATGCACCGCTGCGATCACCCGGAGCGACCCGTCTTCGAGCATCGGCGAGATGCGGCGGGCCACGTTGGCGCGAGTCGTGCCGAGGCGCCGGGCGAGGTCGCTGTAGGAGGCTCGCCCGTCGCGTCGGAGCAGGGCGACCGCGCCCTCCGTGATCTCATCCACCGGGCCACCGTATCGCACGGGGACGTATTCAGAGCAGATTTACGATGTAAACCACGCGTACGAGCGAAAAACTGCACTGGTGTCACCCGAATGATTCGTATTTGTAACAATCACGGGTCAAAACAGAAAAACAGTGTTGACACCCGGGGACCGGCTCGTGCATCATCGACACACCCTCACCGGCCCCCTTCATTGGAGAAGAACCATGAAACTGCGTGTCCTCGGATTTGCGGGAGTCGCTGCCGCAGCGCTCGTCCTCACCGCGTGTTCCAGCACTGCCGCCAGCGGCGGTTCCGCCTCATCGAAGGCTCCGGCCGGTCTGATCCAGTCGGGCACGCTGACGGCCTGCATCGACCCCGAGTACGCCCCGCTCGAGTCGTACAAGAACGGCTCCAGCGGCGACATCGTCGGTTTCGACGCCGACGGCGTCCGTGCGCTCGCCGACCACTGGGGCGTGAAGGCGAAGTTCGCCGTCACCTCCTTCGACGGTCTGATGCCGGGCCTCAACGCCGGCCGCTGCGACATCGTCTGGAGCGGACTGTACGAGAGCGACGCTCGCAAGGCGATCGCGGACTCCTCGCCCTACATGCAGGCCGGCCCCACCGCCGTCGCCGCCCCCGGACTCGCTCGCAAGCTCGGCAAGCAGGAGGACCTGTGCGGCCTGCGCGTCGTGACGCAGTCGGCCTCGGCCAACTCGACCGACGTGACCGAGCTCTCCAAGAAGTGCGTCGACCAGGGCAAGAAGGAGATCACGCACAGCGACTACCCGCAGACCGCCCAGACCGTGCTGGCCGTGCTCAACGGCAAGGCGGACGTGCTGGTCGAGACGAACGTCGGCGCCGCCTACATCGCCTCGCAGAACGACGGCAAGCTCGCCGTGGCCAAGGGCGTCTTCCCGTCCGAGACGACGTTCGGAGTGTTCAGCCGCAAGGGCGACAAGCTCAGCGCATCCGTGGCATCGGGTCTGAAGGCGCTCTACGACGACGGCACGCTGAAGAAGCTCGCGGAGCAGTACAAGCTCGACGCCGCCGCCCTCGACGTCCACAACTGAGCGTCCGACCCGAGAACGGAGGACCCCGCAATGGGCTTCGATCCTCAGATCTTCTGGGAACAGCTGGTCAATCCGCAGTATCTGTGGGGAGCGCTGCTCTCCATCGGGGTGGCGGTGGTCTCCCTCGTCATCGCCACGGTGCTCGGCTTCGTGCTGGCGCTCGGGCGCACCTCCGCCAGCCGGTGGGGCACCCTCCTCTCGGGTGCGTACATCTGGTTCTTCCGCGCCATCCCGGCACTGCTCGTCCTGCTCATCATGTGGAACGCGCTCCCGCAGCTGCTGCCGTTTCTCAAGGCCGACTGGTACTCGCCGTTCATCGCGGCATCGGTCGGCCTCGGGCTGGTGGAGGCGGCGTTCATGGCGGAGATCATCCGCTCGGCGCTGAACAGCGTCGACGACGGCCAGGGCCTCGCGGGCCGTGCGCTCGGGATGACGCCCGCCTCGGTCATGCGGAAGGTGATCCTCCCGCAGGCCATCCGGACGGCGCTGCCGCCGACCGGCAACGAGTTCATCGGCCTGGTCAAGTACTCGTCACTGGCGTCGGTCATCTCGCTCCAGGAGCTGCTCACGACCGCCCAGGTCGGAGTCAACGTGACCTTCCGGTACGCCGAGTACTACGCGGTGGCCATCATCTACTACCTCGTCATCGTGACGATCATCACGCTCATCCAGAGCCGGATCGAGAAGCGCTTCCTGTGGACCTCGCGGGGGACCAAGAAGCTGATGCGCACGACGGCGACGGACACGGAGTTCATCGCGGTGACCAAGGTCCGCCGCGCACGAAAGGGCGTGAACGCATGACCACGGTCGCCACGCAGACGCCGGCGCTCCAGGTGAAGGGGCTGCACAAGCGCTACGCCGGGCTCGAGGTGCTCAAGGGTGTCGAGTTCGAGATCCACCGCGGACAGGTGAAGGCGGTGCTCGGCCCCAGCGGCTCGGGCAAGTCGACCATGCTGCGGCTGATGGCACTTCTGGAGTCCGCCGATCAAGGGGAGGTGCTGCTCGACGGCGCCCGGATCGGCGCGACAGGGCCCATCGACCGGCCGCAATACCACCACGAGCGCAAGCTCGCCGTCGAGCGCCGCCAGATCGGCATGGTCTTCCAGAAGTTCAACCTCTTCCCGCACATGAACGCGCTCGACAACGTCGCCCTCGCGCTGACGGATGTGCAGAAGGCGGATAAGGCCCAGGCCAGGGACCGGGCGTACGCCATCCTGGAGCGGGTCGGTCTGGGCGAGCGTGCGGGGCACTTCCCGTCCGAGCTGTCGGGAGGCCAGCAGCAGCGCGTCGCGATCGCCCGGGCGCTCGTCCTCAACCCCCAGGTGATGCTGTTCGACGAGCCGACCTCCGCCCTCGACCCCGAGCTGGTCGGCGAGGTGCTGGATGTGATGGAGCAGCTGGCAGCGGACGGCATGACGATGATCGTCGTCACGCACGAAGTGCGCTTCGCACGGCGTGCCGCCGACGAGGTCTCCCTGTTCGACTCGGGCGTCCTCGTGGAGCAGGCCGCCCCGGACGAGTTCTTCGAGAACCCGCAGCACGAGCGCACGAAGAGGTTCCTGAGCCATGTCCACTGAGCGCCCGCTGGTCGTCTACACCGACACCGACGACATCGACCCGGCCCCCGGCATCGCGCTCCTGGAAGCCGCCGGCTTGCGCGTACTCCGCCTCGAGACCCGCGATGCCGACGAGATCGTCGCGGCGGCTCAGGAGGCGGAGGCGCTGATGGTCGGCTACGCCCGCATCACCGCCGACGTCATCGCCCGGCTGCCGCGGCTGCGCATCATCTCGCTGCTGTCGATGGGCTACGACAACGTCGACGTGGAGTCTGCGACCGAGGCCGGTGTCTGGGTCGCCAACATCGTCGGCGCCGCCACGGACGAGGTCGCGGCGCACGCTCTGGCGCTCGCCCTGGCCACCCGCTCGGTCGACCGAGCCGCGCGTACGACGCGGGAAGGCGGTTGGGGACTGGACGCGGCGCCGAAGGCGACGACGGAGAGCACCGTCGGCGTCCTGGGCCTCGGCCGGATCGGACGCCGGTTCGCCGAGTTCGCCTCCCCGCTGTTCGCGGAGGTCCTGGGCACCGACCCGATGCTGCCCGACGACGAAGCGACGCGGGCGGGTCTCGCCGCAGCCGGCATCCGCCGGGTGGAGCTGGACGAGCTGCTCGCGTCGTCGGACGTGCTGTCGCTGCACGTTCCACTCACCGACGAGACGGCAGGATTCGTCGACGCCGCCTTCCTCGCCGCGCTCCCCGCGGGGGCCGTGCTGGTCAACGTCAGCCGCGGCGGACTCCTCGACGAGGAGGCCGTGCTCGCGTCGCTCGACTCCGGTCATCTCTCGGGCGCGGGCCTCGACGTGCTCGCCACCGAGCCGGCGCCCGCCGACCACCCGTTCCGCACCCACCCCCGCGTCGTGCTGACCCCGCACATCGCCTACCTCTCTTCCCGGACGGGGAGGGCCTACGCCACCAGCCAGGCGCAGAACGTCGTCGCGCTGTTCGCGGACGGCGCCCCGATCACCCCCGTCAACCGTCCCGTGGCCGCCGCCGCCCTCTGACGCGAAGGACCCTCATGCGCAAGCTCTCCCTCCCCGACCGCCCACTCGACGAGCAGGGCGCCCAAATCGTGCTGGCCCGCCGCATCCGCACGCTCGACGACGCCGACTCGGTCGTCACCGCGATGCTCGTCGTGAACGGCCTGATCGCCGCCACCGGGACCTTCGACGAGTGCCGTGACGCCGCGGCCCGCTACACCGCGCAGGCGCCGCGCGTCCACGATCTGGGCGACGCGGTCGTCGTGCCCGGGTTCGTCGACGCGCACGCGCATCCGCTCATGCTCGGCCAGATGATGAGCTGGGTCGACTGCGGTCCCGAGAAGGCGGGAAGCATCCCCGAGATCGTCGCGCTGCTGAGCGACGCAGCCGGGCGGACGCCGGACGACCTGCCGGTCCGCGGCTACGGGTACGAGCAGCGCAACTTGGCCGAGCAGCGGCACCCGACTCGGTTCGAGCTGGATGCCGTCGCCACCGACCGCGAGGTGTACCTGATGAACGCCTCCGGTCATGGCGGCGTCGTCAACAGCTTCACCTTCAAGAAGTTCGGCATCACGCGGGACACCCCGAACCCGGTCGGCGGCGAGTTCTTCCGCGACGCCGACGGCGAGCTCACGGGGGAGCTGTCGGATGCGGCGTGCAACATCCTGACCGGCGTGCACGGCGTGAAGATCGGACACCACGGCCCGAACTTCCACCTCGGGGACGCGCCGGAGGAGCACGTGCGCCAGCTGGAGGCGGCGCAGCGCGTGTTCCTCGAGGGCGGCGTGACGACGATCGGCGATGCGCAGGTCTCCCGCCGCGAGTTCGACACTTACCTGCGGCTCGCCGAGCGCAAAGGACTGCACCTGCGCGCGACGATGTACCTGCTCTCGCACCTGCTGGATGAGGCGCTCGACATCGGCCTGCACGGCCAGTTCGGCAACTCGCAGCTGAGCGTCGCGGGCATCAAGCTGTACGCGGACGGCACCCTCGGCGGCTGGACGGCATACTTCCCCGACGGCTACGTCGGCGACCCCTGCCGCACCGGCCAGCTCTACCACGAGCCCGCGGAGTACCGGGCGCTCATCGCCCGCGCGCACTCGGCAGGGCTCCAGACGGCCACGCACGCCCAGTCGCCGACCGCGATCGAGATGGTGGTCGACGCCATCGAGGCCGCTCAGGGAGACGACCCGCGACCGGACTCGCGTCACCGCATCGAGCACTGCGGCCTGCCGACCCCCGAGCAGATCGAGCGGATGGCCGCCGCCGGCATCCGGCCCGTCAATCAGCCCCAGCACTACTACAACTGGGGCGAGGGCGTCGAGGACGCCATCGGCACTCCGGGCGAGCGCTTCAACCCGCTCGGTGAGTTTGTGCGTGCCGGGGTCCCGGTGACCCTCTCGTCGGATGCTCCGGTGGCCCAGCCGCGCCCGCTGGAGGCGATCCAGGTGGCGGTCACGCGCGTCACGCGCCGCGGCCACCAGCTCGGACCGGACGACCTCCGCATCGACCGGCTCACCGCCCTCCGCGGCCACACCATCGAGGCCGCGCGCACCCTCGGGCGCGAGGACGACCTCGGCAGCCTCGAGGTCGGCAAGCGCGCCGACTTCGCCGTGCTGTCCGCCGATCCCGACGAAGTCGAGGCGGCGGCGATCGGCGAGATCGCCGTGCGGGAGACCTGGATCGACGGCGACCGTCGGTACGCCGCAGCGCCCGCACTCGTGGAGGCGTGACCGATGACCTCGACGATCAGCGCCGACGTCGTCGGCCAGGAGGAGCGGGATGCCGCCGCGGCCGCAGGAGTCGCGGTCGACAACGCGGGCCTCGCCGTGCTGCAGACGATCCGCGGTTACGGCGTGGACACCGTATTCGGCATCCCCGGCACGCACAACCTCGAGTTCTACCGCCACCTTCCGCGTCTCGGCATCCACGCGGTCACCGCACGGCACGAGCAGGGCGCCGGCTACGCCGCCGACGGGTGGGCGCAGCGGACGGGCCGTCCAGGAGTGGTCATCACCACCTCCGGCCCGGGGCTGCTGAACGCTCTGTCGGCCGCGGGCACGGCGTACTGCGAGTCGCGCCCGCTCATCATCCTGTCGCCGGGGGTCGCGCTCGGCGCGGAGTTCGCCGACGTCGGCACGCTGCACGAGACGAAGGACGCCACGGCCGCGAGCGGAGCGATCGTCGAGTGGAGCCGTCGCGTCACGACGGCCGCCGAGGCGGTGGAGGCGGTGCACGACGCGTTCCGGATGTTCCGGACCGGGCGTCCGCGCCCCGTGCACGTCGAGATCCCGCTGGACGTGCTCGAAGGGCCCGCCGACGTTCCCGGCGCCGACCGCGAGCCGCGTCCGCATCCCGGACTCCAGAGCGCCGACGGCCACCTGGTGGCGCGCGCGGCGGCCCTGCTGGCGGGAGCATCCCGGCCCGCCATCGTCGTGGGCGGCGGGTCCACCCGCGCGGGCGCGGCCGTCACCGCCCTCGCGGAGCGGTTGGGGGCGCCTGTCGTCAGCACGCTCAACGGCAAAGGCGTCGTCGCCGAGTCGCACCCGCTGGTGGTCGGAGCCGAGTTGCGTCTGGGCGCGGCGCGGGACGTCGTGAACGGCGCCGACGCGGTGCTCATCGTCGGGGCGAAGGTCGGCGAGGCCGAGCTGTGGGGCGGGGTGATCGCGCCGCAGGGAAGCGTCATCCGGGTCGACATCCTCGCCGGTCAGGGCCAGAAGAACGTGGCGTCCGACGTCGTGCTCGTCGGCCATTCCGAGGCGGTGGTGCCGCAGCTGCTGGATGCTGTCGGCGCCGGTACGCGCGGGGCGTGGCTCGACCTGGATGCCGTCCGCGCAGACTGCGTCGAGCAGGCGCGCGCGTTCGACGAGGTCACGGATCGGGCCGCCCGCCTGATCGCGGCCGAGCTGCCGGCCGCCGCGGTGGTGGCGGGCGACTCCAGTCAGATCACCTACCTGGGGATGGCGAGCGCGGTGCGCCAGGACGAGCCCCACGCCTTTTTGTACACGCCGGCCTACGCGACCCTCGGCTACGGGCTGCCCGCGGCGATCGGCGCCGCGGTCGCCGAGTCGCAGCGCGGCGCCGACCGGCGGCCGGTCGTGTGCGTGGCCGGCGACGGCGCGCTCATGTTCGCGATCCAGGAGCTCGCGACCGCGGTGGAGCAGCGGCTCGACCTGACCGTCATCTGCTACGAGAACGGCGGTTACGCCGAGATCCAGCAGAACGAAGCGGACCGCGGCATTGCACCGATCGGCGTGCGGCTGGCCCAGCCGGACTGGGCCGCGCTCGCCGACGCGTTCGGCGGCCGCGGGTGGCGCGTCCGCGAGCGGAGCGACCTGGCCGCGATCCTGGCCGAGGCGCAGGGCGCGGGCGGAGTGAACCTCGTCCACGTTCCGGCGGAGCTGTTCGCCTAGCGTCGCATCCCACGGATTCCGGCGAAGTCAATCGGTGCCGCCCGCACGAGGCGGGTGATTGCGTAGGGCTCACGCTTCGCAGGACCGATCATCGGGTCCTGCTCGACGAGAAACGGACGCATCATGTCGGCACGTAACACGGTAGTTCGCTCACTGCACGATCTCGGCCTTGCCGCCTGGTTCGGCGGCACCCTGATGGGAGCGGTGGGCCTCAACGGCGGCGCCGCCGAGGCCAAGGATCCCACGGAGCGCCTGCGGCTGTCGTCCGCTGGATGGGCGAAGTGGGCACCGGTCCAGCTCGCGGCGATCATCGTGCACGGCGTCGGCGGTGTCGGCCTGATCGTCGGCAACAAGGGCCGGCTTGCGGCGCAGCCGGAGGCACGCGGCAACACCATCGTGAAGCTCGCCGTCACCGGTGTCGCCGGCGCGGCGAGCCTCTACTCGGCGATGCTCGGCAAGACCATCGGTGAGAACGCGCAGCAGGGTGCCGACGGCGTGACAGAGCCGGACGCCACTGCATCGCAGAAGCTGGCCTCCGCCCAGAAGCAGCAGCGCATCCTGCAGTGGGTGCTGCCCGCTCTGACCGCTGTGCTCATCGTCATGGGCGCTCAGCAGGGGGAGCAGCAGCGCCCCGTGGCCGGTTTCCTGCAGAAGCTGACCCGCCGCTCCTGATACTTCTCATCTTCGGGTCGGGGATCCGTGAATCGCTCCTCAACGTCGTCTACTTCGTCTGCGGCTACTGCCAGGTGCAGGCGCCGCAGAACGTCATCAAACGCTCCCACCGGTTCACGCTGTTCTTCCTCCCGCTGTTCACCTTCTCCACCCGCTACGTGAACCAGTGCACCAACTGCGGTGCAGAGACGGCGCTGACCGCCGAGCAGGCCCAGCACTCGCTGACCTGGAGCGCCGGGCGGCGCTGAGCGTCACTCCGCCGATCGCTCGGCGGACGGACGCCGCCGCAGGGTCGCGTCGGCGACCTCCGGTCCGCGGTACACCATGTCCATCGCCCCGATGCTCTCGCCGGGCGGCACGATGGCGTCGATGCGGTCGAGGACGTCATCCGACAGCGAGACCTCTCCTCCGGCCAGGGTGTCCTCCAGCTGCTCCATCGTCCGCGGTCCCGCGATCGCCGAAGTGACGCCGGGATGCGCGATCACAAAGGCCATCGCCAGGTGGGTCAACTTCACGCCCACCTCGTCGGACAGGGCGATCAGTTCCTCGACAGCCGACAGCCGGCGCTCGTCGCGGAAGTGGCGCATCCCGGTCCGGGATGAACGGAAGTTGTCGTTCTCCTGCCCTGCGCGGTAGCGGCCGGTCAGGGTGCCACCGGCGAGCGGGCTGTAGACCAGCGTCCCCATGCCGTAGCGCTGTGCCACCGGAAGGATCTCGCGCTCGATCTCCCGATCGAGGATGGAGTAGTTGGGCTGCTCGGTGCGGAACCTCTCGTATCCCCGGCGTACCGACATCCACTGCGCCTCGACGATCTCTGAGCCGCGCATGGAGGAGGTACCGATCGCCCGGACCTTGCCCTGACGGACCAGGTCGGTCAGCGCCGAGAGGGTCTCGTCGATGTCGGTGTCGGGGTCCGGCCGGTGCAGTTGGTAGAGGTCGATGTGGTCGGTCTGCAGGTTCCGCAACGATCGCTCCACGGCCTGCATGATCCAGCGGCGGGAGGCGCCGCGATGGTTGATGTCGTCGTCGACCGGGCCCCAGAACTTCGTGGCGAGCACGACGTCGTCGCGTCGGCCTTTCAGTGCCTCACCGACCACCTCCTCCGAGTCGCCGTACCGGTCGGCGGTGTCGATGAAATTGATTCCGCCGTCGAGGGTCCGGTGGATGATGCGGATGCCCTCCGCGCGGTCGGGGTTGCCCAGCGAGCCGAGCATCATCGCGCCGAGCGCATAGGGGGTGACTTTGATGCCGGTACGGCCGAGAGTGCGGTACTGCATGAGGGGCTCCTGTCGTAGGATGAGGGAAGCGGAACAGAATTCCGTTTGTGTAAACGGAACAGCGTTCCGCTTACGACGTTACACGCACGACGCCCCGATCGCCAGAGGAGACCGCCATGGCCGCCGCCCCTCGCCAGAGGGCTGACGCCCGCAAGAACGTCGTCACGCTGCTCGAGGCCGCGAAGGCGGTGTTCGCGGAATCGGGCGTGGATGCGCCGGTCCGCGCGATCGCGTCCCGCGCGGGCGTCGGCGTCGGGACCGTGTACCGGCACTTCCCGCTGCGGTCGGACCTGATCTCGGCCGTGTTCACCCACGAGATCGACGCGTGCGTCGACGCCGCCGCGGAGATCGAGGCGAACTTGCCCCCGGGTGAGGCTCTCGACCGCTGGATCATGCGGTTCACCGAGTTCGTGGCGACCAAGCGCGGACTGGCCGGCGCGCTGCACTCGGGCGACCCCGCCTACGAGCCGCTCGCGGAGTACTTCTCCACCCACCTCGCTCCGACGCTCGAGCGGCTTCTCGCCGCGGCGAAGGTGTCCGGCGACATCGAGCAGGATGTGGATCCGACCGAGCTTCTCGGCGCGGTCGCGACGCTGTGCCATGGCGACGCCGGCGCCGACGCGATCCCTCCCCGTGCCGAGCGGATGGTGCGCCTGCTGCTCGCCGGGCTGCGCGCGCCGGTGGATGCGTGACTCCGGGCCGACCCGGGGCCTGACTCAGCGCGTGCCGCGCGGCCGGCGGCGACCGACCAGGGTGGCGGCGACGCCGGTGAGAACGGCGAGAAGGGCCAGTACGAGGGCAGGCAGCACGTCGGACCCCGTCCCCGCGAGGCCGGTGTCCGATCCTCCGCTGTCCGTCCCGCCGCCGTCAGCAGGCGGCGGTGTCGGTGTCGGCGTCGGAACCACCGAGCCGCCGGCCTCGACCGTGACGGTGACCGTCGTCGTCGCGCACAGGTCCGGCTCGCCGACGGCGCAGATCGTGTACTCGAAGACGTCGTCGCCGGTGAAGCCGGCGTCGGGGACGTACGTGGCGACACCGCCCGTGAACGACACCGTCCCGTGCGCGGGCGCCGAGGTCACTACCGGCGGGTCGACGCTGCCCGCGTCGTTCCCGGTGACCTCGATCGCGACCGGGGTGCCCTCGGTCGTGGTGGCCGCGTCGGGCCGGGCGATCGGGAGGACCTCCACCTGCACGACACCGGTGGTGCAGAGCATCGGGTCCCCGTCGTCGCAGACGATCACCGTGTACTGATCCCGTCCGGCGAAGCCCGGCCGCGGAAGGTAGACGACGGTCCCGTCCTGGTCGACCCGCACGGTCCCGGAACGCGGGGGGATGCCGGCGAAGTGCCGGAGAGTATCACCGGCGTTCGGGTCGCTCGTCTGGAGGACGTCGGTGGCCGGCTGCCCGACGGTGGTCGTCTGCGTGAGCGGTTCGACGACCGGCGGGTCGTTTCCGGGCAGCACCGTGACGGTGACCAGAGCCGAGTCGCACAGGGAGGGCGCGGTGGGCGAGCAGATCCGGTATTGGAAGGTGTCCGTCCCGGTGAAGCCCGGAGCCGGCGTGTACACCGCTGTACCGGTCGCGGGGTCGAGCGTCACGTTCCCGTTCGCCGGGGGGCTGACGACGGCCGCGTCGAGCGTTGCCCCTGCTGTGTCGTTGTCGAGCAGGGGGATGGCGACGGCCTGCCCGGCACGAGTCTCCGCGGAGTCGTCGACCGCACGGGGACGGACGTTGATGATCACGTCGGCCGTGTCGCAGAGCACGGGCGACCCGTTGTCGCAGGCTCGGTACGAGAACGTGTCCACGCCGCTGAAGTCGTCGTCGGCGCGGTAGACGAAGACACCGCCTGCACTGAAGTACAGAGTCCCGTGGGCGGGACGAGTGAGCGCGCGGTAGGTCAGCTCCTGTCCCGCGTCCGGGTCGGTCGCCTGCACCCGGCCCACGGCGAGACCGCCGGTGGTGGTGTCTTTGACGAGGTCCGCGGCGACGGGCGGCCGGTTGATCGGGACGGGCGCCGGCACGACCTGCGTGTCGACGGTGCTCTCGCCCGAGGAGCCGTCGTTGTTCGACGGGTCCGGGTCGGGCGTCGAGGTCGTCCCCCTGACGACGTTGTGCAGGACGCTGCCGACGGGAGCGGTCGCCGTTCCCGAGAATGTGAGGTCGACCGAAGCGTCCGGCGCCATAGTGCCCAGCTGCCAGGTCAGTACTCCGCCGGCGACGGTGGCGGTGGTGGATGCGGGGTCGAGGGTGAAGCCGGCGGGGAGGGTGTCGGCGATCACCACGTCCTCGGCGGCGGACGGTCCGTGGTTCGTCGCGGTCACCGTGTACGTGACGGTGCCGCCGGCGGCGACCGCGGCGGGGCCGGCCTTGCTCACCTCGATGTCGGCGGCGTCGCCGGGGTTCGGGTCGGGCACGCATCCAGGAGAGGAGTCGGGGAGGGTGACGGTACCGCGGACGGTGTTCTGCACCGTTCCCGTCTGAACGTCGAAGATCTGTCCGGCAGGCGCCGTGGACTGGACGACGATCGGATCGTCGGCGGAGTCGCCGATGAACGACCCTTGCACGCTCGTCGGGCCGGTGAACCGGTAGCGCCCCAGCCCGGTCACGATGCCATCGTCGCGGAAACCGGCGGCACCGACGACGCCCGAGGAGGACTGCATCCACGCGCCATTGTTGATGAGCGTCCCGGTCGCGATGACCACTCCGCTGTTGCTCGAGGCCGAACCGGTGTTGGTGATGTCGCCGGTGGTGTTGATGATGCATTCGTTCTCCACCACGCCTGAGCCGTTGACAGTGGCCCCGGCAGAGAAGTTCGCCGTCCCCGTATTACTGAAGAACCCGTTGACGGTGGCGCTGCCGAGAACATCCAGTGTGCCCGAATTGGTGAACGAGACGTCGCTGTTCTCGTTGAGGACGCCGTTCACCCGGAACGTCCCCTCGTTCACGAAGACGCCCGCCGCCGAAGACAGCGAGCCGCTCACGGTGAAGACGCCGCTGGGGGCGATGTGCACGCTGCCATTGCCGTTCATCCCGAACCCGGCGGCCGTGACCGTGCCCTCGGCCTGAAGCGAGAAGCCCGTGTTGACGGTGACGGACGGGAGAGCGAGGGTTGCGCCTGCGGCGACGAGCAGCGCACCTGCCGCATTATTGAGGTAGCTGACGCTGAGCGTGGCACCGGATGCGACGCAGAGAGTGCCTCCGGCGGGCAGCGCATCGACCCCGCCCGTGTAGTCGGAGGCGACGAGTACGGTCTCGCCCGCCGTCACCCGGATGGCGGGGTCGCCGGTGTTCACCGTGCGGGTGGGTGTGGAGCACTGCGACGCGAAGTCCGCGTGGGCGGGCGCAGGGACGGGTTCGGCGAGGGTCAGCGCCGCGGCACCGACCAGGATGGCGACGGCGCCCGCGGCCCAGCGCGCCCGAGCCGGGCCAGCCGTCCTCGTGCCGTTCATCTCCCGCCTCCTCCCGGGCTGACCCGGCCACCCTAACCCTCCGCTCCCCGCTGGGAGAAGAGGGAAAAGCCGAGGGCATGGCGGCGCGAACGCGGTGCCACAATGGCGCCATGACCACACCTGTCCTCCTCATCACCGGAACCTCGTCGGGCATCGGCCTCGCCAGTGCCATCGCTGCCGCGCGGGCCGGCTTCTCCGTCGTCGCGACCATGCGGGACACCGCGAAGGCGGGCCCGCTCCGCGAGGCGGCGGCCGCCGCGGGGGTCGAGCTCGACATCCAGGCCCTCGACGTGACGGTCCCCGCCTCCATCGAGGCCGGTCTGGCGCATGTGGTCTCTCAGTACGGCCGGCTGGATGCGCTGCTCAACAACGCAGGAGCAGGACACGTCGGCACGATCGAAGTCGAGGGCGTGGATGCCGTCCGGGCCGTGATGGAGGTCAACTTCTTCGGGGTCGTCGCGCTGACCGAAGCGGCGATGCCCCTGCTCCGGGAGAGCGGCGGCCGACTGGTGACGGTCTCCAGCGTCGGCGGCGTCGTGGGGCAGCCGTTCAATGAGGCGTACTGCGCGGCGAAGTTCGCCGTCGAAGGGTTCATGGAGTCCCTCACCCCGGTCGCCGGGACCGTCGGGGTGGGTGTCACCGTGATCGAGCCGGGCGCGGTCTCGACCGAGTTCGTCGCCAACGTCGGACTGGACGGGCCGCAGCCGATCGAGCAGACGCCCTACGCCCCGGCGTTCGCGGCCTACCTGCGCCGCACCGCCGCGGCCTTCGACCCCGCGAACGCCCAGCGGCCGGAGCAGGTGGCCGAGGTCATCGTCGCGGCGCTGACCGACGACGAGCCGGCGGCGCGCATCCAGACCTCGGAGGCCGCCCGCCGGTTCACAGGTGTCAAGCTCGCCGACCTGGACGGCAGCGCGGTGCAGAACCTCACCTCCGGATGGGTCGCGACGCCGAGCGAGTGACCGCTGCGTCGCCGGGGCGGCATCCTCACGCTGGACGCGACAGTGTCTCCGGAGTCAGGATGCGTGCATGCGTGAAGTCATCTCCACCGGCGACGCCCCGGGCTCGCCGCTGTTCAGCCAGGCGGTCCGGGTCGGCGATCAGATCTTCGTCTCCGGCATGGCCGGGATCGACGTGGGCACGGGCCGCCCGCCCGGGCCGACCATCCAGGAGCAGACACGTCAGTCGCTCGCGAACTGCCGGGCCGTTCTCGAGGCGGCCGGTGCCGGGCTCGACGATGTGGTCGAGGTGGGAATCCTGCTGGCCGACCCGGACGACTTCGCCGGCATGAACGAGGAGTGGGTCCGTTGGTTCCCCACCGACCCTCCCGCCCGCTACGCGGCGCGGCTCGGCCCCGTGCTCCCCGGCGTGCTCATCTCGATCCGGATGACCGCCGTGCGTTCCTCCTCCGGCTCACGCCCGCAGGCCGCAGGGGCTACCGTTGAGGAATGACCCCGCCTGATTCCGTGGACAGCGAGACCGACACCGCCGAGAACGCGACCACCTTCTCCGACCTGGGGCTGGACGCCGCCGTCCTGAAGGCTCTGAAGGACGTCGGCTACGAGACGCCGTCCGCCATCCAGGCGGCGACCATCCCGCTGCTGCTGGGCGGCCGCGACGTCGTCGGCCTGGCCCAGACCGGAACCGGCAAGACGGCAGCGTTCGCCCTGCCCATCCTGTCCCGCCTCGACCTGTCCCAGAAGAGCCCGCAGGCCCTCGTGCTCGCGCCGACGCGTGAGCTGGCCCTGCAGGTGGCGGAGGCCTTCGAGAGCTACGCCGCGCACCTGAAGGGTGTGCACCTCCTGCCGGTCTACGGCGGCCAGGGGTACGGCGTGCAGCTGTCGGCGCTCCGTCGCGGCGTCCACATCGTGGTCGGAACGCCGGGCCGGATCATGGACCACCTCGACAAGGGGACGCTCGACCTCTCCGAGCTCAAGTACCTCGTCCTCGACGAGGCCGACGAGATGCTCAAGATGGGGTTCGCGGAGGATGTGGAGACGATCCTCGCCGACACCCCCGACGACAAGCAGGTCGCCCTGTTCTCGGCGACGATGCCCGCGCAGATCCGCCGGATCTCGAAGAAGTACCTCAAGGATCCCGAAGAGATCACCGTCAAGACCAAGACGACGACCTCGGCCAACACCACCCAGCGCTACCTCGTGGTGTCGTACCCGCAGAAGGTCGATGCGCTCACGCGCATCCTCGAGGTGGAGAACTTCGAGGGCATGATCATCTTCGTCCGGACCAAGAACGAGACGGAGACGCTGGCCGAGCGGCTCCGCGCCCGTGGCTACTCCGCGGCCGCCATCAACGGCGACGTCGCCCAGGCCCAGCGCGAGCGCACGGTCGACCAGCTCAAATCGGGCAAGCTCGACATCCTGGTCGCCACCGATGTCGCGGCGCGCGGACTCGATGTCGAGCGCATCAGCCACGTCGTGAACTTCGACATCCCGGTCGACACGGAGTCGTACGTCCACCGCATCGGCCGCACCGGACGTGCCGGACGCAGCGGCGCCGCCATCAGCTTCGTCACTCCGCGCGAACGCCGCCTGCTCACCGCGATCGAGAAGGCCACGCGGCAGCCGCTCACCCAGATGCAGCTGCCGAGCATCGACGACGTCAACGTCACGCGGCTCGCCCGCTTCGACGACGCGATCACCGAAGCGCTCGGCCAGGAGGACCGCATCTCGCGCTTCCGCGACATCATCGGCCACTACGTGGAGCACCACGATGTGCCGGAGGCGGATGTGGCCGCTGCGCTCGCCGTCGTGGCCCAGGGCGAGGAGCCGCTGCTCCTGAGCGCCGACGACGCGCTCTCCCAGCGGGTCGAGCGCGACTCCCGCGACGACCGCTCCAGCCGTTCGGATCGCGTAGGCCGTGACGACCGCGTCGGCCGCGGAGACCGCGCAGGGCGGCGGGAGCGGAGCGACAAGCCGATGTCGGCGTACCGCATCGAGGTGGGCAAGCGCCAGAAGGTGGAGCCGCGCCAGATCGTCGGTGCGCTGGCCAACGAGGGCGGCCTGAGCCGCGAAGACTTCGGCCACATCCGTATCATGCCCGACTTCTCGATCGTCGAGCTTCCGGCTGACCTGCCGGGTGACACGCTCTCTCGGCTCTCGGGCACCCGCATCAGCGGGAAGCTGATCGAGCTGCGCCCCGACCGCGGGGCCGGCGCTCGCCGCGAGAACTGGTCCCGCGACGACCGCCCGGCGCGGAAGCCGCGCCACAGCTGACTCAGCGAGACAGACGCGGCCGCCGACGCGTGTCGGCGGCCGCGTCTCGTTCCGTGTGTCAGTGCGCGACCACGGGCTCCGGCGCGGGTGACGCGTCGGCCACCCCGTCGCCGCCCGCGGAGCCTGCCGCGGCCGCCCCGTTCTGGAGCGCTCCGCGACGCCGGTACAGCAGCGCCGTCAGCACGGCGCCGAAGCCGAAGAAGGCGGCGCCCCACCAGTACGCGGTCGCGTAGCTGTGCACGGCGGCCTCCGCCGCCACCTGCGGGGTGGGCGGCAGGTGCGCAGCGAGGTAGTCGGCTGCGGCCGTCGCCGCGAGCGTGTTGAGCAGCGCCGTCCCGATGGAGCCGCCCACCTGCTGGCTCGTGTTGACCATCGCCGACGCCACCCCGGCGAACCGGCGGTCGACGCCGAGCGTCGCCGTCTGGATCGCCGCCGGCATCGTGGAGCCCATCCCGAACCCGAGGATCATGAGCGGTGGC
Source organism: Leifsonia sp. fls2-241-R2A-40a (assembly GCF_030209575.1). NCBI lineage: Bacteria > Bacillati > Actinomycetota > Actinomycetes > Micrococcales > Microbacteriaceae > Leifsonia > Leifsonia sp. fls2-241-R2A-40a. The sequence goes on along the minus strand of NZ_JARVRS010000001.1, from coordinate 779,193 downwards.
AGCAGGTCGACCGCGTAGTTCGCGGTGACACCGAGATGCGTCAGGTAGAGCATCCCGCTCCCGGCGATCGTCATGCCGATCGGGACCATGACCTTCGGCCCGAACCGCGGAACGAGGATGTTGGTGGAGAGCTGCGCGGCGAGCACCAGCATCACGATCATCGGCAGGAAGCCGAGGCCGGTCTGGATGGGCGTGAACTTCAGCGTGGACTGCAGGTAGTAGGTCACGAACAGGAAGATGCCGAACATCCCGGCGCCGGCGATGAGGATGGCGCTGTAGGAGGCGCCGCGGTTGCGGTCGAGCACGATGGGCAGCGGCAGCAGGGGATGGGCGGCCCGTCGCTGCCAGATCACGAAGGCGATCAGGAGCACCCCCGCGGCGGCGAGGAAGCCCCACGAGAGCGGCGAGTCCCAGCCGTGCGACTCCGCGTTCGAGAAGCCGTACACCAGCGAGAACAGGGCTGCGGAGACCAGGATGGTGCCCGGCACGTCGAGCTTCGGACGCGGCCCGGTGCGCGGCACCGTGGTGACGAAGAAGACCGCGCCGACGATCGCGATGATGGCGATGACGACGTTGATGTAGAGGTTCCAGCGCCAGTCGAGCTGCTCGGTGAGCACACCGCCGAGGAGCAGGCCGACCGCGCCGCCGGCGCCGGCGATCGCGCCGAAGATGCCGAAGGCGCGCGCCCGCTCCTTCGGGACGGTGAAGGTCGTGGTCAGGACGGCGAGGGCCGTCGGGGCGAGGAGTGCGCCGAAGGCGCCCTGGAGCGCGCGGGCTCCGACCAGCAGTCCGAAGGTGCCGGCCGCGCCGCCGAGTGCGGAAGCGCCGGCGAATCCGATGAGGCCGATGATGAAGGCGCGCTTGCGGCCGATCAGGTCGGAGAGGCGGCCGCCGAAGAGCAGGAGGCTGCCGAAGGCGAGCGAGTAGGCGGTCACGATCCACTGGCGGTCGGCGTTCGAGAAGCCGAGGTCGGCCTGTGCCGACGGCAGGGCGATGTTCACGACAGTCGAGTCGAGGACGACCATCAGCTGCGCCAGGGCGACGGTGACGAGGGTCCACCAGCGGCGCGAGGAGGGCGCTGCGGCGTCGGGGGCGACGCTCGAAGGGGAGGGGTTGGTCTGAGGCATGGGGGCAGCCTATACGAAACTCAGCAGTTCCGGATCTCTTTTGTTCAGGAATTAACCTAGACTGTCACTGATGGAAACTTCAGCCCTCGCACCGAAGCTCGGGCGCAAACGGGATCACACCCGCGACCCGGAGATCCTCGAGGCCGCCCTCGAGGTCCTCGCCGAGGCCGGCTACGACCGCATGACCATGGACATGGTGGCCGCGCGGGCCAAGGCCGGTAAGGCGACGGTCTACCGCCGCTGGCCGTCCAAAGCGGAACTCGTCGTGGAGGCCGTGGCCTGCATGAAGAAGGTCGACGTCTCTCCCGAGAACCTGCCCGACACCGGCACGCTCCGCGGCGACCTGATCGCGATGATGAAGCCGCACACCATCGTCGACGCCGAGAAGAAGCTCCGGGTCATGGCGGGTCTCGTCTCGATGCTGGCCGAGAACCCTGACCTTGCCGAGGCCGTGAACGCCGCGATCGTCGAGCCGCGCGCCTCCATCAACCGGATGTTCCTGCGCCGCGCGGTCGAGCGCGGTGAGATCCCCGCCGACTGCGACATCGAGCAGCTCGCGCTGGTCGCGCCCTCGATGGCGGCCTACCGCGTTCTCGTACTGCGCACGCCGGTCGACCGCGAGTTCCTGCTCACGATCATCGACGGCATCCTGCTCCCGGCCGTCGGCATCCGGCGGTCGGAGACGACCCCGGCGTAAGGCGGGCAGACCCCGCGGGTACGGTGTGGGAGGTGCAGACCTTCCTGCCCTACCCGTCCTTCGCGGAAAGCGTCCGCATCCTGGACCGAGCCCGCATGGGCAAGCAGCGGGTGGAGGCCCTGCAGGTGCTGCGAGCCGTGACGGTGCCGGGATACGGATGGCGCAACCACCCGGTGGCGAAGATGTGGCGCGGCTACCTTCCCGCGCTGACCAAGTACGCGCTCGAGTCTGCCGACGCGTGGATCGAGCTGGGCCACGCCGACACCGTGAGACCGCAGGTGCTCGAGTTCGCGCCGGAGGTCGCTGACCTCCCTCAGGACGAGCTGGACCTGCCGCCGTGGATCGGCGACCCCGACTTCCACCGCAGCCACCAGTCGAACCTGGTGCGCAAGGACCCGGAGTTCTACGGAAAGCTGTTCCCGGACGTGCCGGACGACCTCCCGTACCTGTGGCCGGGACCCACCCGGGAGGCGGACGGGACGCCGCTTTCCGCCGCCATTGATCGCCCTGACGTGTGAATCCCACAACACATTGCTGTTGGAGTTGCTGAATGGATGGCGCCTACCATCGCGTTGACACGACAACGGCGTGAAAGGGAAAGACTGTGCACTTCAGGTACCTGGGCGACTCCGGCTTCAAGATCTCCGAGATCACTTACGGCAATTGGCTGACACACGGCTCCCAGGTCGAGAACGACACCGCCGCCGCGTGCGTCCGGGCCGCGCTGGATGCGGGGATCACCACCTTCGACACCGCCGACGTCTATGCGAACACGGCTGCTGAGACGGTCCTCGGCGAGGCACTGAAGGGCGAGCGCCGGCAGTCGCTCGAGATCTTCACGAAGGTGTTCGGGCCGACCGGCCCCAAGGGCCACAACGACGTCGGGCTGTCGCGCAAGCACATCCTCGAGTCGATCGACGGCTCGCTCTCCCGCCTGCAGACCGACTATGTCGACCTCTACCAGGCCCACCGCTTCGACTTCGAGACCCCGCTCGAGGAGACCATGCAGGCGTTCGCCGATGTGGTCCGCTCGGGCAAGGCGCTCTACATCGGCGTCAGCGAGTGGACGTCGGAGCAGCTGCGCGCCGGAGCGGCCCTCGCGAAGGAGCTCAAGATCCAGCTCATCTCGAACCAGCCCGAGTACTCGGCGCTGTGGCGTGTGATCGAGGCGGAGGTCGTCCCGACCTCGAAGGAGCTCGGCATCTCGCAGATCGTCTGGTCCCCCGTCGCGCAGGGTGTGCTCAGCGGCAAGTACCGCCCGGGTGCGCCGCTCCCGGAGGGCAGCCGCGCCACGGACCAGAAGGGCGGCGCCGGCGCCGTCAAGCGCTGGCTCACGGATGACGTGCTCACCCGCGTGCAGGAGCTCACGCCGATCGCCCAGGAGCTGAGCCTCACCCCGGCGCAGCTCGCCGTCGCGTGGGTGCTGCAGAACGACAACGTCGCCGCCGCCATCATCGGTGCGTCGCGTCCGGAGCAGGTCGAGGAGAACGTCAAGGCGTCCGGCGTGACGATCCCGGCCGAACTGCTCGGCCGTATCGACGAGGTGCTGGGCGGCGCCATCGAGAAGGACCCGTCGCACACCGCGACCCGTTCGCCGCAGACCCGGGAGGCGTAGCCGGAAGGCATGACGAAGGCGTGACCCTCCGCGCAGCCCATACGATGGCCCGGTGATCGATATCGACGTTCCCTGGTCCGCCGGTCGCTGGACCACCCCTCCGGCCCGCATCGACGAGCAGGACGACCGGCTGGTCGTCACCGCCGTCGAGGGGAGCGACGCGTGGCGGGAGACGTACTACGGGTTCGTCCACGACACCGAGCACGCGCTGCTCGCGCCGTTCGCGGTGGGGACGGCCGTCGAAGTGGAGTTCACGGCTCCCTTCGGCGAGCAGTTCGACCAGGCCGGCGTGTTCGTCCGGGCCGCCGACGACCGGTGGGTGAAGGCCGGCGTCGAGTTCGCCGACGGCATCCTGCAGCTGGGTGCGGTCGTCACCGACGGCCGGTCGGACTGGTCGGTCGCGCCCGTGCCCGAGTGGCTCGACGGCCGCATCCTCGTCCGGGTCAGCCGCGCCGAGGACGCGCTCGTCGTCCGCGCGAGCGTGAACGGGGGACCGCTGCAGTTCGTGCGCCTGCTCCCGTTCGACGGCGCGCTCACTGCAGAGGCCGGTCCGCTCGTGGCCGCGCCGAGCCGCCCGGGCTTCGCGGTGACGTTCACCGCGTGGCGGACGACCGACGCCGACGGAACACTCCACTGACCTCGACCGTGCGCTTCTGCCCCAGCCGCAGCTCCGGCCGGCGGTGCACCGAGCCGCTGGGCCACGCGGGTCTGCACCGCAAGGACGGTCTGATGTGGTCCGACCTGACGGCCGATCCGCCGCGGTGCGACGGCTCCGGTGCGGCAGGATCACCGGCCGCCACCCTGCCGGACGGCTTCCCGGGCGGCCGCGCACTCTGCCCGGTCTGCCTGCGCTTCGTCGGGCTCGACGCGGAGGGTCGCCTCGTCGAGCACGACACGAGCGACGCCTCCGAGTCCGAGCTCGAGGCCGCCCAGGCGCGGGAGTGGTTCAACACCCACGGCTGGTGACGCCCGCCCGCACCCCTAGCCGTGGCCCGGCGGTGTCCCATACCCTCCAGCTGTGGATCTTCACCTCAGCAGCACGCACGCCGTCGTCACCGGAGCGAGCAGGGGGATCGGGCTCGCCATCGTCCAAGCCCTCCTCGCGGAGGGAGCGACGGTCACCGGAATCGCCCGGAAAAGCACGCCCGAGACGGCCGCGCTGCACGAGCAGGGCGGGTTCCGCCTGGTGGAGGCGGACCTGAGCACCGACGACGGCATCCTCGCCGCGGCAGCGCAGCTCGAGGGGCCGGTGGACATCCTCGTCAACAACGTCGGTTCGGCCCCGCCGCGTCCGGGCGGCTTCCCCAGCATCACCGACGAGCAGTGGTCGAACACCTACCAGCTGAACGCGCTCGCCGCGGTGCGGACCACCCGCGCTCTGTTCGACCGCATCCCCGACGGCGGGTCCATCGTCAACATCGCGTCGGAGAACGCCATCCTCGCCGACCCGCTCGTCATGGACTACAGCGCGGCGAAGGCCGCGCTCCTCAGCTTCACCAAGTCGCTCTCGAAGGAGGTCGGCCACCGCGGCATCCGGGTCAACTCCATCAGCCCCGGCCCGGTGGCGACGGACCTCTGGCTCGGCACCGGCGGCGTCGCCCAGACGGTGGGTGCGGCCACCGGAGCCGACCCCGATCAGGTGCGCAAGGGCGCGGAGGACTCCATGGTGACCGGGCGCTTCACCCGGCCGGAGGAGGTGGCCGCTCTCGCCGTCATGCTCGCCAGCCCGTTGCTCGGCAACCTCACCGGCGCAGACGTCGTCATCGACGGAGGACTCCGCCAGACGATGTGACCGCCCTCACGGCTGCACGATCGGGAACCGCTCGACGCCCGTCACGCGCAGCAGGTCGAGCTTCGCCGCATCCTCGCTTCCGGGCACAGCCGTGTAGACGACGATGCGGAGGTCGCCGTCGGGCACCGTGAGGACGTCGCAGTCGACGGTGATCGGCCCGACCACGGTATCCGTCATCGTCTTGCGGCTGGACCGGTGGGCGGCGACGCGTGCGTCGGCCCACCGTCGTTCGAACTCCGGAGAGTCCGCGCGCAGTCGGGCGATGAGGCGGGCGAGGTCCGGGTCGTCCGGGTACCGGCCGTGGGCCTGGCGCAGGTCGGCGACGAGATCGCTGGAGAACTCCTCCTGGTGGATGTCATCGAACTCGACCGTCGAGTGGCCGCGCACGAAGTGCCGCCAGACCAGGTTGCGTTCCAAGCCTGTCAGTTCGGACGGGTCTTTCAGGAGGGCAGCCCACAGCGGGTTCCAGAGCAGGAAGTCCCACGAGGCGCTGAAGACCGCGAGCGGCACATCCCCGATCCGGTCCAGGATGCGCTGAACACCGGGCGTGAGATGGCGCGGCATGCGGGCATCGGGCGACGGCAGGGCGCCCGCGACGCGGAAGAAGTGGTCCCGCTCTTCGCGGGTCAGCCGCAGCGCCCGGGCGAGCGCGCCCAGGAGTTGAGGCGACGGATTCGTGGCCCGGCCCTGCTCCAGCCGCACGATGTAGTCGACGCTCACGCCGGCGAGCGCGGCGAGCTCTTCGCGGCGCAGGCCCGACGCCCGACGCCCGGGGCCCGCGGGCAGGCCCACCTCGACCGGGTCGACACGGTCGCGCCACGACCGCAGCACCGCTCCGAATTCGTTCACGCGCCTCATCGTACGTCCGCGCGCGGCGCCCATCCTGGTACTGCCGGTACCCCCGTCGGCCGGAGCCTGGGCGTTCCAGCGGCCCACGGGGAGGATCGAAGACATGACCACGACACTCATCACCGGAGCCAACCGCAGTCTGGGCCTCGAGACGGCCCGACGACTCCTCGAAGCGGGCCACACCGTCTACGCCGGGATGCGCGACCCCGCCACCGGCGACGCCGCGCGCGAACTCGGGGCCATCCCCGTCGCGCTCGATGTCACCGACCAGCAGAGCGTGGAGGCGGCGATGGCGTCGCTTCCCGCGCTCGACGTCCTCGTGAACAACGCCGGGATCCTCGGGGATGCGCTCCATGGTGTCGACGACCTGGATGCGCAGGCCATGCTGCGAACGCTCGATACGAACGTGCTCGGGGTGGTCCGGGTCACCCAGGCCGCGCTTCCGCTGCTGCGGCGGTCCGGCAGCCCGGTCATCGTGAACGTCGCCTCCGGCGTCGGCTGGCCGCGGTGGCTGTCCGCACCCGGTCACGACGAGTACCCGGTGCGGGGGATCCCGTACGCGACCTCCAAGGCTGCGGTCATCGCGCTGACGGTGCAGTACGCGAAGAACCTGCCCGAGTTCCGCGTGAACGCCAGCGACCCCGGTTACACCTCCACCGAGTTCAACGGGTTCAACGGGCACCAGACCGTCGAGCAGGGGACCGACGCCACCGTGCGGCTCGCCACGATCGGCCCCGACGGGCCGACCGGGGAGTTCCACAACCGCGACGGGCGCATCGAGTACTGAGCCGGCGCCCGAGACGCACCGGATTCACCGGACCCGAAGTCGGAGGCTCCGGGTACGATGCCCGCATGTCCATCGAGGTGCTGCCCGCCACCGGCCGCTGGGACGACTTCGCATCGTTCATGGTCCCGCGGAAACCCGGGGGAGGCGGCTGCGTCTGCATGTCGTACCGGCAGGCACGGCTGGGGATGCCGGAGCGCATCCAGTACATGCACGACGAGTGCACGCGCGAACCGGGGCCGGGCGTCCTCGCGTACGTCGACGACCGAGTCGCGGGTTGGTGCTCGGTCGCGCCCAAGGCGACCTACGCCCGGCTCCTGCGGTCGCGCACCATCCCGCACCTGGACGAGGATCGCGACCCGTGGTCGATCGTCTGCTTCGTGGTGCGCGCGGGCTTCCGCGGGCGCGGTCTCATGCACGAACTGTTGGACGGTGCGGTCGAGCACGCCCGCGAATCCGGCGCGACCATGGTCGAGGGGTATCCGGTCGACACCGACGGGCGGGTGGATGTCATCAGCGGCTACGTGGGGACCGTGTCCCTCTTCGAGTCGCACGGCTTCGCCCGCCGCACGATCACGGAGGCGCACTCCGGCGGGGCGACCCGCTGGCTGATGCGGCGCGAGCTGGGCTGAGGCGACCGCCGCGGTCGTCCGCCTGTCGTCAGCCCGTCGTCAGCGGGCGGAGATCGCCCTCAGCGTCCCCGGCGGGAGGCCGAGCGTCCACTCGCAGACGTCGGCGACGAAGTGCGCGTGCGCCGGGTGGGTCAGGTCGTCGCCGCTGTTGACGTACGAGCCGCCGCCGTCGACGGCCATCAGGATGCGGATGCTCGCGGCCTCGGGGTCCACCGCCGCGAACTCTCCCGCGGCCACGCCGTCCTCGATGATCGTCCGGAGCCGCGCGCGGTCGAGCCTGTCCTGCGAGGTGAGGGTGACATCCAGCGACGGGGTGAAGCGCGAGAGGTGGCGGGCGTTCAGCCACAACCGCGCGAGCGGCAGCGATGCGCCGGTCTCGATGTGGTGGACGAAGTGCGCCAGCCGTTCGACCGGCGGTCCCGAGGTGGGGAAGAACCGCTCGCGCTCGATGGTGGCGGCCCGGACGAACGCCTCGTCCACGAGGTCCTCGGCGGCGGGGAAGTAGTGCGAGATCAGGCCGGGGCGCACGCCGAGCCGGGTGGCGACGGCGCGCAGAGTGATGCGCTCGAGGCCCTCGCCGATCGCGATCGCCGCGGCTGCGGACACGATCTCCTCCCGCCGCTCCCCGGGTGGTTTCCGGGAACGGGGAGGCGGCACGCTTGACTCCATGGGTCCCATGCTATTGAATGACTGACCAACAGCCTATTGGCCGCATGACCAACAGCGAGGGAGCTGGGTCAGGAGAGGAACCCCATGTCCGAAGCGCGGACCGGCACCGAACACTTCGTGGACGCGTCGACGCAGCCCGAGACCCGTGGCATCGAGGTGATCAGCGACAGCGAGCGGCACGGCCGTGCGCGCGACCTGTTCTTCGTGTGGGCGGCGCCGGGCGTCAGCATCCTGAACTTCACGATCGGTGCCACCCTCATCCTGCTCGGCCTCGAGATCTGGCAGGCCTTCGCGGTGATCGTCGTCGCCTCGCTGCTCTGGGTCTTCCCCGGGCTCATCGCGGGGAGCGGGCCGGCCGCCGGCACGTCCGGCTCGGTCGTGACGCGCGCGATGTACGGCATCATCGGCAACAAGCTCTTCGTCGCCTTCGTCGGCTGGTTCATCGGAGCGGTCTTCCTGTCGCTGACCTGGCTCGCCTCATCGTTCATGGGTGCGGACCTGCTGCGCCGTATCGGGCTCGACGACCCGGTGTGGGTGCCGATCGGTGTGACCATCGTCGTCTCCGCCATCACGATCCTGGTCGCGATCTTCGGGCACGGGCTCATCCTGCGCATCTACCCGGTGATGGCCATCGTGCTGTTCGCGATCTTCGTGCTGGTGTCAGCGTTCATCCTCCCCACGGTCAACTGGCAGTACACGGCGCCCGAGCCGCTCGGGGGAGTGCCGCTCTGGTCGGCCCTCTCGATCGGCTTCACGATCCTCGCCTCCACGCCCCTGTCGTTCATCAACAGCCCGGACATCGCGCGCTACCTGCCGCGGTCGACGAAGCCATCGCACATCGCGGCCGCGACGGCGTTCGGCGGCGCCATCCCGTTCGTCGTCTTCACCGCGGTGGGAGTGCTCCTCGCGACCGGGCTGAAGGCCTCCGCCTTCGACGCCGGAATCGATGTGGCGCTGTTCGACCTGCTGCCGGGCTGGCTCGGCCCGCTGCTCGTCATCGGCGTGGTCGTCAACACGATCGCGCTCAACGCGATGACCACGTACACGTCCAGCATGGCGCTGCAGGCGATCGGCTTCCGGCTCAAGCGCATCCCGGCGGCGATCATCGTCGGACTGGTCGGCACCGCTCTGACCATCTACCTCGTGCTCTCCTCGAGCCTGCTCGAAGCGGCGAACCTGATGCTGCAGTTCCTCGTCATCGTGTCCGGGCCGGCGATGGCCATCTATGCGGTGGACGTGATCCAGCGCCGGTACGTCTACGACAGCGTCGACCTGTTCGATACCGGTCGCGGCGGACGGTACTGGTTCACAGGCGGCTGGAGCATTCCCGGGATCGTCGCGCTCCTCCTGGGAGGGCTCGTCACGGCGCTCTGCCTCTCGACCGACGTCTGGACCGGCCCGATCGGGCAGGCGCTCGGCCACGTCGATCTCTCCGTGCCGGCAGGGATGACGGTCTCCGCCGCCGTGTACGCACTGTTGAGCCGCACCCGGCTCGGAAAGGAGGGGCGGCTGTGACCGACCTCGACCAGACGACCCTTTACCGGAACGGCCGCGTCTTCACGGCCGACGCGAATCCCGAGCGGGCGTGGGCGACGGCGTTCGCCGTCACCGGAGACCGCATCGTCTGGGTGGGCCGGGACGGCGACGACGCGCCGGCCGCCGACCGGGTCGTCGAGCTGGAGGGACGTCTCGTCCTGCCCGGGTTCACGGACGCGCACACGCACCTGCTGATGATGGGAGCCGCGCTCGGGCAGGTGTACCTCACCGGGGCACGGAACCTCGAGGACATTCAGCGGCTGCTCCTCGAGGCCCGGGAGGCCGACCCGGCCGCGACGGTGCTGCGCGGGCGGGGCTGGCTGTTCGACGCGGTGCCGGACGGCGCGCCGACTGCCGCCATGATCGATGCGGTGATCTCCGACATCCCCGTCTACCTGGATGCGAACGACTACCACTCGTGCTGGGTGAATGCCGCAGCCCTCACCGAGCTCGGCATCACGCGCGACACCCCCGACCCGATCGGCGGCGAGATCGTGCGCGACGCCGACGGTGAGCCGACCGGGCTCCTGCTGGAGACCGCGGCCACCCAGTACGCGTGGGCGCAGCGCGACGCCGCCACCACCGACGCGGACCGGGATGCGCAGGTCGAGCGAACGCTCGCCGCGTACCTGGCGACCGGTGTCACCGGCGCGGTCGACATGGCGATGGACGAGTTCGGCCTGGCCGCGCTGCAGCGTGCGCAGGACCGCCGCGGCGGAGTGCTGCCCATCCGCGTGGCGGCGCACTGGCTGATCACGAACACCGGCGACGACGAGCAGAACCTGGCGCAGGTCGCCGAGGCCGCGCGACGTGCTGCCGATCCGTCGACCCCGTGGCTCCGCGTCGTCGGGATCAAGCTCATCCTCGACGGGGTGATCGACGCGTGCACCGCCGCCATGCGGCAGCCGTACGCGAACGGTTCGAACGCGGACCCGATCTGGCCGCTGGAGCGGCTCGCCCCCGTCGTGGCCGCCGCCGATGCGGCCGGCCTGCAGATCGCGCAGCACGCCATCGGCGACTTCGCGAGCCAGCTCGCACTGGATGCGATCGAGCAGGCCGTCGCGCAGAACGGCGACCGTCCCCGCCGGCACCGGATCGAGCACCTCGAGTACGCGGCGCCGGGAACAGCGGAGCGGATGGCCCGGCTGGGCGTCACGGCGTCGATGCAGCCCGTCCATGCCGATCCCGCGATCTTCGACAACTGGGTCGCGATGCTGGGCGACGACCGGGTCGAGCGGGCGTTCCCGTGGCCGGAGTATGAAGACGCCGGCGCGCTCCTCGCGTTCTCGACCGACTCGCCCACAGCGCCGCATCAGGCCCTCGCGAACATGTACGTCGCGTCGACGCGGGCCTCGGCGCTGGTGCCCTCGGTGGCCGCGGTGCAGCCGCAGTTCGCTCTGCCGCTGGAGCGCGCGATCGCCCACGCGACCCGGGATGCGGCCGCCTCCGTCGGCGACGGAGGATGGCGCGGACGGATCGCGCCAGGATACGCGGCGGATGCGGCCATCCTCGACGCCGACGTCTTCGAGCGCGGTCCCGCCTCCCTGCTCGACGCCCGGGTGGTCGAGACGATCGTCGCGGGGCGGACGGCGTACCGGGCCTAGGAGCCGGACTTCCGCCGCCGCGGGGCCGCCGAACGCGGCGGGTTCGCCCGCATGTGGTCCCTGACCTTCGCCAGCACGCGTTCCAGGTCGACGATGTCGGCGCGGGTCAGGGAGGCGAAGAGGAGGTCGTCGAGCACCGCGATGTGGCCGGGGAACACGGTCGCGAGCACCGCTCGGCCGGCGTCGGTGATCGTCACGACGACACTGCGTTCGTCGTCGCGCGAGGGTGCCCGGGTGACCAGGCCGCGCTGCTCCAGCACCTGCGCCTGATACGTGAGTCCGCTTCGGCTGTAGACGACGCCGTCGGCCAGGTCGGTCATGCGGTGGCTGCCCGTGGGGGAGTCGCCGAGCCGTGCCAGCAGTTGGAACTGCACGTAGCTGAGGTCGCCGGCGTCGCGCAGCTGCTGCTCGACGGTGTGCTTCAGCAGGCTGCTCGTCTCGATCAGCGCGAAGTAGGCGCCGAGTTGGACGGGATCGAGGGGCGGCGGCTTCGCAGGCATGCGTCCATCCTAGTTGCTTCGAACTCGAAGCAGTGCTACCGTCATGCGCAGATGCTTCGAATTCGAAGCACGCGACGGAAGAGGACATGATGAAGGCAGTACGTTTCCACGAGCACGGCGGTCCCGAGGTCCTGCACTACGAGGAGGCCGAGCAGCCGGTCCCCGGCGCCGGGGAGGTGCGGCTGCGCGTAGCCGCCTCGGCGTTCAACGCGGCCGACAACGGCATCCGGGCCGGCAGCCTGCCGCTCCCGGTGACGCTTCCGCACATCCCGGGCTACGACGTCTCGGGCACGGTCGACGCCCTCGGCGACGGAGTGGAGAACTTCTCCGTCGGGGACGCGGTCGTCGGGTTCCTCCCGATGACCGCCGACGGGGGAGCGGCCGAGTACGTCGTCGCTCCGGCCTCGGTGCTGGCTGCCGCGCCGACGAGCATTCCGCTGGTCGACTCCGCCGCGCTCCCGTCGGTCGGGCTCACCGCCTGGCAGGCGCTCTTCGAGCAGGCCGGCCTCGAGTCGGGACAGCGGCTGCTGGTCGTCGGCGCCGGGGGAGCCGTGGGCGGTTACGCCGTGCAACTCGCCAAGCGGGCGGGCGCCGTCGTCGTCGCGACCGCGAGCCCCCGCAGCCGCGACAGCGTGGCGGCCGCCGGGGCGGACCAGGTCATCGACCACACGACGACCGCACTGCGGGATGCTGTGACCGAGCCCGTCGACGTCCTGCTCAACCTCGCCCCGCTCGAGCCCGAGGAGTTCGCCTCCCTCCTCGACCTGGTCCGCGACGGCGGTGTGATCGTCAGCACCACGGCGTGGATGCCCGCGCCGAGCGACGAGGCCCGCGGCGTCCGCGGCATCGTCCTCTTCGTCCGCAGCGACGCTGGCCAGCTCGCGCAGCTCGTCTCCCTGGTCGACGCGGGGGAGCTGCGGGTGCAGACCGCGGAGCAGGTGCCGCTCAGCGACCTCGCCGCGGTGCACGAGCGGGCAGCGGCGGGCACGCTGCGTGGAAAGGTCCTGGTGGTCCCGGCGGCCTGACGCCGCTAGATCTCGACGTCACTCCCCATCGTGACCGTCCGGAGCGCCGGCAGCCCGAACCGGGCTGCCGGGTCCGCGGCGTTGTGGGCGAGGGCGACGAACAGCGACCGGCGCCAGCGCACCATCCCGTTCGTCCGCGTGGTGCGGATGGCGCCACGGGAGATGAAGTACGACGCCTTCGTGAAGCCGGCCGGGTCGATCGGCAGCACTCCGGCCCGGCATGCGGCGCGCAGGGCGCGCGGGATGTCCGGCTTGTCGGAGAAGCCGAAGCGGATGCTGAGGTGCTCGATCCCGTCGTCCGCGTAGCCGAGGTCGTCGTACGTGAACGCCTCGCTCGGCGGCACGTGCGGCACCTGCGCCGTGCTGATCGACACGATGACGACGTGCTCGTGCAGGACGTGGTTGTGCTTGACGTTCGCCCGGAGCGCGAGCGGCGTCGTGTCCTTGTTGGGGTGCGGGAACACCGCGATGCCCGGAACGCGCGGCAGATTCTGCACCCGCACGTCCTCGATGAACTCGGAGAGGGAGCCCTCCTTGCGACGGCGGTCGTCCTGCACCAGCTGGCGTCCGCGCCGCCAGGTCGTCATCACGAGGATCACCGCTGCGGCGATGAGCAGCGGCACCCAGCCGCCGTTGATCACCTTGAAGAGGTTGCCCGCGAGGAACGCCAGCTCGAGCCCGCCGAACGCGACCGCCGCGAGCACGATCTTCCAGGGCGCCCAATTCCAGAGGGGCCGCGCGACCAGCAGCAGAAGCAGGGTGTCGACGACGAGTGCTCCGGTCACGGAGATCCCGTACGCCGTCGAGAGACGGTCGGAGGAGCCGAACGCGAGCATGACCGCGATCACGCCGATGAACAGCAGGAAGTTGATCGCCGGGAGGTAGATCTGGCCGCCCTCCCGTTTCGACGTCTGCCGGATGGTGAGCGGAGGCAGCAGTCCGAGCGAGATGGCCTGCCGCGAGAGCGAGAAGGCACCGGAGATGACGGCCTGGCTGGCGATCACGGTGGCCACGGTGGCGAGGATGACGACCGGCAGGCGGCCCCATTCCGGGATCATCAGGAAGAACGGGTTCGCCTTCGCAGCGGGGTTGTGCAGGATGAGCGCCGCCTGCCCCAGGTAGTTGAGCGTGAGGGCGGGGAACACGAGGACGAACCAGGCGCGGCGGATCGGCGACCGGCCGAAGTGGCCCATGTCGGCGTAGAGCGCCTCCGCTCCGGTGATGACGAGCACCACCGCTCCGAGCGCGATGAACGACACCGCCGGGTGGGCGATGATGAACGCTATCGCGTAGGTGGGGGACAGGCCGAGAAGGACCGACGGGTACTGCACGACCATCGTCAGACCCGCAACGGCCAGCACGGCGAACCACAGCACCATGACCGGTCCGAAGAGCACCCCGACCTTGCCCGTCCCGAACCGCTGCCCGGCGAAGAGGACGACCAGGATGACGACCGAGATCGGGATGACGAGGTGCGAGATCGCCGGGACGGTGACGTGGAGGCCTTCGACCGCCGACAGGACACTGATCGCGGGGGTGATGATCGAGTCGCCGTAGAACAGCGCGACGCCGACGATCCCGATGAGCAGCAGCACTCCCGCCTTGCTGGCGCGGTTCGCATACAGCCGCTGGGCCAGCGCAGCCAGCGCCATCACGCCGCCCTCGCCGTCGTTGTCGGCGCGCATCAGGATGCCGAGGTACTTGATCGACACGATGATCGTGACGCTCCAGAACATCATCGAGATCACGCCGTAGACGTCGTCCTGCTGCGCTCCGACCACGCCGCCGTCGAGCAGGAACACCGTCTTCAGCGCATAGAGCGGGCTCGTGCCGATGTCGCCGAAGACGACACCCAGTGCGGCCAGCGCGGCCGCCGCCATGACGGGGTGACGGTGGTGACCGGCCGGAGGTGTGCCGGCGACTCCTCCGTGAGAGGAGCGCGTTCCGCCTCGCTCGGCCGACACCTTCATTCGGGGACTCGCATAGGGGCTACGGTACGCCTCGCAGCGCCCGTCATCAGGCCTGGGCGCGCGGCGGAGCGGTGCTCGCACGCACGACGAGCTCGGGGACGGGGTAGTCCGTCGACCCGGACGGCTCGTCTCCCTCGATCTGCGACACCAGTACGTCGATCGCGTGGGCGCCCAGCCAGGCGAAGTCCTGCCGGATCGTGGTCAGCGGCGGGGAGAAGTGCTTCGCCTCGGGGATGTCGTCGAACCCCACAATGCTCAGGTCGCCCGGCACGGACAGGCCGCAGTCGGCGGCCGCGTGGATGAGTCCGAGCGCCATCTGGTCGTTGGAGGCGAACACCGCAGTGAAGTCGGGATGGTCGAACAGCTTCATCCCGACCTCGTACCCGAGGTCCGCGGTCCAGTCGCCGAGCAGCGGCGCAGTCACGGGGAGATCGTGATCGTTGAGTTCGGCGAGGAAGCCGTTCATCCGGTCCTCCGCCTCGTTCCAGTCCTGGGGCCCGGCGAGATGGCGGATGCGGGTGTGGCCGAGTTCGATCAGGTGCCGGGTCGCCAGGCGCGCGCCCGCCTCCTGGTCGAAGGCCGCCACCCGACCGTCGCTGTCGTCCTTCCAGTGCATGCTGACGAACGGCACGCGGATGGCGACCCGCTGCAGCGCTTCATGTGCGCGTTGCTGCGGCGCGATGACCACCACGCCCTCGACGCCCTGCGCGGCGAAGGCGTCGAGCGCCTCGGAGATCGTGGCGTCGTCCTCCCGCGCCACGGTGGCCGACAGGATGGCGTACCCGCGCGCCCTGGCGGCCTCGTCGATCGCCGTCGCCGCCGAGAACGGGCCGTAGTGCGAGCGGGCCGACACCAGCAGCCCGATCGTCTTCGACCGCGCGGTCGCCAAGGCGCGGGCGGCGCTGTTGGGGCGCCAGGCATGCTCCTCGATGACGGCGCGCACCTGCGCCTCGGTCGACGGCTTGATGTAGCGCTCGCCGTTGAGCACGCGGGACACCGTCTGGCGCGACACTCCGGCCAGCCGGGCGATGTCCCGGATGGAGAGGGCGCGCTGCTCGTCGGCGGGCTTGTCCATGCAACTCGTCTCGTACGGCGAGGGCGGCTTCACTGCCGCCCTCGGTGAACGTGCTCATCATATTTTTCCGCGAACCACTTGACTGACGTGGTGCTCAGGTCATAGCGTCTAACCCGTTCTGGGACCGGTCACATATATCGCGTACCGCCCAGCATACGACGAGGGAGTCGCACATGACAGCAGCCGGATCGCACAGCCGCGATCGCTCCTGCTGCACCCCGTCGAACGCTGGCCGACGGACGCGTGACAGTTCCGAGCTCGGCGAGCCCGTGCGCAGTGGGCGCGCCGGTCGCCACAACGCTCGAAGGGAATCACAGTGAAGTTCAGGAAAGTCGCACTGGCCGCCGCCGCACTCGGCGTCGCGGTCGCACTCGCCGCCTGCTCGGGAGGGGGCCGCGGTGGCGGCACCGGCTCGAGCACGGACAACAAGGGCGCGCTCGTCGGCGTCGCGATGCCGACCAAGGTGTCGGAGCGGTGGATCGCCGACGGCAACGCCGTCAAGTCCGACCTGCAGAAGAACGGCTACAAGGTCGATCTCGAATACGCCAACAACGACATCCCGACGCAGGTACAGCAGGTGAACACGATGATCACCAAGGGCGCAAAGGTCCTGATCATCGCGTCCATCGACGGCGGATCGCTCACCGACCAGCTGGATGCGGCAGCGAAGGCCGGCATCAAGGTCATCTCGTACGACCGCCTCCTCACCGGCGACAAGAACGTCGACTACTACGTCTCGTTCGACAACTACAAGGTCGGCGTCTACCAGGCGAACTCGCTGCTGACCGGCCTGGGCGTGCTCGACGCCGACGGCAAGAAGACCGGCCAGAAGGGCCCCTTCAACATCGAGGTGTTCGCCGGCAGCCCGGACGACAACAACGCCACGTTCTTCTACAACGGCGCGATGGACACGCTGAAGCCGTACATCGCGGACGGGACCCTCGTGGTCAAGAGCGGCCAGACGAACTTCAACCAGGTGGCCATCCTGCGCTGGGACCCGGCGACCGCCAAGGCCCGCATGCAGGACCTCGTCGCGAAGTCGTACTCGACCGGCGCGGACGTCCAGGGCGTGCTCTCCCCGTACGACGGCCTCTCGGACGGCATCCTCAGCGCGCTCGAGGGCGCGGGCTACGGCTCCGGCGGCAAGAAGCTCCCGATCATCACCGGTCAGGACGCCGAGGTCGCCAGCGTGAAGCAGATCATCGCCGGCACGCAGTACTCGACCATCTACAAGGACACCCGTCAGCTTGCGAACGAGGCCGCGAAGATGGCCAACGACGTGCTGTCGGGCAAGAAGCCCGAGGTCAACGACACGAAGAGCTACGACAACAAGGTCAAGGTGGTCCCGAGCTACCTCTTCCAGCCCGTCGTCGTGACCAAGGACAACTACCAGAAGGTCCTGGTCGACAGCGGCTACTACAAGGAATCCGACCTCAAGTAGCGCCGGCCTGACGGTCCGGGCGGGTGCGCAACCGCGTGCCCGCCCGGATCACTGCGAGCAAGGGAGACCATGGCCAACACGATTCTCGAGATGCGGAACATCTCGAAATCCTTCCCCGGCGTGAAGGCGCTGCAGGACGTCTCGATCAGCATCGAGGAAGGATCCGTCCACGCGATCTGCGGCGAGAACGGCGCGGGCAAATCCACGCTGATGAAGGTGCTGTCGGGCGTCTACCCGCACGGCACCTTCGAGGGCGAGATCGTCATGAACGGCGAACCCGTCGAGTTCCGGTCGATCAACGACTCGGAGGCGGCGGGCATCGTCATCATCCACCAGGAGCTGGCGCTATCGCCGTACCTGTCGATCGCCGAGAACATCTACCTCGGCAACGAGCGCCAGAAGCGCGGCTTCATCGACTGGAACGAGACCAACCTCGAGGCGGCGAAGCTGCTCGCCCGGGTGGGGCTCCACGACAATCCGATCACCAAGATCAAGGACATCGGCGTCGGCAAGCAGCAGCTGGTGGAGATCGCCAAGGCATTGTCCAAAGAGGTCAAGATCCTCATCCTCGACGAGCCCACCGCGGCGCTCAACGACGACGACTCGGCGCACCTGCTCGACCTGATCCGCCAGCTGCAGTCGCACGGCATCACGTCGATCATCATCAGCCACAAGCTGAACGAGATCAAAGCGATCGCCGACCGGGTGACCATCATCCGCGACGGCCGCACGATCGAGACGCTGGAGATGGGCAACGCGGGCACCAGCGAGGAGCGCATCATCAAGGGGATGGTGGGCCGGGATGTCGCCAGCCGCTTCCCCGACCACGTGCCCCACATCGGCGAGGAGCTGCTCCGGGTCGAGGACTGGACCGTCCACCACCCGCTCGACCGCACCCGCACGGTCGTCGACAACGTGAGCTTCCACGTCCGCGCCGGCGAGATCGTCGGCATCGCGGGCCTCATGGGCGCCGGACGCACCGAACTCGCGATGAGCATCTTCGGCAAGAGCTACGGCGTCGGGATCAGCGGCCGCGTCTACAAGCGCGGCGAGCAGATCTCCGTCAACACGGTGTCGAAGGCCATCGCGAACGGCATCGCCTACTCGACGGAGGACCGCAAGCACTTCGGCCTCAACCTGATCGACAACATCCAGCGCAACATCTCCATCGCGGCGCTCGACAAGCTGGCGAACTGGTTCCGCTTCATCAACGAGCAGCGGGAGTCGCTGGTCGCGGAGCAATACCGCAAGAGCATGAACATCAAGACGCCGAACGTCCTGACGCTCACCGGCAAGCTCTCCGGCGGCAACCAGCAGAAGGTCGTGCTGTCGAAGTGGATGTACTCCGACCCGGAGGTGCTGATCCTCGACGAGCCCACCCGCGGCATCGACGTCGGCGCCAAGTACGAGATCTACACGATCATCGACCGGCTGGCCGACCAGGGCAAAGGCATCGTCGTCATCTCTTCCGAGCTGCCCGAGCTGCTCGGGATCTGCGACCGCATCTACACCCTCAGCGAGGGCCGGATCACCGCCGATGTGCCGCGCGAGAAGGCCACCGCCGAATACCTCATGCAATTCATGACCCAGGAACGCGAGAAGAACACCGCATGAAACCGCTTACCAAGGCCCTCAACTACCTGACCGGGCAGCTGCGTCAGATCGGCCTGTTCATCACCCTGATCGCTATCGTCGTCTTCTTTCAGGTGGCGACGGGCGGCATCACCCTGGCGCCGATCAACGTGTCGAACCTGATCGTGCAGAACAGCTACATCCTGATCCTCGCGATCGGCATGGTGATGGTGATCATCGCCGGGCACATCGACCTGTCGGTCGGAAGTGTGGTGGCGTTCATCGGCGCCATGGCCGGCGTGTTCATCTCGCAATGGCATCTGCCGTGGCCGCTCGCGATCGTGTTCTGCCTGGTGCTCGGCGCCCTGGTGGGAGCGTGGCAGGGGTTCTGGATCGCGTACTTCGGCATCCCGGCGTTCATCGTCACGCTGGCGGGCATGCTGGCGTTCCGCGGCGCGGCGCAGATCGCACTGGGCAACCAGCAGATCTCGTTCTTCCCGAAGGAGTTCCGCGCCATCGGATCCGGCTTCCTGCCCGCATTCGGGACGACCGGTTACGAGCCGCTCACGATGATCCTGGGTCTGCTGGCGAGCATCGCCATCCTGGCGTCGTCGCTCCGCCAGCGTGCGGTGCGCCGCAAGTACGACCTCGAGGACGAGCCGCTCTGGTGGTTCATCGTCAAGCTGGTGTTCCTCATCCTGCTGGTGCTGGTGATGACCGTCCTGCTCGCCAGCTACAACGGCACCCCGATCGTCCTGATCATCCTGGCGGTGCTGGTGGTCGGCTACTCGGCGATCATGAACCGCTCGGTGTTCGGCCGTCACATCTACGCGATCGGCGGCAACCTGGCTGCCGCGGCGCTGTCGGGCGTGAAGACGAAGCGCGTCACGTTCCTGCTGTTCGTGAACATGGGTGTGCTGTCCGCTGTGGCCGGTCTGGTGTTCACCGCGGGCCTGAACCTGGCGAGTCCGAGCGCCGGGACGAGCTTCGAACTGGACGCGATCTCGGCCGTCTTCATCGGTGGAGCAGCGGTGACGGGAGGCATCGGCACGGTCACCGGCGCGATCATCGGTGGTCTCATCATCGGTGTGCTCAACAACGGCATGTCCATCCTCGGCATCGACAGCGACTACCAGCTCCTCATCAAGGGCCTGGTGCTGCTCGCAGCGGTCGCGTTCGACGTGTACAACAAGCGCCGGTCGGTGGGCCAGTAAGGCGGGGCTCGTGATGCGGGCGCGCGTCGACCGCTTGTACCGACCGCACCGCTGTTGCTATGCCTGGGGCTGAACGAGGAGGCCTCATGAAAGCGATCACGGTGAGGGATGCCGCGGCCGGAGCGGACGGTATGACGATCGACGAGCGCCCGCTTCCGCATGCGTCGGAGAACGATGTGATCGTGCGGGTGCACGCGGCCGGGTTCACGCCGGGCGAGCTGTCGTGGCCGGCGACCTGGACCGACAGGGCCGGCCGCGACCGCACTCCCACGGTTCCCGGCCATGAACTCGCCGGAGTCGTGACCGAGCTGGGCTACGGGACGACCGGACTGACGGTCGGCCAGCGCGTGTTCGGTCTGGCCGACTGGACGCGCGACGGCACGCTCGCCGAGTATGTCGCGGTCGAGGCCCGCAACCTGGCGCCGCTTCCCGCCGACGTCGACTTCGTGACCGGCGCGAGCCTCCCGATCTCGGGCCTCACCGCGTGGCAGGGACTGTTCCTGCACGGCGGCCTGCAGGCCGGGCAGACCGTCCTCGTGACCGGCGTGGCCGGCGGTGTGGGTTCCGTGGTGGTGCAGCTGGCGCGGGCTGCGGGCGCTCGGGTGATCGGCACGGGCCGCGCCGGTCACCGGAAGCGGGCCGAGGAGGCCGGCGCGCACGCCTTCGCCGACATCGATCGGGGCGAATTGGATGCGGTCGGCGACGTCGACCTCGTGTTCGACGTGCTCGGCGGGGAACCCGGCGCGCGAGCCGCTGCCCTCGTGCGTCCCGGTGGGACTCTCATCTCGATCGCCGCACCGCCGGAGTCCGAGCGCGTCGGCATCCGGTCGGTGTTCTTCGTGGTCGAGCCGAGCCGCACAGAACTCGTCGACCTGGCGGCGCGCGTCCTGGGCGGCACGCTCCGCACATTCGTCGGAGACGTCGTCACGCTGGACGAGGCGGCGACCGCGTTCCGGGCGGGCGCGTCGAAGGGCGGCGGCAAGACCATCGTGAGGGTTGTGGCGGACTAGCGCGCCGTACGACTCAGTCCGTCGCGAAGACCTCCTTCGCGACCGCCATCGCCGACATGGCCTTCGGCCATCCCGCGTAGAACGCGAGGTGTGTGATCGCCTCGATGAGTTCCGCTTCCGTCGCCCCGTTGTCCCGGGCGAACGCGAGGTGGAACCGGAGCTGCTCGACGTTCCCGCCCGTCAGCAGCGCGGCGACGGTCACGAGGCTGCGGTCCCGCTTCGAGAGTTCGGGGCGCTCCCACACCTCGTCGAAGAGCACGCGATCGGTGTAGTGGACCAGTCCCGGCGCGAAGTCGCCGAACGCGCGCTGTCCTCCCGTCCATCCGGTGGTCTCGTCGCTCATGCCGTGCGCCCTTCGTACTCGTCGTCCGTGATGTGCTCTTTCCAGTCGGTCGTGTCGGCTGCGTCGTCCGCCGACTCCAGCATCGCGATGTGCTCCATGAAGCACCCGGGCGCGGCCGCATGCCAGTGGTCCTGACCAGGCGGCGTGTACAGGGTCTCGCCCGGATGGACCTCGATGACGTTGCCGTCGCGGTCGCCGAAGCGTGCGACGCCGGCCGTCACGCGGAGGTACTGTCCGCGCGCGTGGCTGTGCCACGCGGTGCGCGCACCCGGCGCGAACCGGACGAGCGCGACGGTCATCCGCTGGTCGCCCTCGTGCGGCCCGGCGATCGGGTCGACCCAGACGTCGCCGGCGAACTGCTCCGGCGGGTTCTTGACGGTGGGGATGCGGGGCTCGATGTTCATCGCCTGTCCTTTCTCGATAGTGCTCACAGGGTCAGGAGGACCTTGGTGGCTCGGCGCTCGTCCATGGCCTTGTAGCCTTCGGCCGCATCCTCCAGCGGGAGTGTCAGGTCGAAGACCGCGCCGGGGTCGATCTCGCCGTCCATGATGAGCGCGATCAGCTCCGGGAGGAACCGGCGAACGGGAGCAGGTCCGCCGTGCAGGTGGACGCCGGAGAAGAACAGTTCGAGTCCGGGCAGCTCGACGTCGTGCGAGACGCCGACGTATCCGACGTGTCCGCCCGGCCGGGTCGCACGGATGGCCTGCATCATCGACTCCTGCGTGCCGACGGCTTCGATGACGGAGTGGGCGCCGAGTCCTCCGGTGAGTTCCTTGATCCTCTCCACGCCCGCGTCGCCGCGCTCCTCGACGATGTCGGTGGCGCCGAAGCGACGGGCGAGCGCCTGCCGGTCGGCGTGACGGCTCATGGCGATGATGCGTTCAGCGCCGAGCTGGTGTGCGGCGAGGACGCCGAGGAGTCCGACCGCCCCGTCGCCGACGACCGCGACCGTCTTGCCCGGGCCCGCTTCGGCGGCGACGGCGGCGAACCAGCCGGTGCCGAGCACGTCGGAGGCGGCCAGCAGACCGCGGACCTGATCCGGAGTGGGCGCGCTCGGGGTGGCCACGAGGGTTCCGTGGGCCAGCGGCACCCGCAGCTTCTCGGCCTGCGTGCCGAGGGATCCCATCGGCACCGCGTGGATGCAGCGCGACTGGTAGCCGGCCGCGCAGATCTCGCACGTGTTGTCGGACGCGAAGAACGACCCCACGACGAAATCGCCCACGGCCACGTTCGTCACCGCGTCGCCGACCTGCTCCACGACGCCGACGTATTCGTGGCCCATGGGGGTCGGGCCGTCCACCGGGTCCGTGCCGCGGTAGGGCCACAGGTCCGAGCCGCAGATGCAGGCGGCCTCGACCCGGATGATGGCGTCCGTCGGCTCCTGGATGGTCGGGTCGGCGCGTTCCTCGACGCGCACGTCCCGGGGTGCGTACATCACTACTCCACGCATGTGAGTGATCCTTCCGTTGGGTACGTCTCCATGACACCTCCCCGCGCGACCGGCAGGGAGTCCCTGCGGAGAGGTGTACCCGCAGGGCATCCCTGAGCCCGCGCCGGAGACGTACTCTCGATGGCATGGACAACCGAGCAGAGGTCCGCGAGTTCCTCATGAGCCGCCGTGCCCGGCTGAGCCCCGAGCTGGCCGGCCTCGCAGCGGGCTCCGGCCGCCGCGTGAGCGGGCTGCGCCGCTCCGAGGTCGCCACACTGGCGGGGGTGAGCGTCGAGTACTACGCGAAGCTGGAGCGCGGCGCGATCGCAGGCGCGTCCGCCTCCGTCCTCGACGCCGTCTCGCAGGCGCTGCAGCTGGATGAGGCCGAGCGCGCACACCTGCTGGACCTCGCCCGGGCAGCGGACGGCATCCCGACCTCCGGTCGCGCGCGGCGGCGGCCGACGCGCAGCCCAGCAGCCCGCCCGAGCCTCCATTGGATGCTGGACGCGGTCACCGACGGGATAGCCGTCGTGCGCAACGCGCAGTCGGACGTCCTCGCCTTCAACCCGCTGGCCCGCGCCTTCTACGCCCCGATGATCGGCGACGGCGGCCGAACGCCGAACTTCGCCCGCTTCCAGTTCCTCGACCCGGCGTCGCGCGACTTCTATCCGGACTGGGACCTCTTCGCTGACATGTGCGTCGCCAACCTGCGGGCCGAGGCGGGACGCGACCCGCACAACCCGGCGATGCAGGAGCTCGTGGGCGAGCTCTCCACGCGAAGCGAGACGTTCCGTCAGCTGTGGGGAGCCCACAACGTCCGGACCCACGGCGCGGGCGTCAAGCGTTTCCATCATCCCGTCGTCGGCGACCTCACCCTCGCCTTCGAGGAGCTCGCTATCACCGCTGACCCGGGTCACGCCGTCCTGGTGTACACGGCCGAACCGGGGTCGGAGTCGGCTCAGCGGCTGCGCCTGCTCGCCTCCTGGGCGGCAGACGCCTCCTTCACTCGGTCAGAGCCGTCGACTCGCGCGTGACCAGGCGGCACGGCACCTCGTGCACGCCGGGAGCGGCGTCTCCGTCGATCGCGCGGAACAGCAGCTGGGCGGCCACACGGCCGAGCTCTTTGAGGTTCATGTCGATGGTCGACAGCGGCGGCCGCGACTGGGTCGCCAGCGGCTCCCAATTGTCGTGCCCCATGACCGAGATGTCGGCCGGGATGTCACGGCCCTCCTCGCGCAGAGCATCGATGACGCCGCGCGCGATCTGGTCGGATCCGCAGAGGAACCCGTCCACGTCGGGGTAGCGGGCCAGGACGGCGCGCGCTCCTCCCCGGCCCCAGTGCTCGCTCCAGGCCCCGTACATCGCCTCACCGCCCAGGAGCTCGAGGCCCGCGTCGGCCAGCGCCTGGCTCGCACCGGCGACCCGGTCACGCGCCGCGCTGTAGCTGATCTCGCCAGAGATGTAGGCGATGCGTCGGCGACCGCACTCGATGAGGTGTTCGGCGGCCAGCCGTCCTCCGCCGACGTTGTCGCTGGCGACGGAGATGTCGGCGGGGTCGGAGGAGGGCGCGTAGGCGTAGACGACCGGGACGGGCAGGTCGTTCGGCAGGGGAGCCCGCGGGTTGGTGGTCTCGCCGACGACGATCAGGCCGTCGATGCGGCGTGACAGCAGGGCGCGGATGTGGTGCTGCTCGCGGATCGCGTCGCCCCGGGCGTCGCACAGGAAGATGGACGCGCTGCCGGCGCCGAACGCATCCTCGGCCCCCATCAGGATCGGGATCGAGAACCGGCCCTCGAGGTCGCCGGTGATCAGCCCGACCGTCCCTGTCCGCCCGGCGATGAGGCTCTGGGCGACGGCGTTGGGCGTGAAACCGACCTTCTCGGCGGCGGCGAACACCCGCCCCCGCGTCCGCTGCGCAACCTCGGCCTTGCCGTTGAGCGCTTTCGAGGCCGTCGCCAGGGAGACGCCCGCGAGTCTTGCCACGTCGCCGAGGGTGGGCGCCTTGGGTGTGACGGGTTCGCTGGCCATTCGCCCTCCGGGTTTCAGTAGTTTCGAAAGATTAGCCGGAAAATTTCGGCGGGTCAATCTGCGGTTAGCGCTTGACGGCTTGCGGATACTCGCGCTTTACTTACCGAAAGCCCTTTCGGGATATTCGAAATACGGCTGCACAGAGGCATACACAGCCCGACTCAGTGACGAGTTCAGCTCCCCGCGAGCTGCTGCTCGATGGAGAGCAAGAGGAGATGCGATGACCACATTCCGTTCCCGCTCGCGACGTATCGTCGCGGCGGTGGCAGCAGGCGCGCTGGCGATAACGCTGGCAGCCTGCTCAGGCGGCACAGCCTCGACCGGCACCCAGACCATCAGCAAAGACGGGACCGACGACGGTTCCAAGTTGACGCTCTGGACCCGCGCACCGCTCGAGAAGCAGGCCAAGCTGCTCGTGGAGGCATACAACAAGAGTCACAAGAACCAGGTCGAACTCACCGTCGTACCCAACGACGACTACGTTGCGAAGGTCGGCGCAGCCGCCGGATCCAACGGCCTGCCCGACCTCTTCGCCGCGGACATCGTGTATGTGCCGAACTGGGTGAAGCAGGGACTGTTCCAGGACATCAGCAAGCAGGTGGACGGTCTCTCCTACAAGGATGAGATCAACAAAGGACACCTGAAGGCCGGGACGATGGACGGCAAGGAGCACGTGCTCCCGTTCGTGCTCGACCTGTCCATGCTGTTTTGGAACAAGGAGCTCTTCACCCAGGCCGGCCTGGACCCGGATAAGGCCCCGGCGAACCTCGCGGAGTTCGCGGCCGACGCCAAGAAGATCCAGGCGCTCAACAAGCCGGACACCTACGGCACCGCGACGGGCCTCAACTGCGGCGGCTGCCTGGTGTTCACCTGGTTCCCGAGCGTCTGGGCGGACGGCCAGCAGGTGATGAACGAGGAGGGCTCGAAGTCGCTCCTCGCGAGCGACACCGCCAAGGACGTCTACAGCACATGGCAGGACCTCTGGAAGTCGGGCGCCGTGCTCCCGTCGTCCAAGGACGAGGCCGGTCCCACCTGGACCGCCGGCTTCACCGAGGGCAAGGTCGGCCTGATGTTCTACCCGGCGACCCTGCTCTCGTCGACGCCGTTCGACGCGGGCGTCGCCGGCATCCCCGGCCCGAAGGGCGGCGGATCGACGTTCGTCGGCGGTGACGGTATCGGCATCTCGAAGGACTCCAAGAAGGCCGCACAGGCGTGGAACTTCCTCAACTGGATGATGTCCGAGGACGCGCAGGTCGGCGTGCTGGCCAAGGACAAGGACGTCGTCTCGCGCTCGGATCTGGCCAACAACAAGTACTCGTCGCAGGACCCGCGCCTGGTCACCATCAACGAGGTCGCAGGCAAGGGCGAGACGCCGTTCTCGCTCAACTTCCAGCAGGCGTTCAACGCACCGAACAGCCCCTGGCTGACGCTCGTGCGCAACGCGGTGCTGGGCGACGGCAAGTCGGTCGACGCCGACAACAAGGAGATCACCTCGGTGCTCTCGCAGTAAAACGGGTCGCTCGCGACCGCTTCCGGATCCGCGGGTGGATGCGCACAGCATCCACCCGCGGCCCTCCTCCGACGAAAGGCTTCACACATGACCGCGAGCATGACGGCGGGCTCTGCCTCCGCCCGCTCCGTTCGCCGCAGGAGCAGACGCCCGCGCGGACGCCTGCTCGGCTGGGCGTACGCCGCCCCGACGGCACTGTTCGTCGCACTGCTGTTCCTGCTGCCGCTTCTCCTGGTCCTGCAGATGTCCGCCTCGAACTGGCCTCTGCTCGGCGGCAACCAGGGCATCAACTTCCCCAAGAACTACGTGGACGCGGTCAACAACCGCTTCTTCACCGACTCCATCGTCTTCACCGTCACCTATACGGTCATCACGACGGTCATCCTCCTGGCACTGGCGCTGGGTCTCGCCCTGCTGGTCCAGGAGTCGACGCGGTGGAAGGGCGTCCTCCGGACTGCGATCCTGGTCCCGAGCGCGCTCGGGCTCGCGTCGGCCTCGCTGCTGTTCTACGTGCTCTATTCGCCCATCGCCGGACCCTTCGCCGAGCTGATGAAGGCGTGGGGCTTCACCTTCCTCGGCACCCCGGCCGGCGCTCTGTGGTCGACCGTCTTCCTCATCGTCTGGCGGTACGCCGGCTTCTACATGCTGTTGATGCTGGTCGGCCTGCAGGGAATTCCGGAGGAGGTCTACGAGGCGGCCAGGATCGACGGGGCCAGCCGGTTCCAGATCTTCCGGTCGGTCACCCTTCCGCTGCTGCGGCCGACGCTGGCGCTGACCACCGTGCTGTGCGTCACCGGCTCCCTGCTCGCGTTCGAGCAGTTCTACATCCTGACCAAGGGCGGCCCGGACAACAGCACCATCACGGTGGTGCAACTCATCTACAGCGTCGCGTTCCAAGGGCCGAACAACCTCGGCGTCGCCGGAGCGCTCTCGGTGATCGTGCTCCTCGCGCTCATCGTCGTGAACGTCGCCCAGATCCGGGCCTTCGGCGAGAAGGAGGGCGCGGCATGAGCGCACAGTTGATGGACCCCACCACGGTCGACGCGGAGCGTCCCGGCGGAGGCAGCAGGCGCCGACCGGTCTCCCGTCTGGCAGGCGTGGCGGTCCGCACGCCGTACTGGGTGCTGACGGGCGGCCTCGCGCTCATCTTCCTGTATCCGCTGATCTGGACGGCCGTGTCTTCGTTCGCGCCGCGCGCGGGGACCAGCCAGACGCAGGGATGGGGCCTCGGGAACTACGCCTCCCTCGCCAACTACCAGGCGGGAATCTGGGTCTATATCGGCAATTCGCTGTTCGTCTCGCTGCTGACCGTGCTGCTGACGCTCACCGTGTCCCTGTTCGGCGGCTACGCGTTCGCGCGGTTCCGGTTCCCGGGCCGCAACGTGCTCTTCATGGCGACGCTGGCCATCCTCATGGTCCCGTATGCGACGCTGTTGATCCCGCTCTACGTGCTGCTCAACCTCGTCGGGCTGTCGAACTCGCTGGTCGGCGTCGCCCTCGTGCTCACGATGTTCCAACTCCCGTTCGCAACCTTCATGATGCGGATCTCGTTCGAGTCCGTGCCGCGCGAGCTCGACGAAGCGGCGATGGTGGACGGCTGCTCCAGCTTCCGCGTGCTCTGGCGGGTGCTGCTCCCGGCCGTCAAGCCCGGCCTCATCACGGTCGGACTGTTCGCCTTCCTCGCGGCCTGGAACGACTTCATCGCTCCGCTGATCCTGATCAACGACAGCAACCGGATGACCCTCCCGCTGGCGATCTCGAACCTGCGCGGGCAAGTGCAGGGCGTCGTCGACTACGGCGCCACCGAGGCCGGCGTCGTGGTGCTCGCCGTGCCGTGCATCCTGCTGTTCCTCGTCCTCCAACGTCACTACGTCCGGGGCTTCATGTCCGGCGCTTTCAAAGGATGATCATGACCCTCACCGACACCGATCGAACCGTCCACTCGCCCGTCGGGCCGACTGTGCCCAGCCGGGGTGCCCTGCGCCCGCTGGGCCTCGACGAGGTGCGGATAACCGGCGGGTTCTGGGCCGATCGGCAACGCGTGAACGCGGACGGTACTCTGCCGCACATCCAGCACTGGCTGGAGCGGGAGGGCTGGCTCGGCAATTTCGATGCCGCCGCCGCCGGGACGTTGACGGCGGACAACCGACGAGGTCGCGAGTTCGCCGACTCCGAGGTCTACAAGTTCCTGGAAGCCGTGGCCTGGCAGCTGGGGCGGGAGCCCGACGCGGGGCTGGAGGAGCGCTTCCGGAAGGTGGTCGCCCGGGTGGCGGCCGCGCAGGAGCCCGACGGCTACCTCAACACGAACTTCGGGCGCCGGGGCCAGGGCGCGCGCTGGTCCGATCTCGAGTGGGGGCACGAGCTCTACTGCGCCGGGCACCTGTTCCAGGCGGCCGTGGCGCGGGCCCGGACGCATCCGGACGCCGGCGACGGACTGCTTGCGGTCGCGACGAGATTCGCGGACCTGATCTGCGACGTCTTCGGTCCGGGCGGGATCGAATCGGTCTGCGGCCACGCCGAGGTCGAGACCGCTCTCGTGGAGCTGGGCCGGGCGACCGGCGAACGGCGTTACATCGAGCAGGCGCGCCTGTTCGTCGAACGCCGGGGGACGGGCGTGCTCCGTGACATCGAGTGGGGCCGCTCCTACTATCAGGACGATATGCCCGTGCGCGAGGCGGACGTGCTGCGCGGCCACGCCGTGCGGGCGAACTACCTGGCGTCGGGGGCGACGGACGTCGCGGTCGAGACCCGAGATGAGGGCCTCCTCTCGGCCCTCCGTCGTCAGTGGGCGAACACAGTGGCCCGGCGGACGTACATCACCGGGGGGCAGGGATCCCATCACCAGGACGAGGCGTTCGGCGACGACTTCGAACTGCCGCCGGACCGGGCCTACTCGGAGACCTGCGCGGCCATCGCGTCCGTGCAGTTCAGCTGGCGGCTGCTGCTCGCCCAGGGCGACCCGCAGTACGCCGACCTGATCGAGCGCACCCTCTACAACGTCGTCGCGACCTCGCCGTCGGCCGACGGGCGGGCCTTCTACTACGCGAACACACTGCACCGGCGGATGCCCGGCGAGCCGGCCGACCCGGACACCGTGTCGCCGCGCGCTGAAGCGTCGCTGCGCGCGCCATGGTTCGAGGTCTCCTGCTGCCCGCCGAACGTCGCACGGACGCTGGCCAGCCTCGACTCCTACATCGCAACGGCCGGAGGCGACTCCCTGCAACTGCACCAGTTCGCGCCGTCGCGCATCAGCACCATCCTGCCCAACGGCGAGCCGGTCGAGCTGGCGGTGGAGACCGGTTATCCCGTGGAGGGTCGCGTGACGGTCCGAATCCTGAGGGACGCGCGCGAGCCCTGGTCCCTGCAGCTGCGAGTGCCGGCGTGGGCGCGGGGTGCGACGGTCACGGTCGACGGGGATGCCGCGACGGCCGATCCGGGAACCGCGACAGTGCGGCGGCTTTTCCGGGCCGGCGACACCGTCGTCCTGGACCTGCCCGTCGCGCCGCGCTTCTCGGCCGCGGACCCGCGGGTGGATGCCGTGCGTGACAGCGTCGCGGTCGAGCGCGGGCCGGTGGTGTACGCCCTCGAGTCCAACGACCTGCCTGACGGCTGGGCCGACGTCGCCGACGCGGTGGTCGACGTGAGCCGGCCGCCGGCGGACACGGATGGATCGGTCACCGTGAGGATGTCCCGGCGCGCGGAGCGCGACCTGCCCTGGCCGTACGGCCCGGCAGAGCCTGGGGCCCCGCAGGCGGAGGCCGAGGTTCCGCTCGTCCCGTACCACGATTGGGCGGAGCGGGGCCCATCGACGATGCGGGTCTGGATCCCGGCGAGCTGAGCCGATCCGTCCGGGGGCGGGAGACGTGAAGCCCTCCCGCCTCCGGCGCTCCCCACGCGGGTGGCGTATTAGTGGAGCCGTGGAGAATACTGCGAGCAACGCTGCGACCGATACCGACGGATGGTCGAACGGCTGGGCGGGGGACCCCGGCGAGCTCGTGTACGGACTCGACCTCTCGCGGTTCGCGGACGGCGACGGTGACGGCTTCGGAGACTTCGCCGGGGCGATCGAGCATTTGGAGTACGTCGCTTCGCTCGGCGTGACCTGGATCTGGCTGCTGCCGTTCTATCCGAGCGCCCGGCGCGACAACGGGTACGATGTCGACGACCACGTCGCGGTCGACTCGCGCTTCGGCGACGTGGATGCCCTGCGGGCGTTCCTGGCCCGAGCCCACGAGCTGGGGATGCGCGTCCTCATCGACGCCGTCCTCCACCACACCTCCGACCGGCATGCCTGGTTCCTCGCCGCGCGCGAGGACCCGCACGGCCGGGCCGGCCGCTTCTTCGTGTGGAGCGACGACGACTCGGTCGAGCAGGGCGACCATCCGATGTTCCCGGGCGAGGACGACCACGTGTGGAAGTTCGAGGAGCGGGCCGGCAAGTACTACCACCACCAGTTCTACGAGTTCCAGCCGGACCTCAACGCCACCGACCCGGACGTGTTCGAGGAGATCGTCCGCGTGCTCAGCTTCTGGCTGGAGGTCGGCGTCGACGGCTTCCGCATCGACGCGGCGCTGTTGATCGTCCAGGGTAAAGGCCGCCCGGACACGGACGTCGCGGACGGCGAGTTCTTCGACCGCCTCCGCGCCCGCCTCCGTGAGGTGCGGCACGATGTCGCGCTGATCGCCGAGGCGGACGAGTCGCCGGAACTGATGGCGTCGCTGGTGGAGCGCGGACGCTTCGAGGCGGTCATCGACTTCACCCTCAACAACTCGGTCGTCCTCGCGCTCACGCGGGGTGAGGCTCGCCCGATCCGGGAGGCGTTGCGCCGCCTGGACGACAACATCCCCCCGGTCGCCCGGCTCAACTTCCTGCACAACGCCGACGAGATCGACCTCCAGCAGTTGAGCGAGGATGAACGGAAAGAGGCCTTCGAGCATTTCGCCCCCGAGCCCGACATGCTGATCTACGGGCGCGGGATCCGGCGTGGGTGGGCGCCGATGATGCAGCCGGCGCAGCGCGTGCGGATGACGGTCAGCCTGCTGTACGCACTCCCCGGGGTTCCGTTGCTGCTGGCCGGGCAGGAACTCGGCGTGGGCGACGACCTCGGGGTGGAGGGGCGCGGCGCGGCGCGGACGACCATGCAGTGGGACGACGCGCGCTGGGGCGGATTCACGACGGCCGACGCGTCACCGCTCACGCTTCCCGCCCAGGCGGACGGGCCGTTCGGGTGGCCCGCGGTCAACGTGCGGGCGCAGGAGGCGGACCCCGGCTCGCTTCTCTCGCTGGTCCGGCGCATCTCGGCGGTGCGGAGGGAGAAGAACGCCGACGCGGGCGGATGGACGGCTGTCGACGTCGGGCAGCCCCAGGTGCTCGCCCTGCAGCGCGACGGCCTGATCACCCTGCACAACCTGTCGGGAGACGCGGTCGACGTCACCCTCGACGGCGACTACGACAGTGCGCTCTCCGAGCAGTGGGACGGCCGGACGCTCGGCGCCTACGGCTTCGCCTGGCTGTCCGCCTGACCTACCGATGCCGCAGGAGGCCGTCATCCGACCCCGTGTCGAGCCCGTCCCGCCGTGTTCGACACGGCGTATACGGTGCCGCCCTTCCGCGGGGCCCTAGCATCGCAGTGCGCGCGGCCCGTCGTGGAAGGCCGCGCGCATCCTCTTTTCCCGGGGCGGCTCTTCCCGGGGCGGTTCCTCGCGGGCTAGATCGCCCGGATGGTCCAGGATGCGGTCGACGAGGCTCCCGGCTCCAGCACGATGAGGTCGTTGCCGGAGTTGAACGCGTCCGGCGGGCAGGTCATCGGCTCGACCGCGAGCCCGAGCCGGTTGAGCTCGGGAATCGGCTGGTCTGCCGTATGGAGCTGCACCCACGGGCAGCTCTCGTCCCAGACCATGGCCACTCCGGTGCCGTCTGCGGTGGTGAGCCGCACGGTCGCCGCGCCGTCGGCGGTGCGCTCCAGGCCCGTGAAGGCGTGGTCGATGAACGTGTCGCCGATGCGGCGCGGTGAGCGGAAGTCCCAGCTGCCGCCGTTCTCGGAGGCCACATCCGCCAGCGCGATCGGGATGAGGCGGTCCTCGGTGACGGTCAGCACCTGATCGGCCGGGAGCGTCAGCGTCCAGTCGTCCACGGTGCCGTCGCCGGCTACCAGGTACGGGTGCGGCCCGGTGCCCCACGGGGCGCGGGACGGGCCGGTGTTCGTCCCCGTCACGGTCGTGTGGAGCCCCTCTTCGTCGAGCAGGAACGCGACGCTGACCTCCACCCGGTGCGGGTAGCCCTGCTGCGCCTCGATCGTCGCCGAGAACGTGGCGCTGTCCGCGGCGCGGTCCACTGCGGCGAAGTCGAGCCAGGCGGCGAGGCCGTGCAGGGCGTGCCCGCGCGAAGGCTCGGTGAGCGCCAGCTGCTGCTCGATGCCCTCAAACGCGTACCGGCCGTCGACGACCCGGTTCGGCCACGGCGCGAGCGTGGCGCCGCGGAACGCGGGACGCACCTCGTCGGCGCCGAACGGGACGACGAGGTCGCGCCCGTCGAACTCGAGCGTCCGCAGCGTCGCGCCCACGGACGCGATGGTCGCGTGGTAGTCGCCGGCGCTGAGACCGAAGTGGGTTCCGGAGATGGGGATGTTCATCCGCCCATTCTCTCCGACCCACCACCCACCGTCGAGCCCGCGAAGAATACGCGCTCTCGTCGATGCGCGAGCGGCTAGGCGGCCGCGCGGAGCGCTGCGTAGAGGTCGGCGCGCGCCGGGAACGAGCCGAGGTCGCGGCCGAGCAGCCGTTCCGCCTCCGCGACACGGGCGCGCAGGGTGTGACGGTGCATCCCGAGCTGACGGGCGGCGACGTCGTAGACGCCGTCCGCATCCAGCCAGGTGCGGAGGACGCCCGGCAGCGTCGGGTCCGCCGCCACCAGCGGCTGGAGCGCGGTGACCGCGACCGCTCGCGCGTCCGGCGTGTGGAGGAGGGCGAGCATCCCCGCCGAAGCGACCTCGTCGAAGGAGGGGACCGGATCGTCCGCCGAGGCCCGGCTGCGCGCGGCGTGCGCCTGCTCGAGCGCCGCGGGCAGCGCATCCAGTCCGGCGTTGGACGACAGCCCGCCGCGGAGGTCGAAGCGCATGGCGAGGGCGAGCGCCGCCGCATCGTCGCCGAGGACGACGAGGTCCGAGCCGTCGCGTGCGAAGAACCCGTCGGCGTTCGCCTCGAGCCAGTCGAGCGCGGCGGCGACCGTGGCACCGGTGAGCACCGCGACGCGGAGAGGGGATGCGGGCAGCGCTCCCAGCACCGGTTCGGCGATGGAGGCGGCGACCGCCGTGTCGCCCGCGAGCAGCGCGCGCCAGACCGCGGTCCGCAGGCGCGCCCGCGCCGCATCCGCCGCGCGCGTCTGCTCGAGGGCCAGGCCGGCGAGGGCGACGACCCCGGTCACGACCTGCTGCGCGGCCGCATCCAGTGCCTCCGACCCGACGGCCAGCACGCCGCGGAGGCGTCCGGCGGCGCCCAGGGTCTGCAGGGCGAACGGGCCCGCGTCCGTGCCGACCGTCCCGGCTGCCCGGCGTCCGCTCCGCAGCAGCGGATCGGCGGCCTCCGCGAGCGCGCGGCGGGCCCGCGCATCCAAGCCCCCCGAGGGGTAGCTGCGGCTGACGGCGCCGTCGCTTCCGACCAGGGCGACGGGCCGTTCGATCTGGCGCGACAGCTCCGACAGCACGGCGCCGAGCGCGTCCGGGCGGAGAGCGGCGAGCGAGATGGCGCGGGAGGCCCGCAACGCCCACGTGCTGCGGGCGTACGCATCGGCGGCCACCCGGTCGGCGACGAAGCGGACGACGGCGATGAAGGGCGTCCGGTACGGCACCTCGAAGAGCGGGAGCCCGTGCCGCGTGCACGCCTCGACGAGACTGGCGGGCGTCCCGTCGCGCACGACCTCTGTCCCGAAGCCGAGCGCCGCGATCCCGTGCTCCGCCAGCCGGCGCACGTACGGCTCCGCGTCCTCGGGCGGCTCCGTCACGAGCAGCACCTGACCCGGCGACAGGAACGGCGTCGGGTCGGGGAGGTCCGAGCTGTGCGCCCACGCAAGCGGGGCGTCCGGGTCGCCGACGCTGCTCGGCGTGAGCAGCCGCAGGCCCAGCTCGGGGCGCGCCAGGAGCTGGGTGAGAGTCGCGGGCATGAGGCTCCATCCGCCAGGGTGTCGATCCCCGGCGGAGCGATTGTACGTCGTGTCCAGGCGTCTTCGCGCGCCGACTTCCTACATTCGACACATGACCATCCTCGACACCGCCATCGACACTCCCGTCGGCGGACCCTCGCTCCCGCAGGAGCGCCGGCTCGTCACCCCGATCCCCGGCCCCGAGTCGCGCAAGCGCGCGGAGCGCAAGGCTAAGGCCGTCGCCGCGGGCGTCGGCGCCACCATCCCCGTGTACACGGTCGCTGCCGGAGGCGGCGTGCTGGTGGATGTGGATGGCAACTCGCTCATCGACTTCGGCTCCGGCATCGCCGTGACCGGCGTCGGCAACTCCGCCCCGCGCATCGTCGAGGCCGTCACCGCGCAGGTCGCCGCGTTCACGCACACCTGCTTCACGGTCGCTCCTTACGACTCCTACGTCGACGTCGCGGAGGCGCTCAACCGGCTCACCCCCGGCGACTTCGACAAGCGCAGCGCCCTGTTCAACTCGGGCGCCGAGGCCGTCGAGAACGCGGTGAAGATCGCGCGCCACTACACGGGCAAGCAGGCGGTCGTCGCGTTCGACCACGCCTACCACGGCCGCACCAACCTCACGATGGGCCTCACCGCGAAGAACCAGCCATACAAGAACGGCTTCGGCCCGTTCGCCCCCGAGATCTACCGCGCACCCCTGAGCTACCCGCTGCGCGACGGCGGACTCTCCGGCGCGGAGGCGGCCAAGCGGGCCATCTCCATGATCGAGAAGCAGATCGGCGCCGCCAACCTGGCCGCCCTGATCATCGAGCCCATCCAGGGCGAGGGCGGCTTCATCGTCCCCGCCGACGGCTTCCTCCCGGCGCTCCAGCGGTGGGCGAACGCGAACGGCGTCGTCTTCATCGCCGATGAGGTGCAGACCGGCTTCGCCCGCACCGGCACCATGTTCGCCTCCGAGCAGTTCGGCATCGAGCCCGACCTGATCGTCACCGCCAAGGGCATCGCGGGCGGCCTGCCGCTCTCCGCGGTCACCGGCCGCGCCGAGATCATGGACGCCCCGCAGGTCGGCGGTCTCGGCGGCACCTACGGCGGCAACCCGCTCGCCTGTGTCGCAGCGCTCGCCGCCATTGAGACGTACGAGCAGGAGGACCTCGCTGCTCGCGCCCGCCAGATCGGCGACATCCTGTTCGAGAAGCTCGGCGCCCTCCGCGACGCCGACGCCCGGGTCGCCGAGGTGCGCGGCCGCGGCGCCATGGTCGCGATCGAGCTCGTCGACGCCGAGACCGGCGAGCCGGACGCTGCGCTGACCGCCAAGGTCGCCGCCGCGGCACACGCCGCCGGTGTCGTGCTGCTCACCTGCGGCACCTACGGCAACGTGATCCGCTTCCTCCCGCCGCTGAGCATCCCGGACCACCTGCTCATCGAGGGTCTCGACGTCGTCGCGGAGGCGGTGGCGGGCGCATGACCATCGTCGACACCACCGCCGAGCTCACTGCACGCGAGTCCGAGCTGCTCGCCCGCGTCCCCGACGGCCTGTTCATCGGCGGCCGGTGGGAGGCGGGCACCCGCGAGCAGATCCAGGTGCAGGACCCCGCGACCGGGCGCGTCATCAAGCGCATCGCGAACGCCTCCCCTGAGGACGGGATGCGAGCGCTGGATGCCGCGGTCGCCGCCGCCGACGAGTGGGCCGCCACCGCGCCCCGCGTCCGCGGCGAGATCCTCCGCCGCGCATTCGACCTGCTGCAGGAGCGCCGCGACGACTTCGCGCTGCTGATGACCCTCGAGATGGGCAAGCCGCTCGCCGAGGCCAACGGCGAGGTCACCTACGGCGGCGAGTTCCTGCGCTGGTTCTCCGAGGAGGCGGTCCGCATCTCCGGCCGCTTCGGGCAGAACCCCGAGGGCACCGGCACCATGGTCGTCTCGCACCGTCCGGTCGGGCCGTCCTTCCTGATCACGCCGTGGAACTTCCCGCTCGCGATGGCGACCCGGAAGATCGCCCCCGCGCTGGCGGCCGGCTGCACCGTCGTGGTGAAGCCCGCCGAGCTGACGCCGCTCACCACGCTGTTCTTCGCGCAGCTGCTGACCGACGCCGGTGTGGCCGAGGGCGTCGTCAACGTCATCCCGACCAGCACGGCGCGTACGGTGTCCGAGCCGATCATCGCCGATCCGCGCCTCCGGAAGCTGTCGTTCACGGGCTCGACGCCGGTCGGCCGCTCGCTGCTCGCGCAGGCCGGTCAGAACGTCCTCCGCACCTCGATGGAGCTCGGCGGCAACGCGCCGTTCGTCGTGTTCGAGGACGCCGACCTGGACAAGGCGGTCGAGGGTGCGATGCTCGCGAAGTTCCGCAACATCGGCCAGGCCTGCACCGCCGCGAACCGCTTCATCGTCCACGAGTCGGTGGCCGAGGAGTTCGCGCGCCGCGTCACCGCGAAGGTGGAGGCGCTCCGGATCGGTCGCGGAACAGACGACGGGATCACCATCGGCCCGCTGATCGACGACCGGGCGGTCGCCTCCATGTCCGCGCTGGTCGAGGACGCGGTGACGCGCGGAGCACGGGTGCTCACGGGCGGCAACGCTCCCGAGGGCGACGGGTTCTTCTTCGAGCCGACCGTGATCGTGGATGTGCAGCCCGGCAGCGAGCTGCTCCGCGAGGAGATCTTCGGGCCGATCCTCGCGATCAGCACCTTCTCCACCGAGGACGAGGCGGTCGCCGCGGCGAACTCCACCGAGTACGGGCTCGTCGGCTACGTGTTCACCCGCGACCTCGCCCGCGGTCAGCGGATGATCGACCGGATCGACACGGGCATGATGGGGCTCAACACCGGACTCGTCTCCAACGCGGCTGCGCCGTTCGGCGGGGTCAAGCAGTCCGGTCTGGGCCGCGAGGGCGGTCTCGAGGGCATCAACGAGTACCTGAGCACCAAGTACACGCTCATCCCCGCCTGATCGGGGAACCGCCGAGAGAACCGCCGAGGAGCGCGCCGCTGGATGTCAGTCGGCGCGCTCTTCCGCGTTCAGCTCCTGCTTGACGTCGTGCTCGATCAGCACCGGCACGAAGTCGCGGACGGGGGCGCCGTCGAACTCCTCGTAGTGCTTCTCGACGAGTTCGTCGATGCGCTCGCGCGGAACCTCGGGGTAGCGGTCGGCGAGCCGCTCGGCGGCGTGCTCGACGGCGAGGTCCTCTTCATCGGGGGTCTGGCGGTCGTCGGTCGTCATGCCGCGATTATGCACCCCAGTGGTTAACGCGCGGTATGGCTTCTGCCAGGCTGGGGCCATGGACGAGACAATCGAGGTAGTCGTAGTACGGGTATTCACCAACGAGAGCGGACGCAACGGCAACGAGCTCGGCATCGTGCGGAGCTCCGAGGCGACCGCCTCGCGCGAACAGGAGATCGCCTCCGCCCTGGGCTTCAGCGAGACCGTCTTCCTCGACGGCGTGGACGAGAGCACACGGGATGCGGCCCTCCGCATCTTCACGCCGGCGAAGGAGCTCCCGTTCGCCGGGCACCCCAGCGTCGGAACCGCGTGGTGGCTGTCGGATCAGCACACCCCCGTCGACGTGCTCATCGAGCGCGCCGGCGACGTCGAGGTCACGGTCGACGACGACACCGCGTGGATCACCGCGCGTCCCGAATGGACGCCCGAGTTCGAGTGGCACCTGCTCGCGTCGCCCGCGGACGTGGACGCCCTCGACCCCTTCGCGTTCCCGTCCGGACAGCACTACGCGTACGCGTGGATCGACGAGGCGGCCGGAACCATCCGCTCGCGTATGTTCGCACCCGAGATGGGCATCATCGAGGACGAGGCGACGGGAGCTGCGGCCATCGCGCTGACCGCCCGCCTCGGTCGCGACCTGAGCATCTCCCAGGGGGAGGGGTCGGAGCTGGCCACCGAGCTGCTCGACGACGGCCGCGTGCGCGTCGGCGGAACGACGGTCTACGACCGCACGATCGAGGCGACACTCTAGGTACGGTCCCGGTGCCGGAAACGGAGCTATTCCCTCCCTTCCGGCCCCAAACTTCCTCCGTTGCCCGCGATTTCGGGGTCTGACAGCAGAAACTCCTCCCTTTCCCGACGCCCGGGGGCGCCCCGAAAAGGGAGGAGTGTCGCCGGGACATGCCGGCGAAAAGGCGGAAAGGGAGGAGCCGGCGGCCGTTGAGACCGCCGACTCCTCCCTTTCGTGCAGCGTGCGGGAGAGGCCTACTCGGCGACGCCCACGTACTCGGCGGACTCGTCCGGCGTGTGGATGCCCGACTCGAGACGGTCGCGCAGCGCGCGGCCGAGCGACGCATCCACGTTCGTCCAGTACTGGATGGCGCGCTCGCGGATGCTCTCGCGCTTCACGCCGCCGACGGCCCCCGCGATTGTGTCGAGGAAGCGCTCGCGCGCGGCGTCGTCGAACACCTCGCGGTAGAGCGTCCCGGCCTGACCGAAGTCGTCGTCCTCGGAGTGGAGCGCCGCGGCCGCGCGCACCAAGGCGCCGTCGGACTCCCACGAGCCCTCGCCTGCCCGCTCCGGCTGGGCGACCGGCCCGCCGAACGAGTTGGGGGCGTAGACCGGGGCGTCGGCCGGCTTGAAGCCGTGACGGGCGGCGCCGTCCTGCGAGTAGTTGTGCACAGGAGCGATCGGCCGGTTGACCGGCAGCTCGTTGTAGTTGGTGCCGACGCGGTAGCGCTGGGCGTCCGGGTACGAGAAGACGCGGGCCATCAGCATCTTGTCGGGGCTGATGTCGATCCCGGGAACGGTGTTCGCGGGCGAGAAGGCCGCCTGCTCGATCTCCGCGAAGAAGTTCTGCGGGTTCTCGTTGAGCGTGTGGATGCCCACCTCGATCAGCGGGTAGTCGGTGTGCGGCCACACCTTGGTCAGGTCGAACGGGTTGAAGCGGTAGGTCTTCGCGTCCTCGTACGGCATGACCTGGACGGACACGCGCCAGGAGGGGAGGTCGCCGCGCTCGATCGCCTCGTAGAGGTCGCGGCGGTAGTAGTCGGCGTCCGCGCCGGCCAGCTGCTCCGCCTCGACGCCGCCGATCTCCTCGTTGCCCTGCAGCGAGTGGAAGTGGTACTTCACCCAGAACCGCTCGCCCGCCGCGTTGATCCACTGGTAGGTGTGCGAACCGTAGCCCGGCATGGTCCGCCACGAGCGGGGGAGGCCGCGGTCACCCATGAGGTACGTCACCTGGTGCGCCGACTCCGGCGACAGCGTCCAGAAGTCCCACTGCATGTCGGCGTCGCGCAGGCCGGATCCCGGGAGGCGCTTCTGCGAGTGGATGAAGTCGGGGAACTTGATGCCGTCGCGGATGAAGAACACCGGGGTGTTGTTGCCGACGATGTCGTAGTTGCCCTCGGTCGTGTAGAACTTCACCGAGAACCCGCGGACGTCGCGCCAGGTGTCGGGGGAGCCCTGCTCGCCGGCCACCGAGGAGAAGCGCTGGAGGGTGCGCGTCGTGGCCCCCGGCTGGAAGACGGCCGCCTTGGTGTACGCCGTCACGTCCCCCGTCACGACGAACTCACCGAACGCTCCACCGCCCTTCGCGTGCACGATGCGCTCCGGGATCCGCTCGCGGTTGAACTGGGCGAGCTTCTCCACGAGGTACCGGTCGTGCAGCGCGGTCGCGCCGTCCCGGCCCGCGGTGAGCGAGTGGGCGTCGCTGGCGACCGGGGTCCCGGTCTGGGTGGTGGTGTAGTCGTCGGACATACTTCTCCCATTGTTTGTGAACGACCGCTGGTGCGGGGCGTTCAGGATTGCTCAGCGGGCGCAGCCCGCTTCTGGCAGGACGGGCACAGGCCCCAGAACGTGACCTCGGCCGTGTCGATCGCGAACCCTGCTGCATCGGACGGATGCAGGCAGGGCGCGTGACCGACGACGCAGTCCACGTCGGCGACCGCACCGCAACCGGTGCAGACCACGTGGTGGTGGTTGTCGCCGATCCGTCGCTCGTAGAGCGCCGGCGAACCGGCCGGCTCGATGCGTCGCAGAAGGCCCGCCGCGGTCAGATCGCCCAGCACGTTGTGCACGTTCTGGATCGATGTGCCGGGCACCGTCGAGAGCAGCGACCGGAAGACGGTCTCGGCGTCCGCGTGCGGACGGACCGTCAGCGCGTCGAGCACCGCGACCCGGCCCCGCGTCGCCTTGAGTCCTGCTTCGCGGAGCGCCGTCTCGAGTCGTGCCGCGTCCATGACTCGACCCTAGCGACTTGTTTTGAATAACTAAAAATACCGGGATACCCGGGCGTGGCGCTCCGCGACTTCGCCCCGGGCTTTCCGGCCGGTGAGCTCTTCTCGCGCCATGGACACCGGACCGATGGCGTTGACGATCGTGCGAAGCGCCTCTGCCTCGGTCGCCGCATCGACGGCGACGACCATCCGGCGTTGATCCTGGTCGCGGATCACCGTGATCTCCATGACTCCCCTTCCTCTCGCCCCTGCACGGGCCCTCACCAGAGATAGACGGGGGCGTCCACCCCTTCGTGACGAGGAAGCGGCGCATCGATCGCCGTCATGATGCGTGCCCCGTTCCGTCTTCGTTGACGTGAGGTCTCCTTCCACGCCTGCGCCCGCGGGGCGCCGCCACGCCGCGATCGCTGTTCGGATCGGCGGCGCCGAGACCGGGGATGCCTCGTGAGCGGGTATGAGCGCGGCGGCGGCGGTCGGCTCGCGTCAGCGTGCGCGGGAGCGCAGCCGCGTCTCTTCCAGGTCGAGCAGGGACTGCGCCTCCGTGAGCACTCGCGACGGGTACGACCCCCGGGCGCGCTCGAGCAGCAGCCGCGTCCGCTCCGCCTCCACGACGGCCAGGCGCAGGGTCCGGTAGACGTGATGCGGCCGGCTCTCCTGGGGAGTGTCACTGAGCAGCGCCCGCTCCCAGGCCGACTCGGCACGGAGGTACGACGACTGGCGCACACGCTCCACCACCTCGGGATCGATCGGGGTGGCCGTGTCGGCGGCGGCTTCCGGGTCGTCGAGAACGGCGAGTCCCGCTTCGCTGAGATCGTCGAGCAGCTTGGCGAGCAGGCGTCGGTCCTCGCGGGCGTCGGCGCCCTGCAGACTGAGGGCCCGGATCAACCACGGCAGCGTACCGCCCTGCAGCACGATGCTGACGAAAGCGACGGTGAACGCGATCAGGATCAGCTGCGGCCGGTAGGGGATGGACCCGGGCAACGACTGCGCGGCGGCGAGGGTGACGACTCCGCGCATCCCGGCCCAGCCGAGCACGATGCCGCTCTTCCAGCCGATCGCCTCCTGGCGGTACTCCTCGAGGTCGCCGCGATGTCGTTCGTAGCGCTGCTCCGCTCGCTGTTTGCGTACCGCCTGCCAGCGGTAGCGCACGGGATGGTCGCGGTAGTAGCTGATCATCAGCCACTCGCGGAGCACCGAGCGTTCGGCATGCTCGGCACGTCTTCGGAGGCCCAGTATGAGCGGCACGATGAGGATGAACCGGATGATGATGAGCGCGAACACGGCGATGAGGCCGAGTCCGATCGCGTTCCAGACGCTCAGCACTTCCGGGTGCTCGACGTCGCCGACCAGGGTCCGCAGCTCGAGCCCGATCAGCAGGAACACGCCGTTCTCGAGCAGGAACTGGATCGTGCGCCAGTTGATCTGATCGCTGATCCGCGCTTGGGCGCTGAACTGCCGAGGCGCCGCGTGCCCCGTGTAGAGACCGGTGACGACGACGGCCAGCACGCCAGAACCGTGCAGCGCCTCCGTCGGGGCGAACGCCGCGAACGGCACGACGACCGATAGAGCGGTGTCGAGCACCGGGTCGTTGAGCTTGGATCGCACCCACACGGAGACGAAGCCGACGACCAGACCCACGACCAGGGCGATGATGACGGCCGACACGAAATCCACGACGCCGGCCCAGGGCGTCACGAGCGCGCCGAGCGCAGCCGCGAGTGCCGTGCGGAGCAGCACGAGGGCGGTCGCATCGTTGACCAGGCCCTCGCCTTCGAGCACGGTGAGCACGCGAGGAGGCAGCCCGAGCTTGCGCCCGATCGACGTCGCGGCGACCGCATCCGGTGGGCTGATGATGGCGCCGAGGGCGATCGCGGCCGCCAGATTCAGGTCCGGGAGCATCGTGTACAGCAGGAATCCCGAGGCGAAGGCCGTGATGATGACGAGCACGAACGACAGGCCGGCTATCGGGGCCAGGTTGCGCCGGAAGTCGGTGAGCGGGACGCTGATCGCCGCCGCGTAGAGGATGGGCGGCAGCAGACCGTCCAGGATGATCTCCGGTGGGATCTGGATCTCGGGCACGCCCGGCAGGAATGAGAGCGTCACTCCGACGATCACCAGGATGATCGGAGCCGCGACGCCGAGTCTGCGAGCGAAGGCGGCCACGCCGACGATGACCGCGACAGCGATCACCGCATAGACGCCCAGCTCCATCTACTCAGCGTACGGGGCGGGTGCGGGCGCGGCGGCCGGGTCAGCGGGTGCGGAGGCCGTCGATGGCCATCGCGATCACGCGGTCGCGCTGTTGCTCGTCATCGAAGGCGACGCCCGCAATGCCCGAGACCATCCGGATGACGTCGCCGATGCTGGCGTCGGTGCGGAGTTCTCCCGCAGCCTGGGCGCGCTCGACCAGCGGTTCGCCGGCGTCGTACAGCGACGTCCGGCAGCTGAGCAGGACCGGCGACTCCTTGTTCAGGCCCTCGACCAGCGCGCGCTTGGTGCCGACGTACGTGACGAACCGGCGGAGCCACGCCTCGACGGCCTCCCACGGCTCCAGCGTCCCCGCTTCTTCCGCGGCGCGCACGACGGCAGCGACCTCGTCGATGTAGACGGCCTCGACGAGGGCGTCACGCGTGGGGAAGTTGCGGTACAGCGTCCCGATTCCGACGCCGGCACGGCGGGCGATGTCTTCGAGCGGGGCGCTGGGACCGTGCGCGGCGAACGCCTCGCGAGCGGCGATGAGGAGCGCGTCGAAGTTGCGGCGCGCGTCGGCCCGTTGGGGTCGGACGACGCCCACGACGGGTGTCTCGGTGCCGGTCACGGCGAAGGTCCTTTCGGGTCGGCCAAATTCGGGCTTGCTAAGCGGAGGCTGCCTCCGGTAATGTAGCAGCTAACCGGAGGAACCCTCCGAACGGAGCCTCCCTCCAATTCTACCGCCATTTCGGCATCATCTCGAGAAACGGAAACATCCCGACAATGTCTCGATCCCACCCCGGACTGACCTTCGCCATCCTGGCGCTCAGCGTCGGCTCCTTCGCGACCCTCCAGTCGCTCGTC
This sequence comes from Leifsonia sp. fls2-241-R2A-40a, assembly GCF_030209575.1. Classification (NCBI taxonomy): domain Bacteria; kingdom Bacillati; phylum Actinomycetota; class Actinomycetes; order Micrococcales; family Microbacteriaceae; genus Leifsonia; species Leifsonia sp. fls2-241-R2A-40a. Next base: position 735,399 of record NZ_JARVRS010000001.1, on the reverse strand, counting down.
GTCCCCGTCCTCCCCGTCATCCAGTCCGACCTGCACACCACGACCGCAGGCGTCACCTGGACCATGACCGCCTGGCTCATCGCCGCGGCGGTCGCCACCCCGCTCCTCGGCCGCGTCGGCGACATCGTCGGCAAACGCCGCATCCTGGTGCTCGCTCTCCTGGCCGTCGGCCTGGGGAGCGTCGTCGCCGCCGTCGCGCCCACGATCGGTGTCGTCATCGCGGGCCGCGTCATCCAGGGCCTCGGCGGCGCCATGTTCCCGCTCGCCTTCGGCATCATCCGCGACGAGTTCCCGGCTCGCCGCCTGCCGTCCGCCATCGGCGCCATCGCCTCCATCATCGCGATCGGGAGCGGGCTCGGCACGGTGCTGGCCGGCCCGCTGGCCGACGCGCTCAGCTGGCGCGGACTGTTCCTCCTCCCGGTAGCCCTCACCGTGACCGCCGCTGTGCTCGCCCTGATCTTCATCCCCGAGTCGCCGACGCGTGCGGCCGGGGGAGTGAACCCATGGGCGGGCCTCCTCCTCTCCGGCTGGCTCATCGCGCTGCTGCTCCCGCTCAGCACGGGAGCGCAGTGGGGATGGTCGTCGCCGGGCGTGATCGGACTGTTCGTGCTCGCCGCGCTGCTCCTCGCCTCCTGGGTGCTCGTCGAGCTGCGCTCGCGCCATCCCCTCGTGGACATGCGGCTGATGCGTGAGCCGGGCGTCTGGTCGATGAACGCGGCCGCCGTCTTCATCGGCGCCTCGATGTTCGCGGTGTTCAGTTTCTTCCCGCGCTTCGTGCAGACGCCCGCATCGACGGGCTACGGACTGGGCGCGTCCGTGGCGGAGTCGGGGATGCTGATGCTCCCGATGCTCGTCACCATGGCCGTGACCGGCTTCCTCAGCGGGCCCCTCGCCCGGTGGGTCGGGTTTCGTGCGCAGATCGTCGTCTCCGCGGTCCTCATGGGAGCGGCGAGCCTGTCGCTCGCGTACCTGCACGGCACCCTCCTGGCGGTCGCGACCGCCTCGGGCGTCTTCGGCATCGGCCTCGGCCTCATCTACGCGGCCATCACCAGCGTGGTCGTGCAGAGCGTCCCGGCAACGCAGACCGGGATCGCGAGCGGGATGAATGCCAACCTGCGCACCGTCGGCTCGGCCGTCGGCGCTGCCGTCATGACCGCGCTCGTGACCGGCGCCATCGCACCGGACGGGCTGCCGGCCGAGTCCGGCTACACCGAGGGCTTCGCGACGGCCGGCGTGCTCGCCTTCGCGGCGGGCGCGGTGACGCTGGTCGCCACGGGGATCATGCGGGCATCGCGCCGGGCCACCGAGCGCGAGGCGGAGCGGCTCATCGAATCCGCCGCCGTGGATGTGCTCCCGTTGTCCTCCGCAGAACTCGAGGCGGCCGAGATGGCCCGCCTCGCGTCGAAGGTCGGCGACGAGCTGGCGGACGGATCGGACGGCGGCGCTCGCGGCGACACCCGCGAGCGCGAGCACCTCGAGGTCGCCTGACCGTTGCGAGACGGAGGCCCGAGCCGTTCGCGGTTCGGGCCTTCGCTTTTTTCGTCGGCGCGGTGCTTCTGCCGGCGTTGTTCAGCTGCCGAGGGCCGCCGCTTCGCTCCGCCAGCGGGCGAGCAGCAGCCAGGGCTCGATCCCGTTGTCGCGCAGCTGCTGGACGTGCGCGAGCAGCCCGGCATCGGTCTCGAACCACTCGGTGCCCGGGATGCGCAGCTGCGCGAACTGCTCGTGGCGCCGGTGCTCGAGCATCCGGTCGCCGCGTTCGAAGGCGAGGACCTCGTCGTGCGGCAGGCTGGAGAACCGCTGCGCGGGATTCGCCGTGGTCCCGATCTTGATGCGGTCGCGATAGCGCAGGTAGTAGACCACGTCGACGCGAGCCGTCGCGCGATCATCCGGGGGAGGCTCGCCCACGCGCCACTCGCAGACGGCGCAGAGCCAGCCGGATGGATAGCGCACCCCGAGCCGGGATCCGCAGAACGCGCACGGCGCGGGGAGCAGGTCGGTCGCTCCGAACTCGCCGTCCACCCAGTCGTGCGCCTCCAGCAGGTGCGCCAGGCAGAGCGCGACCGGCGCCCCGTCGTGTGATGGGGCGCCGCACAGGACGCACGGAGTGGACACAGGGCGAGGCTAGCGCCGGCCTCCGACACTGCGCCTCCGCTTCTCTTCTGCATTGCAGACAAAGCATCTGACACTCTGTACTTGGAATTCCACAGCCGTTTACGCTGACTCCATCGACCCGAATCGAAGGAGCACACAGTGACGAATATCACCATCGACTACGGCCAGCTGACGGCGACCGCCGCTCGCCTGGGACACGGCCAGAGCCAGCTCGAGGCCACCCTGCGCGAGCTGAAGGCGACCGTGGACGGACTGGTGGCGAGCGGGTTCACCACGGAGCGCGCCTCGTCGGCGTTCCAACTCGCCTACGACGAGTTCACAACCGGCGCGACTCGCGTGGTCAGCGGGCTGCAGGGCATGGCGCACTTCCTGCACGCCACAGCCGACTCGTTCGGACAGACGGACGCCTCGCTCGCCGGAGCGCTGAGGGGTGCGTGAGCCCGGCGGCGTGGGTCAGCGCGGCGGGCGGCACCGGATGAGGTCGAGGTCGCCGTCGAGCGTGATCGGACCGTCCCCGTGCGAGGTCAAGACCGTCGCGCCGCGGCTCAGGGAGAGCGATCCGCGAGCAGCTTCGAGCGTGCCGATGCCGTCGAGAACCACCAGGACGGAGAACGTCGGCTCGAGCTCCCGCGAACCGGTCACCTGGATGCGCTCGGCGGAGAAGAACGGATCCGCGTCGGCCGGGAAGAGCGTCTCCGCGCCGCGCCTCTGGCGAAGCGACGCGATCCGCTCCTCCGGAGTCGCGTCCAGCGTGAGGCCGCCCAGGGCCGTGTCCAGGTCGAGGCCGAGCAGCGCCTCGGCCTCCGAGAGCGAGCGTCTCTCGATCAGGAGGGAGAGATCCGTCGGCTGCTGCAACTCCACGAGGGTGACACCGGGGCCGACGGCATGCGCGAGGCCTGCGGGCACCAGCAGGGTGTCGCCGGCGGCTAGGGGGAGCCGGTTCATCGCTGCCAGCATCTCGTCCGCATCCTGGCCGGTCCACCAGGTTCGCACTTCCTCCGGGGTGACCGCGCGCCGGAAGCCGAGCGCCGCATACGCGTCGTCGGCGGCGTCGATCACAGCCCACGCCTCGGTCTTGCCCAGCGGGCTGGACAGCTGGCGAGCGGCGAAGGCATCATCCGGGTGGTAGTGGACGAAGAGGCGTTCCGCGGTGTCCAGCAGCTTCACGAGAAGCATCGTGCGGGGACCGAACCGCCTCACGTGCTCCTCGCCGAGGAAGAGTTCGGGATCGGCGGCGACGGCCTCGCGGAGCGTGCGGCCGTCCGGGAGCACTGTGAGTCCGACGCCGCCGCCGGCGAACACCTCGGTGGTGGAGCCGACGAAGTCCTCGGGGGTGAACGGGCTCGGCTGCGGGGTGCCGCGGAACCGGGCGATGCCCGCGCCGCCGCGGTAGGGGCGGTCGAGCGGCTGGTTGGGCCCGAGGAGGAGCGGAGTCGGAATCGTCATCGTCATCGTCACAGAATCTAGTCCCAGGGAGACGAACGCGTCGCCGCCGTCCTCACTGGGTGACGCGCGCCTCGTGCGCGGCCGCGTGGCCGACGACCGCGGCGGCCCCAGTGACCACCGTCGCGAGGCCGAGCGGAACCGCGATGTTCAGCCGGAGGAGCAACGCCCCGACGAGCGCGCCCAGGGCGATCAGGACGACAGCTGCCGCCCGGCGGCGCCAGGGCTGGCCGCTTCCGCCGGCGAGGACGGAGTCGGCGGCGAGCCCGGTGATCGTCGAGGTGACGACCACCGTGGTGACGTCCTTCACCGCGAGGTGCCGGGCCACCGCGGCCTGGAACCCCATGGATGCAGCGAGCAGGGTCGTGATGACGAGTTCCCACGGCTTGGGAGGAACGCCCCCGGCCAGCGTCGTCACGATCGTCAGCACGGCCAGGGCGACGGCGACGGCGGTGAAGGACCAGCTGGTGCGCGTGTTCCAGCCCGTGCTCTCGCGGCGCAGCGTCCGGCCGCCGATGACAGCACCCGCCATGAAGGCTATCAGTGCGATCAGCGGGCCGACCCAGGGCAGTCCCTCGGCGCCGACCAGCGCCATCCCGAGGATCACTACGTTCCCCGTCATATTGCCGGCGAACACCTTGTCGAGGCCGAGATAGCCGACCGCATCCACGATTCCCGTGGAGAAAGTGAGCGCGAGCATGAGCACCAAAGTCATCTCGCGCTGTCGATTGTCCATGTCCGTCATCACGCCTCCCGTGCTGGATAGGATCGCACGCTCCGAGGGCTGGGCCGCTCCGGCGGCGCCGCCCCTGCCGCCCCCGCCGCCTCCGCTCCGCGTGCGCAGTAGCCTGAAGCCGCTGATTCCGACTGGAAGGACGACAACCGTGCCGACCGAACTCACCGTCGCTTCATGGCAGGCCACGCGGGACACCGTCCACCTCTGGACCCAGGTCGTCGGCAAGATCCGGATGGCCCTGAGCCCACCGGTGAATCACTGGTGGCACGTGACGCTCTACGTCAGTGCGCGAGGCCTGGCGACAGGTCCGATCCCCGTCCCCGACGGGATCCTCGACATCGAGTTCGACTTCGTGGACCACGAACTGGTGCTGCGCACCAGCGACGGCGGACGCCGCAGCTTCCCGCTGGCGGGCAGATCGGTCGCGCAGTTCTACGAGGAGACCCTCGCCGCTCTCGGCGAGCTCGGAGTGGAGGTCTCCATCCACCCGGTCCCGAACGAGGTGCCGGTCGCCATCCCCTTCGCGGACGACTCCACGCACTGCACGTACGTCCCCGAGCAGGCGCAGGCATTCTGGCGGCAGCTCATCGACGCCGAGCGGGTGCTGCAGACCTTCCGTTCCCGGTTCACCGGCAAGGTCAGCCCGGTCCACTACTTCTGGGGCGCGATGGACCTGGCGGTCACGCGGTTCTCCGGTCGTCCGGCCCCCGCGCATCCCGGAGGTGTTCCGAACTGCCCGGACGACGTGATGCTGGAGGGCTACTCGCAGGAGATCAGCAGTGCGGGATTCTGGCCAGGAGGTGGCGCGGAGGGCGCGTTCTACTCGTACGCGTACCCCGCGCCGCCCGGATACGCCGATGCGCCGGTCCCCGACGGCGCCTTCTACAGCGCCGAACTAGGTGAGTTCCTGCTCCCCTACGAGACCGTGCGTCAGGCGCCCGACCCGGACGGGCTGGTGCTGGATTTCCTGGAGGCGACGTACCGCGCGGCTGTCCGTCTCGGAGGATGGCCGACGGATGAAGGGGCGCTCGATGCGTGATCCGGTCTCCGCCGGCTTCGACCGTCGCGACACGCCGAGCGACGTCGCAATCCGCCACGGCGGGTGAGCGGCTCGTGTCTCCTTCTGGGCCATCCGCGGGCCCTCCCGGGAGCCTTCTTCTGCGATTTCTCGCGGGTCTCGTGAGTCGCACCCCGGTCGCCTCGCGCGCTCCGATGTCGGTGGTTCCCCCTAATCTGGGGGCAGCGAGAAAAAACTCCCAAAACACAACATGTAGTGGAATGACAATCGTGTCATTCGGGTTATATAGTGGGTGAACACCGCGGGAACGCGGATCACCAAGACTTCTAGGGGAGGCCATCATGGACTACGAAAACGACAGCGTTGGCGGCTACTCGGTTCCCGTCGACCCCATGGACTTGCTGCAGTGCGACAGCTGCCAGTAAGGCGCTAGCACCGAGCACGAAGACCCCGGAGGCCACTGGCCTCCGGGGTCTTCTGTCGTTTGGTGGCTTCGCGCCTCTTCCCTTGCCGGGACCACCGCGCCCGCTGTGCACCGACGCCCCGCCGGTAGAATCGTCGGGTGTCAGTGAACCCAGAGCTGCAGGGGCGGGAATTCCCGCCGACCGCGCCGTACCTCGTGGGACGTGAGAAGGTCCGTGAGTTCGCACGGGCCGTCTTCGCGACCTCCCCGCTCAGCTTCGACGTCGACGCCGCGCGCGCCGCGGGTCACGCGGACCTCGTGGCGCCCCCGACCTTCCCTGTGGTGGTGCAGGAGGCGACACTCGCACAGCTGCTCGCCGAGCCGGACGCGGGAATCGACTTCACGCGCGTGGTGCACGGCGATCAGCGGTTCACTTTCAGTCGCCCCGTGGTCGCCGGCGACGAGCTCACGGCGACGCTGCGCGTCACCTCCGTGAAGTCGCTCGGCGCCCACTCGATGGTGACCGCCGAGTCGACGATCGTCGATGCAGACGGCGAGCACGTGGTGACCGCCACATCCACCCTGGTTGTTCGAGGAGACGAGTGATGGCAGCCCCGGACTTCGACAGCCTGACCGTCGGCGACGTGGTCGCCGAGCGCACGATCGAACTGAGCCGCGACTCGTTGGTCCGCTACGCGGGCGCCTCCGGCGACTTCAACCCGATCCACTACCGGGACGACGTCGCCACCTCGGTCGGTCTCCCGGGCGTGATCGCCCACGGGATGCTCACCATGGGCTTCTCGGTGCAGCCCGTCGTCGACTGGGTCGGCGATCCCTCACTCGTCGAGGACTATCAGGTGCGCTTCACCCGTCCCGTGGTCGTCGACCCGTCGACCGGGGCCACCGTGACCGTGTCGGCCAAGGTGGGCCAGCTGGACGCGGAGGCCCGCGTCGCCCGCATCGACCTCACCACGACGTTCGACGGCGCGACGGTCCTGGGCAAGGCTCAGGTCCGCGTGCGGCTGGCATGACGGTGACCACCCCGGCGCTCGCCGACCTCACCACGATCCGCGTGGGCGGAGTGCCTGACCGCCTGGTCGCCGTCGACGACCGGGATGCGCTCGTCGCCGCCGTGCTCGAGGCCCGCGACAGCGGCGAGGACCGGCTCCTGCTCGGCGGCGGTTCCAACACGGTGGCGTCCGATGACGGCTTCGAGGGCACGGTCATCCACATCCGCAGCCGGGGAGTCGACCGGCTCCCCGCACCGGAGGGCCGGGTCCGGCTACGGGTGCAGGCGGGCGAGCCGTGGGACGACCTGGTCGCCCTCACGGTGGGCAACGGCTGGTCGGGGATCGAGGCACTCTCGGGCATCCCCGGCTCGACCGGCGCAGCACCCGTACAGAACATCGGTGCGTACGGCCAGGAGATCGAGTCCGCTCTCGTCGGCGTCGAATTCCTGGACGACATCACCGGCGAGGAGGAGTACCTCTCGCGCGCGGAGCTGGGCTTGGGGTACCGCACCTCCACCCTGAAACGGGGACGGTCCGGGGTCGTGCTCTCCGTGGACCTGGAACTCACCGACGGAACTGTGCCCGGGGCACTGGGCGCGCCGTTGAGCGCCCCGGTCGCGTACGCTCAGCTCGCCGACGCCCTCGGCGTCCCCTTGGGCTCGCGCGTCCCGGTGGCTGAACTGCGTCGGGCGGTGCTCGCGCTCCGCTCGTCCAAGGGCATGGTCTTGGACCCCGCCGATCCCGACTCCGTCAGCTCCGGCTCCTTCTTCACCAACCCGATCGTCTCGGAGCAGTTCGCGCGGTCGCTGCCCGCCCAGGCTCCGCGCTGGCCCCAGGACCCGCTCGAACCCGACACCGTGTTGACCATCCCGCTGGATGGCGTCCATCCCATGGACGTGCCGCCGCTCGCCGCAGCGGAGTACACGGTGAAGCTCAGCGCTGCATGGCTCATCGAGAACGCCGGCATCCGGAGGGGCTTCGCCCTGCCCGGCTCAAGCGCAGGGATCTCCTCGAAGCACACCCTCGCGATCGTCAACCGCGGGGGAGCGACGGGTGCGGATGTCGCCCAGTTGGCGTCCTTCATCCAGGCTCGCGTCCAGGCGGAGTTCGGCGTCGTACTGCAGCCCGAGCCCGTACTGGTGGGGCTCGAACTCTGACGGTGGGTTCCCACCGACCCGGGGGCGGACGCACGAGTAACTCTGTGAGTATTCTCACGTCGTAATCCGTAGGCTGGATGCGTCGCAGCGCGCTCGCGCTCAGACGAATCGGAGGGGACGATATGGGATTCCTGGACCGCCTTCTCGGACGCGAAGAACCGCGCCCGAACGGCTCGCAGACGCAGAATGCGGCGTACCCGCCGAACGGAAGCGGTGCAGGCCCGGCGACCGGTCCGGCCGCCGGTCAGAATCGCAGCGAGGACGAGATCGCGGTGGAGCGCTACCGCTACCTGCTGAGGACTGCGCCGCCGGAGACCATCGAGCAGGTCCACGAGGAGGCTTTCGCGAAACTGACGCCGGAGCAGCGTCGCCTCGTGTTCCAGCAACTCAGCGAGAACGCGCCGGCCGGAGACCAGCCCCGAGGCGACGACCCGCGCTCGCTCGCGCAGTCCGCCACGCGCTCGGAGCTCCGCCAGCCGGGGACGCTCGAGCGCACGCTGGGCGGCGGCCGTGGCTACGGCTACGGTGGACCGGGCCTTGGCGGGATGTTCGCCAGCTCGCTCCTCGGAAGCGTCGCCGGCTACGTGATCGGTTCCGCCCTCGTCAGTGCCTTCCTGCCGTCGCCCGGGGACAACCAGGCGGACGGTGGCAACGGCGACCAGAGCAATGACCAGAGCGGCAACGACCAGAACAGCAACGATCAGAACGGAGACAGTGGTTCGGGCGACCAGGGCGGCGACGGCGGCTCTGGTGGTGACGGCGGTTCTGGCGGCGACGGCGGTTCGGGCGGCGACGGCTCGGTGGATGCGGCCGGCTGGAACGGCGGCGGTGACACCTCCGGCGGCGACGGCTGGGGCGGCGGCGACTTCGGCGGCAGTGGTGGCGACTTCGGCGGCGGTGGCGGCGACTGGGGCGGCTTCGGCGGGGGCGACTTCGGCGGGGGCGACTTCGGCGGAGGCGGCGACTTCATCTGAGTCGATGACGCGTACGCGTGCTCGCGCATGCAAAGCGGTGCTGCCTACGCCCCCGTGAGGGTGCAGTGGGGAGTCCCGCTGCGACAGAACACGTCGGCGACCGATCAACTGCGGATGGCGGCCGCGAACGGCAGCACGGCGCTCGCACCCGCGTGCAGCAGCTCCTGACCGGCGACGGTCACGGTCCAGCGGCTGTCGACGAGGTCGTCCACTAGAAGGACCGGGACACCGGTCGGCAGGTCGAGGCCATCGGCTGAGAAGCGGTCCCACACCGACGCAAGGCGGAAGGCGCTATTGCCGCCGGGTGCACCCGTCGGCGGGCCGCCCCGCCACGCCAGCGTGCCGGCGAACGGCAGACGGCCGACCCCGGCGAGCCCACGCGCCAGCGACTCCACGAACAACGGGCGTCGGCGGGAGGGCATCGCTGCGACGGCTCCGGGCCGTGCAGCCCAATCCCAATCGGCCAGGACGCGGATGCACGCGTCGAGCACAGCGGCCGGTACCGCCGCGTCCGGCGCATCGTCGGCGAGGAGTTCCCGAAGGCGGCCGCCCCAACCGAGATCGGTGAGCCGCGCGAGTGCCCGACCGGGTTGCAGCTGCTGCTCGGGACGCAGCTTGCCGCGCACGGACACCCCGAGTCGATCGGCACCCGTCGGCCACAGCTTGCGGGGTTCGATCTCCACCCCCACACGGTCGAGCATGGATCCGACCTCGCCCGCGGTGCTGTCGTCCACCTCGGCCGGGTACCAGACGCCTGCGCAGTTGTCGCACCGGCCGCAGGGTCCGGCGTCGGGGTCGTCGAGGGCTCGCTGCAGGAACTCCATGCGGCACCCACTCGTCGACTCGTACTCGAGCATCGACTCCTGCTCGGATTCACGGGCCGCGGCGATGCGCGCGTAGCGCTCCTCGTCGTACCGCCAGGGCGTACCCGTCGTGACCCACCCGCCGCTGACCCGCCGGACCGCTCCGTCGACGTCGAGCACTTTGAGAAGCAGCTCGAGTGTCGAGGCGCGCAGGTCGACCCGGCTCTCGAGCACGCGCGTCGACAGCGGCTCCGTTCCCAGCGCCTCCAGAACGGCGGCGGCCTTCTCGCGGGAGGGCATGGAAGCAGTCGCGAAGTAGCGCCAGATCGCCTGGTCCTCCGGGCCTGGAAGAAGCAGGACGTCCGCGTTGTCGGTCGCGCGGCCCGCGCGCCCGACCTGCTGGTAGTACCCGACGGGAGATGACGGCGCCCCGAGGTGGACGACGAAGCCGAGGTCGGGCTTGTCGAACCCCATCCCGAGCGCGCTGGTCGCGACCAGCACTTTGACCTCGTTCCGTTTGAGCCGTCCTTCGAGGTCTTCCCGCTCGGCCGTGTCGGTCTGGCCGGTGTAGGCGTGCGCCTCGTGTCCGGCCCGCCGGAGGACGCGGGCGGTGTCCTCCGCCGCGGAGACGGTGAGGGTGTAGACGATCCCGCTGCCGGGAAGGTCTCCGAGATGACCGGCGAGCCATGCCAGCCGGCTGGTGGCGTCCGGGAGCGGCAGTACACCGAGCCGCAACGACCGTCGCGCCAGCGGACCGCGGATAGTGAGGACCTCCGCCTCCCGGCCCGACCCGAGCTGCTCGACGACGTCTTCGACGACGCGTTCGTTCGCCGTCGCGGTGGTGGCGAGCACCGGCACGCCGTCGGGCAGGAGGGCGATCAGGTCGCGCAGCCGCCGGTAGTCGGGCCGGAAGTCGTGGCCCCAGTCGGAGATGCAGTGCGCCTCGTCGACCACGAGCAATCCGCTGCGGTCCACCAGCGCCGGCAGCTGCGTGTCGCGGAACTCGGGGTTGTTGAGCCGCTCGGGGGAGACGAGGAGGACGTCGACCGAGTCCTCCCGCAAGCGGGCGGCCACGTCGTCCCACTCGTGCCGGTTCGCGGAGTTGATGGTGACCGCCCGCACGCCGGCCCGTTCCGCCGCCGCGACCTGGTCCCGCATGAGCGCGAGCAGCGGCGACACGAGGATGGTCGGCCCCGCGCCCCTCGCTCGGAGCAGCATCGTCGCGACGAAGTAGACGGCCGACTTGCCCCACCCCGTCCGCTGCACGACGAGCGCCCGGCGGTGGTCGTCGACGAGGGCGCCGATCGCCTCGAACTGCCCATCGTGGAATTCGGCGTCCGGTCGCCCGACGAGGGCGCGGAGGCTGGTGAGGGCATCGGTCGCTGTGGTCATGAAGCCATCGTCTCAGGGACGCCTGACGCCCGCTCCGGGGGAGCGGGCATCTGGGGAGAGACGGCTTCCGGTCCGTGCTGTGGGGGGATTCGCTAGAACCGGGCGGGAATCCGGCGCCGCTGCGAGGCGCGGATGCCGCCGAGCAGGGCCGAGACCACGATGATCAGCCCCACGGCGGCAGCCCCGAGGGCCCAGGCCGAACCGGGGGTGAGCGCCGTGATCCACCCACCGACCGCGTCAGCGCGATCCGCCGACGACAAGACGTACAGGGTGCCTGCGGCGAACAGCGTGAGCAGCACGCCCCAGACGACGCCACCCCAGCGCACCGGCGCAGGGCGGCCGGAGGGCGTGACAGTAGGGGGGTAGGCGGTGGTCGGGTTCTGGTGGTCGGTCATGGTGCGGTCTCCTGCTCGAAATCGAAGGCTCAGTGCTGGAAGAGGACCGGGAGGCCCTCGGTCGTGATGCGGATCCCGGCCACGCCGTCGCCGGTCAGGATGAGCGCGGCCACCGTCAGGACGGCGAGGACGATCCCCAGGAAGATGAGGAAGCCGCTGCGGCGCCGGGCGAGCCCCGCGATGAAGACGGCCACGCCCACCACCAGGGTCGCCGCCGCAAGCCCGGCCGCTGTCGTGAAGCGGGCGACATCGGGCAGCTGGGGCCAGACGATCGCCACGAGCGAGCCCGCGACGAGCGCCAGACCGACGGTCAGCCAGCCGACGGCGGCACCGACGCGAGGGTTGGCCGCGCGGTAGGCCTCCCGCCGCGCGGCGGCCTCCGCTGTGGCCGCAGCGACCTGTGTCCGCAATTCGGCCGAGCGCTGGGCCTTCACCGCGCGCATGTCCGCAGCAAGGCGCTGCTTCCACGCCGCGTGCTCTGCCCGCCACTGCGCCTGGCGCTGCTGCCAGTCGGCGACGTCGTCCGGCGAGGCGCCGAGGGGCGGCGCGGGCGGCGCCGTCGGCTCTGCGGCGATGTCGAGCTGCACCGTGTCATCCAGGCGCTCCGCTGGAGCAGTCGTACCCTCCGCCACCGGCAGTTCCACCGTTCCATCGGCCGTCGTGGCGGATGCAGCCGTCGTGGCGGATGCAGCCATCGTCGCGGAAGCCGCCGCCGCACCCTGCGGCGCGGCCCCCGACGGCGACGCAGCAGGTGCATCAGGCCTAGCACCAGCAGCACCCGTCGCGGTGCTCGGAGCCCACGCCGCCCCCGCGGCGCGGGCGTCCGAATTCCGCACCGCGACGACGATCAACGCGACGACCGCGCCGATCACGACCAGCGTCCAGATGACGCGGCCGATCACGTCACCCCACGCCGGGAGCCCCCAGAACGGTCCGTCGGCCCACCATCCGCCGCTCGTCCACGGCAGCAGCGACAGCAGGACCATCACGCCGATCGCGACGATCGGCGGCTCGAAGTCGCCCTCGAACAGCTGCTGCAGGTGGATGCGGCCCTCCCGGTCCGGGAGCAGCGCCCAGGCCGCCGCGTACAGCAGCAGGACGGGGGCGCCGAGGATGCCGGCGACCACGATGATGCCGCGCACGATCAGCGGGTCGATGCCGAGGCGGTAGGCGATGCCGGCGGAGACGCCGCCGAGCCAGCCGTCGGCGCGCACGACGCCGAGCCCGCGCATCCAATCGAAGAACCGGGTCCCGCGACCGGAGAATCCGCTCCGCGGCCCTCCGTACGGGTTCGCGGGCGTTCCCACCGGGGGAGTCGAATCGTTCTGTGACATGCTCCCATCCTGGCGGGGGCCATGTGGGCGGGGTATCCGGTGAACCCCTGAGCGGACCCTGATCAATTCCCTCTTCGGGTGCGGGGGGCACCGGGGTCTGCTTGGATCGTGGCTATGTCGCCGACAGCACCCGCCGGTCCTCGGGCCGGAGTCCAGCGCCCGCCGCTGGCCCGTCCGCGCTCGTGCGCGGTCAGCGGGGTGAGCGTCGCGCTCGCCGATCACCTGGGCTGGCCGGTGGCCGCGGTGCGCTGGGCGTTCGTCGGCGCCACGTTCCTGGGCGGAGCCGGCATCCTGCTCTACCTCTGGCTGTGGGCACTGACGCCGCTGCGCGGCCCTGGGGACTTCGATCCGACCGACGGCGTGCGCCGCCGGGTGAACGTCCCGTGGGTGCTCGCCGGTGCGGGAGCCGCCTCCGGGATCGCCGCCGTCGTATTGGCCGCCGGCGGTGCGCTCGCACCCGCGTTCGGCGCACTCGCCGCCTGTGCGGCGCTGCTGGTGGTCGCGGTGGCCTGGGAGCAGCTCGCCGACGAGGAACCGGTCGCATTCGCACCCCTCTCGCCGACCGCCTTCCGGATCTCATGCGGCGCCTTCCTCGTCGTCGTGGCGCTGGCGATCGCCTTCACCCAGAACGTCGGCGGCTCCGGGATGCTGTGGCTGGGCATCCTCATCACGACCTTCGCCGGCGCCGCGGTACTGGTGGCGCCGTGGGGTCTGCGGCTGTGGCGGGAGCTGATCTCCGAGCGCACGGCCCGCATCAAGGAGGAGCAGCGCGCGGAGATGGCTGCGCACCTCCATGACTCCGTCCTGCAGACGCTCGCGCTCATCCAGAACCGCGCGGGCGCGTCGAGCGAGGTGGGCCGCATCGCGCGGGCGCAGGAGCGCGAGCTGCGGGACTGGCTGTACACCGACGGACGGGCCGCGAGCGCTGCTGAGGAGCGCGACCTCGCCGCGGAGCTGCGGGATGTCGCGGCAGCGCTCGAGGTGGAGCATGCCGTGCACTTCGACGTCGTCTCGGTGGGAGAACCGGTACGCCGCGCGCCCTCCGAACTCGGCGCCGCGGCCCGGGAGGCCATGCTCAACGCCGCGCGCCACGCCGGAGGCGAGGTGTCCGTGTACGTCGAGCATGCGGCGGGGCGGGTGGATGTGTTCGTGCGGGACCGCGGACCCGGCTTCGATCTGGGCGCCCTTCCCGAGGGACGCCTCGGTGTCAGAGAATCGATCATCGGCCGGATGCGCCGCGCAGGCGGGCAGGCGGCCGTCGTGGCGCGGGGGACCGGCACCGAGATCCAGCTGACCATCGACATCCCGAGCGAGACGACATGAGCGAATCCGACGACGCAGGCCGACCCGTGACGGTGGTGATCGTGGACGACCACTCGATCTTCCGCTCCGGCCTCCGCGCCGACCTGGACGAGCGGCTGCAGGTCCTCGGAGAAGCTGCAGACGTGGACGCCGCGGTCGCGATCGTGCTGCAGACGCGACCGGAGGTGGTGCTGCTGGATGTGCACCTCCCCGGCGGATCAGGCGGCGGGGGAGCGGAGGTGGTGCGACGGACCACCGCCGAGGCGCCGTCGACGCGCTTCCTGGCTCTCAGCGTCTCCGACGCGGCCGAGGACGTCGTCGGGGTGATCCGGGCCGGCGCGCGCGGCTACCTCACCAAGGGCAGTTCGGGTCAGCAGGTCAGCGATGCGGTCGTCGCCGTGGCGGGAGGAGACGCCGTGTTCTCCCCGCGGTTGGCGGGTTTCGTCCTCGACGCCTTCGGCGCCGCTTCGGGTGAACAGGCGGAGACGAGCGATGAGCTCGACCGCCTGTCGGCGCGCGAGCGGGAAGTGATGCGGCTCATCGCGCGCGGCTACGCCTATAAAGAGGTCGCCGCGGAGCTGTTCATCTCGATCAAGACCGTCGAGACGCACGTGTCGGCGGTGCTCCGCAAGCTGCAGCTGTCGTCCCGGCATGAGCTGACGGCATGGGCGCTCGAGCGCAAACTGCTGTGACCGTCCGACCGCTTTGCGGCCGACCTGGTGCGTCCCGTACACTTGACGCGGTGGTTGAATCTGCCAAGCTTTTCTGCGCCCTTTTTCCGGTGTGGCGACGGCAGCACTGCCTCGCTCCGGTCGGCATCCGCAGCACGTTCGGATGCTCGATCGGTTAGCCTAGAGGAGCCAGCGCAGGAAGTCGGTAATTCGCTTCCATAGGGCGGTAGCTCAATTGGCAGAGCAGCGGTCTCCAAAACCGCAGGTTGCAGGTTCGATTCCTGTCCGCCCTGCAAGTCGGTACCCAGGTGCCGATCCACGAAAGGTGTAACGAGGTGGCCCGAAAGGTAATCGACGAGCCGAGCGAGGAGATCGTCGCCAACGCGAAGAAGGACCGCGCCGCACGGCGCAACCCCTTCGCGCGGATCGCCCTGTTCATCCGGCAGGTCATCGGCGAACTCAAGAAGGTCGTCACGCCGACCCGCAAAGAGCTGTTCAGCTACACCGGCGTCGTACTCGTCTTCGTGGTGATCATGATGGCTCTCGTGTCACTCCTTGACTGGGTGTTCGGCATGGGTGTCGTCTGGGTGTTCGGAAACCCGAAGTAGACGACGTCGAACGGGCCGCACCGGCCTCCCCGACAAGAAATGGAATGAATTCAGTGTCTGAGACGAATCGCGACGACGTGGACTGGGCGCCCGCTGCTGAGCAGTCCTCCGAGGACGACGAGGCGCAGACCGGTAACGTCCTCGCCAGCGAGGACGAAGCATCCGACTCCGCCGAGCACGAGGCGCTGCACGTCGTCGCCGACGATGGAACCGAGATCGACCTCGACGCGGTGCTCGACGCCATGGCCGAGGCCGTCGACCCCGAGGCCGACCGTGCCGTCGACGAGGCCCTCGAGGTCGACGACGAGGACGAGGCGGAGGCCGCTCTGAAGGCGGTCGTCGACGAGGAGGAAACGTCCACCGATCCCTACGAGGAGTTCCGCGCGGAGCTGCGCTCCAAGCTGGGCAAGTGGTACGTCATCCACTCGTACGCGGGCTTCGAGCGCCGCGTGAAGTCCAACATCGAGAACCGCATGGTCTCGATGAACATGGAGGACTACATCTACGAGGTGCAGGTCCCCATGGAGGATGTCGTCGAGATCAAGAACGGCCAGCGCAAGATGGTCAACCGCGTGCGCATCCCCGGCTACGTGCTGGTGCGCATGGACCTCAACGAGGACAGCTGGTCGGTCGTCCGCCACACGCCGGGTGTCACCGGCTTCGTCGGCAACGCGCACAACCCCACGCCGCTTCGCTTCGAAGAGGCCTTCTCGATGCTGAAGAGCCTCGTGCAGGTCGAGGCCGCTCCGGCGAAGGGTGCAGCGAAGGGCCAGAAGACCGCCGCGCGCGTCATCCCGGCCGAGGTCGACTTCGAGATCGGCGAGACCATCACCATCAAGGAAGGCTCGTTCGCGGGCCTGCCCGGCTCCATCAGCGAGATCAAGCCGGAGAGCGGCAAGCTCACGGTTCTCGTCTCCCTGTTCGAGCGCGAGACCCCGGTCGAGCTCAGCTTCGACCAGGTCACGAAGCTCTAGGGAACATAAAGAGCCTCCCCACTGTTTTTCAGAACACCGGGTCTCGGAAGGGCCGAGAAACCGGGAGAGCGACGAGGGCTGCCGCCTGAGCCGCTCGAATACACAAAGAAGGAAGAGACATGGCACCGAAGAAGAAGGTCACCGGTCTGATCAAGCTTCAGATCAACGCCGGCGCCGCTAACCCGGCCCCGCCCATCGGCCCGGCCCTGGGTCAGCACGGCGTGAACATCATGGAGTTCTGCAAGGCGTACAACGCGGCGACCGAGTCGCAGCGCGGCAACGTCATCCCCGTCGAGATCACCGTCTACGAGGACCGTTCGTTCACGTTCGTCCTGAAGACCCCGCCGGCCGCCGAGCTGATCAAGAAGGCTGCAGGCGTCCCCAAGGGCTCCGGCGTGCCGCACACCAACAAGGTCGGCAAGCTGACCCAGGAGCAGGTGCGCCAGATCGCCGAGCAGAAGATGGTCGACCTCAACGCGAACGACATCGACGCTGCGTCGAAGATCATCGCCGGCACCGCCCGCTCGATGGGCATCACGGTCGAGGCGTAAGCCCGACCCCCTCAGGACATCTCGTGGAAGAGCCGGCCAGGCTCGCACCACATTCTCGTTAGGAGAAATCACATGGCACAGAAGTCAAAGGCCTACCGGGCCGCGGCCGAGAAGATCGAGGCCGGAAAGTTCTACACCCCCGAAGAGGCCGTCGCCCTGGCGAAGGAGACCGGCTCCGCGAAGTTCAACTCGACCGTCGAGGTCGCGCTGAAGCTGGGCGTCGACCCCCGCAAGGCGGACCAGATGGTCCGCGGTACCGTCATTCTTCCTCACGGTACGGGCAAGACCGCCCGCGTCATCGTCTTCGCGACCGGTCCGGCCGCTGAGGCGGCCATCGCGGCCGGAGCGGACGAGGTCGGCGGCGCCGAGCTGATCGAGAAGGTCGCCGGCGGCTACACCGATTTCGACTCGGCCGTCTCCACCCCGGAGCTCATGGGCCAGGTCGGTCGCCTCGGTAAGGTGCTCGGTCCGCGCGGTCTCATGCCGAACCCGAAGACCGGAACGGTCACCCCGGATGTGGCCAAGGCCGTCTCCGACATCAAGGGCGGAAAGATCGAGTTCCGCGTCGACAAGCACGCCAACGTGCACTTCGTCGTCGGCAAGGCCGGCTTCACCGCCGAGCAGCTGAACGACAACATCTCGACCGCTCTCGAAGAGGTCGTCCGCCTCAAGCCGTCCGCGGCGAAGGGCCGTTACATCCAGAAGGGCGCCGTGTCGACCACGTTCGGCCCGGGCATCCCGTTGGACGTCAACGCCATCTGAGTTCGTTCTGCGAACACTTCCGACGGGGTCGGAGCCGCTTGTCGGCTCCGGCCCCGTCTGTTTTCGTTCATCCGCAGCAAATTGCCCAACGAAAGGTTCTACCCCCTCTTGCGGCTGGTGAATGCCGCGGTCTAGGGTCGCCATTACCGCGCGCCGCGCGATGACTCGCAGTCGAGTCCGTTCGAGCTAAGGATGACATTCATGGCACTTCGAACCACGAGATCTCTCCACAAGAGGGCGCTCGGAATCATCGCCACCACGTCTGCCGTGGTGGCGATGTCATTGGCAGGGGCGTCGGCGGCCAACGCGGCCGACCGTGTGACCTATGCAGGCTCCGTACCATCCTGGGCGACCGCGGCGAACGACGCCGGTGCGGCCGCTGCCGACACCACCGTTCAGGGCGAGATCTATCTCCCGCTGCGCGACCAGAAGGGCGCAGAGGCGCTCGCCAAGGCGGTCTCGAACCCGCTCGACCGCGGATACCGCAAGGCCCTCGCGCCTCAGCAGTGGATCAATCGCTTCTCGCCGACGAAGGCGGATTTCCAATCGATCCTCAGCTTCCTCAAGGCAGCGGGTCTGACCATCCAGGGCGTGCCGGACAGCCGCCAGTACGTGGTCTTCCGCGGAACGGCCGAGCAGCTCGGGTCCATCTTCGGCACGTCGCTGCACGCGTACAACCACGCAGACCGCAAGCTCATCGCCCCGGCCTCCGCGCCGTCGGTGCCCGCATCCCTCGCCGGCAAGGTGTCCGCGATCAGCATCGAGCAGTCGCGTACGACGACGCGCCCCGACTCGATCAAGCAGGGCGACCTGGGACCCACCGGTGACCCGCAGGTCTCGCGCAAGCTTGCCGCCGCGGCCCCCGTCATCGACGCTCCCTGCTCGCACTACATCGGCGAGCACGTCGTGACCGTCCCGCCGGCGTACAACGGCCAGACGACGTACAGCACCAACAACTGCGGGTACACCCCGCAGCAGCTGCGCAGCGCGTACGGCCTGTCCGACCTGGGCAAGAAGGGCATCAACGGCACCGGCCAGACGGTCGCGATCATCGACGCCTACGCCAGCCCGAGCATCCTGAAGGACGTCAACAGCTACTCGCAGCAGAACGGCGAGCCGGGTCTGACGAACTCCAGCTACCAGCAGCTCGTGCCGAAGGCCAGCGAGTTCACCGACAAGGACCTGTGCCAGCAGCCGAGTGGATGGCAGGGCGAGCAGACGCTCGACGTCGAGTCGGTGCACGCCATCGCACCGGGTGCGCGCATCCTGTACGTCGGCGGCACGGACTGCGGCGGCGGCCTCGACATCGCCATGTCGAAGATCCTGGACAACAAGCTCGCGAACATCGTCAGCAACAGCTACGGCAACGTGGGCGAGGCTGTTCCGGCCGACGTCATCCAGGGTGAGGTGAACCTGCAGCTCCAGGCTGCGGGCGAGGGCATCGGCCTGTACTTCTCCAGCGGTGACAACGGTGACGAGGTGGCCAACCTCGGCTTCCCGTCGCCGGACTTCCCGGCCTCCTCCCCGTGGGTGACCTCGGTGGGCGGCACGAGCACGGCGATCGACAAGAACGGCAAGATCGCGTGGGAGACGGGCTGGGGCGACGCGTTCGACCAGATCGTGAAGAACACGGACGGCACGCTCAGCTACGCCCAGCCGCTTCCGGGTACCCGGTTCGTCGGCGGAGCGGGTGGAGGCGTCAGCGGCGTCTTCGCACAGCCGGACTACCAGCGCGGCATCGTGCCGGCGGCCCTCGCGAACGGCAAGCGGGTCTCGCCGGACGTGGCCGCCCTGGCCGACCCGTACACCGGGTTCCTGATCGGCATCCGCCCGATCGTCGACGACACCACGCTGGCCACCGGCGACTACATCAACGAGACCTACGGCGGAACGTCGCTGGCCTCGCCGATCGTCGCAGCCCAGATCGCGATCGTGCAGCAGGCGACGCACTCCACCATCGGGTTCGCGAACCCGACGCTGTACGGAGTGAAGCGCATCGTGCCGAACGCCTTCCGTGACGTGCTGCCGCAGAACCCGACCCAGGCGCTGGTGTACACGAGCAAGATCAGCGGCAACACCTACCTGGTGTCGATGGATCAGGACACCTCGCTGAAGACGGCGAAGGGTTACGACGACGTCACCGGCCTCGGCGGCGTCTCGTTCGACCTGCTCAGCTGGGTGGCGCAGGGGCGGCACTAGCCGCACCGCGTCCCGGCGACACGAACCGGCCGTCTCCCGCAGGGGAGGCGGCCGGTCCGCTGTGTGCGGCCCGGCCGGGGCGGGCTGGCTAGGCTGGGAGGGTGACCGTCACCATCCGCACAGCCGTCCCGGACGATGCCGCAGCACTCGCCGCCGTCGCCGCGGCGACCTTCCCGCTCGCCTGTCCGCCGCACACGACCGACGAGGCGAAAGCCGCGTTCATCGCGTCCGTGCTCTCGGAGGAGCGCTTCGCCGAGTACCTGACCGACGACTCCCGACGGCTGCTCATCGCAGAGGACGCTGACGGGTTCGCCGTGGGCTACACGATGGTCAACCTGGGCGAGCCCGCCGACGGCGATGTGAGCGGCAGCATCCGCATCCGTCCCACGGCCGAGCTCAGCAAGTGCTACGTGCTGCCGGGCCATCACGGAGAGGGAGTCGCGGGCCGGCTCCTGACGGAGAGCCTGCGGGTGGGAACCGACGCCGGAGCCGAGGGGATGTGGCTCGGCGTCAACGAGGAGAACGCCCGCGCTCAGCGCTTCTACGGCAAGCACGGCTTCGAGCGGGTCGGGACGAAGCATTTCCTCGTCGGTGACCGCTACGAGGACGACTGGGTGATGGAGCGGGCGCTGACGGTCCGTTAGGGCCGCTAGGTCCGCCGGATCCGCCGGTCGCTCAGCCTTCGGCGACCTTGATCACGAGCTTGCCGCGCGTGTGACCGCTCTCGATGGCACGGTGCGCGTCCGCGATCTCGTCGAGCGCGAAGATCTGGTCGACGTGCACGCGGACGTTGCCGGACTCCAGCAGCCGGGCGATGACGGCGAGCGTGCTGCCGTCGGGCGCGACCTTGTAGTCGGTGCCGCGGACGCCCGCGGCCGCGACCTCCTCCGCGAAGGTGGGCCAGCTTCCGGTCGGAACGTTGACGATCAGGCCGCCGGGGCGCAGCACGGAGAGCGACCGGGTGCCGGTGTCGTCGTGCACGTTGCCGACCAGGTCGATCACCACGTCGGCGTCGTGGACGACGTCCTCGAACCGCGTCGTCGTGTGGTCGATGACCTCCGCGGCTCCGAGCGAGCGGAGCCACGACGCTTTCCCTCCCGACGCCGTCGCGATCACGTGGGCGCCGAAGTACGACGCGAACTGCACCGCGAAGTGCCCGACGCCTCCGCTGCCCGCGTGGATGAGCATCCGCTGGCCGTCGTGGGCCTTCGCCACCTCCACCACCATGCCCCACGCCGTCAGCGCGGCGAGGGGGACACCGGCCGCCTCGATGTGGCTGAGGGTCGACGGCTTCCGCACCAGGCTGAGCGACGGCACCGAGACGTACTCGGCATAGCTGCCCCCGAGGCGCGGGACCATCACCATCCCGAACACCTCGTCCCCGGGCCGGATGGGATGCGCGCTGAACGGCGACTCCACGACGACGCCGCTGAAGTCGTGCCCGAGCACCGCAGGGAAGTCGTGCACAGCGCCGAAGACGCCGCGCCCCGCCCGGGTCTTCGCATCGATCGGGTTGACGCTCGACGCGACGACCTTCACCAGGA
Source organism: Leifsonia sp. fls2-241-R2A-40a (assembly GCF_030209575.1). NCBI lineage: Bacteria > Bacillati > Actinomycetota > Actinomycetes > Micrococcales > Microbacteriaceae > Leifsonia > Leifsonia sp. fls2-241-R2A-40a. Next base: position 714,011 of record NZ_JARVRS010000001.1, on the reverse strand, counting down.
ACTCCGCGTTGACGCGGTCGGGATACGCGGTCTCCCCGATCCGGAGGGCGTCCGGCCCTCCGGCGGCATCCAGAAGCGCGGCCCGCATCGTCTTCGGCATCGATCGTCCCCTCGTCGGTGGGCCGGCACCGGCAGCGCGGCCGATCTTCAGTCAATCCTGCCCGCGATTCCGCGGTGTTACGGCAGCGTCACCGCATGTGAACAGTCTGTTTCGGATACCCCCAGGTCGTTCTCAGTAGGGGGTCGGATAGGATGCTTCGACCTGCGCCCGGCCCGAGGCGTGGTGACTGTACGACGGCGAGCTGACCGAGGAGCGACAGGTGCGACGACTGCTGCGGATCGCCCGCGATCCGTTCGGCGTCCCGCTGGTCGCCCGAGGCTGGCAGCGTGCCGTGCCCATCCTGCTCGCGATCGGGACGATCTGCGTGCTCGGCGGCTTGACCGTCATCTGGGCGGCACGGCTCACCGTGCCGTACCCGGTGTACGTGAGCGAGCTCGGTGCGCGCGGCGCCCCCACGGCGGGTCCGTTCGCCGTCGCACTGCTGCTGATCGCGGCGGGCGGGTTCGCCATCGCCCTGGCCAGCGGGCATGTGAGGTCCTCGGTCCCCGTGCTCGGCCGGTGGGCCCCCGCCCTCACCCTGGGCTTCGCAGCGCTGTGCTTCGTGCTCGCGTCGCAGGTGACGTGCACGGCGTACTGTCCGGTTCCGCTCGTCGACCCGAAGTCGACCATCCAGGATCTGGTGCACACCGTCTCCGCGGTGCTCGGCTTCGCCGCGGCGTGCGTCGCGATGCTTCAGGTGGGGTTCAGCCGCGGGCTTCCGCGCCTGTCACGGCTCTCCCGGCTCAGCTGCGGCGCGGTCGCGGTCATCACGATCATCGGCGGCCTGCTGGCGATCGTCCGCGTCAGGGCCGACGTCGGCGCGTGGCTGGAACTGATCGGAACGACAGTCGCCGTCGCGTGGATCGCGGTCTACGCGGTGGCGCTGACGCGCATCCCGGTGGCGATGGCCGACAGCGGGATGAGCGCGGGCGCGGCCTCCGCAGGTACGGATGCGGGAGCAGGTGCGGGTGTCGGTGCCGCTTTGGGCATCATCGCCGTCGGCGAGCCGGATGCCGGCGCGACCCCTGCCGAAGTGGCCTGACGCAGCAGCTCGATCAGATCGGCGGCGAGAGAGACCAGCTTCGCGATCTCGGCGTCGTCGCGATCCACCCAGCGGCACTCGGGCTCGTCGCGCAGCGGGACGAAACCGTCGTGCTGCTCCCACACGAACAGGGTGCGCTCGGCGCCGAGCACGTACTGCTGCCACCAGATCTGGCGGAGGTAGGGGCGCGGGATGCTGCGGAACGGCTTGTTCGTGGTCTTGATCTCGGCCAGCTCGATGCGGCCGCCCGAGCGGGCGATCAGGCCGTCCGGTGTGGCGAGGTGCCGACGGTCGCGCTCGGCGTGGAAAAGGTAGTCGGAAGGTTCGATTCCGTGCGTCGCGGCCACCCAGGCGGCGATCTCCGGTTCGCGGGAGCGGCCGTGCTGGGTGTAGCTGTTGCCGGTGAAACCGGTGCCGTGGAGCTTGTCGTAGACGGCGGCGCGAAGCGAACGCGAACTCGTGAGCTTCGCGACGTCGGTCGCGGTGATCCCCCGGCTGCGGGCACGCAGCCAGCCGACACGGTCGCTCGACCGCGCGACGACACGTGCAAGGTGCCCGGTCTGCCCGGGAACCGCCGGCACGACGGGAACGGGCGCCGGGCGGGCCGGGCTCAGATCCGCGAGGACGCCCGGCCGGTACAGGTCGGCGTTGCGGTACGGAGCGGAGTCGAGCACCTCTCCATTGTGCCGCGTCCCGCCGACCGTCGCTGTCACTCCACGCGGGTCGCGCCGACTTGCCTGCGGGCTTCGTCGAGGGTCGCCAGCGTGTCGACGGCCTCCGCGAGGGAGTGCAGCGGGGACTCCGTCCGTCCTTCGGCGATGTAGCGCGCCACCGCGGCGGCTTCGTAGGCCATCCCGTCCCGGTGCGGCCGTCCGTACGGGTCGCGCCACTCGGCGGCGAGCGTCCCGTCGGCGCGGAACACGCGGAGGCCGCTCGGTCCCCAGAACGGACTGTCGGTCTCGACCCGGCCCTCGCTGCCGCTGATGGTGGCGAGGGAGGGGGTAGTCGCACGCAGGGTGGTGCTGAGCAGCGCCTGGGCCCCGTCCGCCGAGGAGAGGACGAGCGACACCTGGTCGTCGACGCCGGTGGGCGCGAGAGTCCCCGCCGCGATGATCCCCGCGGGGGCGCCGAGCGCGAACGACGCCCAGGAGACGGTGTAGACGCCCAGGTCGAGCAGAGCGCCGCCGGCGAGATCCGGATTCCAGAGCCGGCTCGCCGGGTCGTACTCCACGCGGCCGCCGAAGTCGGCCGTGACCACGCGGACGTCGCCGAGGGCACCCTGTTCGAGGAGCTGACGCACGATGTCCGTCTGGGGGAGGTAGCGCGTCCACATCGCCTCCATCGCGAACACGCCGGCTTCGCGCGCGGCCGCGACGATCCGGCGCGCCTCGGAGGCCGTCACCGCCATCGGCTTCTCGACGAGGACGTGCTTGCCCGCAGCGATCGCGAGCAACGCATGCTCGAGGTGCTCGCTGTGCGGGGTCGCGACGTAGACGACATCCACCTCGGGATCGGAGACCAGCGCCTCGTACGAGCCGTGCGAGCGCTCGACCCCGTGTGCGGATGCGAACGCAGCGGCCCGCTCGGCCGATCGGGATCCCGCCGCCACCACGCGCTGGCGCGTGTGCCGGTGCAGCGCGTCGGTGAAGTCCGCAGCGATCCCGCCGGGGCCGAGCACGCCCCAGCGCAGCGGTGGCGCATCCGCTGGGTCCGGATGCCGGGGCTCGGGCAGAGTGCTCAGGGCGTCGGTCATGGCGTCGATCTCCTCGTGACGGGTGGCGGTGGCGGCGGGACGCGCCGGCTCAGACGGGCTGCGGGTTCGAGACGTCCGGGGCCTGACGGACTCCCGCGACAGGCGCAGCCCACTGCACGCCGTTCGCGAGGACGCGCCGGACCTGGGGATGGAAGTACACCGGATACTCCTGGTCGCCCGGGCTGAAGTAGAAGATCTTGCCGCGTCCGCGCGTGAAGGTGACACCCGAACGGAACACCTCTCCGCCGGTGAACGAGCTGATGAAGACCAGGTCGTCCGGCGTCGGGATGTCGAAGAACTCCCCGTACATCTCCTGCGCATCGATCACGATCGGCTGGTCGACGCCCGCGGCGATGGGATGGGTGGGGTTGACGTTCCAGACCAGCTCGCGCTCGCCGCCCTCCGGGTTGCGCCAGCGGAGCGAGCACGTCGTCCCGAGCATCCGGATGAAGATCTTCGAGAAGTGACCGGAGTGGAGGACGATCAGCCCCATCCCGCCGAGGACGTGCTGGCGCACGCGTTCCACGACCTCGTCCGAGACGCGCTCGTGGGCGATGTGACCCCACCAGAGGAGCACGTCGGTCTCGGCGAGGGCCTGCTCGCTGAGGCCGTGCTCGGGATCGTCGAGGGTCGCGGTGCGGACGGCGACGTCGTCGCCGAGAAGCTCGCTCAAGCCCTCGGCGATCGCGCCGTGGATCCCGTGCGGGTAGATCGCGGCGATCTCGGGTTGGGTCGCCTCGTGGACGCCCTCGTTCCAGACGGTGACGCGCAGTGCCATGGTCAGGCTCCCTTCGTTGCGTCGGCGGTGATGCCGGAGGCGGCGGTGCCGGAGGTGTCCAGGCGCACCTCTGCGCCAAGACGGGCGGACTCGTACGCCGCATCGATCACGCGGGCGCGGTCGAGCGCGAGCGAGCCGTCCCAGTTCGACCAGTCGGCCGGGTCGGCGACATGCTCGAGGAAGGTCTCCACCACGGCGAGGTGGCCGCGACCGGGGTCGGCGGTGACCGAGATGTCCTCGCTCTGCTCGCCGTCGCCGGTGAAGATCGTGAGCTCGCCCGAGGGTGCGTAGTCGACGACCCGGAGGTCGGCGCCGCCCTCCGTGCCGTAGAGAGTGATGCCGAACTCGTCGCCGGCGGGGCGGTAGGCCGCCCAGCTCGTCTCGATGACGATGGACCCGCCGCCTTCCAGGCGGAGCAGGAGGCTCGCCAGGTCTTCGACCTCGTACGCGGACCCCACGTGTTGCTTGGAGGCGGTGGCGCCGCCCCGTCCGCGCGCACCGAGTTCCGAGTGGGTGACGGCCGACACGGCGATCACGCGCGGTTCGCCGAACAGGTGCAGCGCGTAGTCGAGCACGTGCACGCCGATGTCGATGAGCGGGCCGCCACCCGCCATCTCGCGGTTGGTGAACCAGCTTCCGAGCGCGGGGATGCCGGCACGCCGCAGCCAGGTCGCGCGGGCGTGGTACGGCCGCCCGATCTGGCCGCCGTCGATCGCCGCCTTCAGCGCTTCGATGTCGCCGCGGCGCCGGTGGTTGAACGCCACCTCCAGCACACGGCCGGCGCGGTGCGCCGCATCCACCATCGTCTGCGCCTCCGCGGCGGTGCGGGCGATCGGCTTCTCGCTGAGCACGTGGATGCCGGCGTCGAGCGCCCCCACGGCGATCGGCGCATGCAGGAACGTGGGGACGGCGACGCTCACGACGTCGAGGTCGCCCTCGGCCACCAGGTCCTGCCAATCCCGGTGGAGGCGCTTCAGGCCGTATTTCTCGCCGAGTTCGGCGCGCGGGCCGTCCTCCATGCCCGCGATGGCGACGAGCTCGACACCGGGGAGGGCGTCGTAGGCCGCCATGTGCTGCTGGCCGGCCCAGCCGAGGCCGACGACTCCGGCGCGGAGGGGACGGCCGAGGGATTCGCTCTGCGTGCTCATGGCACTCCTTTCAGGAGGTTCGAATCGATTCGATGGACGGTGATCGGTGCCGCTGCCGACTCGTCAGCGGAACAGAGTACGCGGGGTGCCCCCGTCGGGGTCGAGTGCGCGCTGGACGACCATGATCGCGGCGCCCATGGCCCCGCCGGTCTCACCGGCGCGCGACTGGGTGATGGTCAGGTGCTGCGTCGCCAGCGGCGTCGACCGCTGGTAGACGACCTCGCGCATCCCGGCGAGGAGCTGCTCGCCGACGCGGGAGAGGCTGCCGCCGACGACGATCATGGACGGGTTGAGGAGGTTGACGCAGGTGGCGACGACCGCCCCGAGATCGCGCCCGGCCTGCCGGATGGCGTTGTGGACGACAGGGTTGCCTGTGCGGGCGAGCGCCACCACATCGTCACTGGTCTCGGCGGGAAGCCCCGCCTCTGTGAGCGCCCGTGCGATGGCGGGGCCGCTCACCAGCGACTCGAGGTCCGCATCCTGCTCGCCGTGGCTCGGGGTGTCGCTGCCGAACGGGACACGGACGTGCCCCAGGTCGCCGGCGGAGCCGAGCGCTCCGCGCTGCAGCCGGCCGCCGCTGATGATGCCCGCACCCACGCCGGTGGCGACCTTGATGAAGAGCAGGTCGGTCTCGTCCGGCCACATCCGCGACTGCTCGCCGAGGGCGAGGAGGTTGACGTCGTTGTCGACCAGCACGGGGACGTCGAACACCCGGCGGATGTACGCCGGGATGTCGAAGCGGTCCCAGCCGGGCATGATCGGCGGGTTCACCGGGAGGCCGGTCGAGTGCTCGACCGGGCCGGGCACGCCGACGCCGACCCCGATGAGCTCCTCCGGCTGCCGGCCGCTCGCGATGTAGAGCTCCGACGCCGTCTCGAGGGCCCAGTCGAGAATGGGCAGCGGTCCGTCCGCGATGCGGAGCCGACGGGACTCGCTCGAGGTGATGTTGCCGGCGAGGTCGGTCAGTGCGACGACCCCGTGAGTGGCGCCGAGGTCGATGGCGATGATCACGCGGGACTCCGGGTTGAAGCGGATGCGCGAGGGCGGACGACCGCCCGATGAGACGTCGTCGCCGGCCGGGGTGACGAGTCCTGCGGCGGTGAGCGTGTCGATGCGGGTGGCGATGGTGGAGCGCGCCATCCCGGTCAGCTCCGCCAGCTGGGCGCGCGTGCGGGGGATGCCGTCGCGCAGGATAGCCAGCAGTTCAGCGGCGTCTGCGGCGACGAGCACCGAATCTCGCGCGCTGTCGGTCATAGAGGGTATTGAACCACAGTGCCGGTGCGCGGCTCAAAGTATTGCGGTCATCGGTCGACTTTTGATTGACAGGCGGCAGAAGTGCCGTTTGAATAGAGCTACGCCATCCGGCGCGTCTGATTCCCCAACACTCGACGAGGAGAACTGTGTCGACGTCAAAAGTCTCCGTGCAGCTGTACACGGTCCGCGAACTCCTGACCGAAGACACGGTCGGCACCCTCCAGCGGATCGCGGACATCGGGTTCACCCAGGTCGAGCCGTTCGCGTTCCTCTCCTTCGGTGACGCGCTGCGCGACGGTCTGCGCGAAGCAGGGCTGTCCGCGCCCACCACCCACCAGAGCTTCATCGGGGGAGACCTCGACGAGGTCTTCGGCGCAGCGAAGGAGCTGGGCATCCAGACGGTCATCGACCCGTTCGTCGCCCCCGAGCGCTGGCAGACGGCCGACGACGTGGCCCAGATCGCCGAGCAGCTCAACGCAGCCGCCGAGGTCGCCGCGCGCCACGGCGTGCGCGTCGGCTACCACAACCACGCGCACGAGCTCGAGAGCACCGTCGAGGGCACGACCGCGCTCGAATTCTTCGCGGGCAGGCTCGCGCCCGAGGTCGTGCTCGAGGTCGACACCTACTGGGTGGCGGTCGGCGGCCACGACCCGGTGCAGCTTCTCCCGAAGCTCGGCGACCGCGTCGTCGCGCTCCACATCAAGGACGGCCCCGGCACCACGGAGACGAAGGATCAGGTCGCCGTCGGCCAGGGCTCGCTTCCCATCGAGCAGATCATCGCCGCAGCGCCCGACGCGCTTCGCGTCATCGAGCTCGACGACTCGCGAGGCGACCGCTTCCAGGCCGTCGCCGACAGCTTCGCCTTCCTCACCTCGAAGGGTCTCGCATGAGCGGGGGTCGTGTCGGAGTCGGCGTCATCGGTGCCGGTGTCATCAGCAACCAGTACCTCGAGAACCTCACGGCGTTCCCCGACCTCGACGTCCGCTTCGTGGCCGACATCGATCTGGAGCGCGCTCAGGCGCAGGCCGAGAAGTTCGGCGTCGCCGGGTCCGGGTCGGTCGAAGACCTCCTGGCCGATGACGACATCGAGATCGTCGTGAACCTGACCATCCCGAAGGTGCACGTGGAGGTGGCGCTGCAGGCGCTCGCCGCGGGCAAGAACGTGTGGAGCGAGAAGCCCTTCTCGCTCGACCGCGCCAGCGGGCGCGAGCTGCTCGAAGCCGCGCACGCCCGCGGGCTCCGCGTCGCCACGGCGCCGGACACCTTCCTCGGCTCCGGCATCCAGTCGGCTCGGCGCCTCATCGAGAACGGCGACATCGGCGCGCCGCTGACGGCGCTCACCCTCATGCAGAGCCCCGGCCCGGAGTCGTGGCACCCCAACCCCGATTTCCTGTTCCAGGAGGGCGCCGGGCCGCTGTTCGACATCGGCCCGTACTACCTGACCGCGCTCGTGCAGATCTTCGGACCGGTCGCGCGCGTCAGCGCCAGCGCCTCCAAGGCGCGGGAGACCCGTGTGATCGGGTCCGGTCCTCGTGCCGGCGAGGAGTTCGCCGTCACCGTCCCGACCCACGTCAGTGCGCTGTACGAGTTCGAGAGCGGCCAGACCGCGCAGTCGGTCTTCAGCTTCGACTCCAAGCTCGGCCGCACGCAGTTCGAGGTCGCGGGCGTCGAGGGCACCCTGGTGGTGCCCGACCCGAACACCTTCGAGGGCGAGCTGCTCGTGCACGGGGCGGACGGCATCGAGACCTTCCCGTCGACCGGGACCACCGACGGACGCGGCATCGGCGTGGTCGAACTGGCGCGTGCGATCCGCGCAGGTGTGCCCGAGCGGGCGTCCGGCGAGCAGGCCTATCACGTGCTCGACATCATGGTCTCGACGATCGAGGCCGGGCAGTCGCGGACGCCGGTCGACGTCCAGAGCACCGTCGAGGTCGCTCCGGCGCTGCCGGAGGACTGGAACCCCCGCGCAGCAACGCTGGCGTGAGGGCGGACGAGATGACGGACGAGAACACCGCCGCGACCAGCGGAGGCCTCACGCGGCGCGAGGGGAGCGCCGCCGGAGCGAAGCTCCGCGTCGCGATCGTCGGCGGGGGATTCATGGCGGAGGTGCACTCGCGCGCCGCCCGTGCTGCTCGCGCCGAGCTGGCGGGGATCGTCTCATCGACGCCCGAGCGCTCTGCGGAGGCCGCCGAGCGACTGGGCATCGGGCATGCCTACGGTTCCCTGGACGAGCTGCTCGCGGACGACGCCATCGATGTGGTCCACGTGACCACTCCGAACGCCCTGCATGCCGAGCAGGCCGCTGCCGTGCTGGCCGCCGGCAAGGACGTGGTGTGCGAGAAGCCGCTCGCGACAACGGTGGCCGACGCCGAGCGGCTCGTCGCCGCGGCGGAGGGGCGCACAGCGACCGTGCCGTTCGTGTACCGCTTCCACCCCATGGTGAGGGAGGCGCGGGCGCGCTTCGCGTCCGGCGAAGCAGGCCGCGTGTTGAGCATCAACGCGTCCTACCTCCAGGACTGGCTGCTCGGCTCCGACGACGACAACTGGAGGGTCGACTCCGCCCAGGGCGGTCGATCGCGTGCGTTCGCCGACATCGGATCGCACCTCGTCGACCTGGTCGAGTTCGTCAGCGGCGACCGTGTCAGCCGAGTGTCGGCCACCAAGCGGACGGTCTTCGCCGAGCGTGCCTCGCACGCGGGCATCACGACCGAAGACGCGGTCGCCGTGGTCATCGAGACGCGCTCGGGAGCACTCGGCACCATGCTGGTATCGCAGGTCGCGCCCGGTCGCAAGAACCGGCTGTGGCTCGAGATCGCGGGCAGCGCGGAGAGTGTCGCCTTCGATCAGGAGCAGCCGGAGACGCTGTGGGTCGGGCGGCGCAAAGGAAGCCTGCTGATCCCGCGCGACGCCGACCAGCTGAGTGACGACGCCGCGCGCCTGTGCGTCGTGCCCTCCGGACACGCGCAGGGCTACCAGGACGCGTTCAACGCGTTCGTCGCCGACAGCTACGCGGCGGTCGCCGGGGAGAGCCCCGACGGTCTGCCGCGGTTCACGGACGGCCTGCGCGCCGTGCGGATCACCGACGCCGTGATCGACTCGGCCGAGTCGGGCACCTGGATCGAGATAGGAACGAACGAATGACGGATGTCAGCGCGGCCGGGGCCGCCGAGTCGGGTCGCACGCACCCGGTCACCCTCTTCACCGGCCAGTGGGCCGACCTGACGCTGGAAGAAGTCGCGAAGTACGCGAGCGAGTGGGGCTACGACGGTCTTGAGATCGCCTGCTCCGGCGAGCACCTCGACGTCTGGCGTGCCGCGGAGGATGACGCGTACCTGCAGGGGCGCCTCGACATCCTCGACAAGTACGGCCTGAAGGTCTGGGCCATCTCGAACCACCTCAAGGGCCAGGCCGTCTGCGACGACCCGATCGACTTCCGTCACCAGGCCATCGTCGGCTCCAAGGTGTGGGGCGACGGCGACCCGGAGAGCGTCCGGCAGCGCGCCGCGGAAGAGCTCAAGCTCACCGCCAAGGTGGCCCGGCGCCTCGGCGTCGACACCGTGGTCGGCTTCACCGGCTCGAGCATCTGGCCGTACGTCGCCCAATTCCCGCCGGTGCCGGCCGAGGTGTTCGACCGCGGCTACCAGGACTTCGCCGACCGCTGGAACCCGATCCTCGACGTCTTCGACGGCGAGGGAGTGCGGTTCGCCCACGAAGTCCATCCGTCCGAGATCGCGTACGACTACTGGACGAGCGTCCGCACCCTCGAGGCCATCGACCACCGCGAGGCCTTCGGCTTCAACTGGGACCCGTCGCACATGATGTGGCAGGACATCGACCCGGTCGGCTTCATCGTCGACTTCCAGGACCGCATCTACCACGTCGACTGCAAGGACACGCGGCTGCGTCCCAAGAACGGCCGCGCCGGAGTGCTCGGATCGCACCTGCCCTGGGGCGACCCGCGCCGCGGCTGGGACTTCGTCTCCACCGGGCACGGGGACGTCCCGTGGGAGGACGCCTTCCGGGCGCTCGAGTCGATCGGCTACTCCGGTCCGATCTCGATCGAATGGGAAGACGCGGGCATGGACCGCCTGCACGGCGCCAAGGAGGCGGTGGGCTACATCCGCTCGCTCCTCTGGAAGCAGCCGACCGCATCCTTCGACGCCGCCTTCAGCAACCAGGACTGAACCGGCCGGCGTCACCTGGGCTCACGCCACGTCGAGAACCCAGGTGACGCCGAAACGGTCGGTCAGCATCCCGAAGCCCGCAGACCAGGCGGATGCGGCCAGCGGTTCGACGATGGTTGCGCCGTCGGCGAGCCGCTCCCAGTACCCGGAGACCTCGTCGAGAGACGAGCCGCGAACGCTCACGAAGTACTCCTGATCGGTGATCGTCGTGCCGTTCTCCCTGCGCGTGAAGAGCTCGCGCGGCTGCTGTGCGCTCGTTTCGCCCGGGACGTCGTAGGCCATGATGCGGAAGCCGTCCGCGGAAATCACCTGACCGAACATGACTCCTCGCGCACCCGGAAGGTCCGCAGGCATCCCGAAGTCGCCGTAGGTGGCGATGGTGAGCTCCCCGCCGAACACCTCGGCGTAGAAGCCCAGGGCGTCTCGCGCCCCGCCGTCCCGGAAGTTCAGGTGGGATGTGGTGGTGATGCTCATGATCTGTGCCTCGCTCTCGTCACCGGGACCTTCCCGGCTCCGCCAGGCTGACAGGAGTAGAGGACAACTACGGTCCTCTACCTGCGAGAGACTGCATCCATGACCGGGAACTCGTCGAGGATGCTCGCCATGCTGTCGCTGCTGCAGGTGCGCCGCGACTGGTCCGGCTCCGCGCTGGCGGAGCGGCTGAACGTCACCACCCGCACCGTGAGACGGGACGTCGACCGGCTTCGCGAACTCGGCTACCGCATCGACGCCGTCAAAGGGCCGGACGGCGGCTACCGGCTCGCCGCCGGCTCCGAGCTGCCGCCGTTGCTGTTCGACGAGGAGCAGGCGGTCGCCGTGTCGGTCGCGCTGCAATACGCGGGCGCCTCCGGTGCCGGTATCGACGAGGCCGCGGCCCGGGCGCTCGCGACCGTGCGGCAGGTGATGCCGTCGCGCCTGCGGCACCGCGTCGACGGCATCCGCTTCGAGCGAGGAGCCGTGGACTCGCCCACGGACGCGGCAGTGCTGGAGGCCGTCAGCGATGCCGTGCACCGGAGGATGGTGCTCCGGTTCGACTACGCAGGATCCGACGGCCCGCCCCGTCGCGCCGAACCGCACGGCGTGGTCGTGCGGGACGCGCGCTGGTACCTCGTCGCGTGGGACCTCGACCGCGACGCCTGGCGGATCTTCCGGCTCGACCGGCTGACACCGCGGACGCCATCCGGTCCGCGATTCGAACGACGGACCATGCCGTCGGGAAGTGCTGCCTCGTTCGTCGGCGCGCGCTTCAAGGGCTCGGAAGATGAGGACCGCTTGCCCTGCATCGGCGAGGTCGTCATCCACCTCCCGGTGCACGCGGTGACGCCGTGGATCGCAGAGGGTGAGATCGAGGAACTCGACGACGACCGCACGCGGATCGTGACGCGCTCATGGTCGTGGATGGGCCTGCTGGCGTCGCTCGCCCGCTTCGATGCACCGTTCGACATCGTCGGCCCAGCGCCGCTGGCCGAGACGGCGGCCGCCCTGGCCGACCGCCTGCAGGCGGCTCAGCGCACGTCGCCCGAGCCGGCACCCTCAGCGCCGGCGCCCTCAGCGCCAGCAACCTCAGCGCCGGCACCCTCAGCGCCGGCACCTTCGGCGCCCGCCCCGCGCGCGATCGGCGCGTGAGAGCGGCGGTCGAGCGCCCAGGCCCGCACGCCTGCGACGAGCGACGCGACGATCACGACACCGGCGACGATATACGCGACCGGTCGCACGCTCGGGTTGACCGCCGCGAAGTACCCGATGACGGTGATCAGCACGCCCCAGCTGAGCGCTCCGACGATGTTGGCGCTCAGGAATCGCCAGTACCGCATCGCGCTGATGCCGGCGATCGGCGGGATGAAGACGCGCCCCCACGGGATGTACCGGCTGATCACCACGGACCACCAGCCGAACAGCTCGTAGAAGCGCTCCGCCCTGCGCACGCCCGCCTGCACCCAGCGGCCCCCGCGCTTCGTCAGGTACGGACGCCCGACCCGTCGCCCGAGCCAGAAGCCCACCTGGTCGCCCAGCACCGCTGCGACGCCCACGCCGATGGCGAGCACCCAGATCGAGAGCTCCGGATGGGTTCCCGTGAGGATCCCGGCCGCGAACAGCAGGGAGTCGCCGGTGATGAACGGGATGAACACGCCGACGAACAGTCCGGTGCCGGCGAACACGAGTCCCCAGACCACCAGGTAGAAGACGAGTGGCCCCACGTCGCCGAGGACGTTCGCGAGATCGTGGGCCATGCGTCGAGCGTATCGGGCACGCTTCAGCGGAAGGCGACCTCGGCGGCGTCCACGACCTCCGCGGTGCGGCCGGGTGCGCGGTGGTTCGACCAGTACAGGTTCGTGTGCGCGATCACCAGGTCGGGCGGGGGAGCACCCCACTCGGTGAGATCCTCGGTGGTGTGCGCGTCGCCGACCAGGGTCACGTCGTATCCCCGCACCACGCCGCCGTGGATGGTCGAACGGATGCACTCGTCCGTCTGCGAGCCCGTCACCACGATGCGGCCGACACCGGCGTCGGCGAGCACCGACTCGAGGGTCGAGTCCTCGAACGCATCGGCGTAGCTCTTCGGCACGAGCGCCTCCGTGTCGGATCGCGTGAGCTCGGGCACGTACTCCCACTCCTCGCTGCCCGGGGTCAGGTTCTCGTCGGAGTGCTGGATCCAGACCACCGGAACGTCCTCGTCACGGGCCCGGTCCACCAGGGACCGGATGGCCGCCACGACCTCGTCCCGGCGATGAGCACCGCCGATGACACCGTTCTGAACATCGATCACGAGCAGTGCGGTCCCGGCGCGTCCCTCGAGCGTCGTCATGAGCATCCCCCTCGCGCGGCGATGCTACCCGCAGGAGGCGGTTCCGTGTCAGCCCCCGCGGCTAGGCTCGCCTGGTGACGAGCATCGAGGACGCGATCAAAGGCGAAGACTGGTACGGGCGCGACCTCGACGGGGTCGAGTACACCGGCGTCGTGTTCGACGACGTCGACATGACTGAGCTGCGCAGTTCCGGGGCGACGTTCACCGAGTGCGTGTTTCGCAAGGTGCGCTTCAACGTGAGCGAGCACACCGACTCGGCCTTCGTGAACTGCCGGTTCGAGTCGTGCAACTTCTTCGACGCCACCTTCCGCCGCTGCAAGCTGACCGGCAGCAGCTTCCACGCCTGCGAGTTCGCACTCCTCACCGTGGAGGGCGGCAACTGGTCGTTCGCCGGGCTCAGCCGCGCCGAACTCCGCGGCACGACCTTCGAGGGCGTCCGGCTGCGGGAGGCCGACCTGTCCGAGGCGCGCTGCCAGGAGGCCCGGTTCGAAGGATGCGACCTCAGCGCCGCGCTGCTCGAGGGCGCCGACCTGAGCGCCGCGAGCATCGCGGGCAGCGACCTGACCGGCGTCGACCCCTCCGGTGTCGTCCTGCGCGGGACCGTCATCGACGAGCGTCAGGCGGTCGTGCTGGCCGAGGCGCTCGGGATGGTCGTCGTCCCGCTGCCCTGAGCGACCGGCCACGGGGCCGGCGCTTACGCCACCTCGTTCACCCGGCCGTGCTTGATGTGCAGCCGGCGCTGGGCGCGCTTGGCGACGGCGGTGTCGTGGGTGACGATGATCACGGTGAGTCCGCGGTCCCGCCACAGCCCTTCGAGCAGGTCCATGATCTCGTCGCGGGTCTCCTCGTCCAGGTTGCCCGTGGGCTCGTCGGCGAGGAGCACCTCGGGATCCTTGACCAGCGCCCGGGCGATGGCGACGCGCTGCTGCTGACCGCCGGAGAGCTCCGACGGCAGGTGGTTGCCGCGATCGGCGAGTCCTACGGAGGCCAGCGCCTCGGCGGCCCGCCTCCTGCGCTCCGCTCCGCTGACTCCGAGCGGTGCCAGTGCGGTCTCGACGTTCTCCTGCGCGGTGAGCGTCGGGATGAGGTTGAAGCCCTGGAAGACGAAGCCGATCTCTTCCGCGCGGATCCTCGCCAGCTTCCCGTCGCGCTGTTTCGAGAGGCTGTCCGAGCCGAGCTGCACCGAGCCGGAGGTGGGCCGGTCGAGCGCTCCCAGCATCTGCAGCAGGGTCGACTTGCCGCCTCCGGTCGGCCCCTGGATGGCGACCAGCTGTCCGTCGGGGATCTCCAGGGTGACGTCGTCCAGCGCGACCACCTGGCGCTTCGACTGGCTGTACTTCTTGGTGACATCGGTGAGGGTGTACACGGTGACTCCTTGGGTGTGGGGCCGATGGCGGCCCGGGTCGGTGCGACGGATTCAGGCGACGGAGCGCAGGGCGGCCGCCGGGCGGAGGCGGGATGCGCGCCACCCGCCGATCGCGCCGGCCAGGAGTCCGCCGAGCACGGCCAGGGCGACCGCGCCGACGATGATCCACAGGGTCACCGGTGCGTGCAGGGTGATGTCCGCTGTGGTGGTGGCCGCCTGCCTCGCGGCTCCGAACGCCCCGCCTCCGGCGAAGCCGGTGCCGGAGCCCGGGGCGTTCGCCGCGGAGCCGGCACCGGCCCCGCGGCCGGCGGCATTGCTGAAGCCATGGCTGATGCTGCCGGTCAGTGTCGGCGAGATCACGTTGACGACCAGGACTCCGAGGAGACCGATCGCGACGCCGATCACGCCGCCGATGACGCCCTGCACCACGGACTCGCCGGCGACCTGACCGACGATCCGGCGGTTCGACCAGCCGATCGCCTTGAGGGTGCCGAACTCGCGGGTGCGCCGGGTGACGCCGGAGATGGTGAAGAGGATGGCGATGAGGAACGCGGCCGCGAGGACGATCACCGACAGCCAGGTCCCGAGATTCGCGATGAGCTCGCCCGCGCTCCCGAGGGAGCCGGAGACGGTGGAGGCGAGGTCCGCCTGCGTGCTGACCGTTGCGCCCGACACCGCCTTGGTGAGGTCCGTCTTGAGCTGATCGATGTCACCCGACGACGCCGCCTTCACGTAGACCGACGAGATCTTCGCGGTCTGTCCGGAGAGCGTCTGGGCGACATCCAGGGGGATGTAGGCATTCGCTGCTGTGGTCGCGTCGGAGCCGGTGGCCGCGACGATCCCGATCACCGCGAAGTCGGTGCCGCCGATGGTGATGGTGTCGCCGACCGCTTTGCTCGCGGTCTTGGCGTAGCTGGCGTCCAGCACCACGACATCCTTGCCCTGGTCCGCCGCGGTGAAGCTGCGACCACCGGTCAGGGTGACGGAGGCCAGAGGCCCTACCGACTTGCCGGCCGGATCGAGGCCGAGCACGGAGAAGGAGTCGACCGTGAACGAGCTGCCGCCCGCTCCGTCCGAACCACCGGTCGGCGGAGCGGTCGGCTGCGCCGCCTGCCCGCCCTGGCGCTCCTGCCGCAGCTGCTGGAAGTTCGGCAGCGTTCCGCTGAAGCTCGTATTGGTGAGGGACAGCACCGCGGCGGCCGACGCCACGTTGTGCACGGACTTCACCGTGGTGAGGGTCGAAGCGTCCATGACTGTGGCGCCACGGGTGGGCTCGAGGCGGGAGGTGTTCACCTGCCGTGCAGTGCCGGTGTCGGTGCCCGATCCGGCACCGAAGTCGAAGCGCGGGCGACCGCCCGCGTCCTGCTGCGCGTTTGCCCCCTGGGCGGTGGCGGGCTGGCTGACCGTGATGTCGGTGCCCACTCCGTACACGGACTGGAGCACGCTCTCCTGGGCCTGCCGTACGCCGGCGGACACGGCGTTCACGATGATGACCAACGCGATCGCCAGGGCCATGCCGATGGCGATGATGATCGTCTGCTTGCGGCGGTTGAGCAGCTCGCGCCGCAGATAGGTTCCGAACATGGGCTTCCAAACTGTGCTGTCGGATGGGCTTCTTGCCGGACATTAAGGACCGCTCTTTTCGGCGCGCTGTGGCGAACCTATGCATCAGCCGCGGACGCCGCCTCGAGGGTGAGCGAGCCGCTCAGGGAGTTCATAGGTTGCGCAAGGTCCGCATCCATGCGGCTCCTCATAATGGGAAAGGTGACCATGAACGCTCGCGCCGCCGGTGCCCCCTCCAGCCAGTCCCGCTCGCTTCTGCGCCGCGCGGACGGCAGCTCCATCCGCGTGCTCGTCGTCGACGACGAAGCGACGCTGACGGATCTGCTCGCGATGGCTCTGCACTATGAGGACTGGGACGTCAAGACGGCCTCCACCGGCCAGCAGGCGCTGCAGCTCTCGCGCGAGTTCAAGCCCGACGTCGTGGTGCTCGACATCATGCTCCCGGACATCGACGGGCTGCAGGTGCTCAACCGCATGCGCGCCGACGGCAACGAGGCGCCCGTGCTGTTCCTCACCGCCAAGGACTCGCTGGACGACCGGATCGCCGGTCTCACCGCGGGTGGGGACGACTACGTCACCAAGCCCTTCAGCCTGGAGGAACTGGTCGCCCGGCTCCGCGGCCTGCTGCGCCGGTCACGCGCGGCGGTCGCCGACCACGAGGACCCGGTGCTCATCGTCGGCGATCTCGTCCTCGACGAGGACAGCTACGAGGTGCACCGCGACGGTGAGCCCATCCAGCTGACCGCAACGGAGTTCGAACTCCTGCGCTTCCTGATGCGCAACCCGCGCCGGGTGCTCAGCAAGGCGCAGATCCTGGACCGCGTGTGGAGCTACGACTTCGGCGGCTCGTCGAGTGTCGTCGAGCTCTACATCTCGTACCTGCGCAAGAAGATCGACGCCGGCCGTACGCCGATGATCCACACCGTCCGCGGCGCCGGGTACATGGTGAAGGCCGCGCAATGACCACCGCCCGCGCAGCGGGCAGCCGGTTCCCTCGTCTTCGTCCGTTCCGGTCCTGGACGCTGCGCAGCCGCGTGGTGCTGGTCGTCGTAGCGATGCTCGCCGTGCTCGGCGCCGTCATCGGGACGGTCAGCGTCTTCGCGCTGCAGAACTACCTGATGCAGCGACTGGATGGGCAGCTCACGTCGGCGCTCGACCGGGGGCAGCGTGCCGCCGACCGGATCTACGGCGACCAGCCGACCGGTCCCGACGTCATCGGCATCGTCCAGACGCCCGGCCAGCAGACCGGCACCTTCGGCGTGATCCGCAGCGGCGACATGCTGCTCTACCCGGTGATCCTCTCGGAACGTCCGCAGGGGAGTTCGCCCGACCAGCCGGTCGCGCCGCAGCGCGTCCCGATCGCGACGACGGCGTTGATCACCCTCCCCTCCGACGGGCATCCGCGAACCATCAACCTCGGACCCTCGCTCGGCGACTACCGCGTCGCTGCCGTGGAGCTCACGAACGGCGACAGCGTCATCATCGGCCTGCCTCTCAGCGACGTGAACGCGACGGTCGCCCGGCTCACGCTGGTCATCGCGCTGGTGACCCTCGCGGGCCTCGTCTTCGCATTCCTGCTGGCGAACGTGGTCGTCCGGCTGGCGATGCGGCCGCTCGAGCGGGTGACGGGCACGGCCGAGCAGGTGTCGTCGCTGCCCCTCGACCGTGGCGACGTCGCCCTGTCCGTCCGCGTGCCCGAAGCCGACACGGATCAGCACACCGAGGTCGGGAAGGTGGGTGCAGCCCTCAACCGGATGCTCGGGCACGTCGCCTCCGCTCTGACCGCACGACAGGCGAGTGAGCAGAAGGTCCGCCAGTTCGTCGCCGACGCCAGCCATGAGCTGCGGACGCCGCTCGCCTCGATCCGCGGCTACGCGGAACTGACGCGTCGCGCGCCGCACGAGCTGCCTCCCGACGTCACGCACTCGCTGGGCCGCATCGAGTCCGAGGCGACACGCATGACCTCCCTGGTGGAGGACCTCCTCCTGCTGGCCCGGCTCGATGAGGGACGCGAGCTCGATCACGACCCGGTCGACCTCTCCCTGCTGCTGGTGGATGCGCTCAGCGACGCGCACGCGGCCGGCCCGGACCACGAGTGGACGCTCGACCTCCCCGACGAACCCGTCGAGGTGCTCGGCGACGCCCCGCGCATCCACCAGGTGCTGATGAACCTGCTCGCCAATGCCCGCGTCCACACGCCTCCGGGCACGACGGTCACGGCCGGGCTCCGCGTGGATGCGCTGGCCCAGCGCGCGATCGTCACGGTCGCCGACGACGGCCCCGGGATCCCGGAGGAGCTCCGGGCCACGCTGTTCGAGCGATTCGCCCGCGGCGACAGCTCGCGCAACCGCGCCACCGGCTCCACCGGGCTCGGGCTGGCCATCGTGCAGGCCGTCGTGCAGGCGCACGGCGGCGAGGTCTCGGTCGTCAGCGAACCGGGAAGCACCGCGTTCACGGTGTCCCTCCCGCTGGTCCCCGCGGAGGCCGTCGCCGAGTCCGATTTGCACGCGGCGCCTCGCATCCCGTAACCTGTACGGAGCCAAAGACCGCTGGTCGTCGTGCATGCACGACCGAAGATCCACTCAGGTGGGCGCCCGCGCAGGTGTATGAAGCAAGTTCCAGCCTCTGTTCCACAGTTTCTGGGTCGCCAGCTCCGTGCCTCTGCGCCGGAGCTTTTTTCTTTCTCCAGCGGGTTTCGGCGGGCACACCGCTCCCGCGGTGTGCGACGAAGAAGATTGAGGAGTAGGCCATGGCGAACAAGGAAGCCACGGTTGCCGAGCTCGAGAACCTGTTCGAGAACTCTGCTGCCGTTCTGCTGACCGAGTACCGCGGTCTCACTGTCGCTCAGCTCAAGCAGCTGCGCACGTCGATCAGTGAGCACGCGACCTACGCCGTGGTGAAGAACACGCTGACCAAGATCGCGGCCAACAACGCCGGCATCTCGTCTTTCGACGAGGAGCTCGCTGGGCCGTCCGCGATCGCCTTCGTGCACGGTGACCCTGTCGCCGTCGCGAAGTCGCTGCGTGACTTCGCCAAGGCAAACCCTCTGCTGGTGGTCAAGGGCGGTTACTTCGACGGTAACCCGCTGACCGCAGAAGAGGTAGGCAAGCTCGCCGACCTCGAGTCCCGTGAGGTACTGCTGGCCAAGCTGGCCGGCGCCTTCAAGGCCTCGCTGTTCGG
The DNA here is from genome assembly GCF_030209575.1 of Leifsonia sp. fls2-241-R2A-40a. Taxonomy (NCBI): domain Bacteria; kingdom Bacillati; phylum Actinomycetota; class Actinomycetes; order Micrococcales; family Microbacteriaceae; genus Leifsonia; species Leifsonia sp. fls2-241-R2A-40a. The sequence goes on along the minus strand of NZ_JARVRS010000001.1, from coordinate 694,837 downwards.
AGCCGCATATCTGTTCAACGCACCGCTGTCGCAGGCCGTTCGCACGGTCGACGCGCTGCGTGAGAAGCAGGAGTCCGCTGCCTGAGTCCTCACGGACCAGATCAGCGGTGAGTAACCACACACACTAAGGAGAGAACAATGGCAAAGCTTACGACTGATGAGCTGCTCGACGCGTTCAAGGAGCTCACGCTCATCGAGCTCAGCGAGTTCGTGAAGAAGTTCGAGGAGACCTTCGAGGTCACCGCCGCCGCCCCCGTCGCCGTGGCCGCCCCGGCCGCCGGTGGTGCGGGTGCCGCTGCCGAAGAGGTCGAGGAGAAGGACTCCTTCGACGTCGTCCTCGAGGCCGCCGGTGACAAGAAGATCCAGGTCATCAAGGAGGTGCGCGCCCTCACCAGCCTCGGCCTCGGTGAGGCGAAGGCACTCGTCGACGGTGCCCCGAGCACCGTCATCGAGGGCGCCAACAAGGAGACCGCCGACAAGGCGAAGGCCCAGCTCGAAGAGGCTGGCGCCACCGTCACCCTCAAGTAATTCGCGCCCCTCGGGGCTCTTCTTACTGACAGGCTGACAGGCCACTGTGTTGTAACTAACACAGGCGCGACGCGGACTCCTCCCATAGAGAGTGTCCGCGTTGCGGAGGGCGTCGCCCCCGCAACGGGGCGACGCCCTCCGTGCGTTAAGCGACGTGCGGACGCGGATGCTCACCATCCATCGCGTCCGATCGCGCCTGCCAGCGTGCATCGGTGTGCAAGGACGCACAACCGGAAGAAGAACCACGATGAGTACAAGCTCTTGGCGTGCATACGCCTCCGCGCTGCGCGGCTTCGGCCACGCACTGCTCCACGGGGAGGACCGCGACAGCGGCTGCCACCCACCGGATCTGTGCCGCAGGACCCTCCTCTACGACAGGTACCTGCGGTAAGACCCTCCCAGAAGCGCCCCCGGCCCACACGGCCGGGGGCGCTTCGTCGTCAGGCGATCCCGAGCGCCTCGGCGACGCGGAGTCCGGCGAGACGCCCCGGGTCGGCCAGGACGTCGAGGCGGAGGATGCGGTCGCCCTCGATCTCGAACGCCATCACGGATACGACCCGGCCGGACAGGACGGCGGCGACGCCCGGTCGTCCGCCGAGGAGGACGGGGGTGGAGTGCGCGGCGAGCCGTGCGGACAGGACCGCCTGCTCGGCGATCTGCTGCCGGCCTGCCAGCCGTTGCTGTGTCGCGCCGTAGTCGGCGCGCAGGGTGGCGTTCTCATCGAGGAGCGCCAGGAGGCGCGTGACGTCGCCCTGCTGCGCGGCCTGGAGCCACGCATCCACCAGCGGGCGCGCTCGATGGGCGTCGGGTCGCCTCGGGTCGGTCGAACCGTGCAGGCGTCGCCGGGCGCGCGACGCCAGTTGCCGCGCCGCCTCGGGCGAACGCCCGAGAGCCTCGGCCACCTCGTCGAACGGCCGTCCGAAGACGTCGTGCAGCACGAAAGCGATCCGTTCCGCCGGGCGGAGCTCGTCCAGCACGAGGAGCAGGGCGGCGGCGACGCGCTCACCCTGCTCCGCCTCGGCGGCGGGATCCCCCAGGACGGACCGCGGCTCAGCCGGCCAGGGCCTCACCTCCCACGAGCGCTCGCGCAGACGGCGCGGGGTGCGCAGCTGGTCGAGGCAGATCCGCGACAGCACGGTCGTCAGCCAGGCGTCGACGTTCTCGATCGTTGCGACATCGGCGCTCCTCAGGCGCAGCCAGGTCTCCTGCACCGCGTCCTCGGCGTCCACCGAACTGGACAGCAGGCGGGTCGCGATCGCCGTGAGGCGGGGACGCGCCGCCTGGAAGCGCTCGGCGAGCAGATCTGCGTCGGTCATGTCACATCCTCCGTCTCCCGGTCGTCACCCTATCGACGAGCCGGAACCGGCGCGTGTGACACAGATGACGGGAGGACGACGGTGAACGAGACCATCGTGGTGACAGGAGGGACAGGACGAATCGGGCGCAGCGTCGTCCCGCGGCTGGTGGCGGCCGGACACGACGTGCGCGTGCTGAGCCGTCATCCACTGCCTGCGTCAGGGGATGCCCGGGTCCGGCAGGTGGTGGGAGACACCGTGAAGGGCGTCGGGCTGGATGCGGCCTTCGCGGATGCGGGCACTGTCCTGCACCTCGCCGGGGGCGCGCGCGGCGACGACCGTGCGGCCGACACGGTCGCGGAGGCGGCGCGGCGCGCGGGGACCGCTCACCTCATCCTGATCTCGGTGGTGGGCGCCGGTCGGATGCCGATCGGCTACTTCCGGGCGAAGGCGACCGCGGAACGCGCCGTCGAGGCCTCGGGTGTGCCGTGGAGCATCCTGGCGGTGTCCCAGCTGCACGAATTCGTGCTGCCGCTGGTGCGCGGCCTGTCCCGGCTGCCGCTGACGCCCGCGCCGGGAGGCCTGCGCTTCGAACCGGTGCACCGCGAGGAGGTCGCGGAGCGACTCGCGTCCCTCGCCCTTTCGGAACCCGCCGGCAGGGTCCCTGACCTCGCGGGACCGGAGGTGCTGGACCTCGTCGAGCTCGTCCGCCGCTACAGCGGCCGCCGCCGTCCGACGCTGCCGGTGCGGCTCCCCGGGGCCGTGGGCCGCGCGTACCGGGCGGGGGACAACCTCGCCGACGCGTCGGCTCAGCGCGGGGTGCGCACCTGGGACGAGTTCCTCCGCGAGAGCGCGGACGGACCCGTCGTGCCCGGTGGTTCGTCCGCCCTACGATGAGTCGGGTGAGCGAGCATCCCGACGTCATTGCCACCCGCGCCGCCTATGACACGGTGGCCGATGACTACGCCGACCTGCTGCGCGACGACCTCGCCGAGAGCGAGTTCGATCGCGCCATGCTCGATGTCTTCGCCGAGCAGATCCGCCGGGCCGGCGGGGGAGCGGTCGGCGACCTCGGGTGCGGTCCCGGCCGGATCGCCGGGTATCTGGCGGACCGCGGGCTCGACGTCGTCGGGATCGACCTCTCGCCCCGGATGGTGGAGGCCGCCCGCCGCGACCATCCGGCGGTGCGCTTCGAGGTCGCGTCGATGGCAGCGCTGCCGTTCGGGGATGCCGGGCTCGCCGGTGCCCTCGCCTGGTACTCGGTCATCCACACGCCCGAGGAGCGGCAGGACGAGCTGTACGCCGAGTTCGCCCGGGTCGTGCGGCCGGACGGGAGGCTGCTGCTCGCGTTCCAGGTCGGGGACGACGTGGTGCACCTGACCCATGCGTACGGGCACGACCTCGACCTGCACACGCGGCGGCAGCAGCCGGACCGGGTGCGCGAGCGCCTGGTCGGGGCCGGTTTCGAGCGGCTGGCCGAGCTCGTCCGGCAGCCGGTTCCTCCGGAGAAGTCGCCCCAGGCGTACGTCCTCGCCCGTCGCGTTTGATAAACATAGGCAAGCTATATATAATGGAGTCCATGCCCGAGACTCCCGAACTTCGTCAGATCCTCGGCGACCTCGTAGTCGCCGCACACCGCCTCACCCGCCTCGCCGCGCGCGTGACGGGAAGCACGGAGTCGCCGGCCACCTGGCGCACCCTGAGTGTTCTGCAGACCGCCGGCGCCATGCGCCTGGGCGAACTCGCCGCGCAGAGCCGGGTGTCGCAGCCGACGATGACCAAACTCGTGCGCAACCTCGTCGAGGCCGAGTGGGTCAAGCGCATCGCCGACACCGACGACGCCCGCGCGTGGCAGATCGCGATCACCCGCAAGGGCGATGCGGCGCTCCAGGCCTGGCGCGACGAGCTGTCGACCGCTCTGGTCCCCATGTTCGCCGACCTCTCCGATGACGAGCTCGCCGCGATGCGCGCGACCGTCGAGATCATCGGATCGCGCGTCGACCTCTCCACCGCGGCCTCCGCCGCGCTCGCCGGAAGCCGCTGAGCGGCGTCCCCGGCACATCCACCGCTTCCTTCACCACCGATCGCTCGAGGAGCCGTCACCCCGTCATGTCCCACGAACGCCCGACCAGCATCCTGAAACAGCCGACCGCCGTCTGGGCCGTCGCCTTCGCCTCCGTCATCGCCTTCATGGGCATCGGCCTCGTCGACCCCATCCTCCCGGCGATCGCGAAGAGCCTCGAAGCGACCCCGACGCAGACCGAGATGCTCTTCACGAGCTATCTGCTCATCACAGGCGCCGCCATGTTCTTCACCAGCTGGATCTCCAGCCGCATCGGCGCGAAGAAGACGCTGCTCATCGGGCTCGCGCTCATCGTCGTGTTCGCGCTGGCGGCCGGCCTCTCGCAGAACGTGGAGTCGATCATCGGGTTCCGTGCGGGCTGGGGTCTCGGCAACGCGCTGTTCATCTCCACGGCGCTCGCGACCATCGTCGGTGCCGCATCCGGCGGGACCTCCGCCGCGATCATCCTCTACGAGGCCGCGCTCGGCCTGGGCATCGCGATCGGCCCACTGCTCGGCGGCCTCCTCGGCAGCTGGAGCTGGCGTGGACCGTTCTTCGGAACCGCGACGCTGATGGCCGTCGGCTTCGTCGCCATCGTCGCCCTGCTCCGCAAGAACCCGGAGAAGCCGACCCCGACCCGCCTCTCCGCGCCGTTCCGCGCGCTCGGGAAGCCGGCGCTCGGTTTCCTGGCGGCCGCCGCCCTGTTCTACAACATCGGCTTCTTCGTGCTGCTGGCCTACACGCCGTTCGCCCTGGTGCCGCTGGGCGTCGAGGATGCGATCACCCTCGGCCTGATCTTCTTCGGCTGGGGTCTCGCGCTGGCCGTGACCTCGGTATGGGTCGCGCCGCTGCTGACGTCGGTCCTCCCGCGGACCCGCGTGCTGTGGCTGGTCATGCCGCTGCTCGCCCTCGACCTGCTCGCGGCGGGGCTGTTCGTCCGGTCGCTCGCCGCCCTCATCGTGTGCGTGATCGTCGGCGGACTGCTGCTCGGCATCCTGAACACCGTCCTCACCGAGTGCGTGATGGAGGCGACGGATCTTCCGCGGTCGGTCGCGTCGAGCGCCTACTCGGGCGTGCGCTTCCTCGGCGGTGCGGTCGCGCCGCCTGCAGCCACCCTGCTCGCCGCAACGGTCGGACCGGCGATGCCGTTCTACGGCGGCGCGATCTCGGTCCTCGTCGCCACCGCTCTCATCATGATCGGCCACAAGCACCTGCGGCGAGTGGATGGGGCCGTCGAATCGCCTCAGCAGGAGGCGGAGGTCCTCGCCCTCGCGGACGCCGACTGACCGGGGAACGTTCCCACGGATTCAAGAAGCCGCCCTGTCAGAGACAGGGCGGCTTCTTCCGTCTGTGTGGGCCCCGATAGCCCGACGGGCAATCCCATCAGCTTGTCGTGCCTACCCGAAAGGCGCGGTCAGCCGGATGATCGCAGAACTCATTGTCTCAGAAGCCGAGAACAATTGCTCCCATCATCCGAGCGGAGGTGCCGTGGACGACCGTACGACCAGGCTGACGGGGGAGCGAACCGAATTCATGCGCGGTTCCGAGCCCGCGAGTTCGTCGAGCAGGATGCGCGCGGCGGTCGCCCCCTGCTCGAACGGATCCTGCGCCATCGTTGTCAGGCCGAAGCCCGCCGCGTAGTCGTGATCGTCGATCCCGATGACCGAGAGGTCGACGGGCACGCGCAGCCCGTGGTCGCCCGCCGCCAGGATCGCACCGAACGCCATCTCGTCGGATCCGGCGAAGACCGCGGTCGGACGCGGCCCCGGGCGGTCGAGCAGCCGGTTCATCGCCGCACGGCTCTCGGGCAGCGTGAACCCGCCAGGGATGACCCACTCCGGCCGGACGGGCAGACCGGCGTCGCGCATCGCATCCCGGAAACCGTGCAGCCGGCCGATGGGCACCTGGCTGTTCAAGCCCTCCTCGTCCTCACCGCCGATGTGCGCGATGTCGGTGTGGCCGAGGGAGATGAGGTGCGAGGTCGCGGTGTACGCGGTCGAGGTCTCGTCGATGCCCACGCTGCGCAAGCCCTTCACGGGGCCGCCGACCACGATGGTCGGGTGCCCGAGGGTCGCGAGCTGCTCGCGCTCCTCCCGGGTGAAGTCCAGGCAGAGAGCCAGCAGTGCGTCGGTGCGCTTGCGCAGGATGCTGCGGTGGAACACCCGCTCGCGATCGCCGCGGTGGCCGCCCAGATTGAACAGGATCATGTCGTAACTGGCGCCGCGCAGTTCCGCATCCACCCCCTCGAGCACCTGGGTGTAGAACCAGCGGCTGACCGACGGGACGACGACGCCCATCGCGAGCGTGCGACCGCTCGCCAGCCCCGATGCGCTCGACGACGCGACGTAGCCGAGCTCGTCGGCGGCCTGCCGCACGGCGGCGCGGGTCTTGTCCGAGACGTTGGGGAGCCCGCGGAGCGCACGCGACACCGTTGCCGTCGAGACCCCCGTCGCGCGCGCGACCTCCTCGATCCCTGCCATACCGGTGCCCGGTTCAGGAATCCTGGTGCTCGAGCCGCGCCTCCTCGGCCTCCTGCCGCCGCGCGATGATGCGACGGCGCAGCTGCAGGAGGCCGATGAAGGCGAGGACGAGTACCAGAAGGGTGAGCGCCCAGCCGAGCGCCGGTTCCCCGGTCAGCTCGCAGTAGAGGGTGATCCCGAGGAAAGCGACGCCGAAGAACCCGACGAAGCCGAGGCCAACGTCGACGACCTCACGGGAGTCGCTCCAGCGCATCCGCTCAGCCCTTCACTCCGCCGGCGGTCAGGCCTGCGACGATGCGGCGCTGGAAGATCAGCACCAGGATGATCAGCGGCACGGTGACGATCGTTCCGGCCGCCATGATCGCGGTGTACGGCTCCTGGTGCGGCTGGCTGCCGGTGAAGGAGGCGATGGCCACCGTGACGGGCTGCGTCCGGTCGCTGGACAGCTGGCTGGAGATCAGGAACTCGTTCCAGGACGAGATGAACGCCAGGATCGCGGTCGTGAACACGGCCGGGGCTGCCAGGGGGAGGATCACCTTGCGGAACGCCTGCGCCTGGGTGCAGCCGTCGATCCGCGCCGCCTCCTCGAGGTCCCACGGCATCTCACGGAAGAACGAGTTCAGCGTGTAGACCGTGAGCGGGAGGGCGAACGAGATCTCCGGGATGATCAGCGCCTGGTAGGTGCCCATCCACCCGATGTTCGTGAACAGCTGGAACAGCGGGGTGATGAGCGCGACGCCCGGGAACATCGACGCCGCCAGGATGATGCCCAGCACGATGCCCTTGAACTTGAAGTCCAAGCGGGCGAGCGCGTACGAGGCGAAGATGCCGACCACGAGCGAGATCGCCGTGACGCAGACGCCGATGAACAGCGAGTTCAACAGCGCGCCCGGCAGGTTGTTGCCGAGCTTCGTCGAGAGCGCCGTGATGTAGTTGTCCCAGGTGAAGTGCGTGATCCACGGCGTGTTGTCGTTCGTGTAGCCGACGTCGCGGAACGACGTGACGACCATCCAGTAGAACGGCAGCAGACACCAGATCACGATCACGATCGCCTGGATGCCCGTGCGGGCGCTCTGGTTGCGGCGACGGCGACCGGTGCGGTTCTTGGTCTGGGTTCGGGGAAGAGCGCCCGCCTCGGCGGTCGCTGCGGCCTGTCCGGCGACAGCAGTCATCACTTCGCCCCCTTCTGCTGGGTCTCCTGCGTTCGGACCACGTTCGTCCCGAGCAATCGGACGAAGATGAACGCGATCAGGAAGATGATGATGAACGTGATGGTGGAGAGGGCTGCGGCGCTGTTGAACCCTTGCCTGATCTGATCGACGACGAGGATGGACAACGTCGTCGTCGCATGGCCTGTGCCACCACCGCCTCCGGTGAGGATCTGCGGCAGGTCGTAGATGCGGAGGGCGTCGAGCACGCGGAACAGGACCGCGACCATCAGCGCCGGCTTCAGCAGCGGCATGGTCACGCGCCAGAAGCGCTGCAGGGTGCTTGCTCCGTCGACCTTCGCCGCCTCGTAGACGTCCTCCGGGATGACCTGGAGGCCGGCGAGGATGAGCAGCGCCATGAACGGGGTCGTCTTCCAGGTGTCGGCGATGATGACCGCGAACCGGGAGGCCCATTCGTCACTGGTCCACAGGATGTGGGCCCCGATGACGGCGTTGGCGACGCCCGCGACCGAGAAGATGAAGAACCACAGCTTCGCGGTGACGGCGGTGGGGATGGCCCACGGGATCAGGATGGCCGCGCGGACGAAGCCGCGGCCGCGGAAGGCGCGGTTCATGATCAGCGCGAACCAGAGGCCCAGGATGGTCTCGAGGATCACGGTCGTCACGGTGAAGAAGAAGGTGACGAAGACGGCGCTCCAGAAGGTGGAGCCGAGGTTGCCCGGCGGGCAGGTGATGGTGGTCCCGTTCGGGCCCTGGCACTGCTGGAACAGCCAGTGCGCGTAGTTCTGGAAGCCGGCGAAGCCGCCCTGGACGAACAGTCCGGTGGCGGGGTCGAGCCCGGCGTCCTTCTGGAACGACATCACGATCGCGCTGACCACGGGGTAGCCGATGACGATGGCCAGGAGGATCAGCGTGGGGACGATGAGGTAGAAGGCCCAGCGGCTCTGCTGGCGGCGGTTGTGCTTCACGCCGGCGCGGGGGCCTTGCCCGTTGCGGCCGGTCTGGGTGGATGAGGGGGCGACGACGTTCGACGTTGACATGTGTGCCTCCGCTAGGAGTCTGGGTGGGTGTGGAGCCGGGCGGCGGGAGAGTTCCCGCCGCCCGGCGACCGATTCAGTCCGGAATCAACCGGCGCTGGCGGTCTGGATGGCGGACGCCATGTCCTTCAGTGCCTGGTCGACCGACTTGTCACCCTTCAGGGCGGCGTAGGCGTTGTCCTGAACGGCCTTGGTGATGGCCGGGTAGAACGGCGACACCGGACGCGGCACCGCGTTGGCGATCGACGTCTTCAGGGTCGACAGGTACGGGAGCTGGCTGTTCAGCGAAGCGTCGTCGTACAGGGAGGCCACGACGGGTGCCAGCGAGCCCTGGGTCACGAAGAACTTCTGGGTCTCTTCGCTCTGCAGGAACTTGAGGAACTCGAACGCGGTCGCCTTGTGCTTGGAGTAGACGCTGATCGCGGCGTTGTGACCACCCAGGCTGGAGACGCCCGGCTTGTCGGCCGAGACGCCCGGCAGCGGCGCGATCCCGAAGGTGTCCTTCACCGTCGAGGAGCCGTCCGTCTTGGCGAGGTTGTACACGTACGGCCAGTTGCGCAGGAACATGAGCTTGCCGGCCTCGAACGCCTGGCGGCCCTGCTCCTCCTGGTAGGTGATGGCTTCCTTGGGGATCTGCCCGTTCTTGAAGCCGTCCACCAGGCGGGTCAGGCCGGCCTTCGCCTCGGGGCTGTCGACGGTGACCTTCTTGCCGTCCTCACCGACGATCGTTCCACCGTTGGTGTTGATCGCCTCGGCGGCGTTCACCGTGAGGCCCTCGTACTGCGCGAACTGTCCGGCGTAGCAGCCGATGCCCTTCGCCTTGGCGATGTCGCAGTCCTTGAGCATGTCGTCCCACGTCTTCGGCGGGGTCGGGACCAGGTCCTTGCGGTAGTACAGGATGCCACCGTCGGAGGTCTGCGGCGCCGCGTACTGCGTGCCGTTGTAGGTTCCGGCCTTGACCGTCGGCGCCAGGAGGGACGAGTTGTCCATCTTGAACTTGCCGGTCAGCGGCTGGAGCCAGCCCTTCGCTGCGAACTCACCGGTCCAGACGACGTCGACGTCGACGACGTCGTAGTTGGCGTCCTTGGCCTGGAAGTGCTGGACGAGATCGTCGTGCTGCTGGTCGGCCTGGTCGGTCTGCTCCTTGAAGGTGACCTTCTCGTCCGGGTGGGCCTTGTTCCACTTGTCGACCAGAGGCCGGACGACGTTCGAATTGTCCTTGCCCTGTACGTAGGTGATGGGGCCCTTGCTGTCGGTTCCGGCGTTGGCGTCGCCGCCACCGCTTCCCGATCCGCCGCCACCGGTGCATCCCGCCAGGGCGAGGCCTGCGATGGCCACCCCGGCGATCACGGAGAGACGTGCTGCTTTCATTTCACTCCTCGTTGAGCTCTTGGTGCGGGCGCAGATGTGCGCCCGCGGATCACCGTACCCCCGCGCTCGCTTCGTCTGCAAGCGTTTACGTCAAGCGCTTGCATCACGGTTGCGTCACGTCGGTCCACCCCCGCGCGAGGGTTAGCATCACCCTGCTGCGGGCTTCGGGCTCGCGAGGAGCCGCTGCATCTCGGAGAGAACCAGCTGGGCGGCGCTCCGCTGCCAGTACGGTGCCAGGTGACCCGTCGCGTCGTAGATCGGCTGGCTGTCGCGCACGCGCGGGCAGTTCGCCGTCTCGTCGTGATGGCAGAGGTAGCCGCCGTAATCGATGAGCGTGGCGCCGGAGTTGCGCTCCGCGGCTTCCTTGAGCAGGCGGTTCATCGTGATGGAATGCGTGTGGAACGGTTCCCCGTTGAGCACCACCGTGTTCGTGACGAAAACGGGTATCCCCGCGCTCGTGAAGATGGAGATGGCCTCGTCGAGGTGTGCGCTGTAGCGGGCGTCGAACACAGGGTCGCCGACATAGACCCACCTGCCGTCGATCTTCGCCTTCCGCTGGTCGTAGTTTCCGTGGTGAGCACGACGGCGTCGGGACGGTCCTTCTCGACGGCGCTCGCCCACTCCGCCCGCCAGGCAAGGCACTGCGCGGGAGGGGGAACGACCGACGCGTCGTCGTTCATGTATGCCTGAGGGTCGGCGATGCCGCATCCACCCCGCCCGTAGTTCTCGACTGTGGCGCCGAACTCCGGATCGGTCATGCCTTGGGCCAGGGCAGCCGCCCAGGAATCGCCGGCCACAAGGACCTTCCTTCCCGGCTCGATTGCCGCGAGTCGTGGATCGGTGCTCCCCTGAGCACGAGGTGCGCCGGATGACGGAGCCCACGCCCCTCCGGGTAGGGAAGCGAGCGCGACAACAGCGGCGATGGCGGCTGCGAGCCCGATCCACAACCCCGGTCCGGCGTTCTTCATCCGTCGGATCGGGTTCTCGATCAGCGCGTACGACAGCATCGTGAGCAGCACCATCGCGACGGCTCGCGCAGCCGCCAGATCCCAGTCGGTCCAGCCGGTGTAGGTCTCGCTGACGATGACGATCACCGGCCAATGCCAGAGGTAGAGCGCGTAGCTGCGGCGTCCGATGAAGACGAGCGGCCCCCAACTGAGCACCGAGGCGAACAGCCGTGCGGAGGGAGCTGCGATGGAAGCGACGAGGACGATCTCGAGCACGATCGCAAGGGCGAGCGGTCCGCCGAAGATTCGTCGATCGAGGGGGAGTGTCGCCCACAGCCACGCGAGAGCGACGGCCGAGGCGAGAGCCATCCACGGCGCGAGCCGCCTCAGCGCGCGCGAGAAGGCGCGAGGGAGGGGCGAGGGACCGCCCCCGGCGCCGAAAGCGGCGATCATGGCTCCGCCGACCAGCGCGACCATTCGCACATCGGTGCCCTGGTACAGCCGGTCGAACGACCAGAACTGTTGCGCGGCGACGCCGTACACGAGTCCTGCGCCGACTCCAGCCGTCGTCACGGCGAGGACGAGCCAGCGCTTGGGCAGCAGGAGCAGGAGGGCCGGCCACAGGAGGTAGAACTGCTCCTCGATCGCGAGTGACCACAGATGGTTGAGCGGAGACGACTCTCGCGAGGCGTCCGCATAGCCGAAATCGCCGGCGATATTGAACCAGTTGGTGCCGTAGACGAGCGAGCTGAGCGACTGGCCGTCCGTGACGCGCTCCAGCCCGGCCGGAGCGACGACGGCGATCCACACTTCGACCGCGATGAGCACGAGGAGGACCGCGGGTAGGAGCCGCTTGATCCGTGAGAACCAGAAGCGGCCAAGGCGGAAGGTCCCCGCTTCCCGCTGGGTGAGGATGGCGCGGGTGATGACGTACCCCGAGATCACGAAGAACAGGTCGACGCCGAGGAATCCGCCAGGAAGCGCGTTCAGGTGGAACGCGACGACCCCGAGAACCGCGACCGCGCGCAGGCCGTCGATCGCTTGGATATGACCCGCCGGCATCCGACGCCGCCGAGGAGCTGAACAGGACTGCGCCTCCATCGTGGCGAGGGACATGGCAACTCCTGGGTGTCGTCGGCGTGCCGCATGTGCGTCACAGAGTGGACGACGACGCGTCACTACAAACGTGACGTTATTCAAATCCTTCTCTCAGAACCGAAGGAGTGGCTTCTCGGCCGCGCCTCCGGCCGCCGCCTGCAGCGGGTTACGCTGATCCCATGAGCGTGATGGGCCAGATTGCCGGCGGGGGCGGACGCGGCGGCGGTGGCGGCCGGGGACGCGTGAGCGGCGGGGATGCGGAGGCGCAGCGGGCCCTGAACGCGAGCGCGCCGAAGATCCCGCACCTGTTCCGCCGCATCGTGGAGCTGTTCGCGCCGCACAAGATGGCGATCATCGTCACGATGGTGCTGGTGCTCGCGGGTGCGGCGCTCACCGTCATTCCCCCGCTGCTCACCGAGCGCGCCTTCGACCAGGGGCTGTTCCCGCCGAGCGGCAAGCCGAACCTGCCGGTGCTCGTCGAGATCGTCGTCGTCATGCTGATCGTCTTCGTCTCCTCCGCGCTTCTCGGGGTGTGGCAGACGTACCTCACCGCATCCGTCGGCAACAAGGTCATGGGCGCGCTGCGCGTCCGGCTGTTCTCGCACCTGCAGTCCATGGAGCTGAGCTTCTTCACGCACACCAAGACCGGCATCATCCAGTCGCGGCTGCAGAACGACGTCGGTGGCGTCGCCAATGTTCTGACCAACACGATGTCGAGCATCCTCGGCAACACGGTCACCGTGATCGCGGCGCTGGTCGCCATGCTGCTCCTGAACTGGCAGCTGACGATCGTCGCCGTCGTGCTGATGCCCATCCTCGTCATCGCGCAGCGCCGGGTCGGCCAGGTGCGCGCGCGCATCGCGACGAAGACGCAGGAGTCGCTGTCGGACATGACGGCGATCACCCAGGAGACGCTGAGCGTGTCCGGCATCCTGCTCTCGAAGAGCTTCAATCGGCAGGGCGCCGAGGTGGAGCGCTACTCGGACGAGAACAGCAACCAGATCCGCCTGCAGGTGTCGCAGGCGATGAGCGGCCAGTGGTTCTTCGCCATGGTCAACGTCTTCCTGTCGTCCATCCCGGCGATCGTGTACCTGGTGTCCGGCTGGCTGATCCTCGGCGGGGCGAACGACATCTCCGCCGGAACGATCGTCGCGTTCACGACCGTGCAGGCGCGGTTGCTGTTCCCGCTGCTCGCGCTCATGCGGGTGTCGCTCGACCTGCAGACCTCGAGCGCACTGTTCGCCCGGATCTTCGAGTACCTCGACCTCAAGCCCGCGATCGCGGACCGGCCGGAGGCCGTTCCGGTCGACCCCGCCCGCGACCTCGGCCGCATCGAGTTCGACCACGTCGAGTTCCGCTACCCGGACGCCCGCGACGGCGAGCGCAACACGCTCGACGACGTGTCGTTCGTCATCGAGCCCGGGGAGTTCGCCGCGTTCGTCGGGCCGAGCGGCGCGGGCAAGACGACGGTGTCGTACCTGATCCCGCGGTTCTACGACGCGACCGGCGGGCGCATCCTCTTCGGGGACACCGACCTCCGCGAACTGCAGCAGGAGTCGCTGGTCTCGCACATCGGGGTGGTGAGCCAGGAGACCTACCTGTTCCACGCGACCATCGCCGAGAACCTGCGGTACGCGCGTCCCGACGCCACGCAGGAGGAGCTGGAGGATGCGGCCAAGCGGGCGAACATCCACGCGACGATCGCCGGGTTCCCCGACGGCTACGACACGATCGTGGGGGAGCGGGGATACCGCCTGTCCGGGGGCGAGAAGCAGCGCATCGCCATCGCCCGCGTGCTGCTGAAGGACCCGGAGGTGCTCATCCTCGACGAGGCGACGAGCGCCCTCGACACCATCTCGGAGCGTGTCGTGCAGCAGGCGCTGGACACCGCCTCCAGCGGCCGCACCACCATCGCGATCGCTCATCGGCTCTCCACCATCGTCTCCGCCGACGTCATCTTCGTCATCGATCACGGACAGGTCGTCGAGCGGGGGACGCACCGGGAACTGCTGGATCAGGGCGGCGTGTACTCGCGGCTGTACCGCGAGCAGACCGAGGGCGCTCTCCTCGAGGAGTAGCCGCCGCCCCGCACCTCGACGAAAGGACCCTGCGTGCCCACGATCACCGAACTGCTCTCCGCCAACCTCCGCGACGTCTTCGGCAACCGGGATGCGACCTCCCGCCGCGAGGCGATCGAGCGCGTGTACGCGCCGGACGTCGTCTTCACCGACCCCGAAGGTGCAGTGACCGGGTGGGATGCGCTCGAGGCCAAGGCCGCGGGCCTGCTCGACAGTGCGCCCGAGACGTTCGCCTTCGCCGACGCCGGCCCGGTCTACCTCGGTGCCACGAGCGGCGCCCTCGCTTGGACGTTCGGCCCTGAGGGCGCCCCGGTCGCCCGCGGCGTCGACGTGATCGAGGTACGGGACGGCCGCATCGTCTCGCTGCTCACGCTGCTGGCCGCCTAGCCATACCCGGCGAAGCGGAGGAGAGTTAGACTGACCTAAATTTTCTGTTGCGGGAGGCGGGATGAGCGTCGGGGTCGACGAGCGAACGTCCCGCGCCGCGCCTGCGCGGCTGCTGCTCCTGCTGGGGCCGGCGTTCGTGGCCGCGATCGCGTACGTCGACCCGGGGAACGTCGCGGCGAACCTGACCGCGGGTGCGCGCTACGGGTACCTGCTGGTGTGGGTGCTGGTCGCTGCGAACGCCATCGCCGTGTTCGTCCAGTACCAGTCGGCCAAGCTGGGCATCGTCACGGGCCGCAGCCTCCCGGAGCTGCTCGGCGAGCGACTGGGGACGGGGACCCGCCGCGCCTACTGGGTGCAGGCCGAGCTGGTCGCGGCGGCGACCGACATCGCCGAGGTCATCGGCGGGGCCATCGCGCTGAACCTGCTGTTCGGGCTTCCGCTGCCGCTCGGCGGCCTCATCGTCGGAGTGGTCGCCATCGGCATCCTGGCGATCCAGTCGCGCCGTGGGCAGCGTCCCTTCGAGGCGATCGTGCTCGGCCTGCTGGGCGTGATCGCGGTCGGCTTCCTGGCCGGGCTGTTCGTCAGCCCGGTCGACTGGGGCGAGGCGGCGGCCGGGCTCGTCCCGCGCTTCGACGGGGCTCCGACGGTGCTGCTGGCGGCCAGCATGCTCGGCGCGACCGTGATGCCCCACGCGATCTACCTGCACTCGGCGCTCGCGCGGGACCGCCACGGTCCGCCCGGAGACGCGCGGCGCACGCGGACCCTGCTGCGGGCGACCCGGCTGGATGTGGTGCTCGCGCTCGTCCTCGCCGGCGCCGTCAACATCGCGATGCTGCTCGTCGCCGCGTCCTCGCTCCGCGGCGTCGCCGGGACGGACACCATCGAGGGCGCGCACGCGGCGATCTCGGCGGCGCTCGGCCCGGCGATCGGCGTTGTGTTCGCGATCGGGCTGCTCGCCTCGGGACTCGCCTCCACCTCGGTGGGCAGCTACGCCGGGGCGACCATCATGGGCGGGCTGCTGCGCCTGCGTGTGCCGCTGCTGACCCGGCGGGTGGTGACGCTCATCCCGGCGGTGATCGTGCTCGCCCTCGGCGTCGACCCGACCTGGGCGCTGGTGCTGTCGCAGGTGTTCCTGAGCCTCGGCATCCCGTTCGCCATGATCCCGCTGCTGCGGTTGACCGGCTCGCGCGCGGTGATGGGCGACTCCGTCGACCGGGTGTGGGTGCGCATCGTGGGCGCGACCGTCGCCGGGCTCGTGGTGCTGCTGAACCTGGCGCTGGTGGTGCTCACCGTGCTGCGCGCCTGACTACGGCCGCGCGGTCACCCAGACGGCGGAGGCGGCCGTCGCACCGAGCACCACGGGAACGCCGTCGAGGTGGACGGTGACGTCGCCCGCGAAGGCGCGGTGCTCCTCCACCGTGAGCGGGGTGTCGAGCCCGATGCCGCGCTCGCCGAGGTAGCGCAGCACGGCCGGGTCGGCGTCCGAGATGCGGACCACCGCCAGCGGAGTGCCCGCCTGCGCGTCCAGCAGCGGGACGGCATCCACCCGCCGCGGCGTGCCGTCGGCCGTCGGGATGGGGTCGCCGTGCGGATCGCGCGCCGGGAACCCGAGGCGGCGGTCCATCCGTTCGACCAGCTCGTCCGAGACGGCGTGCTCGAGCACCTCCGCCTCGTCGTGCACCTCGTCCCAGCGGTAGCCGAGCTCCTCGACGAGGAACGTCTCGATCAGCCGGTGGCGGCGCACCATCGCGACGGCGTGACGCCTTCCCGCCTCGGTGAGCTCCACGCCGCCGTACCGCTCGTGGGCCACGAGGCCCTGCTCGGAGAGGCGGCGGAGGCCGTCGGAGACCGTGGCCGCGCGCACGCCCATCCGCTCGGACAGCTGCTTGACCGTGACCGCCTCGTCCGACCATTCGGTCGCCGACCAGATGATCTTCAGGTAGTCCTGCGCGACGGGCGACAGGTCGGATACGGGCATGAGGCGAGTCTAGGCGGGCGTCACACGGTCGTCCCGGCGGACTCCCGCTGTTAAGGTGGGTCGGGTGAAGTACGCAGAGACCATCATCGACTTGGTCGGCGACACCCCGCTCGTGAAGCTCAACAGGCTGACCGACGGGATCGCGGCGACGGTGCTCGTCAAACTCGAGTACCTGAACCCCGGAGGTTCGTCGAAGGACCGCATCGCATCCCGCATCATCGACGCTGCGGAGCAGGAAGGGCTTCTGAAGCCCGGCGGCACCATCGTGGAACCGACGAGCGGCAACACCGGAGTCGGGCTCGCCCTGGTCGCGCAGCAGCGCGGGTATCGGTGCGTGTTCGTGCTCCCCGACAAGGTGGGCGAGGACAAGATCAACGTCCTCACCGCCTACGGCGCGGAGGTGGTGGTGACGCCGACGTCCGTGCCGCCGGAGCATCCCGACTCCTATTACTCGGTGTCGGACCGCCTGGCCGCCGAGATCCCGGGCGCGTTCAAGCCCAATCAGTACTTCAATCCGAACGGGCCGCGCAGTCACTACGAGACCACGGGTCCCGAGATCTGGCGCGACACCGACGGGCGCATCACGCACCTCGTCGCGGGCGTGGGCACCGGCGGGACCATCACCGGAACCGGTCGGTACCTCAAGGAGATCTCCGACGGAGCGGTGCGCATCGTCGGCGCCGACCCGGAGGGCTCCGTCTACTCGGGCGGGACCGGCCGGCCGTACCTCGTCGAGGGCGTCGGCGAGGACTTCTGGCCCGGCGCGTACGACCCGACGGTCGTCGACGAAGTGATCGCGGTGACCGACGCGGACGCCTTCCGGATGACCCGACGGCTCGCCCGCGAAGAGGGCATCCTCGTCGGCGGTTCCAGCGGCATGGCCGTCGTCGCGGCGCTCGAGGCGGCGAAGGATCTCGGTCCCGACGACATCGTGGTGGTGATCCTCCCGGATGGAGGCCGCGGCTACCTGGCCAAGATCTTCAACGACCGCTGGATGCAGTCCTACGGCTTCAGCGAGGTTCCCGACGAGTCCACGGTGCACGACGTCGTCAAGACGAAGAGCGGGTCGCTGCCCGACCTGGTGCACACGCATCCGTCCGAGACGGTGCGCGACGCGATCCAGACCATGAACACCTACGGCGTCTCGCAGTTGGTCGTCCTCACGGCCGAGCCGCCCGTCGTCATGGGCGAGGTCGCCGGAGCGCTCGACGAGCGGTCGCTGGTGGATGCGGTGTTCAGCGGGCATGCGGAGATGAGCGACTCGGTGGGCCAGCACCTGGGCGAGCCGCTCGAACTCATCGGCGTCAACGAGCCGGTGACCGCCGCTCGCGCCGCGCTCGCGACGACCAACGCCCTGCTGGTGACCGACGGCGGCAAGCCCGTCGCGGTGCTCACCCGGCAGGACCTGCTCAACTACTTCAGCGACTGACGCCGCCCGCGGCCACACAGGAGACACGACAATGACACACGGTTTCGCCACGCGCGCCATCCACGAGGGTCAGGAGTTCGACCCCACCACCGGCGCCATCATCCCGCCGATCTACCAGACCTCGACCTTCGTGCAGGACGGCATCGGGGGCCTGCGCAACGGCTACGAGTACGGCCGCGCCGGCAACCCCACGCGGACCTCGCTCGAGACGCTGCTCGCCTCGCTCGAGGGCGGGGTGCGCGCGCTGTCGTTCGCCTCTGGGCTCGCCGCTGAGGATGCGCTCCTGCGGGCCGCCCTGCGCCCGGGCGACCACATCGTGCTCGGCAACGACGCCTACGGCGGCACGCACCGGCTGATCGACCGCATCCACTCCGAGTGGGGCATCCGCAACACCACCGTCGACCTCGCCGACCTGGACGCCGTCCGCACGGCGCTCGGCGCCGACGGCACGCGGATGCTGTGGATCGAGACGCCCAGCAACCCGCTGATGAAGATCAGCGACATCGCCGCCCTGGTGGAGCTCGGGCACGCGGTCGGAGCGGTCGTGGTGGTGGACAACACCTTCGCCTCGCCTGCGCTGCAGCAGCCGCTGTCGTTCGGCGCGGACGTCGTCGTCCACTCGACCACCAAGTACCTCGGCGGTCACTCCGACGTCATCGGCGGAGCGCTGATCTTCGCCGACGAGGAGCTCGCGCAGAAGGCGCAGTTCATCCAGTTCGCGGCCGGCGCGGTGTCGTCGCCGATGGATGCCTGGCTGACGGTGCGCGGCATCAAGACCCTGCAGGTGCGCGTCCGGCAGCACAGCGCGAACGCCCAGGCGATCGCGGAGGCGCTCGTCGGCCACGACGGCGTGGAGACCGTCTACTACCCGGGTCTTCCCGACCACCCCGGCCACGAGCTGGCCGCGCGCCAGATGAGCGGCTTCGGCGGGATGCTGTCGGTGGCGCTCGCGGGCGGAGCCGCTGCCGCCCGTCGCTTCGCCGAGTCCACCCGGGTGTTCCAGCTCGCGGAGTCGCTCGGCGGCGTCGAGTCGCTCATTGGCTACCCGTCGGAGATGACGCACGCGTCCGTCCGGGGCACAGCGCTCGAGGTGCCCGACAACATCGTGCGCCTGTCGGTCGGCATCGAAGACGTCGACGACCTGCTCGCGGATGTGGAGCAGGCGCTCGGCCGGTAGTCGGCGCTAGCCTCGGGCGCATGGATCAACGCATCAGTCTCGTGACGCTCGGGGTCGCCGACCTGGGGCGCTCGCGCGCCTTCTACGAGGAAGGGCTCGGCTGGCGCCCCGCCGACGCCCCGGAGGGCGTCGTCTTCTATCAGCTGCCCGGGATGGCGTTCGCGCTGTTCAGCCGGGATGACCTGGCCGAGGATGCGCGGCATCCGGTCGACGGCACGTTCAGCGGGATCACGCTCGCGTGCAACCAGCGCTCCGAGGCCGAGGTCGACCGCGTGCTCGCGGAGGCCGAAGCGGCCGGTGCGCGCATCCTGAAGCCGGCCGAGCGCGTGTTCTGGGGCGGTTACTCGGGGTACTTCGCGGACCCCGACGGTCACGTCTGGGAGGTCGCGTTCAATCCCGGGTGGGCGCTCGCGGAGGACGGGACGCTCACAGTGGCGTGAGCGTCGGCGCCTGCTACTCGCCGAACGGGAAGACGCGCGTGGTGCGTTCGAAGAACCGCGGCGGCGTCGTGCTCGCGTGGATGACGCCCGCGCGGTGGAGCGACCGCAGGTCGGCGAACAGCCCCGGGAGGCGCAGGTCGTTCAGCTCGTCGACCGTGATCCCCGGATGAGCGGCGATGGTCCGCAGCAGGGAGGCCCGGCCCTTGATGTCGCTGCGCTCGCTCAGCAGGGATGCCTCGAAGGGGATCCGCGTCGTGGTGTCCCACATGGTCAGTCGACTCCTCGTGCGCCGGACAGGAGCGCAATGATGATTGCTTGCGCTCCAGAACAGTTATAGGACACCGATTGTCGCTTTCCAAATGAAATACGACGTTTCACGCCGGTGATGCGGATCGCTGCAGCACCCGATCCGCATGGCATCGATGTCACACCACGCACGGCAGATTCACGGCCGTTCGGGTATTGTCCGCCCGTCGCCCCTCACCGATAGTTGAGGGGTGAGGACTTTCGGGGTGGAGGAGGAGCTCCTCCTGGTCGACGCGCGCGGGGTGGCGTCGCCGGTGGCTCCGCTCGTGCTGGCGGATGCGCCGCCCGTCGTGGACGGGCCGTCGGTCAGCGCCGAGATCCAGCAGGAGATGATCGAGACGCAGACGCGTCCGCAGACCGAGACGAGCGAGCTGCTTCTCGACATCATCGCCGGCCGCGAGCTCGCCGACGGTCTGGCCCAGCTGCACGGTGCACGCGCCATCGCGGTCGCCATGTCGCCGATGCGCCTGCGGCCGCACGTCACCGACGACCCGCGCTACGCGAAGATGATCGAACGCTACGGTCTGACCGCGCGGGGCACCCTGGTGTGCGGCTACCACGTGCATGTCGGCATTCACTCGCGCGAGGAAGGCGTCGCGGTTCTCGACCGCATCCGCACCTGGCTGCCGACGCTGCTCGCGCTGAGCGCTAACTCGCCGTTCTTCGGAGGGGCCGACACCGGACACGCGAGCTACCGCTTCGTCGCCTGGCACCAGTGGCAGAGCGCCGGCCCGACGGATGTGTTCGGATCGGTCGAGGCGTACGACCGGTTCGAGCGCTTCCTGGTCGACACCGGCGTGATCCTCGACACGGGGATGCTGTATCTCGACGCCCGGGTCTCCCACAAGCAGCCGACCGTGGAGATCCGCGTCGCCGACGTCTGCCTCGACGCGCGCGACGCCGCGGTGATCGCGGCCCTGGTGCGCGCGCTCGTCGACACCGCCGTGGAGGAGTGGCAGACCGGCGTCGCCCCCGCGGCCGTCCCGTCCGCCGCGCTCCGGCTGGCGGAGTGGCAGGCCGCGCTGACGGGTGTCACGGGGTCGCTGCCGCATCCGGTCACCTGGCGCGAGGTCTCGGCGGTCGAAGCGGTCGATGCGCTGCTCGCGCACACGTCCGACGCCCTCGAGGCGAACGGCGACCTGACGCTGGTCCGGAGGGGCATCGCGCGCATCCACGCGACCGGGGGAGGGGCGGGCCGTCAGCGTGCGGCCTTCCTGCGCCGCGGACGCATGCGCGACGTGGTGGCCCTCGCCGTCGCGTCCACGCACGAGCAGTCGGAGGACGACGACCAGGTCGTCGCGTGACCCGTCGCTCGGGGCGGCGCTCAGGTCACCGCCGGGCCCTCGTCACGGAGGGTCGCACGCCCTTCCGTGCGCGAACGATCGCGCCTATTCTGCGGTCATGACGGAGAAGGCGCTCGCCCACCAGCACGCCGTCTACACGTACGGCTCGCTGCCGTTGACCCTCATGTACAGCCCCACCGCGACGGCCGCCTGGGAGGTCTACTACGGGGGCGAGTACCTGGGGCTCATCGAAGAGGTGCACAGCACCGGTGAGCTGTGGCCGGCGTTCGTCGCCCGTCTACCCGGGGAGGAGGAGGCCGGCGACGGCATCCCGGCGCGGGACTGGCGGGTCGCCGTCGAGATGCTCGCGGGGCAGGCCGGGCTCTAGCGCGTCGCGGGCTCAGCCCTCGCGGCTGAGAGTCCGGTGCGGCGGCTGGCCGAAGCGCTCGAGGTACAGCCGCGTGAACGTCCGCTCGTCGGCGAAGCCCCACCGGGAGGCGACGTCGGTGACGGTCACGGCGCGGGTGGGGTCCGCCTCCATGAGGTCGCGATGCGCCGCGCTCAGCCGGACGCTCCGCAGGTACTGCTGGGGCGAGAAGGGCAGGTGCATGTCGAAGGCGCGGACGAGCTCCGGCACGGACGTCCCGGCGGCGAGAGCGATGTCGTCCGCCGTGATCGGGAGCGAGGCGTGCTCGTCGATGTACTGCACCGCCCGCTTGAAGGCGACGGCGCGCGAGGCGACCGTCGTCCGCCGGGCGTCGTGGTCGCCCGCGAGCGGGAACGTCTCCAGCATCCCGACCGCGAGCTGCCGGTAGAGGGAGGCGCGCAGCAGCGGACTCTCGAAGGCTCCGTCGCGGAGTTGCCGCCAGGCCAGATCGTGGACTGCCCGCCACTGGCGCGCCAGCTGCGGGGACACCGGCGAGGCGGCGACGAATCGCGGCACGAGGTCGTCCTCGCCGAAAAGGGCCCGTGCGGTCCGCCGCACGGATCGCACCTCCAGCGCGACCACCGTCACGTCGGCCACGGCGATGTCGCCGCGCGCCCCGATCTCCGGCTGGAACAGTGCCGGCGCGGCCGTCAGATCGCCGTCCTGGTCACCCGCCTGCCAGCGGTAGCTTCCCCGCGCCGACCCGACAGCGATGAACGGCAGCCCGAACGAGAGCGACAGCTCGCCGCCGAAGCGGTGGCGGCCGAGCAGCATCCGCTCGTCTCCCCAGAGCTCCTCCGCGTAACTCAGGCCGTTCTCGCGCGTACGGGCCGCGAGCGACACCTCGCCGTAGCTGCGCCGCAGGATCTGCTCCGCCTCCCCGGTGTCGGCTGCGACATCGCGGGTGTGGAACGTTCCGGGCACGGGACTCCTCCTGGAGCGCGGGGATCGGGACCGGGCACTCGCTCCACCCAGTTTAGGCCCGCGTCGCAGATCAGAAGGCGAACTGCGACCACTCGTCCCGGGCGAGCGAGACCTGCTCGCCGCGCGAATCCACGATCCAGTGATCCGGAGTGCAGCGCAGGTAGGTGCACAGCAATGTCTCGCTGGTCCAGCCGTCCGCTGAGCGGATCCAGCGGACCAGGTGCACGTCCTGACCCGGTTTCGGAACGTTCCCGATCGGTGCTTCGAATGTCGTCACGCTGCACTTCCTCCCCTGGTGCGGCCTGTCTACGCATGACCCTACGGGGTACAGGAGCGGGGGACAAGAGGTGCGATCGGGTTCAGTTGCCGCTGTCGTCCTCCAGCGGGTCGAACTCGTCGTGCTCCGGCTCGAACACGCCGTCCGCGTCGTACGGTCCGACGTCGTCGCCGCCCTCCGCGATGGCGTCCACGTCGATCGGCTCGCCCGATGCGGTCTCCGGCCAGTTCTCCTTGGCGTCGCTCATGCGTGCTCCCTCCTCGGATGCTCTGAGCGCGATGGTAGACGGCCGCGCGGAGACCGGATAGGGCCGGCGGTCATTCGCCCGGCTCGCGGCCCGTGAGGCGGACCTCCTCCACATCCAGCCGGCGCTGCACATCCCGCAGCACGATGTCGTCGATCTCGCCCTCGTCGCGGAGGCGGACCACCTCTTCCCGCTTGCAGTGCAGCAGGGCGAGGCGCAGCTCGGTGTCCTGTCGGCTGCGCTCGACGGCGTCGTCGCCCTCCTCGTCCTCGTCCTCGACTTCGAGCAGTTGCAGGTGCTCCTCGAACTCGCCCTGGATGCGTTCGCTGATCTCCGGGTCGACCCCGATCTGCCGGGCGAGCTGAGGCAACTCGTCAAGTGCCGCGCGGGTCGCACTGGTCTCGGCGAGTCGGAGCTCGTGCCCGACCGACTCGTCGGAGGGGAGACGGGCCCAGCGGACGACCCCGGGGAGCACCAGCCCCTGGAGGACGAGGGTCACGATGATGACCCCGGTGGTGACGAACACGATGAAATCGCGGTGGGGGAAGGGCTGCCCGGAGCCGACGGCGGCGGGGATGGCGAGGGCGGCCGCCAGGGACACGGCGCCCCGGAACCCCGAGAGGCTGCTGACGACGCGCCAGCGGTTGCTCATCCGTCGCGCCTTCTGCTGCGGGCGCCGGTCGAGCAGCCGGATCAGCCACACGGACGTGAACTGGAACACGAAGCGCACCGCCACGATGGCGAGGGTCACGGCGACGATCGCGGCCAGGCCCATCCCCAGGTCGCGCGTTGCGAGCTCGGCGGTCGAGCGGGGGAGCTCGATCCCCACCAGGACGAACAGGCTGGCGTTGAGCAGGAACGTCGAGAAGGACCAGAAGGCGTCCGACTGCCGCCGCCCTTCCGCGATGCCGATCCGGGGGCCGGCCTGGCTGATGATCAGCCCCGCTACGACGACCGCCAGCACACCGGACGCGTGGATGAGCTCGGCCAGCAGGTAGGCGACGAACGGCGTCAGCAGCATCGCGATGTTCTGCGTGATCGCGTCGCGCATCCGCTTCCGCGCCTGGATCGCCAGCCAGGCGACCGCCGCGCCGACGGCCGCGGCGCCGACGTACGCGACCAGGAGCGTGAGGGTCACCGCGCCGAAGCTGACGTCGGCGTCGCCGACGGTGAATCCGACCGCGAGCGACCAGAGGACGAGCGCCGTCCCGTCGTTCACCAGGCTCTCGGCGCGCAGGATCGTCACGTTGCGCCGCGGGAGGTCGCGGGTGAACGACGTCATCGCGGTGGCGTCCGTCGGCGCGATGGCGGCGCCCAGCACCCAGGCCGGGCCCCAGGGCAGCCCCATGGCGTGCCCGATGACGGCGACGACGGCGGCTGTGAGGACCACGAGCGCGGTGCTCATCAGCACGATGCCGCGCAGGTTCGACTTGATCTCGCGCAGCGAGGTGGTGAGACTCTCCCAGTACAGGATCGCCGGGAGGAAGAGGAACAGCACCACCTCCGGCGCCAGCTCGACCGCGCCGAAGAGCGGGATCAGCCCGATCAGGATGCCGATCCCGACGAGGAGCAGTGGCTGGGCGATCCCGGTCTTCCGGGCGATGACCTTCGTCAACAGGGTGGTGACGCCGATCACGACCACGAGTTCGAGTCCGAGCACGGGACCTCCTTCCTCCACATCCTCCCGCGGTCGCGGACGCCCCGGAACCCTCGCGGGAGGATGTGCGGGTGCGCGATGTCGGGGGCTCACGCCAAGATGGGAGCATGACGGAACGCGGGCGCTCGACCATGCGCGCCCGCGATCCGGAGCCCGAGCGTCCCGACCCCCGGGTGCCGGCCGCAACGCACGGCCGGCTCGGGGTGGCGGGCGGAACGGCGCTGTACATCGCGGCGGTCCTGGGCACCGGCATCCTGGTGCTCCCGGCGCTCGCCGCGGCGGCCGCCGGGCCCGGGGCCATCATCGCGGTCGGGGCCCTCGCCCTGATCTCGATCCCGCTCGCCGCCACCTTCGCGGCCCTCGCCCGGCGTCATCCCGACGCCGGTGGCGTGGCCACCTTCGCGCGCCGCGCGTTCGGGCCGGATGCGGCGCGCGTCATCAGCTACTGGTTCTTTTTCGGCACGCCTATCGGGGCTCCGATCGCAGCACTCATGACCGCTCGCTACGTCGTCGCCGTCATCGGTGGCGACACCGTGAGCACCACGCTGATCGCGGTCGGCCTCATGGTGATCCCGATCATCGTCACGGCCTTCGGTGTTCGCTTCGCGGCGTCGGTCCAGCTGGTGCTCTCGGGCGCGCTGATCGCCGTGCTCGTCTTCGTCCTGGCCGCGGCGGCGCCGCATGCGAACCCCGCGAACCTGCAGCCGGTGCTCCCGCACGGCTGGGGCGGGGTCGGGCTGGCGATGAGCCTGTACATCTGGGCCTTCGCCGGATGGGAGGCCGTGGCCGGCATCGGCGGGGAGTTCCGCAATCCGCGGCGCGACATCCCGCGGGCGACCGCCCTGGCGCTCGTCATCGTCTCGGTGGCGTACCTCGCCATCCAGACGGTCACCGTCGTCGTGCTGGGCGACCGCGCGGCGACCAGCGCGGTGCCGCTGCTCGACCTGGTCGAGGTCGCCACAGGGTCCGGCGGCGGGGTGGTGGTCGCGGTCATCGCGGCGATCGTCGTCACCGGCGTGTTCAACGCCTACCTCGCGGCGTTCAGCAAGCTCGGTGCGGCGATGGGACGCGACGGAGACCTGCCCGCCTGGTTCGGCCGCGGCGTCGAGAACGGCGCCGTCGCCCGGCGCGGGCTGCTGCTGTCGGCGGTGGTGATGGCGCTGTACTCCGTGGTCGTGCTCGCGAGCGGCGACCTCCAGCCGTTCATCCTCGTCCACACCAGCATCGCGGCGGCCGTCTACGGGCTCGGCGTCGCGTCGGCCCTGCGGTTGCTGCCCGCCCGGTCCGCCGGCTGGTGGATGGCGCTGATCTCCTGCGTGCTGGCGGCCGGGCTCCTGGTGCTGGCGGCCTGGCACCTCGTCTTTCCGGCCGGCGTCGCGGTGATCGCGCTCGTCGTGGGAGTGATCGCCCGCCGAACGCGGCGGACGGCGACCACCGATCACGCATAATGGGGGCAGCCGCCGCGGCGATGCCGGGGCGCCGCTCGCGGGAGGGGAACCGCGACGCAGAGAGGGGGACGCCGTGACAGAGCATCCGCGTGCGGCCAGCATGCGCGACGTCGCCGCCCTCGCCGGTGTCTCGCACCAGACCGTCTCCCGGGTTATCAACGGGCACCCCAGCATCCGCGACTCCACCCGGCAGCGGGTGCGGGATGCGATGGTCCAGCTGCACTACCGCCCCAATCGCGCGGCCCGTGCCCTGGTCACGGCCCGCTCGCGCACGATCGGCGTGCTGTCGACCTCGGCCGCCGCCCTCTACGGCCCGGTGTCCAGCATCAATGCGATCCAGGACGCCGGACGTGCAGCGGGCTACTACGTCGCGGTCTCGCAGCTCGCCGACCTGACTGGCGAGTCGATCGCGGCAGGCCTCGACCACCTGCTGGCGCAATCGGTCGAGGGCATCGTCGTCATCGCGCCGCAGGAGGTGGTCATCGACCAGCTCGAGACCGCCGGACTCGACGTGCCGTACGTCACGCTGCAGGGCGGCCCGTCGGTGGTGCAGCGCGAGCTGACGGTCGACCAGGTCGCCGGCGCCCGGGTCGCCACCCGACACCTGATCGAACTCGGTCACCGCCGGATCGCGCACATCTCCGGACCCCTGGAGTGGTTCGAAGCACAGGCGCGCGTGCACGGCTACCGCACCGAACTGGCCGACGCCGGTCTGGAGCTGGAGTCGGTCGCCGAGGGGGACTGGACGGCGGAGTCCGGCTACCGGCAGGGAGTGCAGCTTCTGGCCGACAGTGACGTGACGGCCGTCTTCACGTCGAACGACCAGATGGCGCTGGGGCTCTACCACGCGGCCCGCGAGCTCGGCCGCCGCCTCCCGGACGACCTCAGCGTCGTCGGCTTCGACGACATCCCCGAAGCGGCGCACTTCTGGCCTCCGCTGACGACGGTGCTGCAAGACTTCACCGACCTCGGGCGGCGCAGCGTCGAAAGCCTCGTCTCCGAGATCGAGGGCGGCCTCGAGCCCACTGCGGTCAGCCTGCTGCCCGATCTCGTCGTGCGCGCATCCACCGCTCCTCCGGCGTGAGGGCCGCCCGCTGCTCGGGCGGCGGGGGCGGGTGCGGCCTAGGCTGGTCCCCATGAGCTCGCGCGACCTGGATTCGGTGTCCGCGGCCTCCGCATCGCCCGACGCCGCGCCGCCGGGCGGCGTGCTGAGCCCGCGCTACCGCTGGACGAGCATCGGGATGTGCCTGCTGATCACGCTCGCCGCCTTCGAAGCGCTCGCGGTCACGACGATCATGCCGACCGTCAGCCGCGAACTCGACGGCGCCGCGCTCTACGCCTTCGCGTTCGCCGGCCCGCTGGCCGTCAGTGTCGTGGGAATGGTCGCCGCCGGCGCCTGGTCCGACCGCGGGAGCCCGCGCGGCGCCCTCATCGCTTCCGTCGTGCTGTTCGCGGCCGGCCTCCTCATCGCCGGCACCGCGCCGACGATGGGCGTCTTCGTCGCCGGGCGGCTGGTCCACGGCTTGGGCGGCGGGGCGCTGACCGTCGTGCTCTACGTGATCGTCGCGCGCGTCTACCCGCCGGTGCTGCACGGCCGGATCTTCGCCGGCTTCGCCGCCGCCTGGGTCATCCCCTCGCTGATCGGCCCGTTCATTGCAGGCCTCCTCAGCGAGACGGTGGGCTGGCGCTGGGTCTTCCTCGGGGTCGTGGCGCTGGTCGCCCTCGCGATGCTCATGGTGGTCCCGGTCATGCGCGGGGTCCTCCCGGCGGGTGAGGGCGGACCGTTCCGAGTGGGACGCCTGCTGTGGGCGCTCCTGCTCGCCGCGTCGGTGCTGGCGCTCACGCTGGCCGCAGAAACGAGCGGCCCGGTGCAGTGGATCGTGCCGGTCGCCGCCGCTGTGGTCGCCGCGCTGGCCATCAGGCCGCTGATCCCGACGGGGACG
Source organism: Leifsonia sp. fls2-241-R2A-40a (assembly GCF_030209575.1). Taxonomy (NCBI): domain Bacteria; kingdom Bacillati; phylum Actinomycetota; class Actinomycetes; order Micrococcales; family Microbacteriaceae; genus Leifsonia; species Leifsonia sp. fls2-241-R2A-40a. The sequence goes on along the minus strand of NZ_JARVRS010000001.1, from coordinate 666,852 downwards.
CTGCTGGCGCGTCGGGGACTCCCCAGCGTGATCCTCATGCGCGCGGTCATCGCGGGGACCTTCTTCGCCTCCGAGGTCTATGTACCCCTGATCATGGTGACGCAGTACGGGCTCTCAGCGGCGATCGCCGGGCTCGCCCTCACCGCCGCGGGGCTCACCTGGTCCGCGGGGTCCTGGGTGCAGGGCCGGTTCCCCGGGATCGGCAACCGCACGGCCGCCCGCCTCGGTACCCTCGGGCTGTCGATCGCGCTGGCGTCGCTCATCGCGACCGCGGTCTGGCACCTCAACCCTGTCCTCGTCGTGGTCGGCTGGGCGTTCGCCGGAGCCGGGATGGGCATCCTCTACCCGCGCCTCGGCGTGCTCACCCTGGAGTACTCGACTCCGGAGGACCAGGGTTTCAACAGCTCGGCGCTGTCCATCGCCGACGCGACGGGATCGGCCGTGGCGCTCGCGACGACCGCCGTCGTCTTCGCCGCGCTCCGCGGACTCGCGGGTGGCTGGCCGTTCGCCGGCGCTTTCGCCGTCGCCGCGGTGCTGTGCGTGGTGGCCTGGCTCCTCGGACCGCGCCTGCGCGCTCGCGGCTGATCCCTCCCGGGCTCGCCGGGTCAGCGTGCCGGGCGCTGGACGGCGGTGTCCGCCTCCTCGACGATGGCGCGCATCGCGTTCTCGGCCGACGCCCCATCCCCACGTCGGACCGCTGCGGCGACCTCCTCGTGCAGCCGGATCGCCTCCGGATTCGCCGTGTCGGGCATGAGCGCGTGGACGGTCCGACCGTTGAGGGCCTCGGCCACGGCGCTACTGAGCGCCGCGAACACGGGGTTGCCCGACGCCTCCAGCAGGATGCTGTGGAAGTCCCGGTCGTGGGCCAGGTACTCCTCGTGGTCTGCCGACCGCTGGGTGGCGGACATCCCGACGATCGCGGCGGTGAGGGCGCCGCACTGCTCGGGCGTCGCCCGGGCGCTCGCCAGACGCGCGGCGACCGGCTCGACGGCCAGCCGCAGTTCGCTGAGATCGCCGAGCGCCGTCAGGCGGTCGGGCCCGGCCAGGCGCCAACTCAGGATGCGCGGGTCCAGGGCCTGCCACTCCGACGCGGGCATCACTACGGTGCCGCGGCGGCGGCGTGCGTGGACCAGCCCGAGCGATTCGAGCACGCGGATGCATTCGCGCAGGACCGTCCGCGAGATCCCGAGGCCCTCCGGGGTGAGGACGCTGCCCACCGGGATGTCGCCCGACACGATGCGCGCGCCCAGGGATGCGATCGCCTGCTCGTGCAGGGAGCCGGGCGCTGGCTGGGTCACATCCCTCATTATCCGGGGTGGGTCTGATCGGGTCAAAACAATGCCGATTCGCTATACGTCAGCTATTACGTTCACAGATTAGACACAAATCAGATTTATTCCTAGAGTGTTCGTGCCCCATCCCCTTCACGACCGAGGACGTTCATGACCACAGCGACGCTTGCGCGCATCGTAGCCGCAGCAGCCCCCGCACCCACCCCAGAGCCGACAGCGCCGGAAGGCCAGCTGATCATCGCAGCCATCGCCGGAATCGCGGTGATCGTGGTGCTCATCACGTGGCTCAAGCTCCACCCCTTCCTCTCGCTCCTCCTGGGGTCGCTCGTCGCCGGCCTCGTCGGCGGCATGGCGGCCGACGTCGCGATCGGCAGCTTCATCACCGGCTTCGGCAACACCATGGGCAGCGTCGGAGTGCTCATCGGCCTCGGCGCGATGTACGGCAAGCTGCTCGCCGACTCGGGCGGGGCCGACAGGATCGTCGACACCCTCGTCTCGCGGACCAGCACCCGGCTGCTGCCGTGGACGATGGGCGCCGTCGGCGCGATCATCGGGCTCCCGATGTTCTTCGAGGTCGGCCTCGTGCTCCTCATGCCGGTGATCATCCTGGTCACCCGCCGTTCGGGCCTTCCGCTCATGCGCATCGCGCTTCCGACCATCGCCGGCCTCTCGGCGATGCACGGTCTGGTCCCGCCGCACCCGGGACCGCTGGTCGCGATCGGCGCGCTCGGAGCCAACCTGGGACTGACCCTGGCCTTCGGCGTGCTCGTCGCCATCCCGACCATCGCCATCGCGGGACCGGTGTTCAGCCGCTTCGCCGCGAAGTGGGTCCCGGTCGGTGTGCCCGACCTGTTCGTGCCGGACGAGAGTCAGGGCGACGCGCGGCGTCGTCCGTCGTTCGCCGCCGCTCTGGTCAGCATCCTTCTCCCCGTGGTGCTGATGCTCGGCAAGGCGGTCGCCGACATCGCGTCCCCCACCGCGTCGCCGGTGTGGAAGGTCGTGCTCGACTTCCTCGGAACCCCGGTGATCGCCCTGACCGTCGCCGTGCTCGCCGGACTGCTCCTGCTCGGAGTCGGCGGCGGGATGAACCGCAAGGCGATCCAGACGAGCCTGGGCTCGTCGCTGCCGCCCATCGCGGGCATCATCTTCATCGTCGGCGCGGGCGGCGGTTTCAAGCAGGTCCTCGTCGACACCGGCATCGGTCAGGTCATCGCGGGCTGGGCGACCGGGGCCAGCGGCATCGTGGTGCTCCTCCTGGCCTGGACGGTCGCGGCGCTCATCCGCGTCGCCACCGGATCCGCGACGGTCGCCACGGTCACCGCTGCGGGCATCCTCCTGCCGCTGACCGCGCACCTGTCCACGCCGATGATCTCGCTCATGGTCCTCGCGATCGGCGCCGGCTCGGTGTTCTTCTCGCACGTGAACGACGCCGGGTTCTGGCTGGTGAAGGAGTACCTGGGGCTGAGCATCCCGCAGACCCTGAAGAGCTGGACGGTGCTGGAGTGCCTGGTCTCGCTCGTCGGCCTGGCCGGCGTGCTCATCCTCAGCCTCTTCGTCGGCGGCCTCGGGTGAGCGCCCGCGCGGTCGTCGTGATGGGCGTGGCGGGCTGCGGCAAATCGACCGTCGCCGCCCTGCTCGCCGACCGACTCGGCTGGGAGCTGCTCGAGGGCGACGCCCTCCACCCCGCAGCCAATGTCGAGCGGATGGGAGCGGGCATCCCGCTCACCGACGACGACCGCGCGCCCTGGCTCGCCGCCATCGCCGCGTGGATGGACGAACGTCTCGACGCCGGCCGCTCGGTCGTCGTCGCGTGCTCGGCGCTGGCGAAGCGCTACCGCGACGTCCTGCGGCGAGACGAGGTCGTCTTCCTCCACCTGACGGGGACGCCCGAGCTGCTGGCCGAGCGCCTCGCGTCGCGCGAGCACCACTTCATGAAAGCCGGGATGCTGCTCTCGCAGCTCGAGACCCTCGAGCCGCCCGCCGACGACGAGCGCCACCTCACGCTCGACATCGCCGCACCACCTGCGACCCTCGTGGCGTCCGCGGCCTCCGCCCTCGCCGCCTGACCGGCTGGGCCGGCTTCGGGGCTCGAGAGCGGGAGGCTATGCGCGGGCGGCGGCGTACTGGGTGCGGATGACCGGGCGCGTGTCCGTGGGGAGGGCGGCGGAGGTCTCGACGGTCCACGCCGGGCGGGTTCCGGTGAGCGCCCAGGCGGCTTGGACGGCGCCGCCGTCGGCGACGTACTCGCCGGGGGCGGGCACCTCGACGGGTGCGTCGAACACCTGCGCCGCGACCTGCGCGACGGCCGGGTTCTGCGCGGCGCCGCCGATCAGCAGGATGCGCCGCTCGCGCACGCCCGCGGAGCGCACGGCGTCGAGTCCGTCGGCGAGCCCGCACAGCATCCCCTCGATCGCCGCGCGCGCCAGGTTGGCGGGCGTCGTCGACGCGAGGGTCAGGCCGTGGATGCTGGCCTTGGCATCCGGGAGGTTCGGCGTCCGCTCGCCCTCGAAGTAGGGGACGAGCACCACGCCGCCCGACCCCGGCTCGGCCGAGAGGGCGAGCTCGGCGAGGCCGTCGTGGTCGACCGAGAGCAGGCTCGCGACGGACCCCAGCACGCGCGCGGCGTTGAGGGTCGCGATCAGCGGCAGCGACACCCCGGAGGCGTCGGCGAAGCCGGCGACCGTCCCGGTGGCGTCCGCGATGGGCGCATCCGTCACCGCGAAGACCGTGCCGGAGGTGCCGATCGACACCACGACGTCGCCTTCCGCGGCGCCGAGGCCGAGGGCCGCGCCCGCATTGTCACCGGCGCCCGGTCCGACCAGCACGCCGGACGGGGTGCGTCCGGCGGCTTCGGCGGGCCCGAGCACACGGGGGAGGATCACCGAGCCGGCTGAGGTTTCGGTTCCCGCCTCACGCCCCGGCCGCCCCAGCGCCCGCTCGAACAGGTCGAAGTCGTAGGCCCCGGTCGCGGCACCCCAGTACGCCGTCCCGCTCGCGTCGGAGCGGTCGGTGGTCAGCGCCTCCAGGTCCGGTCCGAGCTCGCTCTCGCCGGCAGGGCCGTAGCCGAGGAGGCGCCAGGTCAGCCAGTCGTGGGGGAGGGCGACGGCGGACACGCGGGCCGCGTCCTCCGGTTCGGTGTCGCGCAGCCAACGCAGCTTGGTCGCCGTGAACGACGCGACCGGCACCACGCCGACGCGTGAGGCATACGCCTCCGCGCCGACTTCGTCGATCAGGTCGCGGGCGGCCTGCGCGGAGCGGGTGTCGTTCCAGAGCAGGGCGTCGCGGATGACGCGACCCTCCGCATCCAGCACCACCATTCCGTGCTGCTGCCCGGCGATCGAGATGGCCTCGACGTCGTCGAGCCCTCCCGCCGCTTCGAGGGCTTCCTGCAGTGCCGCCCACCAGGCGGCCGGGTCGACCTCGGTGCCGTCGGGATGCGCGGCGCGCCCCGAGCGCACCAGTGCGCCCGTCTCGAGGTCGCGGACGACCACCTTGCAGCTCTGGGTCGAGGAGTCGACGCCGGCGACGAGTGTCACGCGGAGGTCCTTTCAGACGATCGAGGTGCTCGCAGTCGCTGCCGACACGCCGGTCGGGGGAGCAACTGCGAGCACCTCGCGGAAATGGGGGAGGGGGACGGGTCAGCGGGCTCCGAGCAGGTGCTCGAGCGCGAGCTGCTGCAGCCGGACGAAGCCGAAGCCCTTGCCGCCGAAGTAGGCGCTCGGGTCGAAGTCCTCGAAGGCGCTGCGGTCGGCGAGCAGGTCGTCGTACGACTCGCCCTCACCCAGGGTGGGGTGGGTCAGCTCGATGACGCGGGACGCCTCCAGCTGCTCCTGCACCTCGGGGTCGGCGCGGAACGCCTGCGCGCGCTCCTTGAGCAGCAGGTACGTGCGCATGTTCGCCGCGGCCGACTCCCACACGCCCGTGATGTCCTCGGTGCGCGACGGCTTGTAGTCGAAGTGGCGGGGTCCTTCGTACGCCGGGCCGCCGTTAGGGCCGCCGTTCTCGAGCAGGTCGACGAGCGCGAACGCGTTCTGCAGGTCGCCGTGACCGAAGACGAGGTCCTGGTCGTACTTGATGCCACGCTGGCCGTTGAGGTCGATGTGGTAGAGCTTGCCGTGGTACAGCGCCTGCGCGATGCCCGCCGCGAAGTTCAGACCGGCCATCTGCTCGTGGCCGACCTCGGGGTTGAGGCCGACGAGCTCCGGGCGCTCCAGCGACTCGATGAACGCGAGCGCGTGGCCGAGGGTCGGGAGCAGGATGTCGCCGCGCGGCTCGTTCGGCTTCGGCTCGATGGCGAAGCGGATGTCGTAGCCCTTGTCGGTGACGTAGTCGCCGAGGAGGTTGACGGCCTCGCGGTAGCGCTCGAGGGCGGCGCGGATGTCCTTCGCCGCGTCGTACTCTGCGCCCTCGCGGCCGCCCCACATCACGAACGTCTTCGCGCCCAGCTCGGCGGCGAGGTCGATGTTGCGCAGCACCTTGCGCAGGGCGAAGCGGCGCACGGCGCGGTCGTTGGAGGTGAAGCCGCCGTCCTTGAAGACGGGCGCGCTGAAGAGGTTGGTGGTCACCATCGGGACGATGATGCCGGTGTCGGAGAGCGCCTGCTTGAGGCGGTCGATCTGCTTCTGGCGCTCGGCGTCGGTGGAGCCGAAGGCGAACAGGTCGTCGTCGTGGAAGGTGAGGCCGTAGGCGCCGAGCTCGTCGAGCTTGTGCACCGCCTCGACCACGTCGAGCTGGGGGCGGGTCGGGCCGCCGAACGGGTCGGTGCCGTTGTAGCCGATGGTCCACAATCCGAACGAGAACTTGTCGGCGCGGGTGGGGGTGAGGCTCATGGATGTTTCCTTCAGCGTCGTCGGTGATTTGTTGTTTCAATAAACTTATACAGCACTCGCGCGTGCGGCGCGAGCCCCTGGCGCAGTTCTCAGCGGGCGTCCTGGAACACGGCACCCACCGTAGACGCCTCGACCTCGGACGTCACCAGGCGCGCGTCCGCGGCGGTCACCGCGTGCACCGGGCCGGCGATGGTCAGGTCCGCCGAGGTCTCGCGGTAGTCGCACGACGGTCCGACCCACAACTCCACCGCGCCGGGCTCGACGATGCGGCGCAGCGTGCGGTCCGAGAAGGCGAGACGGGTGGTCGGCACCGCGAAGCGCACGACGACCTCCTCGCCCTGCCGCAGCTCCACCCGGCGGTAGCCGAGCAGCTGTGCGACCGGCCGGGTCACGCTCGCGTGCACATCCCGCGCGTACAGCTGGACCAGGTCGGTGCCCGCGCGCTCGCCGGTGTTCCGGACGCGCACGGTCGCGTTGAACGTCCCGCCGGCGGCGACCTCACCGTCTGCGGTGAGCTCGGAGTGCTCGAACGTCGTGTACGAGAGTCCGTGGCCGAAGGGCAGCACGGGCGTGCTGTCGGCGCTGGTGATCTCGTTCGGTCCGCCGAGCAGCGGGTGCAGGTACGAGTACGGCTGCGCGCCCGCGGAGCGGGGGAGCGACACCGGAAGGTGCCCGGACGGCGCGACCCGGCCGGAGAGCACGGCCGCCAGCGCGCGCCCGCCCTCCTCGCCGGGGAAGAACGCCTGCAGCACCGCCGCGGGCGCGGTGACGCCCTCGACCGCCCAGGAGATCGCGTACGGGCGACCCGAGAGCACGACGAGGACCACAGGGGTCCCGCTCGCCACGACGCGCTCGACCAGTTCGCGCTGGATGCCCGGAAGCTCCAGGCTCTCGACGTCGTTGCCCTCGCCCACCGTCCCGCGGCCGAACAGCCCGGCACGGTCGCCGACGACCACCACGGCCACGTCCGCCGCGCCCGCCGCGGCGACAGCGGCGGGGATGCCCGAACGGTCGTCCCCTTCCACGTCGCAGCCGCGCTCGTGCACGACGGACGACGACCCGAACTCGGCGCGCACCGCGTCCAGCACCGACGGCAGCTCGAAGCCGAGCGGCACTTCCGGGTGGTGCGCGAGCACGTGGTTCGCGAACGAGTAGCAGCCCATCAGCGCTTCGGGAGCGTCGGAGTTGGGACCCAGCACGGCGATCCTCGACGGCGCGGACGCGAGCGGCAGGGTGCCGTCGTTGGTCAGCAGCACGAGCGACTCCTCGGCCAGTCGCAGCGCGACATCCCGGTGAGCCGGCGTGTCGAGGTCGATCGAGGTCGGCGGCTCGTCGAAGGTCTCGTCGAGCAGCCCGAGCTCCTCCTTCTGCGCGAGAACACGCAGCACCGCCGGGTCGATTAGGGCCTCGTCCACCTCACCCGAGCGGATGAGCGCGGCGAGCGGCTCGAGGAAGGCGTCTCCCGTCGGGAGTTCCACATCGATCCCCGCGGCCAGTGCCAGCGCCGCCGCCTCGCCGAGGTCGGCCGCCACGCCGTGCATGGTGTGCAGGAAGGCGACCGAGAAGTAGTCGGAGACCACCGTGCCCTCGAAGCCCCACTCGTCCCGAAGGATCCCGGTGAGGTACTCGGGCGTCGCGGCGACGGGCACGCCGTCGATCTCCGCGTACGAGTTCATGACCGACCGCACCCCGCCATCCCGGACCGCCATCTCGAACGGCGGGAGGAGAGTGTCGCGCACCTCGCGGGGTCCGGCGTGCACCGGCGCATGGTTGCGCCCCGCCTGCGAGGCGGAGTAGCCGACGAAGTGCTTCAACGTCGCGTGGACGCCGGCACCCTGCAGGCCGCGGACGTAGGCGGTGCCGAGTGTGCCGACGACGTACGGGTCCTCGGCGATGCACTCATCCACCCGGCCCCAGCGCGGGTCGCGGATGACATCGAGCACGGGGGCGAGGCCCTGGTGGATGCCGAGCTCGCGCATCGACAGCCCGATCAGGCCGGCCATCTCCTCCACCAGCTCCGGGTCGAAGGACGCGCCCCAGGCGAGCGGAGTGGGGAAGGTGGCCGCCTTCCACGCCGCCAGCCCGGTCAGGCATTCCTCGTGCACGAGGGCAGGGATGCCGAGCCGCGTCTCCTCCTTGAGCCGGCGCTGCTCCGCCCACAGCCAGGCGGCGCGCTCGTCCGGGTCGACCGGCCGGGTGCCGTAGACGCGGGTGAGCTGGCCCAGACCGTGCGCGGTGACATCCGCGTACGCTCCCGGGTTGCCCATCTCGCCGGCCATCGGCGCCACGAGCTCGTCGCCCTTGTCGACCCAGAAGCCGACCAGCTGGGCGAGCTTCTCATCCAGGGTCATCTGGGCGAGCAGCCCGCGGACCCGCTCGGAGGGCGCGGAAGGGCGCGGAAGGGATTCGGTCATGTCGATCTCACTTCTTGGGAAGGGTCGGGCCTCAGCCCTTGACGGCGCCGGTCAGGCCGCCGACGATGCGGCGCTCGAAGATGCTGAAGAAGATCAGCGCCGGAATCATGGAGAGGGAGGTGAATGCCAGCACCTTCGCGGTGTCGACGGAGTACTGCGACGAGAACGCCTGGACTCCGAGCGGCAGCGTGAAGGTGGCCTCGTTGTTGAGGAGGAAGAGCGGCAGCAGGTAGCTGTTCCAGCTCGCGATGAACGCCAGGATGCCCACGGTGATCACCCCGGGCAGGGAGAGTCGCAGCACCATCCGCCAGAAGAAGCCGAGCCGGCTGCAGCCGTCGATGAAGGCGGCCTCCTGGATCTCGTCCGGGATCGCCCGCAGGAACGGGACCAGGATGATGATCGTGGTCGGCAGTGCGAACGCGATCTGTGGCAGGATGACGCCGGTGAGCGAGTTCATCAGGCCCAGGTTGCGCACCACGATGTACAGCGGCGTGATGGCCACCGTGATCGGGAACATCAGGCCGGCGGCGAACAGGGCGTAGAGGATGCCGCGCCCGCGGAAGCTGTAGCGGGCGAGCACATAGCTCGCCATCAGCCCCAGGACGATGACGCCGAGAGTGGTGACGACCGCGACGATCGTCGAGTTGAGCACCTCCTGCCAGAAGACCCCGCCGGTGAGCACGCCGAGATAGTTCTGGACGTTCCACGGGTTGGGGAACCCGGCCGGGTCGACCGTGATCTGCGAGTTGGTGCGGAAGCCGCCCAGCACGATGTAGATGATCGGCGCCAGCATCAGCGCGATCACGATGAGGGCGACGAAGTAGACGGTCGGCGAACCCCACGGCAGGCTCTTGGCCTTCTTGCGGCTCGGCGCCTCCAGGACGCCCGGCGCGTCCGGTGCGTCCGGTACGGCGATCAACGCGCTCATCGGTTCTTCCTTCCGGTGCGCCTGTCACCCGTGATCGCGCCGTCGGTGTCGCGCCGGAGCACGAACCGCTGGTAGAACAGCGCGACGATCAGGGAGATCAGGAAGATCACGACGGCGACGGCGTTTCCGTAGCCGAAGTTGCCGGCGTTGCGGCCGTTGGCGACCATGTAGGTCGCCATGGTCGAGGTACCGGCGGTGGAGGCCACGTACTGGCCCCAGATGATGTAGACGAGGTCGAACAGCTGCAGCGCGCCGATGATCGACAGGAACGCCCAGATCCGGAGTGTCGGGCCGAGCAGCGGCAGAGCGATCCGCCGCTGGATCTGCCAGTAGGAGGCCCCGTCGAGCGCGGCCGCTTCGTACAGCTCCTCCGGGATGCCCTGGAGTCCGGCGAGGAAGAGGATGACGGCGAAGCCGACGTACTTCCAGGTCAGGATGGCCAGCAGCGTCCAGATGGCGATGCTCGGGTCCGACAGCCAGTCGTGGACCAGGAAGTCCAGCCCGAGGTTCTTGAGCATGCCGTTGAGCGCGCCGTTCGTGGCGAGCATCAGGCTCCACCCGGTTCCGACGACGACCTCGGCGATGACGTAGGGGACGAAGATGAGGACGCGGATGATGGACTGCCCGCGCATCTTCCGGTTCAGCAGCAGTGCCAGCAGAATCGCCACCGGCCCCTGCAGCACGATCGAGCCGATGACGATCAGGGCATTGTGCCAGAGGGCCTGCTGGAAGGCCGAGTCTTGGAGGATCGTGATGTAGTTCTGCAGACCGATGAAGTCGGTCGCCGGACCGTAGCCCTGCCAGCGGAAGAAGCCGTAGTAGGCGGCGATCACGACCGGGAAGATCACGAAGGCGATGAAGACGATCGCCGCGGGCCCTGCAAGCAGGAGGATCTCCAGGCGCATGGCCCAGCCGGTGCGTTTGCGGCCGCGCTGCTGCGGTGGGAGCGACGCGACTGCGCCGCTCCCACCGTGCTGCGCGAGGTCCGACTTCGGCAGGATGCCGGTGGACGTGTTCTCGCGGGTGTTGCTCACGAGGTCAGCCCTCTCAGCCCTTCTTGGCAGCGTCGTTGGCTGCCTGGATGAGCTGCTTCGGGTCGCTCTTGCCCGCCAGCATGTCGACGACCGCGACGTTCAGCGCGTTGCCGACGTTCTGGCCGAGGACCGTGTCGAGCCACTGCGAGACGTACGGGGCCTTGTTGTAGGCGGCCAGCACATCCTTCAGGTAGGGCTCGGTGACGACCTTCTGCGCCTCGGAGTTCACCGGCGGAGCGTTGAAGGCCTTGTAGTAGGCCTCCTGCTGCGGGGTGGTGGCGACGAAGTTCAGGAAGTCGGCGCACTCCTTCGGAGCCTTGACCGAGCACGAGTAACCGTCGACGCCACCCATGATCGAGCCGGGCTCGCCCTTGCCGCCGGAAACCTCGGGGAAGGGGTAGAAGCCCAGGTCGGGCAGCGGCTTCTGGTCGGGGGTCAGGGACGCGATCACTCCCGGGTCCCAGGCGCCCATGAGCTCCATCGCGGCCTTGTGGTTCGCGACGAGGCCGGCCGAGCTGCCAGCGCCCTGCTGGGCGGAGGTGGTGAGGAAGCCGTCGTTGAAGGGCTTGGTGTCCGAGAACTTCTGCAGGTCCTCAGCTGCCTTCAGCCAGCAGCCGTCGCTGAACGACTTGGAGTCGGCGGTCTTCTCCATGGTCGAACCGGCGCACTCGCGGAGAGCGAACCAGTAGAACCAGTGGGCGGCCGGCCAGGCGTCCTTGGCGCCGAGGGCGATCGGGGCGACCCCGGTGGCCTTCAGCTTCGTGACGTCCGCGTTGAGGTCGTCGATCGTCTTCGGTGCCTCGGTGATGCCGGCTGCCTTGAACAGGTCCTGGCTGTGGAAGAGACCGCCCGGCAGCACGGCGATGGGCATGGCCCACACCTTGTCCTGGTAGGTCTCCGCCTTGAAGGATCCTGCGGAGATGTTCTTCTTCGTCTCGGACGACACCTTGCCGGTGATGTCCATCAACTGGCCGGCGTTGACCATGGCCGCCATCTTCCCGCCGCCTCGCTGCAGGAAGATGTCGGGTGCGTCGCCGGAGTTGAGTGCGGTCTGCAGCTTGCCGTCCAGATCTTCGTTCTGGATGGACTGGACCTTGATGGTGACGTTCGGGTTCGCCTTCTCGAACGCGGCGACGGCATCCTTCCAGAACGCCTGACCGGGACCGGTCGTGGAGTTCTGCCAGAGGGTCATGCTGACCTTGCCGTTGCTGCTCGAGCTGTCGGAGCCGCCGCTGCACCCGGTGAGGGCGAGCGCGCCGGCCATCACGACGGCGGCCCCAGTAAGGAGCTTGGTGCCTTTCATGTGATTCCAACCTGTTCTCTTCGTTGAGGTGGGGACGACGGAAGTGTCGCAAGTGCTGTGCACGGTGTCAAACGTTTTCGAAAACCTTTTCTACGCTATGCTCGTGCGTCATGGGACGACGTCCGACCATCAACGATGTGGCCGAGGCGGCCGGTGTTTCGGTCGCCACGGTGTCCAAGGCCGTCAACGGTCGGTACGGGGTCGCGGTGGAGACGGTCGAGCGCGTCCTCCAGGTCGTGCAGGAGCTAGGGTACGAATCCAGCCTGGTCGCCAGCAGCATGCGGTCACGCCGCACAGGCGTGATCGGCGTGCTGGTCGCCGACTTCGAGCCGTTCTCCGCGGAGATCCTCAAGGGCGTCGGCGCCGCCCTCCACGACTCGCGCTACGACCTGCTCGCGTACAGCGGATCGCGGCAGCCGTCGAGCGAGGGCTGGGAGCGGCGCTCGCTCAGCCGGCTCAGCGGGACGCTCATCGACGGTGTCATCATGGTCACCCCGACCGTCGTCAGCGCGAACGCGGACGTCCCGATGGTCGCGATCGACCCGCACACCGGCCGGGCGGACGTGCCGACGGTCGAGTCGGACAGCTTCGGCGGGGCGCGCAACGCGACCGCCTTTTTGATCGGCCTCGGTCATCGCCGCATCGCGTTCGTGGCCGGCCGTCCCGATCTCCGCTCGTCGAGCCTGCGCGATGCGGGATACCGGCGCGCGTTGAGCGAGGCGGGCATCCCGTTCGATCCGTCGCTCATCGCGGTCGGGCGCTACGAGCACGACACGGTGCGCGAGGTTGCGCTGCCCCTGCTCAGCCGCGCCGACCGGCCGACCGCTGTGTTCGCCGCGAACGACATCTCCGCGATCGCGGTGATCGAGGTGGCGGCCGAGCTGGGCCTGGACGTCCCGCGCGACCTCTCCGTCGTGGGTTTCGACGACGTGCCGGAGGCGTCGCAGTACGGTCCGCCGCTCACCACCGTGCGGCAGCCGATGCAGAGCCTCGGCGCGGCGGCCGTCGACCTGCTGCTCGCGCTGATGAACGGCGAGACGCCGGAGCGCATCCACCTCCGCCTCCCGACCCGCCTGGTCCGCCGCGCCACCACCGCCCCGCCCGCCTCCGCCTGACGCGCGCCCCTGCGCCTGTGCCCGCGCCCGTCCCTTCCGTCACGATTTGCGCCAAATCACGGTTCTCGCACACTGAGAACCGAGAGTTGGCGCAAATCTCGCAGAGCTTTGCGAGGGTGGGAGGCGTCAGCGGGAGAAGCGCGCCGCGAGCCACGCGGCCTGCGTACGGAAGTGCTGCGCCCCGCCGCCCTCGTGGTCGTTGAACGGGTACACCTCGATCGCGCGATCCTCCGCCGCCAGGTGGTTGTACGCCGCGAAGGTCGTCGACGGAGGCACCACCGTGTCCATGAGCGCGACCGAGAAGAGCGAGGGCGCGTGGATGCGGCGGGCGAAGTTGACGCCGTCGATGTACGACAGCGTGCGGAACACGTCCGCGACCTCGTCCCGGTGCACCGACAGGTAGGTGGCGAGCTCCAGGTACGGGCCGCCCGCCGCGATCTCCGTGCCGCGGCGGATAGCGCACAGGAACGCGACGTCCGGCAGCACGGCCGCGACGTCGGCAAGCGCGCCGGCCGCCAGCGCGATGCCGCCGCCCTGGCTGCCGCCGGTGACGGCGATCCGCTCGGAGTCGACGAACGGGAGCGTGCGGGTCGCGTCGACCGCCCGCACCGCATCCGTGAAGACGCGCCGGTAGTAGTAGGTTTCCGGCGAGTGGATGCCGCGGGTCATCACACCCGGCGTTGCCGGCCCCGACCCGTGCGGGTCGGGGGTGTCGCCGCCGCTGCCCCAGCCGCTGCCCTGGCCGCGCGTGTCCACGAAGACGTGCACGTAACCGGCCAGCGCCCACGACACGTTCTCGCCGGCGAGGCCGCGTCCGCCGCCGTAGCCCTGGTACTGCACGACGGCGGGGAGCGGTCCCTCGGCGTGCAGCGGGCGCGACACCCAGGCGCGCACCGGCTCGCCGCCGAAGCCGGGGAAGACCAGGTCTTCGACGATGAGCTGCGTCACCGGGGTGTCGGCGGGCGTGAGCTCCGGGGTGCCGCCGGCCGCCCGCGCCTCGGCGATCGTGCGCTCCCAGAACGCGTCGAAGTCGGCAGGTTCCTGCACCTCCGGCCGGAAGGCGAGGAGTTCGGCGTGGGTCAGGTCGGTGAGCGGCATCGGTCTCGCTTTCGGCACGGTTTTCCGGGGGATGCAGCAGGCGGAGGGGTACAGGTTCCTCCGTGCGGCTGGGCGCCATTGTGGCACAGCCCCGGCCGGCTGCCCCGGATGTGCGACAGTGGCTGCATGCCCGCACCGTCCCGTCCGACGCTGGAGGCGATCGCCCGGGAGGCGTCCGTCTCGCTGTCGACCGTGTCGAAGGTGCTGAACGGCCGGCCCGGTGTGTCTGCGGTGACCCGTCGCCGCGTCGAGGACCTGCTGCACGACTCCGGCTACGCCCGGCGGGGCGTGGATGCGGAGCGCGGCGAGGCGGTCGAGCTGGTCCTCGAGAACCTGGCGAGCGAATGGTCGGTCGAGGTCATCCGCGGGGTCGAGCGGGTCACCCGTCAGAACGGCCTGGCCATGACGCTGTCGACCATCGGCGACTACCACGCGGTCGGCGACGAGCTGATCACGGGAGTGCTGCGGCGGAAGCCGATCGCGATCGTGCTGCAGTTCTCGAACCTCACGGCCGACCACCGGCGGCAGCTGCGCACCAGGAACATTCCGTTCGTCGTAGTGGATCCGGCGGGTGACCCGCCGCCGGACGTCCCGGCGATCGGTGCGACGAACTGGGCGGGCGGCGTCGCCGCGACCCGCCACCTCCTGAGCCTGGGCCACCGGCGCATCGCGGCGATCGGCGGCCCGGACGACCTGATGTGCTCGCGCGCCCGGATCGCCGGCTACCAGTCGGCCATGCAGGAGGCGGGAATCCCGGTCCCGGCGGAGCGTGCTGCCGGCGGCTTCTCGCGCGCCGACGGTGAGCGCGAGGGCCGCCGCCTGCTGCAGCATCCCGACCGGCCGACCGCGATCGTGTGCGCCAACGACATGCAGGCGCTCGGCGTGTACGACGCCGCCTTCTCGCTCGGACTCGACGTTCCGCGCGACGTCTCGGTGGTCGGATTCGACGACGCACCCTCCGCGGCGTGGGCACGACCGCCCCTGACGACCGTGCGGCAGCCGCTCCAGGAGATGGCGGAGGAGGCGACGCGCCTGGCGCTGCGGCTGCGCGCCGGAGACGTCGAGAACCCCCGGCTGGAGCTCGCCACCGCTCTGGTGGAGCGCGCTTCGACGGCCGCGCCGGCACTCTGACGAAAGTTTTCCAACCATCAGGGGAAACTTGCCCGCCTCGCGGAGCGCGAACTAGCGTCACCAAGGGACCACGACACGAAGGACGATGATGACCGACGACAAGCCGCAGCTCCGGGTCGCGATGATCGGCTACGGGTTCATGGGCGCCGCCCACTCGCAGGGCTGGCGCACCGCGCCGCGGTTCTTCGACCTGCCCGCCGAACCCGTCATGTCCGTGATCGTGGGGCGGGACGCCTCCCGGGTCGAAGACGCCCGCCGCCGGTTCGGCTGGCTGCGCGCCGAGACGGACTGGCGCGCCGCGGTGGACGACCCGGACATCGACGTGATCGACATCTGCACCCCCGGCGACAGCCACGCGGAGATCGCGATCGCCGCGCTCGACGCCGGCAAACACGTGCTCTGCGAGAAGCCGCTCGCCAACACCGTCGCCGAGGCGGAGGCGATGACCGCGGCGGCCGAGCGCGCCGCCGCCCGCGGCATCCGCTCGATGGTCGGCTTCAGCTACCGTCGCGTCCCCGCCATCGGTTTCGCGCGGTCGCTGGTCGAGCAGGGCCGCCTCGGCGTCATCCGCCAGGTGCGTGCGCTCTACCTCCAGGACTGGCTCCGCGACGAGGACGGCCCGATGACCTGGCGGCTCGACAAGGCGTCCGCGGGCTCCGGCTCGCTCGGCGACATCGGCGCGCACGCCGTCGACCTCGTCGAGCACCTCACCGGCTCGCTGCTGAGCGGCGTGTCCGGGACGCTGGCGACGTTCGTCGAGGAGCGCCCGCTCCTGGGCGAGGGCGTCGGACTCTCTGGCACCGCGTCCGCCGAGCGCGGCCGGGTGACCGTCGACGATGCCGCCTGGTTCACGGCGCGACTGGAGGGCGGGGCCGCGAACGGCGCGATCGGTGCGTTCGAGGCCACCCGCTACGCGACCGGACGGAAGAACGCCCTACGGATCGAGCTGAGCGGATCGCGCGGAGCCATCGCCTTCGACCTCGAGGAGATGAACGAGCTGGAGTTCTACGATGCCACGGCGCCGGCCGGAGAGCAGGGCTTCACGCGCATCATCGTCACCGAGCCCCAGCATCCCTACATGGCGAACTGGTGGCCGACCGGGCACGCGATCGGCTACGAGCACGCGTTCAGTCACGAGGTCGTCGACTTCGTGACCGCCATCGGCGAGGGCACCGACCCCGAGCCGTCGTTCGCCGACGGCCTCCACATCCAGCGCGTGCTCGACGCCGTCGAGCGCAGCGCCGCGTCCGGCAGCGCCTGGACCCCCATCCCCTGACCCGCCGCCGACGCCGGACGCCGCCGCCGAGCACAGGAAAAACGTCGCGAAAAAGACCGATCCGAGGGCATCAATCCTGTGCTCGCGGGCTGAGGAAGGAAGCATGAGCAAGCAGGCATTGATCGTCCGCGGAGGGTGGGATGGGCACATGCCCGTCGAGACCACGGAGTCGTTCGTCCCGTTCCTGCGGGACAACGGCTACGACGTACGGATCGAGGAGGGCACCGCCGTGTACGCCGACGAGGCGTTCATGAACACCGTGGACCTGATCGTCCAGGTGAACACCATGAACACCATCGCGCCCGAGGAGTTCCGCGGTCTCCAGCGCGCGGTGCTGAACGGCACCGGCATGGCGGGCTGGCACGGCGGCATCGCCGACTCCTACCGCGACAACGCGGACTACCTCCACATGATCGGCGGACAGTTCGCCCACCACGCGGGCAAGGATCCGGCCGAGCGCGTCGGCGACCAGTCGGACAACTACATCCCGTACACCGTGCACATCACCGAGTACGGGAAGGCGCATCCGATCACCGAGGGGATAGCGGACTTCGACCTCGTCACCGAGCAGTACTGGGTGCTGAGCGACGAGTACAACGACGTGCTCGCGACGACCACGCAGGAGGTCCGCCCCTGGGACGCCTGGAACCGCCCGGTCACCTCGCCGGCGATCTGGACGCGCCAGTGGGGCGAAGGCCGGATCTTCGTCTCGGCGCCGGGCCACCGGCTCGAGATCGTCGAGAGCCAGCCGGTGCGCACCATCATCGAGAGGGGGCTGCTGTGGGCGTCCCGCTGAATATCGGCGTCATCGGTGTCGGCGTGATCAGCCGGCAGTACTTCGAGCACTTCCCGCAGCTGCCGAACCTGCGCCTGACCGCGGTCGCCGACCTCGACCTCGACCGCGCGTCGGCCGTCGCCGACGAGCAGGGCGTCGTCGCGCTGTCGGTCGACGATCTGCTCGCCGACGACCGGTTGGATGCGGTGCTCAACCTGACCATCCCGAAGGCGCACGCCGACATCGCGCTGCGCGCTCTGGCGGCGGGCAAGCACGTGTACGGCGAGAAGCCGCTCGCGCTGTCCACCGCGGAAGGGCGTCCCGTGCTGGATCGAGCCGCCGCTCTCGGCCTCCGCGTCGGCAGCGCGCCCGACACGGTGCTCGGGACGGGCATCCAGACGGCGCTATCGCTTCTGGACGCCGGGCGGATCGGCGACCCGGTCGCCGCCGCGGTCGCGTGGACCGCACCCGGGCACGAGCTGTGGCATCCGGCGCCCGCGTTCTACTACCAGCCCGGCGGAGGGCCGCTCTTCGACATGGGCCCGTACTACCTGACGAGCCTCGTCACCTTCTTCGGGCCGGTCGTGCGCGTGTCCGGCGCGACCGGGCGGTCGACGCGGGAGCGGACGGTCGCGACCGGTCCGCTCGCCGGCTCGGTGATCCCGGTCGAGGTGGATACGCACGTCACGGCCATCCTGGAGCACGCGTCCGGCGTCATCTCCACCGTCACGGTGTCGTTCGAGGTCTGGGCGAGCCGCACCCCGAAGTTCGAGGTCTACGGAACGGCCGGCACGCTCGCCGTCCCGGATCCGAACATGTTCTCGGACACGGTGCAGCTGGCGACCGCCGACGACCGCGAGTTCCGGGATGTGCCGGTCGCCGCGGGCTATGCGGACGCGGGCCGCGGCTACGGCTTGGCGGACATGGCGCATGCCATCGAGACCGGGCGGCTGCATCGGGCCTCCGGCGACCTGGCCTTCCATGTGCTCGAGATCATGGAAGCGGTCGTCCGCGCGGGGTCCACGCACACGGTGGTGGAGCTGACCTCGACCGTCGAGCGCCCGGCGCCGGTTCCTCTGGGGGCGCGTCCCGAGACGTGGTGACCGGTCGGCTAGTGCCGCCCGACGGTACAGTTACGGGAAAATGGACAGCAGGACGACGGGGACGAACCTCGACACGGTGCGACGGCACAACCTCGCCACCATCCTCGGGCTCGTGCACCGGGAGGGACCGCTGGCGCGCTCCGCGCTCACGCAGGCGACCGGGCTGAACCGGTCGACCGTCGGAGCGCTGGTGGGCGAGCTCGTCGATCTCCGGCTGGTTCAGGAACGGGAACCCGCCCTCAGCAACCGCGTCGGCCGTCCGTCGCCGCTCGTCGCTCCCGACGGCCGGGTCGTCGCGCTCGCGCTCAACCCGGAGATCGACGCCATCACCGTGGCCGTCGTCGGCTTGGATGCGACGGTGCAGCGCCGGGTGCGGTACCCGACCAAGCGCATCCCGACCGCGGCCGAGGCCGTGACGATCGCGACGGCCGTCATCGACGGGTTGCGCCCGGCGCTCGCCGAGGCGACGCGGGTGGTCGGCATCGGCGTCGCCGTTCCTGGGCTCGTGCGCGCCGCAGACGGGGTGGTCCGTCTCGCTCCGCACCTGGAGTGGGCGGAGGAGCCGTTCGCGGCGGAGCTCGCGGCGGCGACCGGGTATCCGGTCCTCGCCGCCAACGACGCCAGCCTCGGCGCCAACGCCGAGCGGCTGTTCGGCGCAGGCCGGGGGACCAGCGAGCTGGTGTACCTGAACGGCGGCGCTTCGGGCATCGGCGCGGGGGTCATCGTCAGCGGTTCTCCGCTGACCGGCATCAACGGTTACGCCGGCGAGCTCGGGCACACCCTCGTCAACTCGGCCGGTGTGCGCTGTCACTGCGGCGCTATCGGCTGCCTGGAGACGGAGGTCAGCCAGAGCGCGCTCCTAGGGGTGCTCGGGATGCGCGCGGCCGATCCGGAGGAGCTCGAACGCGCTCTGACCGCGGCCGTCGCCGCCGGTGACCCGGCAGTGGTGGGGGAGGTGGACCGCCAGCTCGGCTTCCTCGCGACCGCACTCCGCACCGCCACCAATGTCTTCGATCCGCAGCGGATCGTACTGGGCGGCTTCCTCGGGGCCCTGCATGCGCTGGATCCCGAGCGCCTTCCGCGCCTCGTGTCGCAGCAGGCGCTGGCCGGCGGGGAGGGACTGTCGATCGTCCGTGCGGAACTGGGGTCCGACATCCTGATGATCGGAGCAGCGGAGCTGGCGTTCGGTCCGCTCCTGGCGTCGCCCGCGTCATGACCGTATTACGAATGCGCACGTTCACATTTCGGGGTATCAGCCGCTAGGATTGGTTGTAGCCCGTTAATCGAATCGATTCGATGCAGGCTCCCGCACCGCTCACTGAAGCGGTGCCCCAGCGTCCGACGGCGGGCGCGGCCCTCCCTCGCCCCTCGACCTGCCAAGGACCCCTTTCGTGACCACCGTCGTGCATCCCGGAGACGCGCTCTCCGGCCGCCAGCGCCTCGCCTACATCCTCATCCTCG
Source organism: Leifsonia sp. fls2-241-R2A-40a (assembly GCF_030209575.1). Lineage (NCBI taxonomy): Bacteria > Bacillati > Actinomycetota > Actinomycetes > Micrococcales > Microbacteriaceae > Leifsonia > Leifsonia sp. fls2-241-R2A-40a. Next base: position 647,093 of record NZ_JARVRS010000001.1, on the reverse strand, counting down.
GCGCGCTCACCGCACTCGGGCCGTTCACCATCGACACGTACCTGCCGGCGCTCCCCACCCTGCAGAACGACTTCAGCGTGTCGACCGCCGCCATCCAGCTGACCCTGACCGCGACGACGATCGGTTTCGGCGTCGGCCAGCTGCTGGTCGGTCCGTGGTCGGACAAGATCGGCCGGCGCCTCCCGCTCATGGTCGCCACGGGCGTCCACATCATTGCGTGCCTCGCCGCCGCGATCGCTCCGAACGTCGAACTCCTCGGGGTCGCCCGCGCCCTGCAGGGCATCGGCGCCGCGGCCGGCGGTGTCGTCGCCATGGCCATGGTCCGCGACCTCTTCGGCGGACGCCCGCTGGTGCGAATGCTCAGCCGCCTCGCGCTCGTCAACGGCCTCGCGCCGGTGCTGGCGCCGGTGCTCGGCTCCACACTGCTGCTGGTGATGCCCTGGCGGGGGATCTTCCTGGTCCTCGCGGCGTACGGACTCTTCGTGATCGTGTGCGTCGCCCTGTGGATCGTCGAGACCCTGCCGAAGGAGCGCCGCCACGACGCCGGGCATTCCACGGTCGGACAGCGGTACCGGTCGGTGCTCAGCGACCGGGTCTTCGTCGGCATCGCGATCGTCGGCGCTGCGAACTTCACCGGCCTGTTCTCGTACCTGTCGTCGAGCTCGTTCATCTTCCAGGAGATCTACCGGTTCAACGCTCAGCAGTACGGCCTGCTGTTCGCCGTGAACTCGATCGGCATCATCATCGGCGTGCAGTCGGCGGCGCGGCTGACCAAGTACGTCGGACCGCAGTGGATCCTCGCGTGCTCCACGATCGTGATGTTCCTGTCGTCGGCGACGATCGTGGTGCTCGACCAGTCGCACGTCGGGCTCTGGGGCATCGTCATCCCGCTCTGGTTCTTCATCGCAGCCTGCGGCTTCGGCTTCCCGTGCGTCCAGGTGCTCGCCCTCGCCGGACACGGTCACGAAGCGGGGACGGCCGCCAGCCTTCTCGGAGCGCTCAACTTCGGTATCGCGGGCATCGTCTCCCCGGTCGTCGGAATCCTCGGCGTGGGCAGCGCCGTCCCGATGGCCACGGTGATGGCGATCTGCGCGCTGATCTCGATCGCCTCGCTCTGGCTCGTCGTCCGTCCGCGTACGGTTCCCGAACTCGCGCACTGAGCACTCCCTTGGCCGCGCATGCCGCCGCGGGTACCTTGACGGCATGAGCGCTCCACAGCCCGCCGTCCCGCCCGAGGAGGCCGAGGGCCACGATGTCGCCGGCGCCGCGCGCGTCACGCGCCGCTGGCCCGTCGTCGCGGCATCCGTGGGGGTCGTCGTGGTGGTGGTCCTCGGCGTGATCATCGCGCTCCGGCCGAAGGAGCCGTTCGCGCTCGACACCGAGTGGATGGGCGAGATCGTCGAGCACCGCTCCCCGCTGTGGCTCGGCCCCGCCCTGTTCTTCAACTACGCCGGCGGCGGCATCATCGGCTCGTTCGTGGTCCCGTTGCTGATCTTCCTGCTGCTGCTCGCATTCCGCAGGCCCTGGGGGGCGGCGTTCTTCGCGATCGCGAGCATCGTGTCGGTGGCGCTGGTGCAGCTGTTGAAGCACACGGTCGACCGGGCCCGGCCGACGGAGATCCTCGTGCACGCCGATACCGGTTCATTCCCGTCCGGGCATACGGCGAATGCGGCGACCATGGTCGTGGTGCTCGGCATCCTCTTCCCCCGGGTGTGGGTGTGGGTGATCGGCGTCGCCTGGGCGGTGCTGATGGCCGCCAGCCGCACCTATCTCGGTGCCCACTGGATCAGCGACACGGTCGGCGGACTCATCCTCGGCGCGGGTGTCGCGGTCATCGTGTGGACGCCGCTCGCTCACCGTCTGGCGCTGGAGGCGATAGAACCGCATCCGTTCTTCCTGGCCCGTTCGGCCCGTCAGTAGAGTTGCCCGCATGAGCGACGCGGACGCGCTGGCGAAGGCGCAGGCGGCGGCTGCGGCCGCGGCGGATGAGGCGGAACGGTTGCAGGCCGAGGCGGCGGAAGCCGTCCGGAAGGCGCAGGAGGCGTCGGCCGCGGCCGAGGCGCAGGCGGAGGCGGCGCGAGCCGAGGCGGCGCGGGCGGCTGCTGCGGCGACGGCGCCGGCTCCGACCGCGCCCACCGCATCCCCGAACGGCCCCCTCGATGCGGCCGAGGTGGATGCGGTGCGCACCGGGTACTCGTTCGACGGCGCCGTGCTCGAGCTGGGTGCGCTCGTCAACGGAGACCCCCTGGCCGACGTCCCCATCCGCATCCCGATCGGGATGACCAACCGGCACGGTCTGGTCGCCGGCGCGACCGGAACCGGCAAGACCAAGACGCTGCAGGTGCTCGCCGAGCAGCTGGCCGCTGCGGGCGTCCCGGTCTTCGCCGCCGACATCAAGGGAGACCTGTCCGGCATCGCAACGCCGGGCGCGTCGAGCGACAAGCTGCTCGAACGCACCCGCGGCATCGGACAGGACTGGGCCCCGCACGCAGCGACCACCGAGTTCTTCTCCCTGGGCGGCGTCGGCCGCGGCATCCCGGTCCGCGCCACGATCGCCGGCTTCGGCCCCCTGCTGCTGTCCAAGGTGCTGGGGTTGAACGAGACGCAGGAGTCGAGCCTCGGCCTCGTCTTCCACTACGCGGAGCAGGCTGGTCTGCCGCTGCTCGACCTTGGCGATCTGCGCGCCGTGCTCACCTATCTCTCCGGCGACGAAGGCAAACAGGAACTCGCCGGCCTCGGCGGCCTGTCCGGCGCGACTGTCGGCGTGATCCTTCGCGAACTGATCGCCTTCGCCGATCAGGGGGCCGACGCGTTCTTCGGCGAGCCCGAGATCGACACGGCCGAGTTCCTCCGGCTGGCACCCGACGGCACCGGCGTCGTCAGTCTGCTGGAGGTCCCGGGAGTCCAGGACAAGCCGGCTCTGTTCTCGACGTTCCTCATGTGGCTGCTGGCCGACCTCTTCAACGACCTGCCGGAGGTGGGCGACCTCGACAAACCGAAGCTCGTGTTCTTCTTCGACGAGGCGCATCTGCTGTTCCGCGACGCGTCGAAGGATTTCCTCGCCTCCATCACGCAGACCGTCCGGCTGATCCGGTCGAAGGGCGTCGGCATCTTCTTCGTCACTCAGACGCCGAAGGACGTGCCCTCCGACGTGCTCGCGCAGCTGGGTTCGCGCGTCCAGCATCAGCTGCGTGCGTTCACGCCCGACGACGCGAAGGCGCTGAAGGCCACTGTGTCCACCTATCCGACCTCCGGCTACGACCTCGCGCAGGTGCTCCAGTCGCTCGGCACCGGCGAGGCGATCGTGACCGTCATGAACGAGAAGGGTGCGCCGACCCCGGTCGCCTGGACGCGCCTCCGGGCGCCCCAGGGTTCCATGTCGCCCGCGCCCGACCAGCAGGTGGAGGCGACGATCGCCGCCTCCCCGTTGCAGGCGAAGTACGGCACCCCGCTCGACCGCGACTCCGCCCGGGAGATGCTGGGCCGGAAGCTGGACGCAGCGGCGGCGGCAGCGGCGAAGGCGCAGGCGGACGCCGAGGCAGCGAAAGCGGCGGCCGCGGCGGCGAAGCAGGCCGACGCGCAGGCCAAAGCCGACGCGAAAGCCCAGGATGCGGCCCAGCGCCAGGCGCAGAAGGAGTACGAGCGCATCCTCCGCCAGACGGCGCCGCGCACGACCGCGCGCCGCTCGTCGTCCCGCGCGGACAAGACCGTGCTGGAGCAGGTGCTCGGATCGAAAGCCACACGCGACATCCTGGGCAGCGTGGTGGAGGGCATCTTCGGCACACGCCGGCGCCGGTGAACGGAAATCACCCCTGTTAGCGGCGACCCGCGTGCGGTAGACAGATGGGGCTCTGACCGTGATCGAGGGGACGGTTGTGATCATGTCCGACGACGAGTACCTGCATCCGCCGCACCTGCCGCGTCTTCGCGAGCATGTCGGCATGGTCCGCTGGCGCCACAGCGGCGACGGGTGGATAGCCGAGACGGCGCGCGGACAGTTCGTCGGCGGCGACGGCCGCACGTGGGTCGTGCGCCACTACGACGGTGTCGAACTCGAGTACGACCTCGAGGAGTGGGCGCCGTACAAGTAGGCCGCGACGCTCGCCCCCGGCCTCAGGGCGCGAGCAGCGCCCTCGCGCGCCGAGCGACTCCCGCGGCGGCACCCGCCGCACCCGAGGACCCGGTCGGCGCGCCGTCCAGAGCAGCCCAGGTCGCCGACAGGGCGCCCCAGGCGAGCCCCCACTGGAGGACCCGCTGGGGCGTCATCCCGGTCTCCTGGGCGATCACCGCGACCGTGCGCTCGAGCCGGTCGGCACGCAACGCCACCTGCGGATCCGGATTGCACAGGATGTTCGCCACGTCGAACCCGGGGTCGCCGTGCACCGGCTTCGGGTCGATCGCCAGCCACCCGCGCTCGCCGAAGTCGAGCACGTTGCCGTGGTGGAGGTCGCCGTGCAGCACGACATCACCGGCCGGGTGCGCCAGCAGGTCGTCGGCGACGGCCGCGGCATCCGCGAAGAGACCGTCCGCGCTGGAGGGGGATGCTGCGCGGTCGAGGAGGTCGCGAAACCATCGCCGCAGACTGAACAGCCCGTCCGGGCGCGGCCGGTCGAACGTCCCGTGCACGGTCGTCCCGGTCCTGCACAGGATGCGCGTCGCTCCGTCGTCTCCGTCGGGTCCGCTCCTGGCGAGCTCGGCCAGGTCGCCGCCTCCCATCGCTCGCTCCACCAGCACCGCGTTCTCGTCGGATTCGAGCACGGCGGCGGCCCCGTGCCCGCGCCACCAGGTCAACACCGCGTTCCCGGCGCGCTCCTCCGGCGAGGCGGCCAGCTTGAGGAAGAGCCGATCGTGTCCGCGGCGAACCGGCTGCAGAACGCTCGATGCTGTGGTCAAGGCCTCGCCGTCGGCCTCGAGGCCCCAGCGCTCGCGCCACGGCGCGAGCAGCGCATCCTGCTCGATCACCGCGGTCGCTCCGCCGCAGCATAGCCGCCGGGGGTGGAGCCGATGACCGCCCGGAACTCGCGGCTGAAGTGGGCCTGGTCGGCGTAGCCCAGCTCCGCCGCGAGCTGCGCGAGCGACGGCGCCCCAGCCGTGCGCAGGGCGGCGGCCGCCTCCTGCAGCCGGTAGCGCTGGATCAGCCACTTCGGCCCGAAGCCGATGTGGCCGGCGACCAGGCGCTGCAGGTGACGGACGCCCACGCCGAAGCGGTCCGCCAGCTGTTCGACGCGCAGGAGTTCACGGTCGGCCTCGACCGCTGCGACGATCCGGTCCACGAGCCGCGCGTCATCGTCAGGCTCGGGCAGCCCATCCAGCCACGCCTCGAAGGCCTCCACGGCGCTGGCGTCGTCGCCGGCCTCCATCCGCTCCCGGACCTGCTCCCGCATGGCGGCAGTGCCCGGCACGACCAGTCGCTCCAGCGGGAGGATCCACGGCAGGCTCCGCACGGTTACGCCGGTCCAGCCGCGTGCGACTCCAGGATTCAGGAGCACGCCGAACGCCCATCCACGATCCTCGAGCACGCGGGAACTCATCCCGCGGTGCGCGCGATGCAGCGCTGCGGCTCTGCGCTCGACCACGAGGTTCGCCGTCGGATACTCCAGCACGTCCTGACGAAGCGGCCCCGTGAGCGTGAGATCCCAGCGCGGCAGCCAGTAGTGCCGCACGAAGGCGGCGGCCCGCCCGGTGGGTGCCCGCCTCACGATCCTCACGGGAGCGCCCGCACCGGGGACTTCCCGCACAGGCGTGAGGAGCCCTTTGCTGAGCGGCTCGGCATCGGCGCGCGTGGTCACGCGGCCATCCTGGCACGCTCGCAGCGCTGAGGCGGTCAGCGGCCGAAGGGGAAGCGCTCGAACCAGTACATCAGGCGCGGCCAGGTGCGGCGCAGCTGGTTCGGCGTCATCGGCTCTTCGGGGCGGGTCACGGGGATGTCGAGCTCCTCCGCCACGCGCTCCATGTCGTCCTCGGACCAGAACTGGCCGCGCATCCGGATGAGGAGCCGGCCCTGGCGGGACGCGACGAAGAACTGCGGGAGGACATCGAGGGTGCTGCCCTCGTACACCTTCACCAGAATGGCCGCTCCGGCCTCGCCCGGTCCGACGCGCACCGTGCGCCCGAAGAATCCGCGCTCGCGCACACCTCCCGGCCCCAGAGTGATCGTGGTGCTCAAAAACGAGGTGACGCCGACGACGGTGGCCGCGATCACGATCAGGTGCGCGACGAGGACGAACGGCCAGGCCTGCGTCGGGATGGTCAGCCAGTAGAGGACGGCGAAGACCGGAGTGGTGAGGGCGAGGACCGCGATGATGCCGCGGAGGAACAGGTGGCGGTGCGGACGCAGGACGGTCTCGCGGGTCGATCCCGCATCCCTGTCCACGTCAGTCGCCTCGCTCACCCAATGAGCCTGACCGATCCCGAGCCGGGGCGGTAGCGGCATTTTGGGGGACACCCGTTCGCGGGGTGCGCCGCTGGGCCTGCGGTTGTCGTGCGCGGTCTCGCGTGGGATCGGGGTGCGCCAACGCAGGAGAGGTGCCGACCGATTCTCCTTCACCACCGCTTAGCGAACATGTCAGAGACCCTCGGCGACGGCGGCGGCCGCATGCAGCCAGGCGCGACGGGTGCGCGGCGCGAGCGACTCGAACGACAGCCGGCCGCCGTGCATCTCCGGGTCGAATGGGATGGTCACCGCGCGCCGGGCGAGCGGCTCGAAGCCCGTCGCCACCCTCCGCACCTCGGACGCCGGTCCGGTGCGCTCGGACTGGGAGACGATGACGACGGCTTCGCGCGCCAGCCGGGCAGAATGCGCATCCCGCTGCATCAGTGCCTCGAGGAGCAGGGCCCCGGCTTCCGCGTGCTCGCCGAGCGCGGTGGTCGCGATGACGAGCTGGTCGGTGTGGTCGATCATCCGCAGCCATCGTTCGGCCGACTCGTCGTTGCCGCTGTCGATGATGACGAGCCGGTAGAACTTGGTGGCGACGGCGTGGAGACGGTCGAAGTCGGCGCTCGAGATGCGCTGCTCCGTGGCGAGCATCGTCGGGTTCGACCGGAGCACGTCGTACTTGTCCGCGTTCTGGTGGTGCATGTAGTGCCCGATGTCAGCCGTGCGCGCGCCTGCCGACATGAGGACGTCCGTCGCGGGAAGCAGTGACTGGACCGTCGCGTCGTGGTCGTCCTTCTCGGTGCGCCAGCCGAGCGTCCCGCGGGTCTCGTTGTTGTCCCAGGCGAGCACGCCGGAGCCGCCGTTGCGCGCGAACACGGCCGACAGGAGCGCCGTGGTCGGCGTCTTGTTGGCGCCGCCCTTGCCGTTGACGATCGCGATGGTGCGCGGGCCTGCCCAGTGGCGGCTCACCGCATCCAGCTCGGCGCGCTCGCGCAACTCCGCCGCCGACGGCCCGAGAGGGACGCCGGCGCGTGCGAGGGCGCCTCGCATCCCCTGCCGGGCGCGGTCGGGGCGCGTGCGCTCGACCCGGAGGAACGACTCCCGGGCGGGGGCCTCGCGCGAAGCGTTCTGCGGGGGAGCGTCGTCCGGGAGCACCTCCAGGGGAGGAGCCGCCCGGAAGAGTGCGGGGACGTGCTCCGGTTCGGGACCTGCGGACAGCGCCTCCTCATCCACGATGCTGCCGTCCGGCTGCACGGCGAGCAGCCAGTCGCCCTCCTCGTCGGAGACCGTCAACCGCACGGGCCTGCCCGCCGCAGCGGCGATCTCCCCCACCCGGCCGAGCACCGCCTCCCGCACGCGTTGCGTGCTCTCCTCCACGAAGTCCTCGCGGACGCCGTCGACGATCAGCTCTCCGGTCGCGTCCGGCGAGAACCGTGCGCTGAGCTGGGGGGACGAGGACAGGCTGAGGGACAAGACATTCCTTCCGCGGTGCATGCAAGGAGCGGCATAGACCGATGTCGGACGGTAGACCGCTTCGCCGGGACGGTCCAGCCACGCTCAGACTCTTGTCAGGCTGTCGCCCCCGCCGGGTTCGCATCCCGAACATGCGCAGCGTTCGCGTAGACGCCCGAGTAATGGACGTAGGACTCTCCGACCCTGCGCTGCAGTTCGCTGCGGTCGATCCGGCCGGCGAGCTCGTCGGTGAGCGGCTGCTCCCAGATGCTGCGGCCGATCGCATAGCCGACGAACCCGTCGACCGGCGCAGCGACCCGCAGCCAGCGATCCAGGTGCTGCTCGTCCGAGTCGCGTCCCAGAACGATGCAGCGGACGTGGGACCGGCCGCCTTCCCGGGCCGTCTCGGACACGAGAGCGGCGTCGCGAGAGGCGTCGTACCCCTCCAGCTTCCAGATGTCCGGCTCCACCCCGTGCGCACGGAATTCGCGGAGGAGGTCGACGGTGAGCCCCGGGCGGACGGCATCGTCGTAGTCGTCGGCCGGGTGCGGCGCGGCGTCAGGGACGAGCAGCTCGATGATCAGGGGGATGCCGGCCTCACGAAGACGGGTGCTCACCTGCGCGAGATGGTCCTGCTGCAGTCGTCTCTGCTCGCTGTCGAAACCGGGATTGTCTCTGACGAGCACCTTGGCCGCGTCCGGAGCGAACGCGGCCAGGCGGTCGAGCCACTCGGTCGAGTCGAAGTCGCCGTACTCGAGCCGGAAGAAGTCCTGACCCGAACGCTCGATCGGCATGATGAGTGCAAAGCCCGCGTCGCGTGCGGCTCGTGCCACCTCCGCGCCATACCGTTCGTCGACGAGGACGCCGGGCCGTCCCGCAGGCAGACGGTCGCGCGCAGCCGCAGCTCCCTGGAACACCGCCAGCTTGTCCGCGGCGATGCGCCGATCGTCGTCCGCGGTCGGTTCGCCGTCGATGCCGTAGACGTGCTTCACCAGCGAATCGCGGTGGTCCATCGCCAGGATGAAGAGTGGATGGGCACCATCCGCGGTCAGGATGTCGTCTCTGCTCATGCTCGTTCCTCCCCGGGGTACGCGGGTGATGCAACCACGCCCGGCCCGTGGCCGCAACGGTCGTCCGGACGGCGGCGATCACTCCATACCCGTGGTCCCCGCTCCTATGTCCTTGCGCCACCCCGCTACGTAGGCGACCGCGGTGAAGCCGATCGACTCGTTGACGTCGAGCATGGGGCGGTTCTCCTCGGCGTTCACCGTCTCCACGCTCCGCCAGGCGGGGAACAGGGCCGTGAGTCGGCGCAGGTTGGTGAGTTTCATCAGCATCCCGAGCCGGCGTCCGCGGTGCTCGCGCAGCACCAGCGTGTCCGTCTGCTCGGCCGGGCGGTCCGGCTCGGCGGGCACCTCGAGCTGCGTGAACCCGGCGGCCTCTCCCGTCGCCTCTTCGACCGCGATGGTGGTGAGCGCGGTGCGGGGGCTGTCCGCCCACAGGTCGTCGAACTCCCGGACCCGTTCGACCGTCCAGACGTCTTCCGTCTGCTGCATGCCCGCGTTGGGTGCGTCGGTGCTCATCCTGGTGTGCAGCAGGGCGAGCGCCTCGAGCCACTCCTCGGGTGTGCGTCGCTGCCAGGAGACCGTCCGGTAGCCGGAGGCTGCCGCCACCGCCACCTCCATGCGGGCGGAGAACGCAGCGGCATCGAGCGGCAGGGGCAGCGCGCTGACGCGACCCACCTGTTCGAGCGAGAACCCCTGACGCTGCAGGAACCGGGTCGACCCGAGGGCGAGCGGCACGGAACCGAACCCCGTCGGCGCCGGGAGGGTGGGGCCCTCCGTGCCCGCGGGGAACGTCGTCTGGTTCTGGATGGTCGTGCGCCCGGCATCCCGCGCCATGCGCTCGAGCCGGTCGTACAGCGCCGAGCCGATGCCGCGCCCTCGGAACCCCGGGAGGACGGACACCGCGCCCCAGCACTCGCTGGCCCCGACGGGAAGCGCCAGGTTCGCCCGGGCGACCACGCGCCCGTCGACCTTGGCGACGACTCCGGTCATCTGCCGTGACGGGTCCTTCCACGCGGGCAGCAGGTCGGCCGCGGTCATGACCTCGGCCGATGCATCCCCGCGCTGCTCCGCTTCGACGCTGCTCCTCACCGCGGCCATCGCGATGAAGTCCGCGGCATCCGCCGCGTCGACGCTGTCCGGGACGACGAGCGGCTCGATAGTGAATCCGGGCGCGCTGATGGTGTGCTCTGTAGATGACATGAATTCCTCTTCGTTGGCAGGATCGATCGACTCACCCACGGTCGTGGGGAGGAGGGGAATCGCTGCTAGAGGATCACGGACGCCAGCATTCCACAGCGGTATCGCCTGTGACAAGGGCACGCTCGGGCGTCTAGCGGCGCTGCCTGTCGCGCGGCAGACTGATCCCAGCCGGAGGCAGAACGAGTGGTGGGAGCGAGTCGTGACGAACCGCACATACCGAGTGATCGAGATCGTGGGCACGTCGCCCGAGGGAACCGATGCGGCGATACGCAACGGGATCGAGCGGGCGTCGCAGACGATCCGCGACATCGACTGGTTCGAAGTGACCGACACCCGCGGGGAAGTGGAGGATGGACGCGTGGCGCACTTCCAAGTGACCCTGAAGGTGGGATTCCGGCTCGAACACCTCACCGAGTGATGCGGCGCCGTGCGGGCGCTCCTCGGTGACCCGGGCTAGACATCGAGCACGAGCCGATTGCCCCGGCATCGAGAGACGCACGTCATCATCGAGGCGTTGGCGAGACGTTCCTCGAGGCTGAGGACCGAGTCCCGATGTTCCGGCACTCCCTCGAGGACGCGCACTTCGCAGGTGCCGCACGTGCCCTCGCGACAGGTGGAGAGGATGTTCGCGCCGACTCGGTTGAGCCCATCCAGGATGCTCTCGTCCGCGTCGATCGTCACGGTTCGCCGACGGCGAGCCAGCACGACTTCCACGGGCCTGTTCGGCTGGTGGTCTACGCGCTGAGCCGCGAACCGCTCCACGACGAGCCGATTCTCGGTACCGTTCCGCCGGGCGGACTCTTCGAGGGCGGCGAGCAGCTGCTCCGGGCCGCAGGCGTAGACCGCCGTCTCGCCTGCGGGCATCCTGCGCCAGATGTCGTCGAGGTCGTATCGGCCGCGCTCTGCACTCGGCCAGGCGTACACCTGATGCCCGTACTGATCGAGCAACTCGTCCAAGTAGGGCATGCGCCGTCGATCACGTCCGAGGAACAGCAACCGCCAGTCGGTGCCGCGTCGTTGCAGCTCGTCGATCATCGGCAGCAGGGGTGTGATCCCGATGCCGCCCGCGACGAAGAGCGCGAACGATGCCGGGCGGAGTCTGAAGTGGTTCCGTGGTCCGCGGATGCGCAACCGGTCGCCGATTCGCACGGCATCGTGAACCTGGCGTGACCCGCCGCGGCCGGCCTTCTCGAGGAGGACCGCGATTCGCAGCTCGCGGTCGCTGGGCCGGCCGCACAGTGAATACTGGCGCAGCGCGCCGTCGGGGAGTTCGAGATCGATGTGCGCTCCCGCCTCCCAGGCCGGGAGCGCGTCGCCGTCATCCGCAGCGAGGACGAGCTCGACGACGTCCTCGGTCAGCGCTCGACGGCCCGTGACGACCACAGCGCGTGTCTCTACGATCGGCTGTGTCGTCACGGGTTCCTCCCGCTCGGCGGGTTGCCAGGTCGGGGACGGCTCCTGGCGGACAACCGGCTCCGGCGTCCAACGGAGCGGCAGGGCCACGATGCCGCGCCCTTCGCTCACCACCGTGTGCTCGACCTCCGGGGGCGACACCGCGAGTCGCAGGTCGTGCAGGCGCTCGTGCAGCACATCGAGCTCGACGCGGAGGAGCAAGCGTGCGAGTGGCGCGCCGAGGCACGCGTGCACTCCCTGTCCGAAGCCGAGATGGGGGACCGCCCACGTGCGCTCGAGGTCGAGCGAGTCCGGGTGAGCGAATCGCGCTGCGTCGCGCGAACCGGACGCGTACGCGAGGAACACCTGCTCGCCCGCGGTCAGACGGACCCCGCCCAGCACCGTGTCCTGGGTCACCAGTCGTTTCATGCCGGTGATGGCGGATTCGAACCGGAACAGCTCTTCCAACGCCTCCGCCCGCGACGCGTCGTCCCGCTGCGCCTGCTCCCACCGGCCCTGGTCGGGCAACAGATTCAGCAGCGCGGTGCAGATGAGGTTGGACGAGGTCTCGTGGCCCGCCAGCATCAGCCCCGGAAACATCGAGAGCATCTCGAAGTCCGTCATCTCCAGGCCGGCCTCGCGCTCATTCCAGACGTGGCTGATGAGATCGTCACGACGGTCGCGCTTCCGCTCCGCCATCACCTGCAGGATGTAGTCGTGCAGCTCGAGAAGCCGCTCCGCCTTCTCCTCAGGAGTGCCCGAGTGGTACAGGTCGCGAGGGCCGAGGAAGAAGCCCAGAGCCGCGCCGATCCACTCGGATCGCTCCGCGTCGAGGCCGACGACGTGAGCGATCACCTTCAAGGGGAGGGGCAGAGCGAACGCCGTCTTCAGGTCCGCTTCGCCATCCCCGACGAAGCCGTCGATCATCCGATGCGCCTCGTCCCGGATCCACGGCTCGTACCGCGCCAACCGCCGGGGGACGAAGAAGGTGTTCACGCTCGCGCGCAAACGATCATGGTCCGGGTTGTCCAGTCCGATCAGGGTGCCGCGGCTGGGAACACGACCGTCGAACCGCTCCCTCCACGGCGAGGGCAGCTCCGGCACCACTGGCGTCGACGAGAAAGTCCCGGGGTCGTGAAGCGCTTCGACGATGTCGTCGTAGCGCGTCACCATCCGAGCCTCGAAGGTATCCGAACAGGGCAGCCCGGCGTGCTGTCGCGCGGCAGCGAGGTCCTGGAACAGGCTTTCCGGGTCAATAAACGGGCAGCCGCCCGCAGTGGCAGTAGTCGACACGAGGTCTCCGTTTGAGAGTGGACCCTGCCGGGGCATGACACAGGCAGGATCGCAAGGATCCGTCTGCTCGCCCGATGCTCATGGAAGCACCGAGGGGGATTATTCGCGATCGGCCGTACTGCCGTGCGCCCTCACCCCGCCTGTGTGCTTGGGACGATATCACCTGAGGGGCTGTGGATGTAAAGGGTGATTCGGGGGAGTGACCGCTGCAGTAGGCCTTGCGCCAGCGGGGATGAGCGGGCTGCCGGCCTCCCGAGTCGTAGGGTGTGACCATGAGCGACGAGAGGGCGGACGAATCGCAGTTCCTCGGCGTGCTGAACACCGAGTACTTCGTGTTGCAGGGCGCATCGAACGCGTCGATCAGCGAGTCCAGCAGCCGGTCGTCGCTCTACCTCGTGACGCTGTCCAGCGCGCTCGTCTCGCTCGGTTTCGTCTCGGGTGCGTCGACCGACCTGTTCCTGCCCTTTGCCGGGGCCGCACTGACGACCGTGTTCGTGCTCGGCTGGTTCACGATCGCCCGGCTCATCGACACGGCGATCGAGAACCTCCGGGCGCTGCGCGCGATGGCGCGCATCCGCCGCTATTACGCCGGCGTCCACCCCGCCGCGCCCCCGTTCTTCGTCTCGACCGGGGATGATGCCTCCGATGCGTACGACATGCTCGGCATGCGATCGTCGCGGCGGTGGGTCGTGGGAACCATGGCCAGCATGGTCGGCGCGGTGAACGCGGCCGTCGGCGGCTCCGGCGTCGCGATCTTCACCGGTGCCGCGGGCGCCACCACCCCGGTCGCCGTCCTCGTGGGTGTGGTCGTCGGCGTCATTCTGTTCGCCGCGGCCGCCGCGCTGCAGATCCAGCGCTTCAAGCGCGCGTTCCCGTCCGGATGAGCGGGGTCGGCGTCAGAGCAAAGGCCCCGACTCCGCACGGTCAGGCGGAGCTCGGGGCCTTCGGTCACTGGGGAATTTGGCGGAGAATGGGGGATTCGAACCCCCGAGGGCTTGCACCCAACACGCTTTCCAAGCGTGCGCCATAGGCCACTAGGCGAATTCTCCAGGGCACGCCTTCCGCATTCGCGGCCGGCGGCTCCCAATATCGTACTGGATCGCCGGGGGCCTTCGCGCACGCGGCTCCCGGCCTCACCCGCTACACTGGTTCCCGGCTCCCCACGTGGCGCCATCCAGGCCAACTCCCCCAGGGCGGAAACGCAGCAAGGGTAACCGGGCTCTGGCGGGTGCGTGGGGAGTCTTTTTCGTGTCCACCCGGGTGTCGCACTCGCCGCGTATATTGTGGCCAGCGGGGCCGGGACTTCTACGGCCTGTAGAATGATCCGTGTCTTCCGTGGATCGATGGACGGGGTGCAGCCGTGACCGAGCAGTTGACCGAACTGGCGACTGAGGCCTACGTCGTCGGCTTTCCGCTGGTGTTCGACCTGGAGCAGGTCGTCCGTTTCACCGAGCAGGGCATCGGAGAGGTGCCTCCCACCCCGTACAACGCGTTCGGGCACGCGCGCACGCTGGCCGGCCCGGAGGACGAGTTCGTCTCCATCAATAACGACACGGTGTACTCCATCGCGCAGGTCGACCTCGGCGTCGGGCCGATCCGGCTGTCCGTGCCCGAGGCCGGTGACCGCTACTACGTCCTCCAGTTCGTCGACGCCTGGACGAACAACTTCGCGTATGTCGGCACCCGTGCGACCGGCGGCGGCGCGGGGGAGTTCCTCCTGCTCCCCCCGGGCGCGGTCGAGGACCCCGAGCACAGCCCCGACGTCCCGGTGATCCGGTTCCCCACGCGGGTGGCGACGATCGTCGGCCGCTGGGCGGTCGATGGAGAAGCCGACCTTCCGGCGGTGCATGAACTCCAAGACGCGCTCACCCTGACCCCGGTCAACGAGACGTTCGCGCCACCTGAGGGCGTTCCCGCCGTCTCCGCCGGGCAGGACGAGGCGCTCGACTTCTTCGAGAAGCTGCGGGTGTGGTCGCAGGCGTTCCCTCCGGCGGAGCGCGACCGCGAGGCGCTCGAGTCGTACGCTCCGCTCGGTCTGGTGAGTCCGTACACGGTCGCCGAGCAGCCGGACGGCGTCCGCGAGGCGCTCGGCACCGGCTACGCGCTCGGCAAGGAGGCCCTCGAATCGGCTCTCCGCACCTCCGGCACTCTGGTCGACCACTGGCTGGTGAACCTGCACGTCTTCGACTACAACCTCGACTTCTTCGAGGTGGGCGCCATCGATGCGCCCGAGTGGAAGCTGATCGACCCGCGCACGCGCTACGCGCACCGCGCCGCCGCGGCTCTGGGCGGCCTGTGGGGCAACCACGCCTATGAGGCGGCGTACATCATGACGTACGAGGATGCGGATGGCGAGCCGTTGGACGGCGCGCACACCTACCGGCTGCGGCTGAGCCCCACGCCGCCGGTCGGCGCGTTCTGGTCGCTGACGATGTACGACCTGCCGCACTACTACCTCGTCCGCAACCCCATCGACCGCTACTCGGTGGGGGACCGGACGGAGGGGCTCGTGTACGACGACGACGGAGGACTGACCATCACGATGAGCGCCACCCGACCGACCGACGAGAAGGCCGCCGCCAACTGGCTGCCGGCGCCCGCGGGCGGCTTCCGCCCCATCCTGCGCCTGTACCTGCCCGGCGATGAGGTCGTGGACGGCCGCTACGCCGTGCCGGCGATCGAGCGGATCGGCTGACGTGGCGCGCTCCATCTACATCACCTCCGCCGAAGGTCACACCGGTAAGTCGACGGTCGCGCTGGGCGTCCTGGAGTCGCTGCGCCACTCGGTGGGCCGGGTCGGCGTCTTCCGCCCGATCGCGCGATCGACGGACGAGCGGGACTACGTGCTCGAACTGCTGCTGCAGCGCAACACGGCCGACATCACCTACGAGGAGGCGCTCGGCGTCACCTACGAGGACGTCCACGCCGACGCGGATGCGGCGCTCGGCGAGATCGTGCGGCGCTTCCGGGCGGTGGAGTCGCGCTGCGACACGGTCGTGATCCTCGGCTCCGACTACACCGACGTCGGCAGCCCCACCGAGCTCGGGTACAACGCACGGATCGCCGCGAACCTGGGGGCGCCGGCGCTCCTCGTGCTCGGCGGACGGATCGGACAGGGCTTCGGCGAGCGCCTCGGCCAGGCCGATCCGCGGTCGGCGGAGGAGCTGCGTCAGCTCGCCGAGATCGCCGTCGCCGAGCTGCGCGCGGAGCACGCGAGCCTGCTCGCGGTCATCGCCAACCGGGCCGACAGCGGGATGCTCGACGAGATCGTCGCCGCGGTCGGCTCCGTCGTCGGTGCTGCTGCCGAGGCTGCGGGCAGTGCGGACCGGCCGCCGGTGTGGGCGATCCCGGAGGACCCCTTCCTGGTCGCGCCGAGCATCCGCTCGATCATGGAGGAGACCGGAGCGACGCTGCTGGCCGGCGAGGAGGCGCTCCTGACACGCGAAGCGCTGGGCGTCGTCGTCGCCGGCATGTCCATGAACAACGTGCTCCCGCGCCTGGTCGACGGCGCCGTTGTGGTCGTTCCGGGCGATCGGACGGAGGTGCTGCTCGCGGTGCTCATGGCGAACGCGGCGGGCACGTTCCCCTCCATCGCGGGCGTCGTGCTCAGCGGCGGGTTCGACCTCCCCGAGCCGATTCAGCGGCTGCTCGCAGGCCTGCGCTCGCCGCTGCCGATCGTGCGGACCGGTCTCGACACGTACGAGACGGTCGTCCGCATCACCCACGCCCGTGGCCGGCTGGCCGCCGACTCGCAGCGCAAGTACGACACCGCGCTCGCGCTGTTCGAACGGCATGTGGATGCGGCCGCCCTGCTCGCGCGGCTCAATGTCTCGCGCCACGACGTCGTCACCCCGCTCATGTTCGAGTACGACCTGATCGAGCGGGCCCGTGCTGCGAAGAAGCACATCGTGCTGCCGGAGGGCGAGGACGACCGCATCCTGCGCGCCGCCCATACCCTGCTCGCGCGCGGGGTCGCCGACCTGACGATCCTGGGCGAGCCGTTCGAGGTGCGCTCCCGCGCGATCGAGCTGGGCCTCGACCTCTCGGGGGCCGAGGTGATCAGCCCCTTCGACGACGTGCTGCGCCTGCGGTTCGCCGAGGAGTACGCCCGCCTGCGCGCTCACAAGGGGATCACGCTCGACCAGGCCTCCGACACCGTCACCGACGCCTCCTACTTCGGCACCATGATGGTCCACCTGGGACTCGCCGACGGGATGGTGTCGGGCGCCGCGCACACGACGGCGCACACCATCCGCCCGGCGTTCGAGATCATCAAGACCACGCCGGGCGTCTCCGTCGTCTCCAGCGTGTTCCTGATGGCGCTCGCGGACCGGGTGCTCGTCTACGGCGACTGCGCCGTCATCCCCGATCCGACCTCCGAGCAGCTTGCCGACATCGCCATCTCGTCCGCGAAGACGGCCGACCAGTTCGGCATCGAGCCACGGGTCGCGATGCTCTCGTACTCGACCGGCGACTCGGGCGCGGGCGCCGACGTGGAGAAGGTGCGCATCGCGACGGAACTGGTGCGCGAGCGCGCCCCGGAACTGGCGGTGGCCGGTCCCATCCAGTACGACGCGGCGGCGGATGCGGCCGTCGGCGCGGCGAAGATGCCCGGATCGGACGTGGCCGGGCGAGCGACCGTGTTCATCTTCCCGGACCTCAACACCGGCAACAACACCTACAAGGCGGTGCAGCGGAGTGCAGGCGCCGTCGCGATCGGGCCGGTGCTGCAGGGCCTGCGCAAGCCGATCAACGACCTGTCACGCGGCGCGACCGTGGACGACATCGTCGACACGGTGGCCATCACCGCGATCCAGGCGGCCCTCTCATGAGCGCCGTCCTGGTCGTCAACAGCGGCTCGTCGTCGTTCAAGTACCAGCTGATCGACAGCGAGACCGGCGAGTCGCTCGCCTCGGGGCTCGTGGAGCGGATCGGCGAGCCGAACGGCCGCACCTCGCATCGCGGTCCCGGCGGCACCTCCGAGCGCACGCTCGAGATCCCCGATCACACGGCCGGGTTCCGGGCCATGCTCGACGCCTTCGCCGCGGAGGGGCCGAGCCTCGACGAGAACCCGCTGGATGCGGTCGGCCACCGGGTGGTCCACGGCGGCAAGCGCTTCTTCGAGCCGACGATCATCACGCCGCTGGTCGAGATCAACATCGAGGACCTCTCCGACCTGGCTCCGCTGCACAACCCGGCGAACCTCGAGGGCATCCGCGCGGCGCAGAAGGCCTTCCCCGAGGTGCCGCACGTCGCGGTCTTCGACACCGCCTTCCATCAGACGCTCGCGCCGGAGGCGTACACCTACGCCATCGATGCGGGCCTGGCCGAACGCCATCGCGTCCGCCGCTATGGCTTCCACGGGACCTCGCACAAGTACGTGTCGGAGACGGCGGCCGACTTCCTCGAGCGGCCGCTGGGCGACCTGCGGCAGATCGTGCTGCACCTCGGCAATGGAGCGTCGGCGTGCGCCGTCGACGGCGGCCGCTCCGTCGACACCTCCATGGGCTTGACGCCGCTCGAGGGACTGGTGATGGGCACGCGCTCGGGCGACCTCGACCCGGCTGTGCTCATCCACCTGGCCCGTCGCGCGCACCTCTCCACCGCTGAGCTCGACGAGCTGCTCAACCGGCGGAGCGGGCTGCTGGGCCTCTCCGGACGCGGCGACATGCGGGATGTCCGGAAGGCGGCGGGCGCTGGCGACGACTCCGCGCGACTGGCGCTGGATGTGACCGTCCACCGCCTGAAGCACTACATCGGCGCGTACACCGCGCTGCTCGGCGGACTGGACGTCCTCACCTTCACGGCCGGGGTCGGCGAGAACGACGCCGCGCTCCGGGCGGAGGTGCTGACGGGTCTCGAGGTGCTCGGCATCCGGCTCGACCCGGAGCGCAACGCGAGCGGCTCGCGGGAGGCGCGGGTCATCTCCGCTGACGACTCCGCGGTCACGGTGCTCGTCGTCCCGACCAACGAGGAGCTGGAGATCGCCCGGCAGTCGCTTCAGGCGGTCGGTGCGACCGTGCGGGCGGGAGCGACCGCCGGCACGACCGGAGGCTGACGGGAGCAGAGGCCATGCGGCGACGGCGCGGCGAGGACGGACGGCAGGGGATGCCGCGAGCTGCCTCGCGCGCGCGCCTCGGCCGCACCCTCGCCTCCGCCCTCGCGGTGGTGCTGCTGGCGACCGCGGCGCTGACCGGCTGCGGCACCGCTGTGGGCGACGGCGGTCCGCGATTCGTGACGCCGCCGCTGGTGCGCTACAGCGCGGTGCTGTGGCCGGCGCCCCTGCAACTGGTCGGGGTCGAGCCGGGCGCCCACCTGCGACTGCGCTCCCTCCTCTCGACAGCGCACGGCACCTGGACGTCGGCCGCGATGTACACCGTGCCCGCCTCCGGCACCCTCGACCTCGCCCGCGCGCGTCCCCAGTTGGCGCCGTTCGCCGAGGCGGACTCGGCTGGACTGTTCTGGTCGTTGCGCGGGCCCCAGCTCTCGGAGCCGACGGCGGCCCGGCAGTGGATGTTCGACGCGATCCACCTCACGCTGACCGCGTCGGACGGCGAGCGCGTGGTCGCCTCCCGTCGCTTCGACCTCTCCGGGCTCGCCGCGTCGCTGTCCGTGCGCACCATCTACACGCGCGACCTGCGGCCGGCCATCGACCCGCGGCTGCCCCACCAGACCCACGAGGATGTGCCGCTCGGCACGTTCTACAGCGCCGCGAGCCTCGAGCGCCCGCAGGTGCCCGCCGTGCTCATGTTCGACGACCCCTCTCCCGGCGCGTCGGCGGACTACGCGGGGCCCCTGATCGCCGCCTTCGGGGCGTCGGTCCTGCGCATCCCCGTCGCCCCGGCCGCCGACGGCATCCGCTCCACCGGCATCATCTCGGACACCACGGTGCAGGCCGTGTTCGACTGGCTGGCGCAGCGCCCGGACATCCAGCACGACCGCGTCTTCGTCTACGGCACCGGTGTCGCGGAGCAGCTGGCGCTCTGGGCGGCCACCCGCTTCCCGTCGTTCGTCCACGGGCTGTTCGTGGCGGGGGGCAGCCCTGCGCTGCTCTGCCTGCCCGCGGCCCGCGTCGCTCCCGCGTTCGAGAACGCGTCGGGCCTGCCGTGCCTGTCGGACGCGGGGACCGTGGTGCCGTCGTTCATCCCTCCCATCGACGGTGTCGCCGGCCCGGTGGTCCTGGCGTGCGGACTCCGGGACGAGGTGCTCCGGGATGCGTGCGCCTGGCAGCGGGCGCTCGCCGCGACCCGCGGTCCGCGGACGGGGGATGCGACGATCTACGCGGCCGGAGCCACCCATGCGGTGTCCGTCCCTCCCGGGCTGCCGCTCGCGCTTCCGGCCGTCGGCGGACAGCCCACCGAGCAGGCGCGCATCGACTTCTGGAACGCGGTCGGCCGCGCCATCCTGAGGGCGGTGCTCGAGTGACGCGCGGCTCCAGGCAGAGGCGTCGCGCCCTCGGGCTGACCGTCGTCGGTGCGATCATCGCACTGCTGCTCTCGGCCTGCGCGGGCGCGGCCGGCGGTGGGGCGCGCTTCGTCTTCAGCCGGTTCGCCGACCGGACCACCGAGCCGGTCGCCATCCAAGTCGCGGGTCTGCAACCGGCGGAGACCGTCGTGCTCACCGCCCGCGTCACGACCCCTGCGGGTGCGTGGTCGTCCCGCGCGGTGTACGACGTCCCGGCGAACGGCCGGATCCGGCTGTGGGCGCAGGAGCCGCTGGCGGCCCCCTATCCGTCGCCCGACGGCGCTGGGCTGCTGTGGAGCCTGAAGGGACCCTCGCTGAGCCAGCAGCAACTGGAGGCGCAGTGGGCGTTCGGGGCGTTCGACGTCCGCTTCTCGGCGGAGCAGGAGGGGCGCCAGGTCGCGTCGGCGCAGCTGCATCGCGCGCCGCTGGCGGCGGGGACCACCGATCGGGATGTGCTGGGCAGCGATGTTCAGGCGACGGGCGACCCGGAGGCGTCCGGGTTCGCGCCGACGGCACGGGTGGGGCGGCTCGTCGACTCGGTGCCGACACCGGTCGACCTGCGGCCGGGCGTCATCCTCATCGACGGCGACGACGGGGGCGCCTCCGGCGCCTTCGCCGCGCGGATGATCGCCTCCGCCGGGTTCCCCGTCCTCGTCCTGCCCGCGTTCGTTCCCGCCGGGCAGATCCCGGGCTCCGCGGCGCTCTCGGTCGAGACCTTCGATTCGGCGCTCAGCTGGTTCTCGTCGCTGCCCATCGTCGACGAGGACAGGATCTTCGTCTACGGCACGGGCCGGGCGTCATCCCTGGCGCTGTGGTTCGCCGCCAACGATCCCGACCGCATCCACGGGGCGTTCGCGGCAACGGGGGCGACCGCGCTGCAGTGCACGTCCGCTGCGGGCAGCCCGCTGCTGATCCAGCACGGCCGCCCTCTGCCGTGCGCGAACCCCGAGCGCACGATCGCCGGGACGGACATCCTCCCGCTGCAGCGCATCTCGGGACCGCTCGTGCTGGCGTGCGGCACGGCGGACCGGCTGCTGCCGACGGCCTGCGACTGGACCAGGGCGGGGGAGTCGGCGCGCGGCGAGGAGGACGGGGATGCGTTCCTCTACGCCCAGAACGCCGGCCACGACATCACCACGCCGCCGCTGCTCCCCATCGGGCTCAGCGACCTCCCGCCGGCCACTGCTCAGGCGACCGAGACCGCCCGGACCGCCTTCTGGCAGCTCGTGCTCGGGAAGCTGACCGGGGCGGTCCGACCATGAGACGGAAGCTGGCGGCCGCACTGCTCGCACTGGCGCTGGGCGCGCTGGTGGGATGCAGCGGGCCGCCCGGCGCAGGCGGTCCACGCCTCGAGGTGAGTGAGGAGCCGAGCCGCATCTGGCAACCGGTGCACCTGCGCCTGGTGTCGCTCCCGCCGGGCGGCCGCGTCACCATCCGCGCGACCGCGCGACCGCAAGCGCCCGACGGCACGTCGGGCGGGACGTGGAGCTCCCAGGCCGCCTATGTCGTGCCGTCATCGGGCGTGGTGGACCTCGACCGCGAGGTGCCGGTCGAGGCGCCGTTCTCCGGGGCGGACGGGATGGGGCTGTTCTGGTCGCTGCTGGGCGACCACGGGGAGCAGGCCACCTCGCCCCAGCAGTGGGGAGGCGCGACGGTCACCGTCGACGTGGATGCGGTCATCGACGGTCGGCGGATCGCCGCCCGGCGGCTGCATCGGGTCGGCCTGTCGTCCGTCGCCCCGTCACGCGCGGTCTTCGACGACGGGATCACCGGCGACTACTTCGAGCCGTCGAGGGCGGTCGGTGCGCCGAGACCGGCGCTCCTGGTCTTCGACGGCACCGAGCCGGACATCGAGACGGGGGTGCTGGCCGCATCCACCCTCTCGGCGATGGGCTACCCGGCGCTCGCGCTCTCGACCTACGGGTCGGCCGGTCAGCTCGGCCCGGTGCGCACCCTGCCGG